>CAZPNX010000004.1:0-171482 GCA_964588285.1 uncultured bacterium
CGGCAAGGGCAAGACCACGGCCGCCCTGGGCCTGGGGATGCGGGCCGCCGGCCACGGGAAAAAAGTGCTGATGGTCCAGTTCATGAAGGGCCGGACCAACTACGGCGAGCTGGAGTCGGCCAAGAAGCTGCCCGGCTTCACCATCGTCCAGTTCGGCCGGCCGGACTTCGTCGACAGAAACAACCCGGACCCCAGGGACGTCGAGGGGGCGAGGGAGGCGCTGGATTACGCTTTCGAAGCGGCGAAGTTACGAAGTTGCGACGTTATGATACTGGACGAGCTGAACGTGGCGCTGGATTTCGGGTTGGTAACGCTATCCGAAGTTAAAAATCTCCTAGCGGCAAGGCCCGAGGGGATGGAGATCGTTTTGACCGGACGGAACGCGCCTCCGGAGATAATAGAGATGGCCGACCTGGTGACCGAGATGCGCGAGTTCAAGCACTATTACCGGAATGGCGTCCAGGCGCGAGAGGGAATAGAGCATTAAGCATCTGCCACCGAAAAACACGAAAGACCCGAATTTTGAGTGTTTTGTGTGTTTAGGTGAGAAAGCATAACTAATCTAAAAAAAGGATATAAATGGAGCACCACATCAAAAAGGCCCTGTCCTCCTGCGGGGTGGATTATCTGGAGGTGCGCATCGAGGAGCGCAGCACCACCGGCGTCACCTACCAGGGCCGGGAGCTGGAGCAGGCCGGCACCAGCACCAGCCGGGGCGGCAACGTCCGGGCCCTGCACAAAGGCGGCTGGGGGTTCGCCTCGTTCAATACCATCGACGAGCTGCCGGAGAAGGCGGCCGAAGCCGAGCGGGCGGCCCGGTTGGTGGGCCGGGGTAAAAGCCTGCTGGCCAAGGTCAAGCCGGCGAGGGACACCATCAGGGTTAAGCTGGCCGACGATCCCAGGAAGGTGCCGCTTAAGGAGAAAGAAGCGTTGGCCCGGCGCTATAACCAGCAACTTCTGTCCCAGGCCGGAATCCAGAGCTCGCGGGTGCGCTACGAGGACGTCTTCAAGCGGCAGACCTTTGCCAACACCGAGGGGGCGGAGATCGTCGAGGAGCGTCTTTACTGCGGCATGTCCTTCGCGGCCATCGCCAAGGACGGTTCCAACGTTCAGACGGCCCACGACAACGTTGGGGGGGGAACAGTGGGGTTCGGACAGCTGGCCGGGCTGGAGCCGCTGGTGGAGCAGGTGGCCCGGGACGCCCTAGATCTTCTGAAGGCCGAAAAGGTGGAGGCGGGACGCTACACCGTGGTCATCGACCCCAAGATGTGCGGGGTGTTCGCCCATGAGGCTTTCGGGCACCTGTCCGAATCCGATCATATCTATGAAAACGAGAAACTCAGAAGGATGATGCGGCTGGGCCGCCGCTTCGGCCCGCCCCAACTCTCCATCGTTGACGACGCCACCCTGGCCGGGGAGCGGGGACGCTACCATTACGACGAGGAGGGGGTGCCGGCCGGCAAAAATTATCTCATCAAGAACGGGGTGCTGGTGGGCCGGCTGCATTCCCGGGAGACGGCCGGGCTGATGGGCGAAAAGCCCACCGGCAGCGCCCGGGCCATCAGCTATCAATTCAAACCCATCGTCCGCATGGGCTGCACCTACATCGAACCCGGCAAATGCAGCTTCAAAAAAATGATCGGCGAGATCGACCGCGGGCTCTACGTGGTCTCGGCCCTGGGAGGCATGACCGAGCTGGAGATGTTCACCTTCTCGGCCATGAAGGCCTACCGCATTGAAAAGGGCAGGATCGGGCCCATGGTGCGAGACGTCATCCTGTCGGGCAATGTCTTCCAGACATTGCGCAACATAGACGCGGTGGGGGACGACCTGGAGCTGCACGGTGGACTGGGGGGGTGCGGCAAGGACGGACAGATGCCGCTGCCGGTGTCCGACGGCGGACCGCACATCCGCATCCGAAACGTCATCATCGGGGGGAGGTGAGCAGGATGAAACAGGTCATTGAGAAAACCCTCTCCCTGGCCAGGGGGAGAACCGATCAGGCCGAGGTCATAGGATACAGCGGCGAGACGGTGCCGGTGGAGTTCAAGTCCGGCAAGCTGCATGCCGTGGAGCACAAGGAGATCCGCGGCCTGGGCCTCCGCGTCATCCGCAAGGGCCGGATAGGGTTTTCCTCCACCACCGATCTGACCAGACTGCGGGAGCTGGTGGACCATGCCTGCCAGAGCGCGGCCTTCGGTCAGCCGGCCCGCTTCCAGTTTCCGGACAAATGCCGCCCCGGCCCGGCCGTGGTCTTCGATCGGGCGGTGGCCTCGTTCTCGGTGGATCAGGCCATAGACGAGGGCCGGCAGGCGCTGGAACGGCTGCGGGAGAAGGCCCCGGAGCTCAAATGCGACGCTGCCATCGAAAAAAGGATCTTCAAGGTGGAGCTGGCCAACAGCCGCGGCCTGTGGAGCGCCTACGATAAGACCCATTTCTCCTACCAGCTTTCCGGGGTGGCGGTGGTGGAGGGCCATTTGCTGTTCCTGGGCGACGGGCGGAGGGGGTGCGGACTGAAGCTGGAGGGCGAGGCCATGGTCTCCAAGATGGCCCGGCTGCTCAAACAGTCCCGCAGGTCGGCCAAGGTGGCCGGAGGCCGGATGCCGGTGCTGTTCTCCCACGAGGCCATGTATATTTTCTGGATGGCGCTGGGCATGGGGGTGAGCGGCAAGATGCTGCAGAAGCGTTCCTCGCCGCTGCAGGGGCGGCTGGGGGAGCAGGTGTTGGACTCCAGGCTCTCGGTGACCGACGATCCCCACCTTAAGCTGGGCTCCGGCTCGGCCCCCCACGATGCCGAGGGCGTCTGCACCTCCCGGCTGCCGCTCTTCCAGAAGGGAGTCTTCCGCCACTTCATATTCGATCTGCAGACGGCCGGATTGATGGGCACCGCCTCCACCGGACACGGCCAGCGTGATTACTCGGCCCAGCCATCGCCCACGGTCAGCAATCTGGTGATATCGACCGGGCGGCGCTCCATGGCCGAAATCCTCAAGACCATGGACCGGGGCATCGTCATCCACGATTTGCTGGGGGCGGGCCAGAGCAACCTGCTGGCCGGCGATTTCTCGGCCAACATCGGTCTGGGGTTTGCGGTGGACAAGGGTAGGATCGTCGGCCGGGTCAAGGACGCCATGGTGGCCGGCAACGCCTACCAGATGTTGAAAAACAACGTGGGCGAGATATCGAAGGATGCCGAAAGCCGAGGACATTACCTGACGCCGGCCATCCTCTTCGGCGACGTCAGCCTGGCCGCCAAGTAGCCATAGGGCATTTTAGAGCAAGAGCTTTTTATTTGCCACAGAAGCTGTACAGCCTACCCAGCCATTATATCATAAGGCTATTACGGCCTGTCGGCGCGGAGCCCCGCCTGTCAACCGCTTATGCTAATATTATGCCCCCCTTGAGTGCCGTAGCTTCAGCGGTGGCACAAGCCTTGCCCGGCCTTCGCAGGCGTTGTTGCTGCGGAGCAGGCTGCGTCAGGCAGGCCGGGCAACAGCGCAGAGGAAAAATTATCTATAAACTAACTTTGTTCTTGGGCCGACCGACAACCAACGGTTTTTAACCAAAACAAGGCATAAAAAACCCGGAGCGTGGCCGCTCCGGGTTTTTTATGCGTCTGCGGGGGCTATTTGGGCTGTTTCTTGATGGAACTTTCGATCAGCTTGTCGATGGCTTTGAGCTTCTTGAAATCGGCCTTGTGTAGGTTGCGCATCACCAGATACATCATCATCTCCCGCTCGCTCAGGCGGTAGATGTCGGCCCGCTCCCGGTCCTCGGTCTCCGAGGGGAGTATCTCGCAGACATGTACGTCCAAGGCCCGGGCGATCCGCTCCAAGGTCTTGATGGTGGGGTTGATCTTGGCCTTCTCCAGAAAGCCGATGTAACGGTAATCGAAACCGGACTTGGCGGCCAGCTGCTGCTGGGACATGCCGTTGCTCTTGCGGGTCAGCTTGATTTTCTCTCCGAGCCTGGTCAGGTAGTTCATGGGCTGCTCCTGCCGCTTTTATTTAATGATAGGTGTTCGGGAATAAGAGACTTTCCCCGCCCCGGCGACGGCTGCATCATTTATCCGTGGCCGTGTTCTGGCCAGGGGCCGGTTGAGGTCACTTAGGGATTTTGACGGTCACGTTGACCAGCTTTTCGATGGTCTTCAGGCGCTTGTAATCGGCCTTGTGGAGGTTGCGCATGATCTTGGCCTGAAGCAGCTCACGCTCGTTAAGCTTGATGGAGTCGGGACGCTTGCCCTTTTCACCGGCATCGGGCAGAAGATCGCAGACGTGGACGCTCAGAGCCCGGGCCACTTTCTCCAGGGTCTTGATGGTGGGATTGATGCGGGCTTGCTCCAGGAAACCGACGTAGCGATAGTCGAATCCGGCCTTGGCGGCCAGCTTCTGCTGGGACAGGCCGTGGCTTTTGCGCAGGGTCTTTAGCCTTTCCCCCAGTTTTTCCAGGTAGTTGGGGACGCCGCCGGCGCTTTTGGCTTTTTGCTTCCTCATGGCCTCATTCCTCGTCTAAGGGTTGAATCGTTGGGCTGGCTATATAGTATTTTATTCAACTATTTAATTATACACATAATCGGGACGGAATACAAGAGGGAGGGACACTTTTTCGCCCGAGCATATCTCAGACATCGCGGACGGCCAAGGAACGCAGGCCCAACCGTAGGGGGATAAAAGTGAAGGCGGCCGAGATTAATATAAAAAGCAAAAGGGAAACTGACAGGGCGCTGTGGTAGGAAGCCCTTCCCTGCCAGCGATTGAGGGCGTATAGGTAGGCCGGCCAGGCCAGCACCACGATGGAGATGCCGACATAGCTGAGGGAAACCAGAGCGGCCAGCATGCCGCCCAGCCCGGAGGCGATGCGGCTGGGATTGGTTTCCCGGTAGTCGGGCCAGGCCGCGCCCAGTCCCAGGGAGATGCCGGTGACCGCCAGGCACATGACCGCCAGGCATAGATGGCTCAAGAGCCCCAAGCCCGGCGGGGTATTCAATAGGCGGTTGGAGGCCAGGCTCAGGGCCTCGGCCAGCAACAGGGCCACGGCTGCGTTGAGAAAGGCCTTCTCGAAAAACAGCCGGCTGACGGAAACCGGGGCGGTGCGCACCAGCCAGAGCATGGGGCCCTCCAGACTGAAGGTGGGAAAGACGAACCTGACCGAGAGGGTGGCCAGGATATATCCGGCAAAACCGAAGTTGATGAAGGAGACCAAAACCTTCCACTGGTCGAAGGTGAAGATGACCGGATAGCGGCGGAGGCTGCCCAGGTAGAGGACCAGCAGAGAGACGAAGATGAAGGCCTGGGCCCATTGCACCGGATTGCGGACAAAGAGCAAAGCGTCCTTGGCGGCCACCGGAAAACGGCGGCCCAGGCGGGAGGAGAGAAGTCGGGAGGATGGTCCAGGCCTGGAGCCGGAGGAAACTCGGCCCAGCAACGACTGGTGGTAAAAGCGTTCGGCCAAGCTCAGGCAAAGCCAGCCTACGAAGACGGCGGTTATCAATAACATCCACAGGCGGACGGCCAGAAAACCCGGACCGGCTTCGGCCGGTGCCAGCAGCCCCTGGGCCATCCAGGTGCTGGGGAGAAGGGCGTGGGAGGTGACGGCCAGGCCGGCCAGATATTGCTCCAGTTCGGCCGGGGAATTGATCCGGCCGATGGAGATCGACTGCGGCTGGCCGAAGGCGAAGAATAACCAAGATCCGGCGGCCATGGCCAGAAACATGAACCCCAGCAGGCTCTTTAGACTAAGGCGGGGGAACAGCTTGACGGCCAGTTGCAGCAGGGCCACGGCCGCCAGGGCCGGAATGAGGATGAACAGGGGAAACATCAGACAAGCCGCCGCCACCCCCAGTACCGGGGTCCTTAGGGCGGAGAAAACCGCGGCCAGCAATGGTATTCCCAGTAGCAGGGTGGCCCAGGAGCTATAGAATACGTTATAGGCCAGCCGGTAGAGGAAAAGCTGACGAAAGGGCAGGGGAGAGGCCAGCAGAAAATCTATCTCCGGCGAATGATAGAGGGTGGAAAGCGAGGTGACCAGGCTGCTTAAAAAGAGCATCAGCATGAAGGCCAGGAAGGCGGTGCTTAAGATCCGGGCCATCAATGGCGGGCCGATGGACTCCAGCGAAACCAGATAGAGGAACAGGCGGTGGAAGAGGAGAAAGCCTCCGCCCAGGAAGACGGCCATCACCAGGAGATAGGAGGCCAGCTGCAGGGTCCGGCCCGGCCTGGGCTGCAGCAGACGGCGCCACAGGCTCTTGATCCTGAGGGCCATCAGGCGGACGATAAAAAGGTTGGCTTCCTTCCGGCCGTTCATCCGGTGCCTCCGGGGGCGCTATACCGAGACGTTGATACTGTCGGGGTGGATGCGGCCGGCCGCAACTCGGCTGAGGGGTCCATCACGGCCTCCGGGCCTGGCTGAGGCGCACCAGCTTCTCAAAGTCGTTATGCGACAGAGCCAGGATGTTGTCCAAGGGGAAGGGCCAGCGTACGTCAAGCAGTTTGCGCTTGATGAAAGCGATGCGGGTGGCCGGATGCAGCTTCATCACCGGGATGATGACCTTCTCGATATACTTCTCCCGCCCGCCCCGGCTGTATACCCCGAAGATGCGCTCGGTGACCTGATCGGCCACCTCGATCTCCATGGCGGCCGTCTGGCTGACCGGGAAGGAGGGGAGCCGGTGGATGTGCCTTAGGCTCTGGAAGATGCGAAAGTTGCCCTGGCTGAGGGCCGGGTTGTCCAGCAGGATCTCCAAAAAGCGGCTGGGTATTACGAACATCTTCTCCCCCCGCATGGAGGGGCCGGTGCCGGGCGGGGCAAAACCGATGCGGATGTGGTGCAGGTGCTGGGTCCGGGCCACCGCTTCGATCCCTCCCAGAACTTCGATGAAATCGGCCGGCAGGGCCAGAACAAAGGCCAAGGACATCAGTTCATCGCGCTTGAGCTGGGGCAGGAAGGAAAGGCGCTCCATCCGGCGCTGGGTAAGATAGGCCCGAAACTCCTGCATCAGGGAATCGCCCAGACGGCGGCCGTCAACCAAGACCCCGTCCTCGGCAAGCTCCAGTTTCAAGCCGGAGTCATCCAACATGAGGCCGTCGAACAGGAAGAAGAACTCCTCCAGCACCGACATGATGTTGGCGTGGTTGAAGGGGTAGAGCGACAGGTAGTTTACCAGCAGGCCCAGGTGCCGGACCATCAATGCCACCGCCCCGGTCTGGTCCCGTTTTCCGGAGACTGGGGCTTGGGGGCGGCCGGCCCCTGGCTCGGGCTCGTGGCGTCGGATGACGCCGGATTCCAGCAGCTCCACCGCCACCTGGCAGGTCATGAACTTGCCCAGGCCGCTGGCCTCGGCTATCTGCTCCAGAGACATGTGGCGCGAGCCCAGGAACTCCAAAAATTTTCCTTGTTCCGGGGTGGGCTCTAAGGCAGGGGCAGAGGGATCGCGGACCAGGACCGTCCCCATATCGGGAAGAACCTTCCTGATGCGCAGCCACTCGTCCATGCGCCGCATGCCCTCCATCAAAAAGCTGTCGGTCGACAGCCGGATGGGGTAACGGCTTTTGGTATAGAGGCGCGACTTGAGGTCGAAGGTGTAATGTCCGTCCACCCACGTGAAGACCTCGTCCATAATCTCCTGGATCTTGAAGCGGATGACCTCGGCGAAGTCGTCCTCGGTCAGATAACCTTCGTCGATGAGCACCTCCTCTAGAGGCACTCGGCGCTGGGCCTGGAGTTTTTCCGCTTTGGCCAGGTCGGCCTCGCCCACCAGTCCGGTGCGGAAAAGATAGCCGGACAGATCCTCCTGAACCCCTCGGCGGCTGTAATAGCCTCCGGTGATCTGGCCTTCCTCGAAGTCCAGGGCGGCCGAGTCCTGAACCTGGGTTAGGGAGAGGACGCCGGTCTTACGCTGGCTGGACAGCAGCTGCAGGATCTCGGGCAGGGAGAATTCGGAGATGTTGCCTTCGAGGGCCATCTTTTATAAGTTAGATGTCAAAAGTTGAAAGTGAAACGTTCGAGAATTGCGAGATGGGTTCAGTAAAAAAGATTACATCTCATCATCAACCGGGCCGGGTGAACTCCAGGTAGAGGCTTTCCAGGTCGGTGTGTTTTTTCCGCGACAGGGAGCGAAGCTCCTCCAAGGTTCCCTGGGCGGCCAGGCGACCCTGGGAGATGATGCCGATGCGCCCGCAAACTGACTCGGCCAGGCTCAGGGTGTGGGTGGAGACGATCAAACAGGCGCCGCGGGCCGCCTCCTGGCGAAAGATCTCCCGCACCGTCAGAATGCCGGCCGGATCTAAACCTACCAAGGGTTCGTCTATTAGAAAGATGTCGGGTTTATGGAGCAGGGCCGAGGCCAGCACCAGCTTCTGGCGCATGCCGTGGGAATAGCCCTCGGCCCGTTGGTCCAACCAGGACTCAGCCTCGAGACGTTGGGCTAGCTCGGCTGTCCGGGAGGCGGCTAAGGACGGCTCGACCTGGTAGAGGCCGGCCACCAGGGATAAAAATTCGCGTCCGGTGAGGGCTTCGTAGATGTAAGGGTTGTCGGGAATGAAGGCCAGGCGTCTTTTGGCCTCCAAAGGCTCATGCTCCATATCCAGGCCGCAAAGCGACACCCGGCCGGAATCGGGACGCAACAGGCCGCAGAGCATTTTAAGGGTAGTGGTCTTGCCGGTCCCGTTGGGGCCCAGCAGTCCATAGATCTCTCCAGGGCGGATCTCAAGATCTAATCCGTCAACCGCCACCTTGGGCCCGAAACGTTTGACCAGTTTTTGGGCCAGAATGCAGGGATCGCCTGGGCAGGTCACCGCCACTCCACCACCTCTACCTTGAGCCGGCCCATGGCCGGCAGCAGGCGGCCCTGGTCCGACAGGTCTCCGGACACCAGCCGGATGCGGGCGGCATCGGCCGGGATCTGGCCGAAGGTGGGATCGACCTCGATCCAGCCGCCGCGCCAGACCGCATTCCAAGCATGATAGTAGAAGCGTCCGTCCAAATAGACCACCCCCAAGCAGAGTCGGGTCGGGATGCCTTGGGCCCGGGCCAGGGCGCAGAAAAGGGTGGCGTGCTCGTTGCAGTCGCCGCGGCGCGAAGCCAAGACCTCCACGGCCGAGGGCAAAGTGACCGACATTCTCTTTTCCAGCGAAGCGAAAACCCAATGGCTGAGAACGGCCGACTTGGCCCAATGATCCGATACCACCCGGCATAGGGAATCGGCCAGTTTGATGATGGCCGGATCCGATGACTGGATTAAGGCAGTGGGCGCCAGCCAGCGCTTCAGGCTGTCGGGGAGGGCATCCTGGGAGGCCTGGGGGGGCGGCTCCCGGGAAACCGAGAGCCTGAGGGAATCGAGCCTCTGGCGGCCGCCCTCAAGGTCGAACCCAGAAGACTCGATGTCCAACAACCGGAAAATCGAACGGGAGGTGTTCCGGGGATCTGAGATGCCCTTACCCAGCGAAGGCACCGAGAGCGAGGTCAGAAGATCCAACGGCTGGGGGCTTCCGTCCGGCTTGAGGGCTTGCTCCTTGGTCTCGGCCACCAAAACCATGCCCAAAGGTCCCTCTTCGCGCAGTATACCGCCCAAGGAGTCCACCCAGCTTTGGGAGGTGATGCCTGAGAACTCGGTGGTCAGCTTGGTGGACCAGACTTTGCGGCCGCCAAGCTTCAGGCTCTCCTGGCCGGCCACGGTGACGGCGGCCGGCTGGAGCGACATGGAGGAGGGGTCGAACATGGAATAGGTGAAGCGGTCCCCCGGCCTAAGGACGCGCCCGGCCAGCAGCGGCTCCAAGGCTTCGGGCAGGGTGACCGGTCCGGAGAGGGCCAGCTCCTGGTGTTGATTTCGTCCTTGGGTCTCCACCTCGATCATAAGCCTGCGCCCCAAAACCCGGCCTTTTACCCTGATGTCGGCGGCTCCCGAGATGCGGAAATCAAAGCTTTGCAGAGAGAAACTGCGGTCCAGGTCGTAGCTTAGGGCCGAGGCTACCTCTTGGGGAGTCCCCATCATGGCGATGCGCATCAGACTGCGGTTGGAGACCGAGCGTCCGCCGCCGGGCAGGGCCCGGGACAGGGTGACCGAATGCCCGATCTTGTCCGGCCCCAGATAGAGGCCGTACCAGGACTCGGCGTCGCCACGTTGCAGGGATGGACCGGCGCCATGGCGGCGGGGACAGCCGCCGGCCGATAGCCCAAACCAGGCCATGGAAACGGCCCAAACCAGACCGACGGCCGGGAACAGGATATTTTTTGTCTTAAGCATAAGCAGGGTAGATTATACCATTTGGCCGATGCATGTCAATATTTTTTTAAAAAAAACTTGACATCCTGGCGGTATTTTTATATCATTATACATTATATGGTAATCATTTGAAAGGAGGGACATAGAAAAAATTATTCAATGTCCGGAGGAGAAAAACCTATTCAGGAAACCAATACCCATTCATTAATTCACCCAACCAAACAACAGGAGGAAAACATGAAGGCAAGAATCGGTTTTCTGCTGGTAACCCTGATGCTGGCGGCCACGGTCAGCTTTGCGGCCGAGGGCCTGCCCTGGTGGTCCAATCCCTGGGCCGAGTCCTTCCGCAGCGCCTCCACCGCCTCATTGCTGGAGGATGACCTGGACCTGATGCTGGATCCGGCCATGATGCCCACCATCGAGGGCTACCGGCTGTACACCAATCTGGCCAACATCGTCGACAAGGACGAGGAGTTCTTTGCCCCCGACGCCAACAATTATTACCTGATAGGCGGCTGCGGGCCGTTGATGGGCTACGGCAAGCTGGGCCTGCTCTACGACCGCAATTTCTCCCACAGCGAGGACACCACCAAGTCCAACCAATCCGCGACCTTCTACAACAACAACATCCCGATCTACAAGATGGTGGGGGACTACACTTATTACGAAAGCATAAAGTTCCAGGACAGCCACTGGTGGCTGGGTTTCGGCCGGGAGTTGGGCTCGGGCAAGATTGGGGTCCTTTTCTACCACCAGGGCTATCAGGAAAAAGACCAGCCCTACGGCAGCGAGAACTATATCAGCCAAGTTCAGTACCTGGATCTGATCACCGGACGCACCGAGGCTACCTCGGCCTTGGAGAATGTGCGCATCAACTACCTTGACGAAAGCGTCTGGGGCGGGGCTTTGTCCTACTGGCGCCCCCTGACCGACAAGCTGGACGTCGGGCTGGCGGCCGGGCTCAACGCCTACCAGGCTTATGAGTACGACACCCTGACCCACCATTACGAATACTCCAACCCGGCGGCCGGGGGCAACTCGGTGGTAGCCGACCGCAGCGAGTATTGGGACATCATCCCCCACGACCATGTGGGCGCCGAGATCAACGTCCGGGCGGCCGGCATCTACAAGTGGAGCGACGAGGTCAGGACCAGGACCGACCTGGCCTTCTCCACCCTGTCGGGCTCGCGCGAGGACGGTTACATCACGGTCAACTACGACACCTCCGAGGTATATGTCCTGCCCACCGGCAACCGGACCTTTACCGCAAACATGGCCCTGAACGCCCCGGTGGCCCAGGAGAACTCATTCACCGCCTTCAGCCTGTTCTCCAAGACCACGGCCAAGCTGGGTGAGAAGGTGGAGCTTTCCCTGGGACTGGGCGCCTACAGCTCCAAGCGGGACTATGACACCAAGTGGAGCGGCACCTACCACGGGGTGGCCCAGTACAACGACGGGGAGCCGGCGGTGTGGAACGACTATATCCAGTTCACCGACAGCACCGGAGACTACGACGAGATGTACACCGAGTCCCGGTTCCATCTCAACATGCCGGTGGGCCTGGAGTTCCACATCACCGACAACTTCGTGTTCCGCCTGGGCGCCCGCCACAGCTGGAGCTATTTCGACTACTCCGAGGTCCTGACCCTGACCACCGGGCCGGTGCGCTATACCCAGATCAACCCCAACACCAACGACACCACCCAGTGGGTGGCGCCCAATCCCTTCCTGATGGTCAACGCCCAAAGCGAGGGCGGCAAGGAGAGCTTTAGCCAGACCGCCTACACCTACGGGGCCGGCTGGAAGATCAGCGACCACCTCCAGCTGGACTTCATGGGATTCGCCCACCTGGACGACATGACCGGGTGGAAGGCCTCAGCCGTAATCAAGTTCTAATGAAATAAAGAAGGAGGCAGAAATGAAATTGAATAAGATCCTCTGGCTGGGTTCGATCCTGCTGGTGGGGGCGGCCCTGGTGCTGGCCGGCTGCAGCAAGAAGGAAAATCCCTACAGCCCCAACAGCGACTATGCGGCCGGCGTGGTGGGCGCCAACTTGGTGAACGCCGGCGCCATCGCCATCAGCCCGGGCCTGGGCGCCATCATGGCCGACTTGGATCCTAACGTCTCCGGCACCCAGGGACAGATCGTCATCAACTTCCCGGTGGACATGAGTCCGGCATCAGTCACCCTGACCAACATCGTCCTGGGCGGGGGCACGGTCACCAGCCCGACCATCGTCTTCTATCCCGAAATCAAGCGGGCGGTAATCTCCGGCACCTTTGCCGACGGCTACTGGTACACCGTCACCTTCAAGCCGGGCTTGGTAAGCAAGGCCGGAAAACCGATAGACGGCAACGGCAACGGCCAGTTCGACGGCACGCCCTATGACGATCACATCAGCTATTTCCGGACCACCGGCGCCCCCGGGGCCCAGGAGCCGGACATCACCCATCCCAAGGTCACCGCTTGGTACCCGACTACGGCCGGCAACTATTCATCGGGAGCCATTTTGATCGGCATCGGATTTGACGCCGGCGACTTCGACACCATGACCGTCAAGTCCAACGTTACCCTGACCGACTCGGCCGGCAACAACGTGCCGCTCAGGAGCCTGGGCGTGGCCGGCACCTCCATGTTCTTTGCCGGAAATGCGGCCGGCGACACCCTGCGTTACGACACCCGCTACATCCTGACCTTTGTGGTCAACAACATGACCGACAGCGGAGTCAGCAACAACAAGTGCACCTGGGGCAACTACGGCTACATCGCCAACGTCCCCAACTTAGTGATCCCGTTCCGCACCATCCATTCCAGCGCCACCGAAGACCATACCCCGCTACATTATTCTAGCTATTCCGGCGGGGCCGGCGGCGAACTGGTGGTCACCTTCGACGACAGCTTGGACTACAGCACCATCAACGCTAACAACATCAAGCTCTATCGCCGCAGCGGGAGCACCATCATCGGCGCCGTCAACGGCACCATCTACTACCAGCCGGCCGATGTCCCCGCCAGGCGGTTCCGCATCACCACCGAGAACTGCTCGGCCGGCCAGGCCATGCTGTGGATCGGCCGCAACATCAGGGACAACGCGGGTTGGTACCTTGACGGCAACGGGAACAACATCGGACGCGAGGAGGGCGACGCCCAGCAGCTCATCTCCTCGGACGACGTCAAGATCAATTTCTAGGATCTCTCTTTCGGAGGGACGCCCCCGCGCCTTGCGGCGGGGGCGTTTCCTATTTACTTGGGCGGGAAAATGTGAGATAATTACCCGTCATCCGCCGTTGGCGGATGACGGGAATTTCGAATATTCAAATCCGAAATTCAAAACGGATTGGCATAATTCCTTATGGTAGAAGTTTATCGTCATTCTGTATAAGGCCCCTTGCCTGGCCCTTGAAGGATCTGCCGAGATCCCCTTCCCGGGCAAACAGGCTTGCCGACTTCGGGGCAGATTTCGGCATTCGGGATCGGCGTCACACTCAGGATGGCTTGAGGCGGAATGAAGCGGGCATTCATCATCATACTGGGCGGATGCGGGGTGGGCGAGCTGCCGGACGGCCGTAAATTCTAAGCTCAAAATCCCAAATTCTAAAAAAACACCCTGTTTTGATAGTAGTCAGACGGATATTCATCATCATCCTTGATGGGTGTGGAGTGGGAGAGCTGCCGGATGCCGGTGATTACGACGACCGGGGCAGCAACACCCTGGGCAACCTGTCGCGGGCCGTGCCCGGGGGGCTTAAGCTGCCCAACATGGGGCGTTTGGGCCTGGGGAACATCATCGAGATCTCCGGGGTCCCTCCTCAGCCCGATGCGCTCGGCTCCTGGGGGAAGATGGCCGAGGTCTCGGCCGGAAAGGACTCGACCTCGGGCCATTGGGAGCTGGCCGGACTGATAACCGAGAGGCCGTTCCCTACTTATCCCCAGGGATTTCCCCCTGAGATATTGGAGCCTTTCAAGAAGGCCATCGGCCGGGATATTTTGGGAAACAAAGCCGCTTCCGGCACCGAGATCATAAAAGAATTGGGGGACGAGCATGTCAGGAGCGGAAAACCCATCGTCTACACCTCGGCCGATAGCGTCTTCCAGATCGCCTGTCACCAGGAGGCGGTGCCCCTTAAGACGCTTTACGAATGGTGTCAGATCGCCCGAAAGATCCTGGCCGGGCCGCATGCGGTGGGGCGGGTGATAGCCAGGCCGTTTATCGGCACTTCAGGCAATTACCAGCGGGTGGGCGGCAACCGCAAGGATTTCTCCCTGGAGCCGCCCCGGCCGACACTGCTGGACAGGATCAAGGAGAGCGGACGGCAGGTGATCGGGGTGGGAAAGATCTGCGACCTCTACGCCGGGCGGGGGCTGACCGAGTGCCTGCACAGCGACAGCAACTCCGACGGCATGGCCAAATTTTTAGAGACTGTCTCCAGCCTGAAACACGGTCTGCTGATAATGAACCTGGTGGAGTTCGACATGACCTGGGGGCACCGCAACGATGTTCCCGGCTTCCACAGGGGACTTCGCGAGTTCGATGGCTGGCTGCCCAAGCTGATTTCGAAGATGGGCGAGGGCGATGTCCTTTTAATAACCGCCGACCACGGCAACGATCCCACTACGCCGTCCACCGACCATTCGCGGGAATACGTGCCGCTTTTGGCATGGGGCCCGGGACTTGCTCCCGGCAAAAATCTCGGCGCCAGGGGATCCATGGCCGACCTTGGGGCCACCGTGGCCCAGGCTTTGGGGGTCGGGCCCTTGGAAGCCGGGAGGAGCTTTTGGAGCGAGCTTTCGGGAGGATAGCATGATGGTGAAAACGAAAAAGAAAGCCACCGGTGACCGGCAACTGGTGGAGCTGGCCAGAAGGGCGATGCTCAAGGCCTACGCGCCCTACTCCAAATATCGGGTGGGGGCGGCCCTACTGGCTGTCGACGGCCGGGTTTTTACAGGCTGCAACGTGGAAAACGCCTCGTACGGGCTGTCCCTCTGCGCCGAGCGAAGCGCGGTGGCGCAGGCGGTGGCCGACGGCTGCCGCACCTTTGAGGCTATCGCAGTCGTGGCCGACGGCAATGGGCCGGTTTCACCCTGCGGCGCCTGCCGCCAGGTGCTGGCCGAGTTCAATCCCGGGATGCGGGTCATCATGTGGGGAAGGACAGGGAGGATCTCGGTGGCCAATCTCGACCGTCTGTTGCCGGGCCGCTTTAAGGGGACGGATCTGAAAACAATAAAAAAGAGATAAGGAGAACCGATGCACGAAATAGCCTATGCCATGGGCCAAGGCGGCCAGGCGGCGCAGGGGGGCGGGGGCCTGATGGGACTGCTGCCCATCCTCATCATGTTCGCGATCATCTACCTGCTTCTAATCCTACCCCAGCAGAAACAGCAAAAGAAACACGCTGAGATGCTGAAGTCGTTGGCCAAGGGCGATCGGGTGATAGCGGCCGGCGGCATCCACGGAACGGTGGTGGGGGTGGACGAGGCCCGAAACATCGTGGTGGTCAAGGTGGACGAGAACGTCAAGCTGGAGGTGCTCCGCTCCTCGGTCTCAGCCAAGCTGGATAAATAGCGACGTCCCTAAAAGCGCCATCGAAAGCAAGTGGAAATCGGAAATAAGCAACCAGGGTGACGGGCAACCGGGAAACATTCGGCATCCGGGTCTTCGGCGATCCGGTCCTGCGGAAGAAGGCCGAGGAGGTCCAAAACATCGACGGGGAGGTGGTGGGCCTGGCCGAGGGCATGAGGGAAGTTTTGGCCCGGGCCAAGGGTCTGGGTCTGGCCGCGCCCCAGGTGGGCCGCTCGGTGGCGCTCTGCCTGATCAACCTGCCGGCCATGGACCAGTCCCAGAAAAAACCTCTGGTGCTGATCAACCCCAGGGTGATCGGAAGCCACGGCCGACTGGTGCACCAGGAGGGATGCCTCAGCTTTCCCGAGCTTTACGCCGACGTTGCCCGTCCCCAGAAAATCGGCATCAAGGGCCTGGACCTGGAGGGTCGGGAGATCGAGCTGGAGGCCGACGAGATGCTGGCCAGGTGTTTCCTCCATGAGGTCGACCATCTCAACGGCGTCCTGTTCATAGACCACTTGAGCCAGCTCAAGCGCCAGTTGCTGAAGAACCAGCTGAGGCGCATCGCAAAAATGGGGGAGGCTTAAGCGATGGCCCAACGGTCAGGTCCGGCTATCCTCAGGTACCAGGGCAATCCCGATGCGCCTCTGCTGCAAGAGGCGCTTTCGGTGTTAAACGAGGACGGGGTGGTGGCCCTGCCCACCGACACCGTCTACGGACTGGCAGCCCGGGCCGATTGCCGATCGGCCGTCAGGCGCGTCTATCGGCTCAAGGGACGCGATTATAAAAAGCCTTTGGTGCTATTGGCGAAAAGCGCCGGGGCGGCTGCAGCGTTGGCTTCGGATACCGGCCAATGCTTCCGTTGCCTGGCAGAAAAGTTTTGGCCAGGGCCGTTGACCATGGTGCTGGGCGCCTCGAGGCAGGTCAGGGATTGGAAACTGGACCTTGGAGGCAAGGTGGGAATCAGAGTGAGCCCGGAGCCCATCGTCGCCATGATCCTAAATTCTCTAGATGTTCCTTTAGCCAGCACCAGCGCCAACCGCAGCGGATGTCCGGAATCCTATTCCGGGGCCGAGGTTTTGCACGGTCTTAAACAGGCACCGGATCTGATTATCGACGGAGGGGAGCGGCCCCGGCGGAAGCCTTCCACCGTACTCGATATTAGCGGCCGGCAGCCGGTGCTGCTCCGCAAGGGGGCCATAACCAGGCAGGAAATCGAGGATGCCTGCCGGGGGCCGGTGGCCCTGGCTTCCGCCAAGGTGCTTTTCGTTTGTACCGGGAATACCTGCCGCAGCCCAATGGCCGAGGGGCTTTTAAGGCACCGGCTGCCGAAGCAATGGCGGTCCAGGGTCGAAATAAAATCCTGCGGCACCGGAGCTTTGCCCGGCCTGCCGGCCACCGAAACCGCCCGCCAGGCCGCCGGCAAGTGGGGCTTCGACCTTTCCCGTCACCGCTCCCAGCCATTGAGCCGCGATCTGGCCGAGGAGGTCGACTTGGTGTTGGCCATGGAGGATAAACACCTTCAAGCGGTCTTGGCCCTGGCTCCCCGGGCCGAGGCCAGGCTGATGGCGCCTAACGGAGTGCCGGATCCCGTCGGCGGCGATTTGGATGAGTATCTCAAAACCGTCGCACTGCTGGACAGGCACTTGCCTGAGATTATATCGGCCCTGAGGATTTTGCTGGAAGAGGGATAGTAACCATTAGGGAACCTCTAGAAATGCTATCGTTGGGTGCGGTCATGCTTCGACGGGTTCGGCAACCCTTCGGTAGGCTCAGGGTCCAGCTCACCGCAAGCTGGACTCAGCATGGCCCGTGTATAAGACGTTTTGTCATGCAGGGCCTGGTCGAAACATAGACAAAAAGCGGTTTTTAGAGATTCCAATTAATTAATAATACAACTACCGGGAGAAGGCATGAGGAACTTCGAGACCAGCGAATTCAAGGTCTATTCGGGCTGCAATCACCGGCTTGATCGGCCGGCCGTCTGTTTCACCCTTCACTACCGGGGCGGGCCCAAAATTGAGGACCGCATTGCCGAAGGAGTTTGCCGACAGCTGCCGGCCCTCAAGGGAAAACTCCCGCTGGATCCGGGCCAGGCTTTTGCCGCCGCCCTGGTCCAGGTGATGAAGATGGACATGGACCTTTTCATTAACAAATACCAGGCCGAGAAAACCGAATCGGGCTATGCGGTGGCCGTGGAATACCTGGACGAGGCTTCGGCCCGGGACTGCATCCGGATGGCCGGCGATTGGTTCCACTGCCTAGAGGACGGCCACCGCTTCGATTTCCAGGAAGAGTTCAAAAAACTTCAGGCCGACTTCGACCGCACCCTTTACGGCGGGCCGACCCTCTACTCGCTCATCGAGGCGGCCCTCAAGCGCAACATACCGGTCCATTACCTTTACGAGGAGAACCAGTTCCAATGGGGATACGGCCGCAAGCAGGTGCGGGGCCGTTCCACCACCTTCCATGTCGACGGCATCAAGGACACCGAGTTTACCATGTACAAGGACATGGTCAAGGATTTTCTGGTGATGTGCGGCTTCCCCACCCCGGTGGGCAAAACCTTTTATGCCGAAGAGGGGATGGTGGAGGCGGCCGAAGCCCTGGGCTATCCGGTGGTGGTTAAGCCGGTGGCCGGACACAAGGGCCAGGGGGTGACCACCGGCATCATGAGCGCCGACCAGGTGCGCCAGGCCTTCTGGGGCATCAAGGAAGCGGCCAAGGAGCAGGGGGTGCCCTTCGACGGGGCCATTGTCGAGAAGCAGATATTCGGCACCGACCACCGGCTGCTCTCGGTCAAGGGAAAATTCACTGCCGCCTTGGAGCGGGTGCCGGCCTATGTGGACGGCGACGGCTCCAAGACCATCGCCCAGCTGATAGAGGTTGAGAACGCCACCCCGGCCCGGATAGACAACGCCCGCAGTCCCCTGTGCAAGATCAAGGCCGACGACAACCTGGTGGAGTTCCTTAAGCTGCAGAACCTGACCCTGTCTTCGGTGCCGCCCCAGGGCCAGCGGGTCTTCCTGCGGCGGGTGGCCAACATCTCGGCCGGCGGGGTTTCCATCAACGTTACCGACAAGATCCATCCCAAGAACGTCAGGCTGGTGGAGGACATCGCCAAGTTCTTCAACGTCACCTGCCTGGGCATCGATGTCCTCTGCCGCGACATCTCCCGGCCCTGGGACCAGGGTGATTTCGGCATCATCGAGATCAACGCCGGGCCGGGCATCTTCATGCATCTGGCTCCGGCCATCGGCCGGTCGATCGACGTCCCTGGAGCCATCATCCGGGCCCATTTTCCGAATCCGGGCTCGGAGCGCATCCCCATCATAACCGGCAACCGGATCAGCTTCCGCCTGGCCGAGATGATCAGGGCCGCCGTCCAACAATTGAAGCCGGATCTGGAGTTCGGCAGCCTGACATCCGAGGGCCTTCACTTCGGGGGGCAGCCGCTCAAATCCGGCGGCCAGCACCACCAGGACGTCAAGGTTCTGCTGCGCAACCCCAGGCTGGATCTGGCGGTCATCAACCACGCTTCGGCCGAGATCCTGGAATACGGCTTGGGCCACTGGGGGGCGGATTTGGTCATTTTGGAATCGCCCGATCCGGTCGAGAAAATTCTGGCCCGCGATCTGACGACCGGCGGCTGGCTGGTGGAGGTTGATGATAAAGCGGTGAAGGTGACCCGGGACGGGAGGAAAGCAGGTGAGGTCAAATTGGGTCCTGACCGCCAGGAGTCGGTCTTCCGGGCGGTGGAGCCGCTTTTGGCCGAGATGGTCAACCGCTATAACTAGTGGATATCTTTTTTTCTATTTAACCGCAGAGCACGCAGAGATATTTTAGAACAAAATCAATATTGCGCCCACTATGCTTTTTTTAACAAGCCAAAGTATGGCTTAAATCACGCCAACTTGTCAGTTATAGGAGGAGGGCGCCGCCTTCAGGGGCCCGCAGGCAGGTGGTGCTTTGCGGTTAAGCAAAAAATGAATGTTTTGAGGTTCCTGTTATTCGGGTTTTTCGCCTTCCCCAAAATACTATGCAATGGCGGCTGTTTTCCCACAAGGATAAATGCTAAATAAAAATAGCTATGATTCTGCTGCGAAACTGCCAAGTTTATGGGCCTGAGCCCCTGGGCTCAAAGGATCTGCTGCTGGCCGGGGGTCGGATTGTCGCCTTGGCCGAGAGGATCGAGGAACCCAAGGCGCTGGGATTGGAGACGGTGGACTGTCGGGGGTTGCTGGCGGTGCCCGGGCTGATCGACGGGCATGTCCATATCGCCGGAGCCGGCGGCGAGGGCGGCCCGGCCACCCGCACCCCGGAGATGCCTTTGTCCATGATGCTGGAGGGGGGCATCACCACCGTCATCGGCTGTCTGGGCACCGACGGCTATACCCGATCGGTGGAGTCAGTCCTCATGAAATGCAAGGCCCTTAGGTCCGAGGGGGTGTCCTGCTGGATCTACACCGGGGCCTACCAGGTGCCGACCCCGACCATACTGGGCGACCCGGGGCGCGACATCGCCCTGATCGAGGAGGTGATCGGGGTGGGCGAGGTGGCGGTCTCCGACCACCGCTCCTCCTGTCCGACCGCCTCCGAGCTGGCCCGGCTGGCGGCCCAAGCCAGGGTGGGGGGCATGCTGGGCGGCAAGGCCGGCATCGTCAACCTGCACATGGGCGATGCCGAAGATCCCTTCCGTCTAGTGCGCCAGGCAGTGGAGATGAGCCAGCTGACCTTCAAGCAGTTCTGGCCCACCCACTGCAACCGCAACCCGCAGATATTCGAAGACGCCAAGGAGTACGGCAAGAAGGGCTACATCGACATCACCACCTCGGCCTATCCTTTCTTTCCGGATGAGGAGAGGAAGCCCTCTCAGGCGGTGGCCGAGCTGGTGCGGGCCGGGGTGCCCTTGGAACACATCACCATGACCTCGGACGGCTGCGGCTCTTTGCCCCAATTCGACCCGGCCGGCAATTTGGTGCGGTTGGTTTCCGGCGCGCCCAAAACAATTTTGGACGAGATGCGGGATTTATGGCTCAGGGAGAAATTCCCCCTGGAGAAGGCCCTGATGCCGGTGACCGCCAATCCCGCCTCCATTCTCAAGCTGCCGGGCAAGGGACGGATAGCCTTGGGGTGCGATGCCGACCTGCTGGTCATGGACCGGGAGGGGAGGATGGTGCACCTGCTGGCCAAGGGACGATTCATGGCCCTAGACGGGAAATTGACGCGCCGAGGCACCTTCGAGAATTGATTCAACCTCAGGCCCCAGCAGATTTGCATAAAAGGACGTGGAAGCTTCGCTCCAACCATACCTTGATTACCAGGTAGAGCCGGGGCCGCTGAAGGTCCTCTCTTTGAACGCCATGCACGGAGCCAACTATTTTTCGGCCGGCCCGGTGGTGGTGTTGCGTCTGGACCTGGGCGAGTACGACGAGGTTTTTACCGATTCCATTCCCGGGTTTGCCGAGAAGCTTAAGACGGCCCTGCCCTCGCTGGCTAGCCACCACTGTTCGGTGGGCGAGCCCGAGGGCTTTTTCACCCGGGTGCGCCAAGGGACCCTACTGGGCCACGTCACCGAGCACGTGGCCATCGAGCTACAGACCCTGGCCGGCATGGACGTCTCCTACGGCAAGACCCGCAGCACCACCGTGCCCGGGGTCTACAACGTGGTCTACCGGTTCTTCGACGAGCTGGCCGGGATCTACGCGGGCAAGGCGGCGGTCAGCCTGGTCAACAGCCTGCTTTTGGGCCGCGGGTTTGACGTGGGGCGCGCTGTCGCCTCCCTGGTGCAAATCCGGGAGATCCGGATGCTGGGTCCCTCCACTGCAGCCATCGTCGCCGAAGCCGAAAGCCGCGGCATACCCTGGCTGAGGCTGGACGAGTACAACCTGGTGCAACTGGGCACCGGCAAACACCAAAAACGCATCCGGGCCACCATCACCTCGGACACCGGGTATCTGGGGGTGGACGCGGCCGACGACAAGATTCTGGCCATGATGCTGCTGCGGGACGCCGGGATCCCGGTGCCCGAGACCAGAGCAGTGGACAATGCCGAGGAAGCGGTCGAATTTTTCCGGAGGCTGGGCCGGCCCGTTGCCGTCAAGCCCTTGGAGGGTTCTTTGGGCAGAGGGGTGACCTTGGGGGCCGGAGACGAAAAGTCGGTTCGCCGGGGATTCGAGTGGGCGGCCCGGCTGGGGGGAAAGGTCATCCTCCAGCCCTTTCTGCCGGGGTTCACCTACCGGCTGTTGGTGATCGGGCACCGGATGGTGGCAGCCGTCAGACAGAGGCCTCCCGAGATCGTCGGCGACGGGGTGCGGACGATATCGGAATTGGTGGAGCAACTCAACCGGTCGCCCGACAGGCAGGTGGGCGACAAAGCAAAGCTGACCAAGGTCGAGATCGACGAGATCACCCTCCGCATCTTGGAGGAAGGCGGGCTGACCCTGGGATCGGTGCTGCCCCCGGGCCGGCGGCTGGCCCTTAAGAACTCCGGCAGCCTGCGGCTGGGCGGGGAAGCCGCCGACGTCACCGACCAGGTCCACGACGACAACCGGTTCCTGGCGGAACGGGCCAGCCGGGTGATCGGGCTGGATGTGGCTGGAATAGACATGGTGGCCGAGGATATCGGAAAGCCGCTGTTCGATGAAGGAGCAGTGATCGAGGTCAACGCTGCCCCGGATTTCCGGATGCACCTCCAACCATCCAGCGGCCGGCCGCGCCAGGTGGCCGCGCCATTTCTGGACCTTCTCTTTCCGGATAAGGCCGGCACCCGGATCCCCATCATTTCGGTCACCGGCACCCTGGGCAAGACCACTGCCGTCAACCTCATCTCCCACTGCCTGAGGCTGGCCAGGCTTCAGGTGGGGATGACCTCAACCGAAGGCCTTTACATCTCCGGCCGGCGGCTGATGAGCACCGACTGCACCTTTCCCCAGCATGTGGCCCTGGTGCTCAAGGATCCGACCATCGACTGCGCCGTGCTGGAGACCTCGCGCGAGGGCATCCTGCGCCGGGGCCTGGGGTACCAATGGGCCGATGTCGGGGTGGTGCTCAATATGCATGACGATCACGTGGGCTCGGACGACATCCGCCACATCGAGGATCTGGCCTACGCCAAGGCGGTGGTGGCCGAGCAGGTCTATCCCCAGGGCCGAGCGGTGCTCAATGCCGACAATGAACTGGTGATGAACATGGCGGAGCGGGTTAAAAGCCGACTGCTGCTCTTCTCCCGGAACCCCGACAACCCGCGGCTTAGATCCCATATCCTTAAGGGAGGCGAAGCGGTGGTGCTGTCAGGTGAGGACGCGGTTCTGTTTCGCGACGGCGACCAATGGCGTCTCTTCGATATCACCGAGCTGCCCCTGTCATACGGCGGCCGGGCGGAAATGAACTACGATGCCATCCTGGGGGCGGCCGGCGCTCTGGCCGCCTACGGCCTGTCCCTGGAACGCATCCGCTTCGGCATGAAGAGCTTTTATCCCGATCTTCGGATGCTGCCTGGGAGGTTGAACCTGCTGGCCGTCCGGGATTTCCAGGTGCTGGTTGATTACGCCCACAATCGGGAGAGCTTTCTTTGCCTGGAGAAATTTTTGGGGCATTTTCCCGAGGTCAAGGTGGGGGTGCTGGACGCGGCCGGAGACCGTAGCGACGCCGAGATATCGGCCCTGGGATCTTTGGCCGCCGGGATGTTCGACCATCTGGTGCTCTACGAGGGCCACGATACCAGGGGCCGGCCACCGGGCAGGATCACCGAACTGCTGAGGCAGGGGGCGGCCGGCGCGGGCAAACCTTACGGGAAAATTGAGATCTTTCTGGAGCCGGAGATGGCTTGGAGGGCCGGGTTGGAAAAGGGCCGGCCCGGGACCATGGTGGTTATCCTGAGCGGCCGGGGAGAGCGGGTGATCAGGATGGCTGAAGAATGGAGGAAAGAAAATAACAATCCGGAGGCAGCGTTATGAAGATACGCGAGATCCGCAGTCTGCGCGGAGCCAACTACTGGAGCAAGGGCCCGGTGGTCAAGATGGTGCTGGAGATGGGCGAACTCGACAGCCGGGTTACCACCGACTATCCCGGTTTCACCGAGCGCCTGCTGCAGCTGATGCCCAGCCTCTCGGAACACCGCTGCGCCAAGGATCAGCCGGGAGGGTTTCTGGACAGCATGCGCCAGGGCACCAGCCTGGTGCACGTCATCGAGCACCTCTGCCTGGAGCTCCAATACCTGGCCTATATGGACGTCTACTTCTGCAAATCCTATCCCACCAAAGAAGCCGGCGTCTATCTGGTGGCCTTCGAGTACTGGGTGGAGGAGGCCGGGATCTACGCCGGCGAGGAGGCGGTACGCATCGTCCAGGATGTGATCGACGGCAAGAAGGACGAGGAGATAGACATCGACGGGGTGGTGCGGGAGATCAACCGCATGGAGGAGGCCCATTATCTGGGCCCGACTTCGATGGCCATCATCGAGGAAGCCAAACGGCAGGGCATTTCCGTCTTTCGCCTGGACGATTACAACATCGTCCAATTGGGAGAAGGCAAGTACCAGAAGAGAATCCAGGCCTCGCTGACATCTGGCACTAGCGTCATCGCCACCGAGCTGGCCGGCAACAAGAAGGTCACCAAGCTGATGCTGCGGGAGAACGGCATCCCGGTGCCCCAGGGGACGGTGGCCACCAAGCTCTCCAGCGTCCTGGAGGACGCCCAGGAGCTGGGCTATCCGGTGGTGCTCAAGCCCTACGACGGCCACCACGGCAAAGGGGTGACCGTCAACATCCGAAACCAGGAACAGCTCCAGGCCGCCTTCGACCGGGCCAAGGAGCTGTCACACCGGGTGATTGTGGAGAAGATGGTCCCGGGGAGCGATTACCGCATCCTGGTGGTGGACGGCAAGTTCATCGCGGCTGCCAACCGCATTCCGGCCCACGTCAAGGGCGACGGGGTCCATTCCATCAAACAGCTGATTGAGATCGAAAACCGCAATCCCAGGCGCGGGCCGGGGCATGAGAACGTCATGACCTATCTGGGCATCTCCGAGGTCACCCAGGGCCTGATGGCCGAGCGCGGCATCGACGAAAACGCGGTGCTGCCCGAGGGCGAGGTCTTCCATCTGGAGCGGACCGCCAACCTGTCCACCGGCGGCTCGGCCATCGACGTTACCCACCGGGTGCACCCGGCCAACAAATTCATGTTCGAACGGGTGGCCCGGATCGTCGGACTGGACGTGGCCGGCATCGACGTCATCGCCCCGGATCTGGACACCCCCTTGGTACAGAACGGGGGGGTGGTCATCGAGGTCAACGCCGCCCCGGGCCTGCGGATGCACATCTCCCCCTCGGAGGGCAAGCCGCGCAATGTGGCCGAGCCCATCATCAACATGCTGTTCCCACCGGGCTCGGAGCACGATATCAAGATCGTCTCGGTGACCGGGACCAACGGCAAAACCACCACCGTCCGGCTGATCAACCACATCATGAAGGGGACGGGGCTGGTTTGCGGCATGACCAACACCGACGGGGTTTACATCAAGGACCGGCTGATCCTGGCCGGAGACATGAGCGGGCCGCGCTCGGCCCGGATGGTGCTGGAGGATCCGACGGTGGAGTGCGCCGTGCTGGAGACGGCCCGGGGCGGGCTGCTTAGAAGCGGCCTGGGCTACGGCACGGCCGACGTCGGCATCTGCATGAACGTGGCCGAGGATCACATCGGATTGGGCTTCATCGAGACGGTCGAGGACCTGGCCCGGCTTAAATCACTGGTGCCGGCCACGGTGCGCCGGGGCGGCTACTCGGTGCTCAACGCCGACGACAAGTGGTGCCGCTGGATGGCCCAGTTTTGCCGGGAGCACATCGTTTGGTTTTCCTTAACCCCCCAGAATCCCACGGTGCTGGAGCATGTGGAGAACGGAGGGCTGGCGGTGGTCTACCAGAACGGATACATCACGGTGCTGGACGGCGAGGCGGTGGTGCCGGTGGCCCGGGCCTACGAGATACCCATCGCCATGGAGGGCAAGGCGGTCTTCAACATCCAGAACGCCATGGCGGCCACGGCCGCGGCCTACGCCCTCAAGGTCCGGGCCGAGGAGATCAGGGTGGGGCTGTCGTCATTTTTCCCGTCGCCGACACAGACCCCGGGACGGATGAACATCATCCCCATCAAGGGATATAGCGTCATGATCGACTATGCCCATAATCCCCGAGCCTACGCCAACATCTTCGACTTGATATCCAGAATGGATTGCCGGCGGAGGATCCTGGTACTGGACGCAGTAGGGGACCGCCGCGATCAGGACATCGAGCAGCTGGCAGTCATTTCGGCCGGCCACGCCGACCACATCATCGTCTACGAGGACAAGGACCTGCGGGGCCGGGCTCCGGGAGAGATCGCCGGGCTGCTGCGGCGCGGCCTGGGCCGGGCGGGCTTTCCGACCGAAAAGACAGAAGAGGTGCTGGACGAATTTCAGGCAGTGGACCGGGCTCTAAGCTTGGGCCAGACCGGGGATCTGATCATCTATATGACCGGCCGGGTGCAACAGGCCATCAAGTATCTCTACGACTACAAGGAGAAGGTGGACCCGGTGGCGGCTCCGTCGGTAGACTGAGAGACAGAGGGGTTTGAAGGATTGTAACAGGATGGCAACCATTTTCAAGGAAAGGCGATCGGAGGGGCGGGGGCTGCTGGCTTTAATCGGCGGCAGCGAGGACCGTAAAAGCGGCAACGGCCTGCTGGCCCGCATCGTTTTGGAAAGCCGTGCCCAAAGGGTGGCCGTGGTGCCGGCGGCCAGCACCGCCCAGGAGGAACTGGACCGAGACTACCGGGAGGTTTTTTTGAGACTGGGCGTCCCCCAAGTCGAGCCTTTGGTTGTCAGAGACCGCAGCCAGGCCGACAGCCCGATGAATCTGGAAAAAATAGAAGGGGCCGAGTTGATCTTCTTCACCGGCGGCAGCCAAGTCAGGCTGCTGGAGACGCTGGAGGGAACCAGGCTGGCCGAATTGATTTTGAAAAAGCACCTGGGCGGGACGGCATTGGCCGGAACCTCGGCCGGAGCAGCCGCAGCCGGCGAATGGACCATTTTCTACGGCGACGGCCACGGCACCGAGAAAGAGGCCAGCGGCTGGAGAAGAGGCTTTGGCTTTCTGCCGGGCCTTACTGTGGACACCCACTTCTTGGAACGCAGCCGCATCTACCGGCTGGCCCAGTTCCTGGCCGCAGGTTTCTGCCGCTACGGCCTGGGACTGCCCGAGGACACGGCCGTACTGGTGGGTCCGGACGGGATAATGGAGGCGGTCGGCTCTGGAGTGGTGACGGTGATGGACGGCGGCCATATCACCAGCAACAACTATCACCGGGTGGAAAAGGGCGCCCCGGTGTCGGTCAACGGGATCCGGCTCGGTTTTCTTCCGGCCGGGAGCAGATTCGACATAACGCGGTGGGAGATGTCCTGAGATGAAGCCGGCCGAGATTCTGGCCAACGAGGTCATTGTTGTAGACGATCGCTCCTGCCTCTCGGGCAGCCGCGAGGTGGTCGGCCCCTATCTGGACATGGTCTGCCAGTCGACCGGGCCGGGCTACGAGGAGCCGGTGGTCTTTCTGATCTTCGAATCCGAAGAACAGCGTTTCAAGGGCATCGTCAAGGTCATCTACAATCCGCTGGGCAGGCAGAAATACCTTCTGTTCTCAGGTTTCGAGGGACTGTCGGAGGAGAGCCTCCACCTGGTCATCAAAGACCTGAACTCCACGCCATACGACTTCAAGTTTTTCAAGGTGAGGGACGGCGGGGCGGGGGTGGGAAGCTCCCGGGCGGTGACGGTCACCAAGTTCCTGGGGGTGAACTATTCCCGCTACCAGCAGCTGCTGGCCAGCGACGATGAGGGAAAGTTGGAGTTCGCAGAAAGCGGAGGGGAGGACCTGATAGGCTAGAAAAATGACCAAGCGCTGCCACGGTCGCTAAACCCCGGAGATTGCTGGCGGCAAGCTGCAGGTAATGATACAACAAAGCCGGGAATGGCACAAAAGGCAAAAGCTTCCCTTTAGGGAAGCTTTTTTACCAGGCCTCCGCCTGCTAAGGAAATAAGACATTTTATCCTGATAGGCGGTACCCCGCCTGTGCGGGGTTGCAGCCATGATATCTTGGTGGGCGGTACGGGACTCGAACCTGTGACCTCTGGTATGTGAGACCAGCGCTCTAACCAGCTGAGCTAACCGCCCGACTTTTATCATGCCTCCGTCATCAATTCGTCAGCACCGATGCAAGACATTCTCAGTGCAAGCCTGAGTAGGGCACCAGGTCTGGCTTTCGAAGGATGCCCGACCTATACCATGGCTCCGTCATCCTGAGGCAGGCATCAGGTCTGGCTTTCGAAGGACGCCCGACCTATATCACGGCTCGGTCATCCAATTCCTAACGCCAAGGATGGCTCTTTTCAAAAACTGCGCCTCAGATCATGATAAGTATATCAAACTATATTAAATGTTTCAAGCGCAATCTTTTCCATATAATCTGAGCTTTTTCCATAAAAACAATGGGTGCAATTAAAAAGCGTTGTAACGCAATATATGACAACATATTATGAATTATATTAACCATAAAAATCCTTTGCATTGCAGCCATATATTGTGGTATAATTATACAAATTATACATCTAATTGTGGATAACTTTTTAAACAAAGGTTTTTTTTTATGCATTTGAAGTCTCTTAAAGGAACCGGCTTTAGGAATCTTTATGATTTTGAGCTGGAATTCTCACCGCAGAAAAACCTTTTTTTCGGTGGAAACGGCAGCGGCAAAACCAACCTGTTGGAGGCCATATACTACCTTTCCATCGGACGTTCGCAAAGAGAAACTGCCGAAGACGAGCATCTTATCCAGTTCAACAAGGACCTGTTGCGTCTGGAGGGCGTGGCCGAGGCCAAGAGCGGCGAAATCCTGGTGGAATCGGCCTTAAACAAGGAAGAGAAAAGGCTCAAGATCAACGGAGAACCACAGCAACGCCTTTCCGAGCTTATCGGGCGCATGCCCATAGTCAGCCTTTCCCCGGAAGACGATGATCTATGCAAAGGCGGTCCCGGCAACCGCCGCCGATTCATGGATATGGCCATCTCCCAGTTCTCCAAGACCTACCTGGCCGATCTTCAGGAATACCGTAAGATACTTCACCAGCGCAACCGTCTGCTGTTCGACATCAGGGAGGGCCGGGCCGACTCCGAGTCGCTGTCGGTGTGGAATCAACAATTGGTGGGCTGCGGCTCCAAGATCGTGCGCAAGCGCCTGGAGGTGATCGACGACCTCAAGGAGATGGCCGGCAGCCGGTATATGCGCATTTCCGGAGGGCGGGAGCGGCTGGGTCTGCGCTACCATCTTTCGTGCAAAACCGAACCGGGCGAGGGGGTGGATCAGGCTTTTCTACGGGCACTGAATACCAGCTTCGAATTCGAGAAGAGACGGGGGTTGACCATGTTCGGGCCGCACCGCGACGACCTGGAGATCACCATCGCCGGCCAACGAATCCGCAGCTTCGGCTCCCAGGGCCAGCAGCGGACGGCGGCCATCGCCCTGAAACTGGCCGAGGCCGAGATGCTGGCCGGACAGCTGGGCGAAAAGCCTGCCATCCTGTTGGACGAGATCTTTGCCGAGCTGGACCGCGACCGGGGCGGCTTGTTGGTCAACCAGCTGGAGCCGGACTACCAGATTTTCATCGCCACCGCCAAGGAGGACGACGTTTCGAAAAAAGACGGCTTCAAACGTTTCCGGGTGGAGGCGGGCCGGGTGACGTCCGACTGATCACCGCAACTCTAGTTCATTAATCCCGATGTTGCGAAGATGCGAAGAGACGAAGTGACCAAGGCTCGGAGCGTATCCTCGCCGCTTCGGATATTCGGGAATTCGGAATGGTCCTAGCCACGCTGGTCTACGTCCGCTCCGGCGGCAAAACGCTGATGATGCACCGGGTCAAAAAGCCGGGCGATATGCATTGGGGCAAGTGGAACGGCCTGGGCGGTAAAATCAAGCCCGGGGAGACACCCGAGGAATGCGCCGTTCGCGAGGTGCGCGAGGAAAGCGGCCTGTCTATTGAAAAGCCGAATCTGCGGGGCTTCATCACCTTTCCGGCCTTCGATCAATACGACGATTGGTACGTTTTCCTGTTCACCGCCGACCGTTTTTCGGGCGCCCTGGCGGAGACGGACGAGGGCTACCTGGAGTGGATTGAGGACAGCCGGCTTCCCAAGCTGGACCTGTGGGAGGGCGACCTTCTGTTCCTGCGCTGGCTGGATCGGAATCAGTTTTTTTCGGCCAAGATCTGCTATGATCGGGGGAAGCTGTCGGGCCACGAGGTTATATTCTACTAGGCTATCAACTATTCAGTCATTCCTGCTTTCGCAGGGATGACACCGGTGGGAGGCAGTGAACAAATCTAACAAGCCCGAGGCGGTGGGCGATATCCTGGACCGGCTGCTCAGGAGCCTGGAGATCGACAGAAAGATCGACGAAGGCAAGGCCCTGGAGCTTTGGCCGAAAGCGGCCGGCGACAGGCTGGCCATGGTCACCCGGGCCACCTCGGTGATCCGGGGGAAAATGACTGTGGATTGCCGTTCGCCGGTCTGGGCCCAGGAGTGCCGGATGCTGAAGGCTGAGCTGGTGGAAAAGCTGAACGCCGGCCTGGGCCGGGAGATCGTGAAAGATATAGTATTCAGGACCGGGGAATTTTGATGGCCGCGGAAGGCACCCGAGAACAAGCTTATTACTGCCCGCGAAACACGCGGAAGACAATGAAACCATGGGTTTAGAAGGCCATTTTCAGCGTTTTAGTGCTTTTCGTGGGAAAAAATAAGTGAAAAAGGGGAATTTCCGATGACAGCCAAGGAAAGTTACGGAAGCGAAAAGATAACCGTTCTCAAGGGAATGGAGGCGGTGCGGCGCCGGCCGGCTATGTACATCGGCGACACCGGAACCCGCGGCCTGCACCACCTGGTGTTCGAGGTGGTGGACAATTCTGTGGACGAGGCCCTGGCCGGTGCCTGCGACCACATCAAGGTCTTCATCCGCAAGGACGGGACGGTGAGGGTGGAGGACAACGGCCGGGGCATCCCGGTGGAGATCCACAAGGAACAGAAGAAGCCGGCAGTGGAGGTGGTGATGACCATGCTCCATGCCGGGGGCAAGTTCGACAACAAGGCCTACGCCATTTCCGGCGGCCTGCACGGGGTGGGGGTGAGCGTGGTCAACGCCCTGTCGGAGTGGCTGGAGGTCGAGGTGTCGCGCGACGGCAAGGTCCACCACCAGCGCTACGAGCGCGGCCACACCAAGACCGATCTCAAGGTCATCGGCAAGAGCTCCAAAACCGGCACCACGGTCACCTTCAAACCGGACAAGGAGATATTCAAGAATACCGTCTTCTCCTTCGACACCCTGTCGGCCCGGCTGCGGGAGCTGGCCTTTCTCAACAAGGGGCTGGCCATCGACATCACCGACGAGCGCAACGGCAAGACCCACAACTTCAAGTACGATGGCGGCATCATCTCCTTCGTCAAGTTCTTAGACGAGAACAAGACGCCGCTGCACAAGCCCATCTACGTGGCCAAGGAGGGCGACGGGGTGCAGGTGGAGGTGGCCCTGCAGTACAACGACTCCTTCGACGACAATATCTATTCCTTTGCCAACAACATCAACACCGTGGAGGGCGGCACCCACCTCATCGGATTCAAGTCGGCCCTGACCCGGGCCATAAACGACTATGTCAAAAAGAACAACCTGCTGAAGAAGGACAGCTTCGTCCTCTCCGGCGATGACGCCCGGGAGGGCCTGACGGCGGTGGTTTCGGTCAAGGTCAAGCAGCCACAGTTCGAGGGGCAGACGAAAACGAAGCTGGGAAATTCCGAAGTTAAGGGAATTGTCGAATCTCTAGTGGGACAGGAGCTGGCCACCTTTTTCGAGGAACACTCCTCGGTGGCCAACAAGATCTGCGAAAAGGCCATCCTTTCGGCCCGCTCCCGGGAGGCGGCCCGCAAGGCCCGGGACCTGGTGCGGCGCAAGAACGCCCTGGAGTCCTCGGGCCTGCCGGGCAAGCTGGCCGACTGCTCCTTGGACGACCCCAAGCTCTGCGAGCTCTACCTGGTGGAGGGCGACTCGGCCGGCGGCTCGGCCAAGCAGGGCCGGGACCGCAAGTTCCAGGCCATCCTGCCGCTGCGGGGCAAGATCCTCAACGTGGAGAAGACCCGGGTGGACAAGATGCTGGCCAACGAGGAGATCCGCACAATCATCACCGCCATGGGCACCGGCATCGGCCAGGAGGACTTCGATCCCGAGAAGGCCCGCTATCACAAGGTGATCATCATGACCGATGCCGACGTCGACGGGGCCCACATCCGCACCCTGCTTTTGACCTTCTTCTTCCGCCACATGCGGGGTCTGATCGACAAGGGCTACCTCTACATCGCCCAACCGCCCCTCTACCGGGTGGCCAAGGGCAAGGAGGAGCACTGGGTGTACAGCGATGACGAATTGGAGAAAACTGTCAAACGGCTGGGCAAGGACGGGGTCAACATCCAGCGCTACAAGGGTCTGGGGGAGATGAACCCGGAGCAGCTGTGGAAGACCACCATGGACCCGGAGCGCCGCACCCTGTGGCAGGTGGCCGTGGACGACGCGGTGGAGACCGACCATACCTTCACCATCCTCATGGGCGACCAGGTGGAGCCGCGGCGTCAGTTCATCGAGCAGAACGCCAAGTACGTCAAGAACCTGGACGTCTGATAGGCCACAGAGACGCCGAGGCACGGAGAAGACACCAGGTAGGGATACACGGGGTAAAACCATAGCGAAAGAGGTTGTTTCTATCAAAACGCAAAAAAAGTCGCTGTGGTCGCCGGCATCCCAAGCCATGAGATGAATGAATGGAAAAGACCATCCGGGTTTTGAATGATCTGGAGCGCCAGGGAGTCATCGGTCGTTATGCCATCGGCGGGGCCATGGCGGCCACTTTCTATGCCGAGCCGCTGCTGACCTACGACCTTGACGTGTTCCTGTCTTTTCCCAAAACCGGGACGCTGGTTTCGCTGACACCGCTGTATGATGAGCTGAGGTCGCGCGGCTATCCCGAACAGCGGGAGTGCGTGGACATCGAGGGGGTGGCGGTGCAGTTCCTGCCTGCGGACGACGGCCTTCTGGCCGAGGCTCTGGAACGGGCGGTGGAGGTCCCATACGGGGCCGAGAAGACCCGCGTCTTCAGCGCCGAACACCTGGCGGCCATATGCCTGCAGACCGGGCGGCCCAAGGACCGGGAGCGCTTCCGCCTGCTTTCCGATGAGGCCGGGCTCGACAGCAAGGAACTCGCCGCCATAGCTGTAAGGCACGGACTGGGGGAAAGGCTTAAGCAATGGATGTCGTGAACCCGGAGCTGGGCAGGGTCCTAGAAGCAAAAGAGGCACGGAGGAAGGAGCTGGCCCGGCTGCCCTGGCCGGAGAAGGTGGCCCTGGTGGTCAAGCTTCAGCGCATGGCAGAACCGGTGCAGAGAAAAAGGAACGGACGGGCGAGGGTTTGGAAAATATAGGCTGGCTTGCTATATAAGCCGATCACACCGTGGAGCCCAAGCGGAAATTAATCGGGAAGAACCCCAATTACGTCAAGAACCTGGACGTCTGACCTCACAAATGTAAGGACACGGCGGCCTACTTCGTCAAAGTATCTCCGGCTATGAAGGCTGTACGCCGTGTCCTAACAATAATACGCCGTGTTCCAACGATAAGGATGTAAGAACCATGCCCCTCGAAAGACAGCGCATACTGACCCGCGAGGTCGAGGAGGAGATGCGCTCCTCCTTCCTGGACTACTCCATGTCGGTCATCGTGGCCCGTGCCCTGCCCGACGTCCGCGACGGCCTGAAGCCGGTGCACCGCCGCATCCTCTACGCCATGCACGAGCTGGGCATGGCCCACAACAAGCCGCACAAGAAGAGCGCCCGGGTAGTGGGAGACGTCATCGCCAAGTACCACCCCCACGGCGACCTGGCGGTCTATGACGCCATGGTGCGGCTGGCCCAGGACTTCTCCCTGCGCTACCCCCTGGTTGACGGCCAGGGCAACTTCGGCTCGGTGGACGGCGACCCGGCGGCCGCCTACCGCTACACCGAGGTCAGACTGACCCGGGTGGCCGACGAGGTGCTGCGCGACATAGACAAGCAGACGGTCAACTTCGCCGACAACTTCGACGGGTCCCTGCAGGAGCCGACCATCCTGCCGTCGCTCCTGCCCGGGCTGCTGGTCAACGGCTCCTCGGGCATCGCCGTGGGCATGGCCACCAACATCCCGCCCCACAACCTGGGGGAGGTCTGCGACGGCTTGACGGCCTTGATCGACGATCCGGACCTGGCCCCGGAGAAGCTGCTCAAGGTGATCAAGGGTCCGGACTTCCCCACCGGCGGCATCATCATGGGCGTCTCCGGCATCCGCGACGCCTACCTCACCGGCCGGGGCCGGGTGGTGGTCCGGGGAAAGGCCGGGGTGGAGCAGTCCAAGGGAGGAAAGGAGTCCATCGTCATTACCGAGCTGCCCTACGAGGTCAACAAGGCCTCGCTCATCGAGAAGATCGCCGAACTGGTCAAGGAGAAGAAGATAGACAACATCTCCGACCTGCGCGACGAGTCGGACCGGGACGGGATGAGGATCGTCATCGATCTCAAACGGGACAGCGACCCCCGGGTGACCATTAACCAGTTGCACCAGCATACCCAGCTGCAGACCACCTTCGGGGTGATCATGCTGGCCCTGGTGGGCGGCGAGCCCAAGGTGCTGAACCTGAAGCAGTGCCTGCAGCATTTTTTGGACTTCCGGGTGGAGATCGTCACCCGGCGCACCCGCTACGAGCTGGCCGAGGCCGAGAAGAGGGCCCATATCCTGGAGGGCCTGAAGATAGCCATCGCCCACATCGACGAGGTGGTGCGCATCATCAAGAAGTCGGCCAACACTGAAGCCGCCCGGGCCGCCCTGATGAAGCGCTTCAAGCTGTCCGAGGTCCAGGCCCAGGCCATTCTGGACATGACCCTCAAACGACTGACCAGCCTGGAGACCAAGAAGATCGACGAGGAGTACGAGGAGCTTATCAAGCTGATCGCCAGGCTCAGGGGCATTTTGGAGAGCAAGCGGCGGCTGATGGGCGTCATCCGGGAGGAGATCGCCGAGCTGCGCAAGAAATACGCCGACGAACGCCGCACCGAGATACGGACGGCTTCCGAGGAAAAGTTCTCGGTGGAGGATCTGATCGCCGAGGAGGAGATGGTGATCACCATCTCCCACGCCGGGTACATCAAGCGGCTGTCGGTCAGCGCCTACAAACGGCAGGGCCGGGGCGGCAAGGGGGTGACCGGGATGACCACCAGGGAGGAGGACTTCGTCGAGGGAATGTTCGTCGCCTCCACCCACCATTATATCCTGTTCTTCACCGACCAGGGCCGCTGCTATTGGCTCAAAGTCTACGAGATCCCGGAGGGGGGGCGGGCGGCCAAGGGCCGGCAGATATCCAACATGCTGGAGCTCAAGCCCGGCGAGAAGATAGCCGCCTATATTGCGGTCAAGGAGTTCGACGACAAGCATTACGCGGTCATGGCCACCAGGGGCGGCACCGTCAAGAAGACGGCCCTGTCCGAGTTCGCCAACCCGCGCCGGGCCGGCATTATTGCGGCCACGGTGGATCAGGGGGACACCCTGATAGACGCCAAGCTGACCGACGGCACCGAGGACATCATCCTGGCCACCCGGCTGGGGCAGGCCTGCCGCTTCCACGAGACCGACGTCCGGCCCATGGGGCGAAGCGCCGCCGGGGTGAAGGGCATCACCTTAGATAAGAAGGATCAGGTCATCGGCCTGGTGGCAGTCAAGCGCGAGGGCAGCCTGCTGACGGTATGCGAGAAGGGGTTCGGCAAGCGCTCCGATATCTCCGAATACCGCCTCACCCGCCGCGGGGGCAAGGGCGTCATCGCCATGAAACTGTCGGACAAGACCGGGCCGGTGGTGGCCGTCAAGGAGGTGGTGAACTCGGACGAGCTGATGATCATCTCGGCCGGGGGCCAGGTCATCAGGCTGGCGCTGCGAAACGTCAGGGTGATGGGCCGGGCCACCCAGGGGGTGCGGCTGATCAACCTCGACCCCAAGGACAAGGTGGTGGATGTGGCCCGGCTGGCGGCCAAGGAAGAGGAGGAGAACGGGCAGTAGCCGGAGATGACTGACTTTTCGGCCGGAGGAGACTGTAACGGCATCCTCCGGCCATTTTGCAGATTTCATTTGACAAAAGTTTCAATTTGTGATATTTTTGTAACTCACATTTTTCCGGTTACTTTGTCTCTCTTAAAAATACTATATTGATATATTCAAGATGAAAGCGCTGAGACCCGAGACTTTGGAACATTTGGCCGAACTGATCGCCGGCGAGAAGGGGGTGATGTCCCGGGACGGGTTCGCCATCGTCCAGTTCTTTCAGAACGCCGGTTTGGAGTGCTCCTTTTACGACGGCAGCGATCGCAAATACTTCACCCTCAAGGCGCTGCGGCGTTATCAGGACGATCCGGCCGCCATGGAGAAGGTGATACTGCGCCTGGCCAACCCCAAGGAATACAAGTCTCAGGTAAAGATGCTGGTGGTGGCCGCCAACCGACTGAACCACATACTGCTGTCCGAGGGGCTGAGGATCGGCTTCGACGGCATCAACCCCAAGCTGGTGGAATTGGCGCCGTCCCCGAAGCCGCCCATATCCAGACAGGCTGCGCAGCGTGAGCCGGCGGCGGCCGCCCCGGACTTCGTGCATCTGACCCGGGATGTGACCTTGGCCGGGATGCTGGAGAACCGCAGGTGGGAGGTGCTGGTCTGCATGAAGCACAAGGCCCACCTGGCGGCCATCATTCTGATGGGCACCATCCTGGAGGGGGTGATGCTGTCCATCGTCCACAACAATCCCAATGAGGCCAATGTTTCAACTCGGGCCCCCAAGGACCAGCACGGAAGGATCAAGCACTTTGCTGATTGGACGCTGGCGGAGCTGGCCGAGGTGGCCCATGACCGGGGGTGGATCTCCCTGGAGGAGAACAGGTACCTCTATCTCCTCAAGGAATACCGCCGTCTGATCCATCCCTGGGAGCAGAGGGCCAGGAACGAGAGCCCGGACGAGGAAACCTGTCATGAGTGCTATAAGGAATTCGTGGCGCTTTTGGACGACATCCAGAGGCGGTGTTGAGGTAGAACATCAATTTTCAGGAATCCAGGAAGTTGGGAATTTTCGCAAAAGGTAGTAGGCCACAAGCAGGAAAACATTTCCTGCTTCTTCGTCATCCGATAGCTGAGAAAAACGCTTAATATAATTAACGAATGTCCAATAGCGTCCCCCTAATCTTCTGGCCCTTCTGGGCCATTTGGAAGCTGCTGGAGACAATACTGAAGTTCACCGGACGTCTGGTGGCAATAACCGTGGGCTTGGCGTTTCTCATAGCCGGCATGGTCCTATGTTTCACCGTCCTGGGGTTGCCGACGGGTCTGCCCTTGGCGGCGGTGGGACTGCTGCTGGTGGTGCGGGGGCTCTTCTAAATTAGCTACGAAACATATGAAAAACAAGATGCGGTCTTTTAGGAAAACAACTATGGGGGATTTTAAAAAAGACTGGGCAGCCGAGTTCTCCGGGGCCGTGACCGTCTGCGACCGGGAGGGAATCATACTTTACATGAACAACAAGGCCGCGGCTACCTTTGCCAAGTGGGGAGGGCGGGATCTGGTGGGCAGAAGCCTGATGGATTGTCATCCGGAGCCGGCCAAGTCCAAGCTCCGCGGCCTGCTTGCCAGCGGCGGCAGCAACGTCTACACCATCGAGAAGGACGGGATCAAGAAGCTTATCTATCAAGCGCCCTGGCGGTTTGCCGGCGAACTGCAGGGCATGGTGGAACTGAGCCTAGAAATTCCGGCCGAAATGCCGCACTTCCGACGATCATGAATAAAACGGCCTAATGTTTTTAGCAAAAATCAAAAAAAAGGAGAAAAGATGGAAAGCTACGGACACCCGCTGGCGGCATTGATGTCCTCGGGAGTCTCGCTGATCATCGGACTGGCGGCCTACCTCTACACAGCCTTTGCCCTGATGGCCATGGCCAAGCGCACCAACACCCCCAACGGATGGCTGGCCTTCATTCCCATCGCCAACGTCTATCTGATGACCCAGATCGCCAAGCTGCCCTGGTGGTGGACGCTTTGCCTGGTGGCGGCCATCATCCCGGTGGTCGGCGGCCTGGTGATGCTGGCGGCCATGATCTACATCTGGTGGAAGATAGCTGAAAATTTGGGCAAGCCGGGCTGGTGGAGCCTGCTGCTGTTGGTTCCCATCGTCAACCTGATAATCATCGGTATCATGGCTTGGGGAAAATAATTTCCAGCCGCGGCCGGGGGCCTTCCGGATTTTCCGGGAGGCCCTTTCGCTTTATGGTCCGGTTGATTTTTTTTCGGTCGGCAGTTATAATAATGACATGGCTTTCTGGATGATTTTAGCCCTGGCGTTGGGGCTGTTTTTATGGAACGCGGCTTTAGAGAGACGGCGGCTGCCAGGACGACAATGGCGCTGGCTGGCTTTTCTGCGGTGGGGCGGACTGGCTCTGTTGGCGGCAGCCCTGTGGGAGTTGGACCCTTGGGGGGCGATTGCTATCCGCCGAAGGCCTCTGGTGCTGGCTGTGGTTGACGGCTCTCAGAGCATGGGACGCCGGGACGGACTGGACAGCACCCGCTATCAGCGGGCGTTATCCGACGCCCAAAGCTTGGCCGGGCGCCAGGGCATTGAATTGAAGATAGCGGCTGGACACGAGGCATCCTTGGCTTCGCCGGCAAAAAACGCCTCCGGATCCTATACCAACATCGGAGCCTGGCTGGAGCAGGCCAAGCAACAGCGTCCGGACGCCCTGGTTTTGCTGAGCGACGGCAACAACAATGCCGGCATCGACCCCGCGGTGGCCGCCGCCGGGGCAGGTTTTCCGGTTTTCGTTTTGGGCTACGGTCCGCCGGAGGCCGGCCGGATACCGGCCATCATCGATGCCTGGGCCCCGGAGCGGACGGAACTGGGCAAGCTGGCCGAAGTCAAGCTGCGTCTCAGGTCCGGCCTCCGGCCGTTAACAATATCTACCGAGGTTGACGGTCGGCCAGGCAGCTCTTTCAAAATACCGGCCGGAGCCGAACGTACCGAGGCCATCAGGCACTCAACAGAGATTCCAGGCATCCACCGGATGCGGTTGTTTTTAATCGACGGAACAGACACCCTGGACCGCCGGTCTGTCTCTTATCGAATCGAGAAGTACAGAATGCAAGTCGTCTGCCTATGCGGTACGCCGGACTGGAACCTGCGGTTTCTGAAGCAGGCCATGGCCCCGGATCCGGGCATCGAGTTGAGGACGTACCTACTTCGCCAGGGTCAATGGGAGGCGACCGATCGGTCCTCCCAGCCGCAGATCTTAGACAGATCCCTGCTGTCAAAGGCCGACCTGCTTATCCTCTTAAACCTGAGGCCGGCCGATCTAAGCCCGGAGCTGGAAAAAACGATCATCTCGGCGGTCCGGAAGTCCGACATCCCCATTCTTTTTCTGGGTTCGAGATGGGACGAAACCTTCCGATCCAGGGAAATATACCCCTTATTGCCGCTTCAGGTGCGCCAGGCGGGGGGGCGGGTTCAGTCACGGCAGGCGATGGATGAATTTCAGTTGTCCAAACTGATGTCAGATCCCGGCAGCCAGGAGGCCGTTTTCTCCCTGCTCAAGAAAATGCCGCCGCTTTGGTCTATGCGGGATATCAGCCCGGCCTCGAAGACGGTTTCAGTGATGGCCACCGGCGAGGCCGGCGGCAAACGTTTTCCGGTCTGGGCCTGGTGGTATCAGGGCCGGGCCAGGGTTGCCCAGCTGGCGGTGGAGGATTTGTGGTCATGGAGCCTGGGCTACCCGGGCCGCGATTCCCCGCAGGGGGACACCAGCCTCTATGGGCGTTTGATAAGGGGAATGTGCCGCTGGCTGGCGGGAATGCCGGGGCAGACCCTGGAGGTCGGGCCGGAAAGAAGCATCTATTATGCAGGGGAAGAGGTCAGATTGCGGGGCAGGCATCAGCCGGCCTCGGGATCTGACCGAGGCGAAACGGTATGGATATCAAGCATCCATAGCCAGGGAAAGAAAGTGGCCGCTCAAAGAATGATACCTTGGCGGGCGGGCGAGCATCAGGCAACGTATGCCGGTTTGATTCCGGGTGAATATGATTGGCAGGCCGAGCTGGCGATGGGAGGTCGGGTGATAGAAAGATCCCGGGGCAGGTTCTGGCTGGAGCCCAATCCCAGCATGCAGGGCGGGCATGTCCAGCAGGCCGGGCTGTTGAAGCGTCTGGCCGATGTTTCCGGGGGAAGATACTGGGACAGGCATAGTCGGAGCGGCGGGCCGGCAATCCTTGAAGGCGTCAGGCTCAGGTCCTCAAAAAAGCCGGGCCAAGCCGGGCCGTTGGGACTGACCCTGATGGGATTGGGGCTGTTCTTGGCAGAATGGTATTGGCGACGGAGATGGGGGCTTAAGTGAGGCCGATGGAACTTTCCTCAACTCTCATGAACCCAGGAGAACGGGAAAGGCATAACAGCTAGAAGTCATTTAACCGCTGATATGATTCCAATAAAGGACGATATTCCTTCATCGCGCTTTCCGGCGGTCAACACAGCCATCATCAGCGCCAACTGCCTGGCCTTCGTCCTGGAGCTTTCGTTGGGCAACCAAGCGGGAGCCTTCATCCAATCCTATGGCATAGTGCCCCAAAGGCTGTTGCAGAACCTGGGAGGGGAATGGTGGACAATATTCAGCTCCATGTTCCTTCATGGGGGGTGGGCGCATATCATCGGCAATATGCTTTATCTCTATATCTTCGGCGATAATGTCGAGGATGCCATGGGCCATGTCCCCTATCTGATTTTCTATCTTATGTGCGGGACCGGGGCGGCCTGGGCCCAGGTGCTTAGCGGGCCGGGATCGTCCGTGCCCACGGTGGGGGCTTCGGGAGCCATTGCCGGAGTGCTGGGTGCCTACCTGGTGCTCTATCCCCGGGCCGGGGTGCTGACCCTGATACCGTTGGGGTTCTTCCTTCAGGTGGTCAGGATACCGGCCTTGTTGGTGCTGGGCTTCTGGATCGTAATTCAGTTCATCTCCGGTCTGGCCAGCATCCCCCAGGCCGGGTCTGCAACCGGAGGGGTGGCCTGGTTTGCCCATATCGGGGGGGTCGCCGCCGGGCTGGTTCTGGTAAAGCTGTTCGTAGGAAGGCGGTTGACAAGGCGTTAAACTTGGGTTATATTAAAAGGATAATTTAAGGAGGAAAGACTCATGAAAAGTGTCATGTGGATCGTTGTTCTAATAGCCTTGGCCGCCTCGACAGCCATTGCCATGCCGTTCCGGCCGGGATTGATGGATGAGAACGGGTACAGCAAGGAACTGGGCCGGTATCTGGATTTCAAGAAGGAACCGGGCATGGACGAGCCGGGTGATATCGGAAAGCTGGCGCCCGGCGACACGATCAGGGCCATCGTCATTCTGATAGACTTCACCGACGCTTTCGCTGATACCGTCAACCATCCTGGCTGGCGCTACCAGCAGATGCTGTTCGACGGCCCCTGGCCCAATCAGACCATGAAGGAGTATTACCAGGAGATCTCCTATGGGGATTTCACAGTCATCGGCGAGGTGACCGCGATATGGTACCGGGCCAACAACGGGCACGATTACTACGGTTATAACAACGGCTCTTCCCGGGCGGCGGCCCTGGTCAAGGAGGCCTGTCAGAAAGCGGATCCGGCCATAAACTTCAACCTATATGACCGGGACGGTAACGGATATGTGGATGCCCTGTTCGTTATCCACCAAGGCCCGGGCCGGGAGGAGACCGGCGACGGCAACGACATCCATTCCCACCGCTGGAGGCTGGACTATGCCGGGGTTGGCAACTACACCACCGGTGAAGGCAAGATCTGCCGGGACTACTCCATCGAGCCTGAGATGCACAACTCCAACACCTACAGCAACATCTATAACAAGATCATCACCATCGGCGTCTTCGCTCACGAGTTCGGGCATATAATCGGCTTGCCCGACCTTTACGACACTGACTATAGCTCGGACGGACTGGGTAACTACTGCCTTATGTCCGGCGGCTCCTGGGGCGCCAACGGCCAGAGCCCTTCGCGGCCGGTTCATATGACCGCCTGGTCCAAGGCCCAGAAGGGTTGGCTGACCCCGGAGAACATTCCGGCCAACATCACCGGCAAGAAGCTGCCGCCGGTGGAGACCAGCCGCTCCGTTTACAAGGTCTGGAAGGACGGCACGCCCGGCCAGCAGTACTTTTTGGTCGAGAACAGGCGGCGTCAGGGTTTCGACGCCCTATTGCCCAACGACGGCATCTTGATCTACCATGTGGACGAATCCCAGTCAGGAAACACCAACGACAACCGGAGGCTGGTGGATCTGGAATCAGCCAGCGCCGACACCGGCAACAAGGACCACCTTGACGTCGAGGGCGGCGTTGGGTCCAGCACCGGTGACTTCTGGCTGAGTACGTTTGGTAAAACCTCCTTCGATCCCTTCAGCGATGCCGACAGCCGCAGCAACATCTCCCCGTACCTGACCATGGTGGCCGCTTACAATATGCGGCAGGGTACTGACGACACCGTGGTGATGGATTTCTTCGTGGGGGGCAGCCATCTAACGGCCGCCTCCTACCTTCTAAACGACGCCTCGGGCAATAACAACGGCATTGCCGAGGAAGGGGAGACGGTCGGATTGACCGTCTCCCTGGCCAACACCTCGGGATGGACTAATGCCACCGGGGTGGCGGCCGTCCTCAGCACTTCCGATACCAGCGTCATCATCACCAAAGCGACGGCCAGCTTTCCCAACATAAATAACGGATCCTCAGCCAGCTGCGCCTCTGACTCCTTTGCTTTCTATGTTAAACCGGGAGTCTTCCCCCATAAAGTGCAATTCCTGATACAAAAAAACGCCACGCCGGAGAGCTATGATAAGGTCGACACCTTGTTTATCCCCGTGGGTTTCCCGCGGGTTCTCTTGGTGGACGATGATGCCGGCTCCGCCTACGAGGGGTACTATCGAAGCTCCCTGGACTCGGTCAGCGCCCTGTACCGGGAATGGACGGTGTCTTTATCGGGCTCGCCCTCGCTGGCCAAGCTGGACAGCTTTCCGGTGGTCGTCTGGTTCACCGGGGACGACAGCCTGAACATCCTAACCTCCGAGGACACCATTAACCTTAAATCATACCTGGACGGCGGCGGCAAATTATTCCTTTGCAGCAAGCAATTGGGTCAGCAATTGGGGGCGACGGCTTTCTTCCAGAATTATCTTAAAGCCGCCTATGTAAGCAATAATGCCAATCAAAGGATTTTACGTGGAGTGGCCGGCAATCCCATAGGTTTGAGCATTTCCGATACTATAGCTTTGGGGTATAGCGGGGGAGCAACCAATTATCAATCCATGGATATCATACAACCTTTTAACGGGGCTGACAGCTGTTTTATCTATCGTACTCTGGGAAATCCCGGAGGTCTGACCTATGGGGGCGCTTATAAATTAGTCTATCTGGCTTTTCCCTTCGAAGCCTTAAGCGGGCCCTCGCGTTATATCCAGCGGGTGGCCTTGATGGAACGGATCCTCTCTTGGTTCGGCGGCATATTGCCCACCGGGGTGGAGACGCCGACGCCGGAGATACTGGCCTCAAAGCCAAAGCTTTGGCTGAAGGCCTCGCCCATGCCATTCAGCAACAGAGTTTTCCTCGGTTTTCGTCTGCATCGGGAGACGCAGGCCGTTGTTTCTATCTACAACGGACTGGGGCAGCGGGTGGCCGACTTGCACCGGGGGGCACTTAAGGCCGGAGACCACCGCCTTGTCTGGAATGGCCGAGACGGCAAAGGTTATTCGGCGGCCTCCGGCGTCTATTTCGTACGTCTTGAGGCACAAGGTGAAGGCCAGGCTATGGCCCGGATCATTAAATTCAAGTAGAGCAATCGAAGCACAAGGGGCCGGGACTGATCAAGGTCCCGGCCCTGGCTATTTACGGTCTAAAAAAAGGTTGAAAACGGGACCGGTTTCTGCAATAATTAGAAAAAAGAATCGAGGATGAGCCACCAAATTATCATCGCCGTCATCATTTTCGCCGCCACTTACATAGCCATCGGGATGGAGAAAATCCCCCGGACGACGGTGGCCATCTCCGGTGCCCTGCTGCTTCTGATCTTCGGGGTGATGGACCTCAAGGAGGCGGTGGGGTTCATCAACTGGGAGACCATCGGCCTGCTGTTCGGCATGTTCTGCATAGTGGCCGCGCTCTCCGAGTCCGGCTTCTTCACCTTTCTGGCCCTGGTGGCCGCCCGCCGGCTGAATTACGATCCGGTTAGGATCCTGGTGGTCTTTCCCATCGTCACCGGGGTATTGGCCTGTTTTATGGACTCCATCACCGTGATGCTTTTTTTCGCCAGCCTGACATTCGAGTTGGCCAGGCTTTTGAAGGTGGATCCGGTGCCGCTGGTGGTGGCCGAGGTCTGCCTGGCCAACACCGGCGGATCGGCCACCCTGGTGGGCGACCCGCCCAATGTTATCTTGGGAACCATGTTGGGTTACAACTTCAACGACTTCGTGGTTCACACCGGACCCGTCGCTTTAGCGGCCGGGGCGGCCTCGGTCCTCTATTTCTACCTTCAATTTAGGAAAAGGATGAGGGCCGGGGGCCAGGTGGACCGCCAGGAGCTGGAGAGGCTGGAGCCGACCCAAGCCATCGTCGATCGAAAGCTGATGAACTACGGGTTGGTGGCCTTCGCTGTGGCCATCGCTTTGCTGATCGTCCACCCCTTCCTGGAGCATGCCGGAATTCCGCTGACCGTGCCCCTGGCCGCCCTATTGCCGGCCTTCGGCATGCTTATATTGGGCGGACGAAGGACCGAAGGTGTGCTTCACAAGGTGGAGTACGAGGTGTTGCTGTTCTTCATGGGTCTGTTCATCGTGGTCGGCGGACTGGAGAAGACCGGGGTCATCCGCTACCTGGCCGAGGGGGTGGCCAAGACCTTCGAAGGGAATTCCGTAGGTTTGATAACGGCCTTAGTTTGGGGCTCGGGGGTAACCTCGGGAGTAGTGGACAATGTCCCCTTCGCCCTGACCATGGCCTATGTCATTAAGGAGATAGCGGCCACCTCCGGGACCCTAGCCCTTTCTATGATGGTCTGGGCGGTGGCCCTGGGCACCGACATCGGCGGAAACTTCACCCCCATAGGGGCTTCGGCCAACGTGGTGGCCTACCATTCCCTGGAGAAAAAGGGGGTGACCATCGGCTGGCTGAGGTGGATCCGGCTGGCCCTGCCCTGCACCGTGGTGGCCCTGATCATTTCCACCCTGCTGTTGATAGCCAAGAACGCCGTCCGATTCTACTGAGGATAAGATATGGCCAAGAAAATTCTGATCTGTTTCGACGAGCCCGGGACCGGACCGGCAGTGCTGGAGGCCGGGCGCCAGCTGGCCAAGGCCCTCAAGGCCGAGATGGTGGTCCTTAATGTGCAGCCGCCGACCAGCGGTCTGACCGGCTATTACGAGCGACTTTTCCATGAGGAGATGGAAAGAATCGATTCCCTATTCGGTGGCGCCGGAAAGGAGGAGCTGCTGTTCGTCCGCAGATTCTTTGACGGTGAGGGCAAGCTGCCTAACTTCAAGCTGGTAACCGGCGACCCGGCCGAAGCCATCCTCCGGGAACTCGACGGAGGCGGCTACCGCCTGGCGGTCATCGGCATCAAGCGCCAGAGATCGCCCGGAGAGGTGGCCGAGGAGGTCATAAAAAAATCCCCGGTGGACGTTTTGCTGGCCAAGGTTTAACCGGACGACGTTGTCGCCGGTATGAACATCGTCCGATGTAATAATCCGCATCTTAAAAATGCCGGAACATAGATTAAATATATCCGACCTGGAAAGAACCGCTTCCTCTGCCAGCAAATATTTGGCCAAGATAGAGGAGGCTTGGGGTCGCCGGGCTTCTGTCCAGCAGCAGCTGGCCAGGGCTGGAGAATTTATCAAGAGTTGGAAGATCGACAGCGCTTTGCTGTCGCCCTTCATCAAGGGCGGCGAGGGCCATGTCTATTTCGAACTGCCGCTGGGAGCCAGGGAGTTCCACGGACAGGCGGTCCATCTGCTGCTGGATTGTTGCCGACAGGAGGTGCTGGGGCAGCCGGACGAAAAACTCTGGGAGAAGTGGCGGGAATTCGGCCAGAACCTATACTATGGAACATTGGAGGATCTTTGGGAAAACATGGCCTCCCAGGAGCCGCAGCTGGCCCTGGTCTTCGAGCTGGCTTACCGCAAGCTGATGGTTGAAGGCGCGGCAGCCTGGTGGGAGTGCCAGCCGTCCAAGGTGCTGGCTAAAAAGCAGGAGATAACCCAGAGGTTTCAATTGGAGCTGAACAGCCTGGTCAGGCCCTATCGCCAGGGCGCCGCCAAGAGGCATGGAATCGACGTCGGATCCCTGGAGCGATTGATGGAAACCGGTTGGGAGATGGATTTTGACGTGGAGCGCCCCAAGGCGGACGATTTCCGTTGGCAGCTTTGGGAAAAGGGGCTGACGCCCTGGCTTTTCGGCGAGCTTTTCCCCCTGCTCTATCTGGAGCAGATCAAATCCCAGGAGGAGATGGTCTGGGAGACTCTGAGGTCATCAAATTTTTCCAAACCTGAGGAAATGGCCGCCGTCCTCAACGGCCGCTTACCCCGGGTCTCGGACCAGGCCTTGAGGGAGATCCAAAAGATGCTGGCCAAACGGGCGGCCGAACTAGAGGCCAAGGTGACCCAGGAGCTGGCCGAGCTTCAAAAATTCTCGGCCCGGGTCAAGAGGCAGACCCAGGAGCTGATATCCCAGAACAACGGCGAGATGGCCCGGGTGGTGGAGACCAAGCTTTATTCCGAAAATCTGACCAATCTGACCGCCCGCATCACCGACTCCCAGATCCAATTCCAGCGCAGCCTGTCAGGACAGCTGTGGTACCTTCAAGATTTGGAGAGAAAGGAGAGAAGCCTGCAGGGCGTCATCGAGAGATGCCAACACCTGGAGAAGATGCCGAGTTCGGAGCTGCAGGCCATTCTGACGGCGAAATCGGACGACCAGGGCGCCGACATCCTGGAACACCTGGTTCAATATAGGATAATGGAGAAGAGGCTGGGGAAGGGCTGGGACGATTGGACCGAAAAACACGGCAAGCAGCTGGCCGATCTCATCAAGGCGGCCATCGACCGGGCCCAATCAGCCGAGGCCGGCGGCGGCCCGGCCGAGACGGCGGCCGGCGACCGAAGGGCTCTGGGGATGCTGGTCGAGGAAAAGGGAGGCAAGCGCGCCTACCACGTGGAAAAGCTGACGGCCGGTTACCGCAGCTTTCTGATTGAAAGGGCCGAGCCTTTGATCAATTACAACCGTTTGGCTGGAATGGTGCGTCTATGGCCGCCGCCCCTTAACCGGACGCCGCCGGTGCTCAGGCAGTTGGAGCTATATGACGAAGTCAGGTTCCTTTCCGAAGTCTATCGCCGCGGCGGACATTATTACCTTCTCTCGGCCCAGGGGCCTTTGCGTCCAAAAGCCGATGGCTGGGTGGCGCCGGTCGACGTGGTCAAATCGCTGAGGAAGTACTCCAAGACGGCCACAGTCTTGGTCTACGACATCAGGGGCTCCAGCTTCATGAGCGCCAAGCTCCACAACGCCGAGAAGGAGCGCGAGATTAAGAACAAACTTGGTTACCTGCTGGCCCAGTCCATACGCCAGCACGGGGGGTTTTTGGTCAAGGACACAGGCGACGGGGGGGTGGCCTGGTTCGGGGACAACGCCGCCGAGCTCTACGACAAGTGCTATAAGGAGGTCATCACCGGAAAAGGTCTGAGGCTGCGGCATTCCATCAGCACCGGGGCCGAGATGGCCATCCTGCCGTCGGCCGAAGCCTCGCAGCAGGCCCTGGCCTGCTCGGCGGCCATGCTGCGGCTGGCGGAAAAATTCATCCAGGAAAACTTCAACAGTTACCGGGAGTGGTTCCGGGAGGCAAAGGAAAGGGAGATACTGGTTGAAGGCATGAGCTACGCGGTGCTGCCTCCGGAGTTCAAGGCCCTGTTCCGCATCGGGGTGGGGGTGGCCTCGGGCGATCCGGGCCGCGACCTGACCCTGAGCCTGAACGCCCTGGGGGACGTCGATCTTTGCGGGACTCTAGTGAACGACGCCAGCCTGTTGGCCGGGGGACGCGATCCCTCGTATTCCATGATATTGGCGGACCATGCCACTTGTTTTAACCTGATGATGAACGCCGAGCGCTTTAGCTCCTCCTATCTGCAGCAGTACTGGTCGGCCAAGGCCGAGGGCGGCGACGCTTGGGAATCGAAGCTTCGGGAAGCGGCCGGCCTGGCGGAGACCGTCTTGCCCGACGGCAGCTACCATTTGCCGGGACTGGCTCTCTCCATCAGGAGGGCAGGCTATTATTCCTCGGGGCGGTCCGGCATGTCCAAGGAAAACCTCCTAAAGCTGGAGCCGGGCGATCAGTGCCTGATGGTCCGCGACGACGCCAGACTGACCGGGGGCGATAACTGCGAAGTCAAGATAGTGTACGAAATCCAACCAATGGAACCGGAGCAGAACTAATGGCCGCCATTCTGATCGTGGACGAGGACCGACTTTTTGCCCTGACCCTGGTCCACGTGTTGAGCAGCCACGGCCATCGTCCGGTCCTGGCCGACACCGAGGACGAGGCCATGGCCATTTTGACCGGAGGCGAGGTAGATCTGATGCTGGTGAGCGCCGAAATGGCCGGCCGCCGCAGCCTCCGCCTGCTGAAATCCATCAGGCAGGCCAAGCCCGACCTGCCGGTGGTGCTCTCGGTGGCCAGGACCGTGCCCCAGAACGCACGGGAGCAGCTGCGGGGCGGCCTCTACGACTACATCAACAAGCCCTTCGGCCACGTAGAACTGCTGATGACGGTGGAGAGGGGGCTGGAGCGCAAAAGGCTGCTGCAGGATAACCGGAAGCTGCTGGCCGACCTGGAGCAGAGGGTCAGGGAGCTGTCGACATTCAACCTGGTGGCCAAGACCCTCAACTCCACCCTGCGCCTCAAGGAGGTGCTGGACATCGTCATGAACAAGATCAAGGACCTGATCATGGCCGAGGCCTGGTCGATCCTGATGCTGGACGAAGCCAGGAACGAGCTGGTCTTCGAGGTGGCTCTGGGGGAGAAGGGCGACCAGGTGAGGGAGATGCGCCTGGCCATGGGGCAGGGGGTGGCCGGCTGGGTGGCCCAGCACCAGAAACCGGTGATCGTGGCCGATGCCGCCACCGACCAGAGGTTCTTCAAGGGGGTGGACCAGCGCACCGGGTTCCGCACCCGGTCCATCATCGCCACCCCGCTGATCTCCCGGGGAAGGCTTCTGGGCGTGGTAGAGATCATGAACAAATCCGGGAACGCCCCCTTCAACGAGAAGGACTTGGAGCTCCTCCAGATTCTGGCCGACCACGCCGCCATCGCCATCGAGAACGCCAGGCTCTACGAGAAGGCCCAGCGCCTGGCCATCACCGACGATCTGACCGGGCTTTACAACTCCCGCCAGTGCGATCTGTTCCTGAATGAGGCGCTGGGAAGGGCCCGGGTGGCGGGACGGCCGCTGTCCGTCATCTTTTTGGACCTGGACCATATGAAGGAGGTGGACGACAGCTACGGCCATCTGCTGGGCGGCCAGACGCTGAAGGAAGTGGCCGACCGCATCGCCGCCCTGGTCAAGCCTCCGGACATGGCCTCGCGCTACGGAGGAGACGAATACGTCCTGGTGCTGCCGGGAAAGGGGCCGGAGGCGGCACTGGCCCTGGCCGAGTCGATCAGGAAGAGCATCGAGGCCGAGCCGTTCTTGAAATCGAATAATCTGGCCTGCCGGATCACGGCCAGCATCGGCATCGCCTGTTTCCCCAAACACGGTAGCACCTCGGACGAACTGCTCTCCCGGGCCGATAAGGCCATGTACCGGGTCAAGGAGTCCGGCAAGAACCGGGTGGAGCTGGCCCAATAAACGTGAGGCGCCAAGAGAGAGATGCCCCTCTGCCCTCGCTGCCGCCGCTTTTATGGCTCCGGAATCAGGCAATGCCCTGACTGCGAAGCCGATCTGGAGGCGGATCCCGGCCGCCGCCAGGAACTGATCCCTGTCTACGAACCTCCGGACCAGATGGCGGCCATGACAGCGGTATCTCTGCTGGAGGAACACGGAATCGAGGCGGTGGCCAAGTCCGAGCAGATTGCCATGTACGACGGGCTGGCCATGATGATGCGGCCCAGATGGGGCCAGGTGCTGGTGCTGGGCGAGCACCGCCAGAGGGCCAGGGAGATACTGAAGGACTTTTTGGGAAATACCGCCGAGGCCGGGCCATCCGATGATTCCGGAGAGGACTAGATCCTGGAAGGAAAAGGTCCGGCTACCGGCAAATGAAAAACCGCAGATTGATAAATCTGCGGTTCCTCAAAATACTGGTGCCGAGGGGGGGAGTTGAACCCCCATGTCCTTGCGAACACTAAGTCCTGAGCCTAGCGCGTCTGCCAATTCCGCCACCTCGGCGCACTTTGTAATTATATTACAAAAGGCGTCCTCCTGTCAACACGACTTGGTGACATGGTCCAGATAACAAACCGGCAAGCCCGCCACGATTACGAGGTTTTGGAACGCCTGGAGGCTGGCTTGGTGCTTCAGGGCACCGAGATCAAGTCCATCCGCCGGGGGCAGGCCAATTTGCGGGACAGCTACGTCCTGCCCCGCGGGGGGGAGCTTTTCGTCCACCATATGCACATCGCCCCCTATCTCCAGGGCAACCGTTACAATCCCGAACCCACCCGGCCCCGGAAACTGCTGATGCACAAGCAGCAGATAAGAAGGCTCACCGAAAAATCACAGGAGAAGGGATTGGCCATTATTCCGCTGGCGGTCTATTTCAAAAAGGGGCGGGCCAAGATGGAGATCTGCCTGGCCCGGGGCAGGCGCCAGCACGACCGCAGGGAGGATATCAAAAAGAGAGACCAAGAAAGGGAGATGAGGGGGAAGACCAAGGAAAGATAGAAAGTTACCACCAGACCGGAAAATATCGGCAACGCCGGCAAAGGGGGAGGGCACTCCTCAAACCGGCGTTGTGCTTTTCCCGCAGTCCGGACAGCACCGGCCCCTGCCAGATCACTTCCAGGCTTTGGCCGGTGGCATTGCCCAACGGCTGTTCCGCCTCGTAGTCCAGGCAGCATGAAGGCACGGTTCCATCCCAGTAGACGTTGAGCTGGTCCCAGAGGTAAAAACAAGGCGGCCAGCTTTCTGTAGTCACAAGGTGGGGGCTGAAGGAGGCGGCACTGATTTTCACCCGGCCGGCCCAGTCCTGGGCCTGCCGGACCGTTAAACGCTGCACCCTTCCCCGGAAACGCCGGATTACCTCCCTGACTTCGGCCGGAGACTGATCCACCAGCACCAGTTGCAGGATCACCGCCGGCCGCTGTTGTTTTGCCAGCAGGCTTTCGACATTAGCCATCACCCGGCCAAAGTCAAGGCCGGGCCGGAGGCGGGAATAGGCGTCCGGGGAGGCGGCGTCAAGGCTCAAGTGAATCCTGGCCAGGCCGGCCTCGGCCAGCTGGGCAGCCCGCTGCGGAGTAAGCAGCGAAGCGTTGGTAACAATGGCGGTGTTGACAATACCTCTTTCCCGGGCATAGGCGATCTTGGCCGCCAGCTCATTATCCAGCAGCGGTTCGCCGTAACCCGACAGATAGAAGGACTCCAACGGCCAGCCGCGGCATTGGTCCACTATCTTTTGGTAAAGATCCCAGGTCATCCGGCCGATGGGGCGTTTCATTTGGCTATGGCCGCACATTATGCAGGAGGCGTTGCAGGCGCTGGTGGTCTCCACCGAGACGGTGAAGGGATGCTTCAGACGGCGGCGCTGCTGGTAGGCAATGCGCTTTTGATAAAGAGAGCGGTATGGAGAACTGCGGTTTAATGCCGGCGACGACAGGATGCGGTAGGCCATATTCCTCAAACGCCAGGAATCTATGACTCGGCGGCGCAGGCTCCCCCAGGCGGCTCCGATCAACATAATCCCTCCAGAAATGCTGATAAAGCTTGAGCCGAGGCCTCCCAGGTGAACCGGGCAGAGGTACTCAGTCCGCCGCCGGCCAGTTTCTGCCTGAGATCGGCATCAGACATCAGCTTCTCTGCCTGTTTGGTTAAACCGACGTGATCTGTAGGCGGATAGACAAGACAATTGAAGCCGTCGACGGCATACTCGTCGCAGCCGCCGTTTTGGCTGGTGACCACGGCGCATCCGCAGGCCATGGCCTCCAGGGCCGGCAGTCCGAAGCCCTCCCAGAGTGAGGTGGAGAGGAAGATATCGGCCTGTCTGAGGAGGCCGGCCAGCTCTTGGTCGCTCTGGGGGCGGTGGATGATAAAGTCAGGAGGCAGGCGGAAGCCAACCAGGCGGTCATTGGTGATCAGGTGCCAGTAGGCTTTCGATCTTATCCCCGGGGTCAGGTGTTCATAAGCTTTAAGCAGGACATCCAGCCCCTTGAGGGCCTGGCCCCGGACTAAGGAGAAGATATCGATCCTATCTTTGCGGGCAGCCCGGCCGGAAGGATTAAAGACCGCGGCATCCACCCCAGGGTGGACAATGACCCGGGGCACGTTCCGGCCGGGCCGGTCGGTGGTGAAGAGGCGGTGGGTGAACGTCGAGTTGAATACGAAGCCGATGCCGGAAGCCATTAGGCTGCGGTCTATCAGGCGCCGGTAGAGCCATAAAAGCAGGGGCCGGTTTCTAAGGTGCCCCTGTTCAAAAATGGCATATTCATCGGTCTGTATGAAGTTTATCAGACGGCGGTGTCTGAGCCAGGGGAGCAGGACTCCGGTGATCTGTCCGGTGGAGACGATGACGTCGAAATCATTCCTGGCGGCGTAAAGCCAGCGGAAAAGCGAAAGGAGATTGGGAAGGATGGAGATCCGAAGGCCGGAGTCAAAACCGGCGGCCACAGTCCTGATTTCCGGCGCCAGGCGGTACTTAGGGCGGCCCGGAGAACGGGGAAAGGCGCAAGTCACCCGGTGCCGGCGCGCCAGGCGTGCGGCCAGCTCGAACATGACCCGGTTGCCGCCGCCCACCCTGTCCGAGGGGGTGATGAAAAGTATTTCTTTGGCGCCGGACATCACCTTAGCCTCCTGAAGCCGAGATCCGCCGGAGAATAGGATATCACGATGGAATCCCGGCCGGTACGGTCAAAATAAAAAACCAGGGGCCGGTCCGGGTGCCGATAGCTCCAGGCGTCGCCCAGCGAGTGTTCCCCCACGAAGGGCAGGCCGAAATAGCGGTTGTCCAAGCCCTCGACCAGCACCGGGGAATTTTTCGGCAGGCCGGCCGTCAGGCCGGACAGCTGATCCATCGAGCTTTCCAGGGCGGCCGAAGCCCGGTGCCAGCGGTAAAGCCGCTGGACGCGGGAGGCGGCATAGACCGAGAAGAGGGCGATGGCGGCGGCCAAACCCACTGAGGCGCGCCTGGACGATATTCGGGATAACAGAAGTCCGACAAGGAAGCAGAAGCCGATGGAGGGAAAGTAGAGGAAATGCTCGGCGGTGTTTCGGAACGGCAGGTAGACGCCCAGGGATAATACAATAAAGGCCAGGGGGCCCAGCAGTTTATTGTCCAGGAGTCGCCAAAAGAAGAAGACAACGGCCATCAGGGCGGAAACTCCAAAAACAGCCATGGACCAATAGACCAAGGGCTGGGGGCCGGGCGAGGTCAGGATGCTGCGCAGGGTGTCGTATCTCCCGAAGCCCACCAGCTCAAAGAGGGTTTTTATCGGCAGGGCCATGGCCGCCAGGTAGTGAAAAAGCCGGCGGCCCATCTCCAACGGATTGAGGCTCAGTTGGCCGGGCGAGGAGACGGCCACAGCGGGTGGCATATGACACAACCACCAATACCGGGCCGTCAGATAGATAAGGCCAGGCACCAGAAGAAGGGGGAAGATGCCTGCCGACCGCAGTTTGTTTTCCTTGAATAAAAGGAGCAGCAGCAGGGGGATATAGCAGAAGGCGCTTTCCCTGGTGGCCAAGGCCAAGGTAAGCAGCAGGGTTGAAATAGGGATGGAGACAGAAGGGAGACAGGATAGCAGCAGATAAAAGGAGAGGAGTACCAAAAAAGAGGCCAGGGGCTCGTTGAGCGCCGATATCCAGAAAAGCGATTCCGCATGGCCGGGCATGACGGCGAACAGCAGGGAGGATACAAGGGAAACGTTTCGGCCGAGACCCAGACGCCGTCCCAGAAGATAGATCAGCAGGCAGTTGGCCAGGTGCAGGGATATCATCAAAACCCGAAACGGCCAGACCGCGCCGGGCAGCCAAAATCCGACGGCCCGGAAGAGGGCCATGGGCACGGGGCGGAAGTAGCCGTAGGGCGAGGGGATGGCCAGGAAATCGGCCCATCCCAGCGGGGCGCTGTCGCGGACTATCCTTAGCCAGCTGAAGTCATCGCTCAGAAGCCCGATGGAAAGGGAGGGGACAGTAAATCCCAGACAGACCAAAGCCACCACCGCCAGGGGGAGTCGGTCATCGGATTTGATGTTTGACGCCATCAGCATCCGGCCCGGGTTTTTACCAGCTGATCCAGATGGCGGGCAAAGGAGCGGGCTATCTCCCGCCGGTCGTATTTAGACACCTGATGCGGGTCCCCGGAATAGATTACACCGCCGTATTTTTTCCGGCGGCAGAGATCGGTTATGGTTTGGGCCAAAGTGACATGGTCATCGGGGTCGAACACAAAGCCGCTTTTGGTCTCGGCGACCAAATCGGCCGCCGGACTTCCGGCCGGAACCGAGGCCAATATGGGCTTGCGGGCCCCCAGATACTCGTAGATCTTGGAGGTGGAGACGGTCGGCCCTTCGCGCCGTCCCACGGTCATCCACAGGGCGTCGGCCTGATGCAGGATCTCCAAAGAGTGCCGGTGGGACACGAAGCCCTGGGCCTGAAGGCATCTCGTCAAGCCGGCCTGAAGAAAGGGACCCAGATCCTCGGGCCGGTGGACTCCGGCCAAAGTGAAGGAGATTCCGGAAAACACCTCAGGCTGTTGTTCGGATATCAACCTCAGGGCACGGGCCAAGACGTCAAGGCGGCGATGCGGCGTCAGGGTGCCGGTGTAGGCGATGGTGAAACGTTTTCGGTCGGGCGCGGCATCGGGCGGTTCGGAAAAATCCTCAGGATCGAAGCCCTGGGGCATCAGCTGGAATTTGGAATTCAACCGGCCGTCAAATCCTTTAAGACCCTCCAGTATGGGCCGGTTGATAGCGGTCACCATATCCGAACGGCCGACCGCCCATTTCTCCAAAAGGCCGTTGGCTGTCCGGTGCCAAGCGGGAAGCTTAAGGTTCAGTGTATTGGGCTGGGACCAGGCGTCCCGGAAATCGCAGATCAGCGGGCGGCGCAAGATTTTTTTTAGAAAAACTCCGGCCAGGTGCGATGAAAATGGCGGGGCGCTGGAGAAGACGGCGTCGATGGGAAACAACCGGGAGACTTTGATACCGGTGGAGATGGCAAAAGGTATCCAGCCGATCTTGTTGTCGGGGACAAAAAATTTGTTCACCCGGTCGATCAGATTCCGCCGGCTGCTGACCGTGGCGGCGTCGGCCCGGGGCGGGAAAATGAAGGTGGGGTCTAGGGACAGGGTGCGGTAGAGGCGGCAGGCCGGCAGTTCGGACAGAAGCCCGGGGTCGCTGCGATAGATGCCGCGGGGACGGGGACAGACGACCAGGGGCCGCCAACCGAAGGCGGGCAGATATTTGGCCAGCTTGACCAAGCGAAGGACCCCGCCCGAAGGGGGAAAGTAATAGGCCAGGAAGAGCAGGTTCCTCATCGGCCGAAGAAACGCTCCAGCCGGGCTACTATCCTTTGGGCCGTCCGGCCGTCTCCATAGAGCCGGGGATGGCTTCCCGGCTTTTTTACATTTCGCAGGGCCCCAAGGATCCGGTTACGGTCGGCCCCGACCAGCCGGTTCCAGCCCGCAGCCACCGTCTCCACCCATTCGGTTTCATCGCGAACCGTAATGCAGGGCGTTCCCAGGATGTAGGCCTCCTTTTGGACGCCGCCGGAATCGGTGACCACAGCCCAGGCCTGGGATTGGAGGGCCAGGGATTCGATGTAGCCCAGCGGCCGGGCCAGGCGGATCCTGGGGCAGCATCTTAAGCCGGCTAGCAGGCCGCAGGATTTCAAACGAGAAAGGGTGCGGGGATGAACGGGGAAAAGCACCGGCAGAGGCGAGGCCATAAAGGCGGACATGATGCTTCCCAGCCGATCGAGGTTGTCGGTGTTGTCGGCCCGGTGGATGGTGGCCAGCAAAAAGGAGCCGGGGCTGAGGCCGTATTTCGACAGAATCCGGTTTTTTCCGTCCCGATCGGGAAGGAAGAGTTTGAGGGAATCGACCATGATGTCTCCCACCAGGTACAGCCCCCGGCTCAAGCCCTCGCGGCGCAGGTTTTCAACCGCGGTTTTGGTGGAACAGAAATTGATGTCGCATAAATGGTCCGAGGCCACCCGGTTCAACTCTTCGGGCATGCGGCGGTTGAAGCTGCGCATGCCGGCCTCGATATGGGCCACCGGGAGGTGGAGCTTGGAGGCCGTCAGGGCGCCGGCCAGGGTGGAATTGGTGTCCCCGAAGACGATGACGGCATCCGGTTTCTCCGCCGCCATCACCGGCTCCAGTCGGATGAGCATCCGACCGGTCTGCAGCCCGTGGCCACCCGAGCCCACCCCAAGATTGTAATCCGGCCGGGGGAGGCCCATCTGGTCGAAGAACTGCTGGGACATGGCCCGATCGTAATGCTGTCCGGTATGCACCAGCACTTCGACATGGCGCTGCCGCAGGGCCAAGGAAAGCGGGGCGGCTTTGATGAACTGGGGTCGGGCTCCGACCACGGTCATAAACTTCATGGAAACGTCCGTCCTGAATGATATACTGATGCTTGGCAGGAAGCGTTATCTAATGACAGCTAGTTTGATCACCTGAGACTTGGCCGAGGTGGATCGGACCACGCAGAGATAAAGCCCGGAGGGCAGGCCGCCGGGAAGCGACGCCGGGGAGACATACAGGATGTGGGCCGGGGCGGCCGGGCCGGCCCACGAGGCCAGAAGACGGCCGTCCAAGGCATGCAGGCTGACGGTCGAGCGGTCGGGAAGGTTGGAGAACATCAGGACCCGGTCGCGGGCCGGGCGGAAGGGGTTGGGGGCGACGTGCGCCGAAGCCTCCTGCCCGGGGGCCGCAAAAGAATGCCGGTAGATGGACAGCCCCCGCGGGGTGGCCATCAGGATGTCGTCGCCGGAGGCGTCGCCCGGCCTGACGGCCACGTGCCTGACGTCGTCGCAAAGCAGTTTGGATCCGTTGGCAAAGGCGTCGCTCGAAGTGAACCCGGTCCATTTCCCGTCCCAGGAGAACAGGCTCAGACCGCGGTCGGTGGCTATCCAGCGGTTGCCGGAGCGATCTAAGGCCACCGAGCGGACATCGTCGCCCAGGACGGAGCTGTTGGCCGTCTGGTAGACCGATACTTCTTCCAAGCGCTGGCCGACAGGGTCGAACCGGCAGCGGTTGAGGCCCAACCGTGAGGCCAGCCACATCAGGCCCGAAGGCTCGATGGCGATGTCCCAAAATTGGATGGTGGACAGTCCGTCCTCCTGTCCGAAATAATGCCAGGCATTGCGGCCCATGTCATAGCAGGCGAAGCGGAAGTCGTAGGTGCCCATCCACAGGTTTCCCGATCCATCCTTGGCCACCGAGGTGGGCTTAAGGTACTGGACCGGCAGTGTGGAATCGCTTATCCAGCGGACCGAGTCGCCTGGTGAGAACTCCACCACGTAGTTGGTGGCCACGTTGCCGTGTCCGGCCAGGTAACAGTATCCCAGGGGGTCGACAAAAATGTCGTAGATGCCCAGCCGCGGGGGCAGCGGCGGGGAGCTGATGACTTCCAGGCTGTCGTCCGGGCCGATGCGGACCACGTATGACTTGCCGGCCCCGTCCCAGTAGGAAAGTCCGTACCAGGCCCGTCCGGACGGGTCCACGGACAGGGAGGCCACCGGTATCCCGGACACGGGGTGCTGGAATCTCACGACGGCGCCGTCGGGCCTTATCCTGCTGGCGAACTCGCCGCCGTGTGCCAACCAGATGGCGCCGTCGGGCCCGGCCGCCGCCAGGATGACGCTGTTGCTGGGGATGCAGTTTTGTGGGAAAGGACGCCAGGAGGATCCATCCCAGCGGGCCAGGCCGTCGGCGGTGCCTGCCCAAATAGCGGAATCGCTAGTTATGTATAGCGTTTTAACGTCAAGGCTGGGCAGGCCAGCGGAGATGTTGAGCAGCGTTCCTGAAAAATATTCTCTTACGCCGTTTGAGGTTGCCAGATACATCGTATCATTGTTGCGGCATATATGGCGCACCTGGGATCCGAGATTGAGCAGCTCCAACCAAGTGCCGTTGGAGAATCGGGAAAGGCCCCGCCCGGTTCCGGCCAAGATGGCCGTGTCGGTAGCCGTCAAGCAAAGGACAGAGGGGTCTCCGGCTCCGGCGTTGGAATAGCGGCGCCACAGGCTGTAATTTGGGCCGGTTAAACCGCCTAAAGGGGAGACCGATAGACTGCTGTCGGACCCGGCGCATCCGACGAAAAGGCTGTCGTTTCTCCAGGCCAGGGAAAGAACGTTGGGCCCCATGGGGTAGATGCGGTTTGAGAAGGAGCGCCAGGCCTGACCGTCGAAAAACGACAGGCCGCCCGGCGAACCTAGGAAGACGTAATCCCCGTGGCAGAGCACGGCATTGATGCTGTCTGAGATGATGTTATGGTCCCGGGAATTTATCACTGTGAAGCCGGTGCGGGAGGAATCCAAAACGGCCAGGCCCGAGCCGGCCGTGCCGAAGTACAGGCGGCCATGGCTGCCTGCGGCGGCGCAGGTGACATCGGTGGAGGGCAGGCCGTCGACATTGGTGTAGACGCGCTTCAGGGTCGTGTCCGCCGTCGAAAAGGAGAAAACGCCTCCTTCGGTGGCCGCCCACAGGAGACGGCCTTCGGCCGCCAGCTGGCGGACAGGGTTGATGTTGGTGTAGCTCTGCCAGGCCTGGGCCTGACTTGCCACCGGACACAGCGGCAGCATCAAAAAGACGGCGGCAAAGGCTCTCATAAAAACCTTGACTGCATTGTTAAAGATAATACCCCAACAACACCGGCCTTGTCAATCCCGCCGCCGTCCGGCAGGTTGCAATGCGCCGTCAAAGTGTGATACCATATCCGATATCATGAACCATGCCTTGGAATACGACGCGGTGGTAGTCGGCGCCGGTCCGGCCGGCTCCATGGCCGCGGCCGCTTTGGCCGCCGAGGGATTCTCGGTACTGATGCTGGAGAAGCACCGGGAGGTAGGCATCCCCCTTTGCTGCGCCGAGGCTGTCAGCCTGCGAAGCTTGCGGCTCTTTATGGAGCCGGACCTCTCATGGGTGGCCGCGAACATTAACGGCGCCTCACTGTGCTCGCCTGACGGCACCGAGGTCAGCGTCCCCTGGCCGGGCGTGGGCGTGGTGCTGGAGCGCAAGCTGTTCGATCGTTTTCTGGCGCAGCGGGCGGCCCAGGCCGGGGCCGATGTCATGATGAACGCTGAGGCGGTCGGCCTTGTCATGGATGGGGGAATTGCCTCCGGGGTGGTGGTCGAAAGAACCGGTGTTCGGCAAACCTTCTCCTGCCGGTTGGTGATCGGGGCCGACGGCATCGAGTCGTTGACCGGAGCCTGGGCCGGGATGGACACCAGGCTGGGCCCCGGCCAGCTGCATACCTGCGCCCAGTATCTGATGGCCGGAGTGGATGTCCCGGCCGACCGGGTGAGGTTTTGGGTGGGAAACCAGGTGGCCCCGGGCGGCTATGCCTGGGTTTTCCCCAAGGGACAGGGGCGGGCCAACGTCGGCTTGGGGATAGAGGGCGCCAGGGCCGAAAAGACAAAGCCAATCCAATATCTCAACCGCTTTGTCGAAAAATATTTCCCCCACGCCCGGATCATAGAAACCATGGTCGGCGGCACCCCGGCCCTGGGTGACAACCATCCCATGGCCAAGGGTAACGTGCTGCTGGCCGGCGACGCCGCCCGACTCACCGATTCGCTTTCCGGCGCCGGAATAGCGGTGGCCATGGCTTCAGGCGACCTGGCCGGACGGCTGGGAGCCGAATACCTGAAAAGCGGGGATCGGAAAATACTGGAAGCATATCCCGCAAAATGGTGGGCAGGTCCGTGGAAGGACCTCAAGTTTCACCACCGGGTCAGAGACGTGTTTCTAAAACTTTCGGATGCCGAGATGGACAGGACAGCCAGATTGCTGGCGAGGATACTTGAAGGAAAGGACCCGGCAAAATTGAATCCTATTGATGTGGCCAAAACCGTGATCACCTCGGACCTCGGCATCCTTACATTAGCCAGGCACCTGCTGTGATGAAAAAACATATTTTCTGCCTGCTCCTGGCGTCCCTGCCGGCCTTGGCTTACAGCTCCACGGTCGCCGCAGACTTCGATCCCTCGCTGGAAAGGGGGCTGGAGGTGCTCTACCGGGGCGACTACGAGGCGGCCGAGGCAGTGTTCGATTCGTTCATCTCCATCCATCCTGATAATCCGGCCGGTTGGTTCTTCAAGGCCGGCCTCTACCAGGTGAGGATGACCGACCAGGAGTGCGACTCATGGGCCGGCCAGTATAACCGCCACTTGGACAGCGCCATGGCCCTCTCCAACCTGGCGGTGGGCCGCAATCCCAAGGATGCCTGGGCCCGCTTCATCCGCGGGGGCACCTACGGCTATCTGGCCGCCCGTGACGGCCGGGCGAAAAAATATCTCTCGGCCTTAAACCACGGCCTGGCGGCGGTTTCGGAGATGAAAAAAGCGGCCGAGCTGGATCCCGGTCTCTACGACGCCTACCTGGGCATCGGCTCCTACCACTATTTCCGCACCCGGGCGGTCAGCGTCCTCAAATGGCTTCCGTTCATCGGGGACAACCGGGACAAGGGGATCGGGCAGATCGAGTTGTCCATCGCCAAGGGACGGTACACGAACGTCATGGGCAGAAACGGCCTGGTCTGGATACTGATCGACTATGGGAAGTACCAGCGGGCCCTGTCTTTGGCCGAGGGCCTGGAAAGGGATTTTCCGGCCAATCCCTTCTTCTTCTGGGCCAGGCCGGAAATATTCTGGCGCACCAAGCAGTGGGCCAAGGCGGCCGAGGGCTACCGCAGGCTCCTCAGGCTGATCGAGTCCCGCCCGATCTTCAGCAACTATAACCGGGTGATGGTCCGCTACCGCCTGGCCAAGTGCCTATACGAATCCGGCGAGTACCGGGAGGCGGCGGCCCTGGCCCAGGAGGCGCTGAACATTCCGTCGGATCAGGCCATGGTCAGCCGGCTGGTGATGGAACGGAGGCATTGCCGCGAGATCATCCAGAAGAGCCGGGAAAAGCTCAAAGACTAGTCCGCCGATGCCCATCCTTCGATACCGTTTATCCCTTCTCGCTCTCATCCCCTTATCCCTGTTGCTAGGCTGCGCTCCCGCTTACCTCTTCCCAAAACCTCCGGCTTCCGAACCCAGCCTCAGGGTGGCCCTGGTCCATCGCCTGCCTTCGATTTCGATAGCGCCTCGGGACACGGTCTGGGCCTCGGACGGCATTTACACTAGCTCTATAGCCCCGGAAAATAGCTGGACAGTGGCCGCCCGTCGGGGAAAACTTGGGGTCCAGACCGGCGCCGGTACCATCATTACCGAGATAGGACCCAAACTAACCTTCCGCAGCCAAAAGGCCTTTTTCTGGAACGGACAGCCGGTGGCCTGGCCGCTCACCATTTTGCCTGAGGCCGACAGCGCCCTGCTGGCGGTGCTGGAGCTTCCACTGGAAGAGTACCTGATAGGGGTTTTGGCCAAAGAGATGGGAAATGCCGGGGAAGCGGAGCTTGAGGCCCTCAAGGCCCAGGCCGTGGCCGCCCGGGGATTTGCCTATTTAAAAATAGGAAAGAGGCCTGAACTGGGGTACGATCTGGAGTCTGACGTCTCCCATCAGGCCTTCGACCCCTCGGCTCCGGTCAGCCCGGCCGTCAGGAAGGCGGTGGAAAAAACCCGGGGTCTTGTGCTAACATGCGGCGGGAAATTGTTCGCCCCCAACTACCACTCCACCTGCGGCGGCCGGACGGCCCTGCCCTCCGAGGCCTGGGGCACGGCCGACAGCCTATTTCCCTGGGCCAGGTCGGTAAAATGCGAACATTGCCGGATATCGCCCAGATTTCGATGGAACGTCGTTCTGGCTTCCGGAGAACTGGCCCGCCGCGCCCTGGGCCTGGCCGACACCACCATCCCCATCACGGACGTGAAGGTCCTGGAGCGGGGACCTTCGGGCCGGGTGCTGAGGCTTGGGGTCCGCTCTCAGGCCGGAGACACCGTGCTGCTCCGCGATCGTATCCGCTTCCAGCTAGCCGCCAGACCAGTGCCCAGCACCTGGTTCGACGTCAAATGCCTCCGGGATGATATGGGAAACGTGGCCTCGGTCGAGCTGAACGGGAGGGGATTCGGCCACGGGGTGGGCATGTGCCAGTGGGGGGCGATGGGGATGGCCAGGGAGGGGAAAAAATATAAGAAAATATTGAAAAAGTTTTATCATAATAGCGTAATATGTAAAGTATATTAATACCGGTGGAAAATTAATACTGCATGATTTATGGTACATTAGAAAATAGTTTTACCATCGTGTTCATATCAGCAGCCAATAACATAGTTTCATCAATCGGATAAGGGTAGGGAGCCAGTTAGTTCGTATACAGCAGAAATAAACCAGAACTTAGTTAAGGAATACATTATTAAACACTGGCCAACATGGATGCCGGCCTTAAGAAAGTTAAACAACTCGTCACCGCTTTCGAGAAAGACCAGGGGTAAAAGTTCAGCGAACTTACCGAGCAAGATGGTTAAGAAAATAAACGGAGCCCAAGACGAGTATCGGTCCTTGATCGCCATCCGGCGTAAGAAGCTGGAGAAGCCGCTGGGAAAGATAGATGACATCAGGCTACAACGGGGCATCCTCGTTGATGCATCCTTGCCTGAATCCTAAGCTACGACTCTGCAGGAATGCGGTTGACACTGGAAAACAACAAGGCGAAATCTGCAAACTATTGCGGATTTCGCCATACCATATTTCACTCCGGCATCCCAAGTGTTGCACTTCATTATTGAACCGGCGCTTTTCTATAAGGAATTCTTTCGGACTTCTCCGGTATCGGGAACCAATACCATCCGGGGAAGATGGACGTGTTGATGAGCAGTTATGTGCTTCCTGGGACCATTAAAAGGGGATGAAAACGAGCCAGCGGCTTCTAGTGTTTATTCCTCCTTGGCAAGATGTACGACTTGGAGATTGAGCTTCGTGGTGGTCACGGCTGGGCCGGTACGCAAGAACTCGTGGATTGAACCCTGCCAGGTATCACGAGGACGGGCGGTCGAGATGCTCAGGTATAGCGACCGGCCATCGAGCGTGTCCAGACCGCCACCTGTGACCATCCTGGCCCAGGCTTTGAGCAGACGCCGCTTCCGGGCACCGTAGGAGCCGGTCTGTACTGTGAAACCGTGTATCTTGGGAACGTAACGTATCCGAATCCAGTCCTTACGAAGTAGCTCCGCCATTAGCTCCTGTCTAGCCTTGCCCTCTTGCCCGGCCCGCTCCTGGTGCTTCTCGTACACTGCCAGGAGGACGTTCCGGTTCAGACCGAAGAAGGTCGGATTTCGCCACACTAGGTCGATGTGCTTCAAGGCCGTGCCTTCGACCGGAGCTAACTCCCCCCTCGGAGAAATCCAATAGGCCAGATGTTTCATGGAAACCTCTATCTCACCAGCCTGCTGGTGCCTGGCTGCCGTGAGGATAACGTGAAATAGAGCATCCTATTCTTAAACTCCAACGACGGACGCCGGTAACGTCTGTAAATACTGCCATCGGGCTCAATCCAGGTTTCACGTAGGCCCTCAAAGTTAATAAGGCACGGCCGCTTTTCCCGCTTGGCAAAATCGGCCACATGCCTTTCCGCTTCGGCTTCATCCATACCTTCAGGTAGGCGAACGGATTGCCAGATGGCTGGCATCAGCTTGGCGGAGAAGGTACTAGGCAGACAGACCCTTTTAACCGCCTGTTCGTACAGGTCTAAGTCAATCTCCAGAACCTTGTAGACCATCTCCGGCTCAATGCCAATTGCATCAAGAAATGCTTTTGGTATAGGCCGCTCAGCCTTCAGCCAGAGCTCCAGATGCCGCTTGAATTTCTCCAGTTTATAACCGCAGGCTTGGGCCAACTCGGGGATGGTCTTGCCACAGCCTTCTACTTTTTGTCGCAAATAGCCTCGTAAGCTGCCATATGGAACGTAATCCATGGGCGGGTTCAGCTTACTGTTGGTCAGAAAAACCGACGAGAAAAAGTCGTTAGAATTCATAGTTGTCTCCTCCATAAGGTTGGAGAGAGGCGGGGATGGTTCCCCAAAAGGAAAACCCTTCCCCGAAGCGAGTGCCAACGGGAAAGGGTTTTAACCTTTCTCTCATTTTCAGTGATGTGGCATCACTTCAGGTTAGCACCTTGGTGACCTCTCGGTCCCAGGTTGCTGAGGCATCGCAGGGCCTGTCCCTCCGCCTCTCTTAATGAGATGGATCTTATTATAACACATCTCAGGTTAATTGTCAATCTATTTAAGATGGCTCTAACAATGGGGCCATGTCATCCCTTCTTATAAATAGCATATGCTATTCACGGGTATACCGAATACCACTAGAAGTGCATTGAACTTATCAAGCCATATTTCACTCAAAGTACTACGTTCGATTCTTTACTGGCGGCCCTATAGGAACGCCTTTTTTATTTTCATTTTATTCTTGCAAAACCTTGCCCGATAGGGTAATATTATGGTATCAAGCGGGTTAATATACAAGGAGCCATATATAATGGACTACCTTAAGTTCTTCGGACTGTCCGAACAGCCGTTCTCCAACGCGCCCGACAACCGGTTCTACTACGACAGTCCCCAGCACTCCAAGGCCATCCTCAAGCTGGGCCACGCGGCCGAGATGATGAAGGGCCTGGCGGTGGTGCTGGGCGACATCGGCACCGGCAAGACCACGGTGTCGCGGCGCATGCTGGAGATCCTGCCCGACGACCAGTACGAGACCGGACTCCTGGTCATCGTCCACTCCGAGGTCTCCCCGGGCTGGCTCATCTCCAAGATCGCCCAGCAGATGGGGGTGGAAAAGCCGGCCGACACCAAGGCCGGCATGGTGGGCCAGCTCTACGAGCAGCTGATGCGCATCTACAACGACGGCCGCAAGGCGGTGCTCATCATCGACGAGGCCAACATGCTCAAGAGCAAGGAGATCATGGAGGAGATGCGGGGCCTGCTGAACATGGAGATCTCGGGCTCGATGCTGATCACCTTCCTGCTGTTCGGCCTGCCGGACCTGGAGCAGTGCCTGGCCATGGACCCGCCCCTGAGGGAGCGGATCGCGGTCAAGCACCGGCTGGAGCCGCTGACCTCGGAGTCCACCCGGGGCTACATCCAGTACCGGCTGGCGGTGGTGGGCTGCCAGACCGAGCTGTTCACCGACTCCGCCTACGAGTTCATCCACTTCTACTCGGACGGCAAGCCGCGGCTGATCAACACCATCTGCGACAACGCCCTGCTGGAGGCCTCGATGAGCGGCATCCAGCTGATAGACGAGTCGCTGATCGAAACGGTGGTGGGCGACCTGGGCCTCAAGAGCGAGGGGGCCTCGGAGACCCGCACCAAGTCGCCGGCCTTTTAAGCGCCATGACGGCCGCCGCGAATGCGAGCATGAGATGACGCCCATGCCCAGAAGCCGCCATTACGCCGACCTCCACCTGCACACCACCGCCTCGGACGGCACCTTCACCCCCGAGCAGCTGGTGGACTATTATTCCTCGCGGGGTTTCAAGGCCGTGGCCGTCACCGACCACGATGCCTGGGACGCCATCTCGCCGGTGACCGAGCTGGCCCGGAAAGTGGGCCTGGAGGTCATCCCCGGCATCGAGCTGTCCACCGCGGTGGGGGACGCCGAGATACACCTGCTGGGGTACTTCATCAACTACCGGGACCCCGAGTTCCAGCGCCAGATCAGCCACTTCAAGGCGGCCCGGATCGAGCGGGCCAAAAAGATCGTGGAGAAGCTCAAGGAGCTGGGGGTCCACATCGAGGCCGAGCGGGTTCTGGAGCTGGCCCGGTCGGCCTCGGTGGGCCGGCCCCACGTGGCCCGGGCCCTGCTGGAGGAGGGCTACGTCGGCTCCTCGGACGAGGCTTTTGCCCGCTACCTGCGCTCCGGGGCTCCAGCCTACGTGCCCAAGCCGTTCCTGTCCACGGCCGAGGCCTGCCGCATTATCCACTCGGTCGGTGGATTGTGCTTCTACGCCCATCCCGGCATCGAGAACCGCGACGAGCTGGTGGAGCTTTTCGCCGCCGAAGGACTGGACGGCATCGAGGCCTGGCATTCCAAGCACAGCCCGGCCCAGGTGAAGCACTATCAGAACCTGGCCAAAAAGCACAACCTGCTGGTCTGCGGCGGGTCGGACTCCCACGGCCCGGAGCAGCGGGAGGCGGGAAACGGCCACCTGGTCAAGGTGCCCTACGAGGTGGTCGAACAGATGAAGGAGAGGCTGGGGCCGGCCCAACGCTGAACTTTGCGGATAAACGCGGATCGTTCCACAACGGCAAAATGAATCCGGGCGGATGATCTCACATAAACATTCAGGGATGAACCGACCATGTTGAGCGACGAACTGCTGCAGAGCCTGATTGTCAAAAACGACCGCAAGATCGTGCTGATAGTGGCCGACGGCCTGGGAGGGCTGCCGAGGGAGATAGACGGCAAGACTGAGCTGGAGACCGCGGCCAAGCCCAACCTGGACGCTTTGGCGGCCAAGTCCGTCTGCGGGTTGACCGTGCCCATCTCGCCGGGCATCACCCCGGGCAGCGGGCCCTCGCATTTGGCCCTGTTCGGCTACGATCCGGTCAAATACCAGATCGGACGCGGGGTGCTGGAGGCTTTGGGGATCGGGCTGGACATGACGCCCAACGACCTGGCGGCCCGGGCCAACTTCGCCACCAAGAACGAAGGGGGCGTCATCACCGACCGCCGGGCCGGGCGCATCCCCACCGAGCGCAACATGGAGCTCTGCCGCAAACTGCAGGAGGCCATCCCCTCCATCGGCGACATCGAGGTCATCATCCGACACGGCAAGGAGCACAGGTTTGTGGTTGTCTTCCGGGGCGATGGTCTGGCCGGCGGCCTGCCGGACACCGATCCCCAGAAGGAGGGCCTGGCCCCGATAAAGCCCTCGGCCCTGTTCGACGACATAGCCAAGACGGTCCGGGTGGTGGCCGAGTTTCTGGAGCGGGCCGACCGGGTCCTGGCGAAAGAATCTCCGGCCAACACCGTCCTGTTGCGGGGCATGGCCAAGCATCCCGAGGTGCCCTCGATGGCCGAGCGCTTCGGCCTGAGGGCGGCGGCCATCGCCGCCTACCCCATGTACAAGGGGCTGGCCAAGCTGGTGGGCATGACCGAGCTGGAGACAGGCCAGACCATCGAGGACGAGTTCGAGACCCTGAGGCTCTACTACAATGACTTCGACTTCTTCTACCTCCACGTCAAGAAGACCGACTCTTACGGCGAGGACGGGAACTTTAGCGCCAAGGTCCAGGTGATATCGGAGCTGGACTCCTGCATCCCCGCGGCTGCCAAGCTGGGGCCGGCGGTGCTAGTGGTGACCTCGGACCACTCCACCCCGTCCAAGCTCAAGGGGCACAGCTGGCACCCCAACCCCTTCCTGCTGTATTCCGAGTTCGCCCTCTACGGCGGGGTGGACGAGTTTACCGAGCGCAACTGCGCCCGCGGCGGGCTGGGCATCTTCCCGGCGGTAGAGGCCATGCCCCTGATGCTGGCCCATGCCCAGAAACTGGCCAAGTTCGGAGCCTAGGACACGAAGCCGGGACCGATCCTTTTTGCTTTTCTGCTGCCGGCTCTGGGCGGGACGGCCCAGGCCGCGGCCTGGCACTATGGGGCAGCGGCCGGTATGAACTATGCCAATTTCCGCTGGCAGTCCCGGCCATACATCTATCCGGAACACCGCATCGGCCTGGCCGGCGGCGGCTACTTGGCGGTTGACATAGATCGCAAGGTGCAGCTGAGGGCCGATATTTGTTACTCAGATAAGGGCGGCGGGGCCTCATACTCGGTTATCTCCCACGACAGCGCCTCCGGCCTCGATCTTATGAGGGACTATCGGACCAAGGCACGGCTCTCCTATCTCGAGATGCCGGTCCTAATAAACTGGATGCTCTATCGGATGGACAACCAACTGGGGGCGCTCAGCCTGGGGCCATATTTCGGCTACTTGCTGGACGCCGATCTGAAGACGACCTGGGACGTTTCGACGGCCTCGGGCTACCTATACAGCCGGGAATATCGGTTGAGCCTGGCAGATTTCCATCGGACTGATTTCGGCCTGAGCGCCGGCCTGACAGGCTACATCTACGATTTTGAGATCAACGTTCGCTACTTCATGGGTCTGCGGCCGGCCCTGGACAGGAAGTTCGACGACATCAACAGCTTCATGGACCCGCTGAACCGGGTGTGGTCGATCAGCCTGGGGTACCAGATAAAATAAAGGGGAAGGAATGGCTAGAAATATAATATCAAGCACACTTTTACTAGCATTCATCCCGTTTTTTACCTATTTAATAGTATTCGCATATGAATCAGCTTATGCGCGAGTGTTAGGTATATCCCCCAATTTAATAAGATTAACAATAACTGATATCTTTGATAAAATAAGACCGTTAGTGTTTTCTTTAGTAATCTCGTATGTGGTTTTTTATTTATCAACGATGTGGAAAGATAAACCCGGAAGCTATTTACTGAAATATTCAATTCTTATTGCTTTTGTAATTTTGTACTTTTTCATATATAAAAGTTCTAATATTCATAGAATAGTATTCTTTGCAGTTATCGTATTGGCAATAGTATTGTCAGAAATAAAACCAATAAAAAGAGTAGTGGAGGATCATTTATCATTGATTGATGTTAATTTTAAGATCGAACATATTTGGTTTCTTCTAGTATGCTTAATTATCTCATATTCATATGGGCTAATTAATGTAAAATACATACTTCGTTCATACTCTGTTATTAAAATTGACAATCCAAGTAATCCACAAGCCAAACAAGATAAGGTAGTGTTAAGAATATATGGTAATAATGTTATTATTGCAGATGTTGATAGAAATACAAAGAAAGTCAATAATTATTCTATTTATCCTCTAAGTATTACTGAAAAATGTCCTTTAATACTTGAGAAGTATATTGGACCATTACAAGCTGAAATCAAGTAAATGCTCTTCATCCTCTACATAGCCGACCAGAAGCGCTCGCGCGAGTTCTACAAGCACCTGCTCAAGCAGAACCCCAGCATAGACGAGCCGAGGATGACCGAGTTCGCGTTCAAGGACGGCTCGGCCCTGGGCCTGATGCCGGAGAAGGGCGCGGCCCGCATCCTGGGGAGCGGCGTCCCCAACCCGGCCGGAGGCCGCGGCATACCGCGGTGCGAGATCTACCTGAGGGTGGAAAATCCCAAGCTCTATTTGAACCGGGCCCTGGCGGCCGGGGCCAAACTCCTCAGCCCGCTGCAGTCAAGGGGCTGAGGCAACGAGGCGGCCTACGTGGCCGTCCCGGACGGGCACGTCATCGCTCTGGCCCGCACTCTGCCGATGTGATCGTGAAAGTCGTCATTCTGAGCCCAGCCCCTTGCCGTGCATCCGAAGAATCTGATCTGGATTCTTCGTTGGTCAGGCAGGAAGTCATCCTCAGAATGACGTGATTGAAAGTCAATAAGAATTATACCGCAGGGTCTGATAGAGATCCGCTCCGTGCCCGGGCTTCCAAGGATCCAGCCGGATTCTTCGGAAGCTGGGCAGGATACTTGGCTCAGAATGACGTGGCTGAATAGATAAACAAAAACAGAGATGCGCATCGCCATCCTCAACGGCAACCCGGACCCGGCCAACCTCAAGTTCGACGGCCGGCTCAAGAGCCTGTCCGACCTGCTGCGGGCCAAGAACCACCAGGTGAACCTGCTGACCCTGCGGGCCCTGGACATCGGCTACTGCACCGGCTGCTGGGGCTGCTGGGTGAAGACGCCGGGGCGGTGCGTCAACGAGGACGGGTCGCGCGAGGTCTGCCGGGCCTGGGCGAACTCGGACCTGGTCCTGTTGGCCTCGCCCCTGAAGATGGGCTTTGTCACCGCGCTGGCCAAGAGCGCCATCGACAAGATGCTGCCGGTGGGCCTGCCGTATATCGGACTATACCAGGGCGAGTGCTGCCACCAGCCGCGATATCCCAAGGCCCCGAAGATGGCGGCCCTGCTGGAGGCCGAGGCCGACGGCACGGCCGAGGACCTGGAGATCACCCGGAGGATACTGGAGCACAACGCCAGGAACTTCAGGACCGACCTCAAGTTCGTGATGACGGCCGAACGGCCGGTGGAGGAGGTGGCCGATGCGGTTGACCGTATTTAACGGCTCGCCGCGCGGGGCGGCCGGCAACACCGCCCGGATGTTGGAGCAGTTTCTGGCCGGATTCGAATCCGTTCCGGGCAACAGCTCCGAGACATTGGTGCTGGCCAGGGACAAGGAGCAGGATGGACACCTGCGGGCCTTCGCCCAGGCGGAGTCGGTCCTGCTGGCATTTCCGCTCTACGTGGACGCCATGCCGGCCGTGGTCAAGGCCTTCATCGAGGGGCTGGAGCCGTTCTGCGGGCGGAAGGAAAACCCGCCGCTCCTGTTCTTCGTCCACTCGGGCTTTCCCGAGGCCTCGCATTCGCGGCCGGTGGAGCGTTACCTGGAAAGGCTGGCCAAAAGGCTGGGATGCGAATACCGGGGAACCATCGTCAAGCCGGGCTCGGAGGGGGTGCGCTTAATGCCGGCGAGGTTGAACCGGAAACTGTTCGGCCGGCTGAGGGAGCTGGGCCGGACCTTTGGGGCCGAGGGCAGGCTGGATCATTCCATTGTTGAACAGTTGGCCCGGCCGGAACGTCTGGGCCCGCTTCGGATCGCCATCTACGGGCTGCTCAGCCTGCTGGGTCTGACGGACAGGTACTGGGACGGGATGCTCAAAAAGAACGAGGCGTTCGATAATAGGTTCGACCAGCCTTACCTTGACGGCAAATAAACCGCAAGATTATGAGCAAAACGAAAGTCATTCTGACCGCCCTGTTGATCTCGGGCGCCATCCTGCAGGCCCAGCAGACCGACCCCTGCCTGGAGTATCTGAAAAAGCCCACCCCCGAGGGATATCGGGCGGCCCGGGGCCACCTGGACTCGGTGCTATCCAAAAATAGCAACGACCGCAAGGCCCTGCTCTACTCGGCTTTGGTGGATCGGACGCACCTGGCGGAGCAGGTGGACAGACTCTACAACCTGAGGGATTCGCTCGAAGGCAAATACCTGTTCGGGCTGGCCAACCTGATGCTGGAAACCGGCGACTTCCGGCGATCGGTCGAGCTTTACCAGAAGCTCAACGACCAGACGCCCAAGTGGTCCTGCCCCTGGCGGCACAAAGGACAGGCCTTGTATCATATGGGAAAATTGGCCGAGGCCGAGCAATCCCTTCTCAAGGCGGTGGAGACCCGGCCCACACACTACGACGCCTGGGTGTGGCTAGCACGGGTGCAGAAGGACATGGGAAAGCGACGGGAGGCGCTGGGATCCATCAAAAAGGCGTTCGAAAACAAGGGAAAGGACAGCGAGGGCCCGGAGGAGGAACTGGCCGCCGGCGAGGACGTGAAGCTGCTCGACGAGATACTGATTTTAAACGGGGTCAAGCCGGGCAAGCTGGCGGCGGAGAGGGAGAGGATTACAGGCCTAAGCCGCAAGGCCGAGGGGGAAAGGGAATGACGGCGCAGAAACATCCCAGGCGCGCCATCATCTCGGTCTACGAAAAGGCCGGAGTGGAGGAGTTCGCCAGGGAGCTGGTTTCCCAAGGCTTCGAGATAGTCTCCTCGGGCGGCACCGCCCGCTTCCTCCGAGGCAAGGGCGTTCCGGTCACCGACGTCGAGCAGGTGACGGGCTTTCCGGAGATGCTGGACGGCCGGGTGAAGACCCTCCACCCCAAGATACACGGCGGCATCCTGGCACGGCGCGAGGTCCCGGACCACCTGGCCCAGCTGGAGAAGCACGGCATCATTCCGATTGACGTAGTGGCTGTCAACCTCTACCCCTTCGCCGAGGTCAGGCGCAAGTCGGGATCCACCGAGGAGGAGATAGTCGAGAACATCGACATCGGCGGGCCGTCGCTGGTGCGCTCGGCGGCCAAGAACCACCAATCGGTGGCGGTGGCCACCGAGCCTTCGCACTATAAACTCATAGTAGACGACCTGAGAAAGCTGGGCGAGGTCTCTTTGGCCGTCAAACGGGAGCTGGCCCGCCAGGCCTTCAAACTTTGTTCGGAGTACGACTCGGAGATCGCCGGCTATTTTTTAGGCGATCGGGCGGCCGGCGAGATCCTGCCAGCCGGGCTGAACCTTGACTTGGAGCGCCATCTGACCCTGCGCTACGGGGAGAACCCTCATCAAGAAGCCGGATTCTACCTGGCGGCCGGGGGCGCGGTGCCGTTCCGGCAGATCCACGGCAAGGAGATCTCCTACAACAACATCCTGGACCTGGCGTCCGCCTGGGACTTGGTTTCTGAATTCGGCCGGCCGGCCTGCGCCATCGTCAAGCATACCAATCCCTGCGGCTTGGCCGAGGCCGAAAGTTTGCTTAAGGCCTATCTGCTGGCCTGCGAAAGCGAGCTGCCGCCGGGGCCGGTGTCCCGCTTCGGGGGCATCATCGCCTGCAACCGGCCGCTGGACATGGAGACGGCCCTGCAGATCATCGCTCCGGGCAGCTTTTACGAGGTGATCGCCGCCCCGGGATTCTTCGACGACGTCGGCCAGCTGTTCTCCGGCCGCAAGGGCTGGGGACAGAATGTCCGTCTGGTGCAGGTGGATCCCCAGCATTGGCGAAAACCATATCTTCTCAGGTCTGCGGCCGGCGGCGTTCTGGCTCAGACCATTGACCAGCAAACGGCCGATCCCGAAAAGCTGGAGTTTGTCTCGGGCCCAAAACCGGGCCGGGAGATGCTGGACGACCTGCTGTTTGCCATCAAAGCGGTGAAGCACGTCAAGTCCAACGCCATCGCCATCGCTAAAAACGGACAGCTTTTGGGCGTCGGCGCCGGGCAGATGAACCGGCTGGCCTCGGTGCGGCTGGCCCTGGCCCAGGCCGGGGAGCGGGCCCGGGGCGCGGCTTTGGCCTCGGACGGGTTCTTTCCCTTTCCGGACAACATCGAGGAGGCGGCCGCGGCCGGCGTCGCCGCCGTCATCCAACCCGGGGGGTCGGTCAAGGACGCCGAGGTCATAAGGCGGGCCGGGGAGCTGGGGGTGTCCATGGTGCTGGCGGGGGTCAGGCACTTCAGGCACTAATCTAAAGCACAAATTTTAAAATCCAAAACGAAAACGATCAATTTTAGAGTGGCTCTTCCGGGTTTAGTGTGGGTCTTTTTTGGGAAGACAGCCTTGTATGATAATTACTGTCAATGATTTACAAACGATAAAACCAATCTAAAGCTTGTCTCGTTCGCTTGTAACCATCTTAACCGGAATTAAGGTAAGTATAGAAATCAGAAACCGCTTGATTTAACGGTCGTTATAAGATCAAACCTTTAGGGAAACAAAGGTTTAATTCTTATTTTTACCCACTACAAACCAAGAAGACCCAAAAAAGGTAATAAAGAGACTCTCTAAAAATCAACCCATCAGGATAGAAAATCATGGCCAATATATCGCCGCTATTGATGACCCGGCTTATCGGCCAATTGACCGGGGCCATTAGGAACCTCAAGATGTACGACGTCAAGCACGCCACCTCGCAGAAACTGTTCGAGAACAGTCTCCAGGCCATCAAGGAGGCTATGGGCACCGACCCCTCGTTCAGCTTCAGCTTGGCTGGAAATATCCTGCAGATAAACGGCAAACCGGTTCCGGATTCGCGCAAGGAGGCCATCGCCAATTTCATCGGCGAATTGGGCAAGCGGAGCATCGGCCATCTGTCCTTCCTTCAGGGAATCGACCGCGATCAGATACAGGCCTTTTTCGAAGTGATGGCCGTCGATCCGGAAAAGGTCAAGGGCCAGGGGGGCATCGGCCGCCTGCTTCAGGCCAAGGGAGTAAAATCTATACAGGTGCGGGGCATTTCCTACGGCGGAGAGGACGAAGGAGGGGGCGCGGCTTCGGCGGGCATCTCATCCCAGGACCTGCAGTCCTTGGCCCAAATGCCGGCCCAGCTGTTGACTCTCATCAGGAGCAATCCCGGAGCCGTGGCCCGTATGATCATTGAAAACTCGGGCGGCGGCGATGCTGCCGAATCCGCCATGTCTCAGCTGGACGCCATGGCCGGGGCCCTGGCCGGAAGCGCGGACCAGACCAGTAAGGAATATGTCGGCGGCATGGCCCAGGTGGTGGCCGGTTTGGATCAGGGGATGCAGCAGCAGGTGGTTCTGCGAAAGACGCTGGATCCAGACTGGGTGGAGATCGTCAGGAGCGTCATCTCCAAATATAGCGACGGCGACATCCTGGCCCTGATCAACCAGAGGATGCAGGCCTTGAAACAGATGGGGTTCAAGGGAGATTGGGCCGAGGAGTTGAAGCGCATCTGGAACGGCTTGCCGCTCGAGCCCCAAAGAAAAAATTCCCTGTTGCCGGCATTCTCCCAGCGTCTGGTACAATACGGGTTCAGCCAAGAGGACCGGCAGTATATTCTGGGACAGGAGCCGCCGCCCGAAGAACAGGCCCGGCAGATAACGGAACAGCTAACAGCTCAGACCGGGGATCGGTTGTTCAATCCCGCTTTCATGGGGGGGGTCTTGAGGGCCGTCAGGCGGGGGGTTTCTTCGCCCGAGCTCTGGCAGGCGCTGGGGGACAAGTACTCCGATTCCCAGGAGGAAACCAGAAAACTGGCATTGCAGTATACCTTGGATATTCTTAAGGCTCTATTGGATGCGGGAAGATCGGATCTGGCCGAGCAGTTTGTGGAAATACTGGCCTCCCGCCTGTCGAGCGAATATCAGTCGGACCTTCTACAACAAACGATCCTGCAGATGGGACAGGTATTCGCCATACTGGTAAAACACGACAAGAAAGCCATTGCCGCCAAGTCTTCCCAAGCACTGGCCGCGGTCTTCCCCTACCTAATAGACAAGCCGGTGGCCGAGACCATGCTCAAGGTTTTGGGGGAGATGGCCGACGAAAACTCCATAAAGGCGCTGATCAAAGGATTCATCCACCGCACCCTCTTCGAGCGCATTGCCGAGATCATGGTCGGCATCGGCCACCCCGCCATCCATTGGCTGATGGATACTCTGCGGGACAGCGAGGATAAAGATTTCCGGATGAAGGCCATGTACGTGCTCTCCAAGATAGGGGGGGACGCCGAGAGCGAGGCCGTCAAGATTCTATCCCTGGAGGATCGCTGGTTTGTCAAGAGAAACCTGGCCCTGGTGCTGGGGCAGATCGGAACCGACGCCTGCCTGGAGCAGTTGAGGAAGACCTATGAGGACAAGGATCCCAGGGTAAAGATAGAGGTGCTGCGCGCCGTGCACCGCATTGCGGCCGCTCAGGTCGAGGATCTGTTGATCCGGGGGCTGTTGGAGAAAGAGGAAGCTGTCAAAAAAACCGCCATCGAGCTATTGACCAAAAGCGCCAGCGACGCCGGCACCGATGCCTTGGCGGAACTATACGGCAAAAAGGATATCTTGGGCAGAGGCGAGACCCCGGAGATCAAAATGGCCATCATCGAGGCGGCCGGCGCCATCGGCACCAAAAGGGCCGCCAACCTGTTGATGACGGCGGCCAGAGACAAAGAGCCCCAGCTGTCCCAGAGGGCTCAAGAGATACTGAGGCCGCTTCTGAAGAAGATAAAGGAGCAGGAAATGAAACGTGGCGAGATCTAACCAATAATGCCGAAAAAGCGCCGCGTTCCTAAATAAAATTTGGAAAAGAGATACGAGCGAATGAACGACCAGAATTACAACGGATATGTCGGACGACAGACGCCGTCTTTAGGCAGATCCGAGAACGGCCGTCCTTTGGAACCAGGGGTAGAAGGCAGGAACTGGGACACCATCATCATCGTCGACTTCGGTTCCCAGTACACCCAGATCATCGCCCGGAAGATCCGGGAGCAGAAGGTCTACTGCCGCATTCACTCCTGCCAGGAGCCGCTGGGCAAGATCCTGGAGGCCCGGCCCAAGGGGATCATCCTATCCGGCGGACCGGCCAGCGTCTACGACAAGGGGGCGCCCTCGGTGGACCGGGCCCTGTTCCTGGCCGGGGTGCCGGTGTTGGGCATCTGCTACGGCATGCAGCTAATGGCCCGCCTGCTGGGCGGCAAGGTCAAGCGCAGTCCCAAAAGGGAATACGGCAAAGCCTTTCTAGAGTTGACCTCACAGTCGCTCCTGTTGGCCGGAGTCCCCCGGGAGACCCAGGTGTGGATGAGCCACGGAGACTGCGTGGAGCGACTGCCCGAGCAGTTCCGGACAGTGGCCGTCACCGACAACTGCCGATCGGCGGCCATGGCCGACGACGCCCGTCGGCTTTACGGACTGCAGTTTCATCCCGAGGTAGCCCACACCGAGCGGGGTGAGCAGATACTGCGCAACTTCGTGGTCTCCATCTGCGGCGCCCGGCCCCAGTGGACCATGGAGTCCATCATCCAACAGAAGGAGGCCGAGATCCGATCCCTGGTCGGCAACAAACGGGTGGTGCTGGGCCTGTCGGGCGGAGTGGATTCGTCGGTGGCGGCCATGCTGCTGCACCGGGCGGTGGGCCGGCAGCTGACCTGTATCTTCGTGGACAACGGCTTGCTGCGGATGCACGAGGCCGACGAGGTGCGCAAGGTCTTCCAGCGCCAGTTCAAGATTCCCCTGATATCGGTGGACGCGGCCGACCAGTTCTACCGCAAGCTCAGGGGGGTAGCCGACCCGGAGAAGAAGAGAAAGATCATCGGCCGGGAGTTCATCGAGGCCTTCGCCCGGGCCGCCCGAAAGCTTGGCCGGGTTGACTTTCTGGCCCAGGGCACCATCTATCCGGACGTCATCGAATCCACCTCGTTCAAGGGACCTTCTGCCACCATCAAGAGCCATCACAATGTCGGCGGCCTGCCCCAGAATATGCGGCGCCTGAGGCTGGTTGAGCCCCTGCGGGAGCTGTTCAAGGACGAAGTGCGCCAGCTGGGGCTGAAGCTGGGCCTGCCCTGGGAGATGGTGATGCGGCATCCCTTCCCCGGCCCGGGCCTGGCGGTGCGCATCATAGGCGAGGTCAACCCGGAGCGCTGCAAGTTGCTGCGCTCGGCCGACCGCATTTTCATCGAGGAGATTCGCAACGCCGGCTGGTACGAGCGCACCTCACAGGCCTTCGCCGTGCTGCTGCCGGTGAAGACGGTGGGGGTGATGGGCGACCAGCGCACCTATCAGAACGTCATCGCCCTGAGGGCGGTGAGCACCACCGACTTCATGACCGCCGCCTGGACCCGGCTGCCCGAAGAGCTGCTGGCCAGGGTCTCCAGCCGCATCGTCAACGAGGTTCAGGGCGTCAATCGGGTAGTCTACGACGTTTCCACCAAGCCGCCGGCCACCATCGAGTGGGAATAGCGGCTGGCCGCTTGGACGTCATGCCGGGGCCGGCATCTTGCCGATCGATAAAAATCCTTCGATCAGCGGGGGGAGCGTTACTCGGGATGACATTTGGTAAAATATAGTACTATAAACGAGCAGCATAGTATGTCCGAAGATTTTTTAAAAGAAGCGGCTGCCCTAGAGAAACACGGCCATCTGGATCAGGCCCTCAATTCCTACATCCGGGCCCTGGAGATCGAGCCAAACAATCCGGAGGCCTGGTGCTCCAAGGGCCGGGTTCAGTCGCGGCTGGAGGACTTCGAGGAAGCCCTCAGGTCCTACGAGCAGGCCATCGCCTTAAAGCCAGATTTTGCCCGGGCCTGGTGCAACAAGGGCATCGTGCTTCAGGTGCTGGACCGAGACGACGAAGCCCTGGAGGCCTTGGACAAGGCCATCGGTCTGGATCCCAACTGCGTCGAGGCCTGGTACAACAAAGGGCTGGCCCTGAGGGACCTGGGGCGGCACCAGGAGGCCCTGCTGTGCTTCGACCGTTTGATCGCCATCAATCCCAATAATGTAGACGCCTGGTTCAGCAAGGGGGTCACCCAGCGTCTGATGGGCGACCTGGCCGGGGCCGCCGACACCTTGAGCCAGGCCCTGGGGATCGATCAGGAGGACGGAGACATCTGGTACGAGCTGGCCAAGGTCAAGCTGTCTTCGGGCGATGTCTCCGGGGCCGAGCAGGCGCTGGCCAAGGCGGTGGAGCAGGACGAGGACAACAAAGCGCGGGCCCTGGAGGACGAGGAGATGCAGGGGCTGCACGGAAGCGAGGCGCTGAAGTAGGAGGACGGCGATGAGAAAGGTCGGAAGCCAGAAATCAGAAATCAAAAAGACGAAGAAAACCGTCAAGGCCAAGGCGACTAAAAGAGCCAAAGCAAAGGCCGCCGGGGTGTTGGGAAAAAAGGCCGCCAGGGCAACGGGCCGTAAGAGGATCGCGGCCAAGCCCACGGCGATGACCACCCCCCAGGCCTCCAGAAAAGTCGCCCCAAAGAGGCCGGCGGCCCCCAAGCCCGCCGCCGTGAAAAAGACGACAGTTCCTCGGCTCCTCGAACCCGCCCGGAGCACAAGCAATGCCGAACATCTGGTGCTGGTGCTCAACCCCGGCTCCACCTCCACCAAGGTGGCCGTCTTCAGGGGGGGGAAGCCGCTGTGCCAGGAATCCATCGAGCACGAGAGGGCCGAGCTGGAGAAGTACCCGCGGATCGTGGACCAGCATCCCATGCGCCAGCAGGTGGTCATGGATTTCCTGGCCCGCCACAAGGTGGACATCAAATCCCTGGGGGCGGTGGTGGACCGGGGCGGACTCCTCAAACCCATCAGCTCGGGCACCTATCGAATAAACGAAGCCATGCTCCAGGACCTGCGGGAGGCCAAGCGGGGCGAGCACATCTCCAATGTGGGCGCCTTCATCGCCAAAGATATCGCCGGGGCCGCCGGCTGTCCGGCCTTCATCGTGGACGCGGTCTCGGTGGACGAATTCACCCCCCTGGCCCGCATCTCGGGCCTGGCTGGCATCGAGCGAAAATCACTACTCCATGCCCTCAACATGAGAATGGCCGCCCTCCAGGCCTGCCAGGAGCTGGGTAAGAGGCTGGACCAGGTCAACCTGATCGTGGCCCATTTGGGCGGGGGCATCTCCATCTCTCCGGTGGACAAAGGGAAATTCGTGGACGTCAACAACGCCAACGAACACGGGCCTTTCTCCCCGGAGCGGGCCGGGCACGTGCCCTGCGCCGATTTGGTGAAGATGTGTTTCTCGGGAAAATACACCAAAGAGGATATCGTCAAAAAGCTGACCCGGAACGGCGGACTGGCAGCCTATTTGGACACCAACAAGGCCGGCGAGGCGGTGGAGCGGGCCAAAAACGGCGACCGCCAGGCGGCCGAGGTGCTGGAGGCCATGTGCTACCAGATCGCCAAGGAGATCGGGGCCTGCGCCACGGTGCTTAGGGGCAGGGTGGACGCCATCGTGGTCACCGGCGGGGTGGCCTACAATAGGATGTTGACCGATTGGATCAGGGAGCGGACAGAATTCATCTCCAAAAAATTTCTGGTCTATCCCGGCGAGGACGAGATGCCGGCCCTGGCGGCCGGGGCCCTGAGGGTGCTTTTGGGCCAGGAAAAAGCCAGGGAGTACTGAGCGCCCAGCGGCGATGCTGCGCAGTCTAGCCAAACTACTGATGGGCCTGGCGATCTTTGTCGGACTGCCGCTGGCAGCCTGGGGATTCCGCGATCTTTCACAGTTCTTTAGGCATCCGGCGCGATTGGCCTATGTCATTCTGGCTGTGCTGCTCCAGCTGGCAGTCATCCTAGGCAGGCCGGGCTCGGGCGAGGGCGGGCCGGGCCGGCCGGACGCTAAGCGGGGAAATCTTGATCTGATTCTCATTCAAATAATAAGCCTGGCGATAGTACTGGCCGGGCCCTATACCGACCGGAGCAGCCTGGCCAGTATGGCCGCGCCGGATTGCTTAAGATTCATCGGACTGGCGTTATTCGCCCTCGGCATGCTCCTGATGCAATGGGCCGAGGCAGCCCTGGGCAGGCAGTTCAGCGTCAAGTTGACGCTCCAGGAGGGCCACCGATTGGTGACTAGCGGCCCATACAATATCCTCCGCCACCCGCGCTACGCCGGCATCCTGCTCTTCTTCGCAGGCTTCTCCCTGGCTTTCCGCTCATGGCTGGCACTTGCCTTGGTCGGAGCCATGGCGGCCTTGCTGCTGTATAGGATTCGGGCCGAGGAGGCTATGATGCGGCAGGAATTCGGGTCCGAATGGGAATCATATGCCAAAAGATCATGGCGAATGGTTCCGTGGATGTTTTAAATAAACTTTTCCTCTGAGGTTGCTTCGAGGTTACCTTTGGGAAAAGCATGGAAACCGTAGTTTTTATAATTCATCTGCCTTTAGATATCTTGTTGTTTGTTACCAGGAGATTCATTGTTAGATAAAAAGATTGATTAAGGTTGAAGCTGTCGTCAAAAAATTATGGTCTTGACTTCACGTTTGCGCGATGCCTTTTTGTTGGTCTTCGAACTGGATGCCAACCACCCCCGTAAAGGCACTCAAATTCCATATCTGGCCCATCTGCTATCGGTCTGCGCTATGGTGCTCTATGCCGGCGGCGACGAGGAACAGGCCTGCGCTGCCCTGCTGCACGATACGCTGGAGGATCATCCGGATTCGGTGACCTATGAATGGCTGGAGTCCAGATTCGGAAAAAGCGTGGCCGACATGGTGACGGCCTTGAGCGATACTCCCCAAGATTATCGGGGCGGAAAGAAGCCGGAATGGAAGGTAAGGAAAGAGGCTCATCTTCGGAGGCTTTCCCAGGAGGGTCCGAAAGTAATGCTCATCTCCGCCGCCGACAAGCTGGACAATGCCCAGGCCATCCTGGCCGACTATAAGAAAGTAGGAGAGAAGCTCTGGGAGCGGTTCAATGCCGGCCGGGAGGGACAGATATGGTACTATCAGGAACTGGTTAAGACCTATCGGGCGGCAGGTTTTAGTAATTCGGTGACTGAGGAGCTGGAGAGGGTGGTGGATGAGCTGAATGGTGGCAGAATAGGATTAAATAATCAAGAAGAAAAATGAAAATAATTATTGTAATTAAAACACTTTTGTTGGCAATTATATTAACAGCTTTATATTTACGGGCACCGGGTATACGAATGCCTTATCAATATCCTTTATTTTTATCTTCTAATAAAAAATATGAAGCGATATTTCATGATCATAATATAATCGCTATTTATTTGGTTGAAGAGAATAAATGTCGTGAAATGTATCGAATAATAATTGAGGATTATGTTCCTCAAGAAATATTTGTTTCAGATTGTGGCAGGGTATTGATATGCGGACCAGATTATTATCGTGATACAGTCGATGATGAAGCAATTGTTGTTTATATTGATGGAAAAAAGAAAAAAAGTATTCAATACGCGATATTTTTAATATAAGCGAAATACAAGGTGATGAGTTATATAATCCTGTTTCTTTATTCTACTTGTTGATGGATTCAACAGGATATTCTAACGACTTTAATAAATTTGCCATTACAACAAACCAAGGTATAAAGTATGTTTATGATCTTGGGAAAGACACATTATTTACGGTAAAATATTTTGATTTTTTGCCCATAACAGTAAAATGGAGAGAAACATATTTACCTAGAAAGCAAATTATTAATGGAAAATGTCTGGAAAATAAAAATCTACCATCATTTTTAAAGGATATATTCTCATTGATGAAAGATTCTATAGAATTCGATCCATCTATCGCTCATCACGAAATATGCCGGCATGAAAATGTGCTTACAAGATATGTTCGATTTTCCGGTAACATAGAAATAGAAGGTCAGAAGTTAAACATCAGTGCCCAATTCTATAAAAAAATATAGAAGAGATATTTGGTTTATCCATGCGTCGTTACAATTTCTTAGATTCTCTTAGATCAGATATCATCGATTTGAGATTAAATGTATTAGAAAAAATTAATAAAGAATGCATTATCGAGCATTTGTCCTATCGGTTAGAGCTATATCCCCATTATTACATTAGATTAGTTTATAAATGCGGTGATATTAATTATCGTAAGGGTTTTATATGTTATCGTAGAGATTATAATTACTTTAAACAGGAATATGACAGCCTAAAGATAATATTAAATCTAATGAATAAACACAGGATAGATAAAATATTTTTTAATAAGTACGATACTGTAATAGTAGAGCGAGGTCATAAATGGCATTTTGGTAATAAAGTAAGTTATGATCCAAAAGAGTCAAGATTTTATAATTATGTTAACGAAAAAACTATTAAAATAATAAAATAGGTAGGAAGGAAAAAGTGTCCCAACGCATTCTAGCCATCAACCCCGGCTCCACCTCCACCAAGATCGCGGTCTATGAGGATGGCCGGCCCATCCTCTCCAAGACCCTGCGGCATTCGGCCGAGGAGCTGGCGCCATTCAAGAAGATCACCGACCAGTACGATTTCCGCAAGAGGGTGATCGAGGAGGCCCTGGAGAAGGCCGGCATCCATGTGAATTCCCTGAACGCGGTCATCGGCCGGGGCGGGCTGTTCAAACCCATACCCTCGGGCACCTATCTGGTCAACGAGGAGATGAAACAGACGGTGTTGGAAGCCAGGTATGGAGAGCACGCCTCCAACTTAGGCTGTCTCATCGCCGACGATGTGGCCCGGGACGCCGGCTGCAAGGCCTACATCGTGGACCCGGTGGTGGTGGACGAGATGAATCCTTTGGCTCGCTACTCCGGCCTGCCGGAGATTTCGCGCCGCAGCATCCTCCACGCCCTCAACCAGAAGGCGGTGGCCCGGCGGGCGGCCAACGATCTCGGCCGACCCTACGAACAACTCAACCTGATCATGGTCCACCTGGGCGGCGGCATTTCGGTGGGCATCCACCATCAGGGCCGGGTGAGCGACGTCAACAACGCTTTAAACGGCGACGGGCCGTTCGCTCCGGAGCGGGCCGGGGGACTGCCCACCGGCGACTTAGTCAAACTATGCTTCTCGGGCAAGTACACCCAGGAGGAGATCATGAAGATGCTGGCCGGAAAGGGCGGCTGCGTCTCCCATCTGGGCACCAACGATGGCCGGGAGATGGAGAAAAAGGTCGGCGAGGGCGACGAAAAGTTCCGGCTGATAGTTGAGGCCATGGCCTACCAGGTGTCCAAGACCATCGGCGAGATGGCCACGGTGGTCAAGGGCAGGGTGGACGCCATCGTGCTCACCGGGTCCTTTGCCTACTTCAAGCAGTTCGTGGAGTGGATCACGGAGCGGGTGTCGTGGATCGCGCCGGTCAAGGTCTATCCCGGCGAGGACGAGATGACCGCCCTGGCCGAGGCCGGGTTCCGGGTGTTAAAGGGCGAGGAGCAGGCCAGGGAGTACGCGTAAGCACCTTTCATCGCACAGTCCGCTCCGGTCATTCCCGCGAAGGCGGGAATCCAAAGAATGAAACAATACTATGTCTATATACTGGCTAGCAGGAAGAACGGAACACTGTACGTTGGGGTAACGAACGACCTGATACTCAGGGTCAAGGAGCACAAGGAGGGATTAGTGGAATCGTTCTTGGAAGATAGAGTTGATAGAGGGAACAAATCCAAAAATGGGAAGACTTGTATAATCACCTGAGATAACCACTGGATTCCCGCTTTCGCGGGAATGACAAAAGTAATAGTTAGGAGCCAAAGTGATTAAGTCTTTCTCCGACCTAATGGCCGAGGCCAAGGCCAAAGGCCCCAAGCGGGTGGCGGTGGCCGTGGCCCAGGACGAGGTGGTGCTGGAGGCGCTGGCCATCGCCCGCCAAGAAAAAATCGCCACCCCGGTGCTCTTCGGCGACAAAAAGGCCATCGAGGAAGCGGCGGTCAAGGCCAAGGTCGACCTGGGTGGCTGGGAGGTTACCGACATCGCCGACATGGCCGAGGCCTCGAAAGCCGCGGTTCGGGCGGTGAGCCGGGGCAAAGCCGATTTCCTGATGAAGGGCCTGGTGGCCACCTCCACCTTCCTCAAGGCCGTGCTGGACAAGGAGGTGGGGCTGCGCACCGGGAGGCTGCTGTCCCACGTGGCGGTGATGGAGGTTTCCGGCTACCACAAAATCTTCCTGGCCACCGACGGCGGTATGTGCGTCAAGCCGGACCTGGCCGCCAAAGCCGACATCATCAACAACGCAGTGGAGCTGGCCCACAAACTGGGGATGGAGAAGCCCAAGGTGGCGGTGCTGGCCGCGGTGGAGGTCGTCAATCCCGAGATGCCGGAGACCATGGACGCCGCCGAGCTCTCCAAGATGGCCGAGCGCGGCCAGATCAAAGGCTGCCTGGTGGACGGGCCGCTGGCGTTGGACCTGGCGGTGTCGAAGGAGGCGGCCGAACACAAAAAGGTGAAGTCTCCGGTGGCCGGCGATGCCGATATCTTCGTCCTGCCCGAGATCGCCGCCGGCAACATCTTCGCCAAGGCCCTGATCTACATGTCCGGGGCCAGGGCGGCCGGGCTGATCGCCGGAGCCGCCAAACCGGTGGTGATGCTGTCGCGCTCCGACACCAAGGAGCAGAAGCTGAACTCCATCGCCCTGGGGGTGGTCGGCTGCTGATGGCGGCCCACAACCACAAGCTACCGCCCCTGCCGGATCACTGCTTCAAGACGATCCTGGACCACACCTTCGACGGGGTCAACTACGTCGACGACCAGCGGCGCATCCTCTATTGGAACAAGGGAGCAGAGAGGATTACCGGCTACTCGGCCGATGAGGTGATAGGCAGGCAGTGCCAGCGCGATGGCGGCCTGTGCCACATCGACGACCAGGGAGTGCGTCTGTGCGATCATCTCTGTCCCCTGCTGACGGCCATCGGCAGCGGCCGGGAGATCCAAAAGCGGGTCTATCTGCTCAGCAAATCGGGCAAAAGGGTCCCGGTGGACGCGGCCACCTCGCCGGTCTTCGATGCCGAGGGCAATACCATAGGGGCGGTGCAGGTCTTCCGGGACGCCACCGCTTATGAGGATGCCGAACGGGAAGCCCAGGTCATCGCCAAACTGGCGGCCACTGACCCCCTGACCGGGCTTTTGAACCGCCGGGCCATAGAGATCGAGCTGGAGATAGAAGCCAACCGGGCCCATCGGCTCAAGCTCCCGATGTCGGTCATCTTCGGGGACCTGGACTACTTCAAGATGGTCAACGATCAGCACGGGCATCCGGTGGGCGACGAAGTGCTCAAGGGGGTGGCCAAACTGCTGCAGGCCGGTGTCCGCGAGTACGACCGGGCCTCGCGTTACGGCGGCGAAGAATTTTTGATCATGCTGCCCGAGACCAAGGCCGAGATCGCCCAGGAGATAGCCGAAAGGCTGCGCAAGTCGATATCGGTTTGGAAGCTGATCCACCAGGAGAAGCTGTGGCCATTCGCCATGACCATCAGCTTCGGGGTGGCCGAGCTGCAGCCCGGCGAGAGCTGGGAACATTTGGTGGAGCGGGCCGACCGGGCCCTTTATCGGGCCAAGAAGGCTGGGAGGAACCAGGTGTTCGTCAGTTGAGCGAGTTGCCATGGACAATCACGAAGCTGCCCGCCGGTTTTATAGGAACCTTGTAACATTCAAAATATAACATCAAACATTGGGAGAAATTATGGCAGCCATCACCACCCTCAAGCAGATGGAGGAACTGGTCAAGGGCGGACCCCTGAAGAAGGTGGCCGTGGCCTGCGGCCAGGACCCGGACATCATCGAGGCCCTGGCCCGGGCGGTCAACGAAAAACTGGCCCAAGCCATCCTGATCGGAGACAAGAAAAAGACCGAGGATCTGGCCCGGGAGTACAAGATCGACCCCAAGATCTTCACCCTGATAGACGAGCCGGACTACAAAAAGGCGGCGGCCAAGGCGGTGGCCATGGTGCGCAACCAGGAGGCCGATGTCCTGATGAAGGGCCTGATCGACACCGCGGTCTACGCCCGGGCCTATCTGGACAAGGAGAACGGACTGATGACCGGGGCCACCGTCTCCCACGTGGGGGTGTTCGAGGTTCCCAAACACGACCGGCTGCTGGTGATCACCGACGCCGCCCAGATACCCTATCCTGATTTTGGCCAGAAGGTGGAGATGATCAACCATGCAGTGGCCGTGGCCAAGAGGCTGGGCATTGAGACCCCCAAGGTGGCGGTGCTGACGGCCACCGAGAAGGTCAACGCCAAGTGGCCCTGCAGCCTGGAGGCGGCCCAGCTCTCCAAGATGTGCGAACGCGGCCAGATCAAAGGCTGCCTGGTGGACGGGCCGCTGTCTTTAGATGGGGCGGTTAGCCTGGAGTGCGCCAAGGGCAAGGGCATCGTCTCGCCGGTGGCCGGCCAGGCCGACATCCTGGTCACCCCCGACATCCAGGCCGGCAATATCCTCTACAAAGCCCTCACCCAGCTGGCCGGGGCCACGGTGGCGGCCATGGTCATCGGCACCAGCGCTCCGGTCATTCTGACCTCGCGCACCGACACCGACGACGCCAAGTTCTACTCCATCGTCCTGGCGGCCCTGATGGCCAAATGACGGAGTTTAAAGTTAAGAGTTTGAAGTTGAAAGTTGAAAGTTTAAGCCGTCGGGAGTTATCAAAAATTCTTCTGACCGTGAATTGGCTCCAGAACTTTCGACTTAAAAAACGCCGAACACTATCCTGAAACTCCGAAAATACCATCCTAAAAAAACGAGATGAAAGTAGCCATCGGATCCGACCATCGGGGCTACCTGCTCAAGGAGCAGATCAAGAGCGCCTTCACCCCGCAGAACATCGAGTTTTCTGACTTCGGTGCCAAGAGTCGGGAGCCCTGCGACTATCCCGACTTCGCCTTCTCGGTGGCCGAGGCCGTGGCTCGGGGCCAGGCGGACCGGGGCATCCTCATCTGCGGCTCGGGCAACGGAATGCTGATTGCGGCCAACAAGGTAAAAGGGGTGAGGGCGGCCTCGGCCCTGTCGCCGGAGATGGCTCGGCTGTCGCGCCTGCACAACGACGCTAACGTCCTGGCCGTCCCGGCCGATTTCGTGGATCCCCAGCTGGTGACCAAGATCGTCAAGGTCTGGCTGGAGACCCAGTTCGAGGGCGGCCGGCACCAGAGGAGACTGGAAAAGATAAAGGAATATGAAGATAAAAACTAACTGCCTCCGGCTGCTGCTTCTTATCCTTGGCGCCGGACTTTGTCCGGCCAAAGAGGATGGAGGCCTCAAGGTGGGGGAACCGGCTCCCATCTTCATGGCCAAGACCCACGATGGACGCGATTTCTACCTGCGAGACTACTGCGGCCAGCCTCGGGGCCAGAGGAATCGTCAGGAAAGAAACATCCTGGTGCTCTCTTTTTTCGCCTCCTGGTGCAAGCCCTGCAAGGCTGAGATGCCGATGCTGCAGGAGCTGGCCTCGAAATACCGGGAAGACGGAATCCTCTTCTACTTAGTGAACAAAGGGGAAAGCCAGGACACGGTCAGCAATTTCCTGTTCGAGCAGGTGGTAAACCTGCCGGTGCTGATGGACCAATACGAAGTGCTGGCCAAAAAATTCCAAGTGCGGGAGCTGCCCACCCTGGCGGTTATCACCAAAGAAGGAATTTTAGCCGAGTGCCACACCGGATACGCCGAGGGATACCAGAGCATCTTGGCCGGCAAGCTGGATTCCCTGCTGGGCAAGGTTCCGCCAAAAGCCAAAGGTTCTGACCCGGACAGCCTGGCCAAGCCCAAGGCCCGCCAGCCCAAGGGCAAAACAATCAAGAGGAAAAGCAATCAATAAACGGAGATAAGCTGTAAATGGAAAATCTGAAGAAAGCCGACCCCGAGGTGATGCAGGCCATACTGGACGAGGTCAAACGCCAGGAGTTCGGGCTGGAGCTGATCGCCTCGGAGAACTTCGTCTCTCTGGCGGTGATGGAGGCCATGGGCTCGGTGATGACCAACAAGTATGCCGAGGGCTATCCGGGCAAGCGCTATTACGGCGGCTGCGAGTTCGTGGATCAGGCCGAGAACCTGGCCCGGGATCGGGCCAAGCAGCTCTTCAAATGCGAGTACGCCAACGTCCAGCCCCATTCCGGCTCCACCGCCAACCAGGCGGTCTATTTCACCTACTGCCAGCCGGGCGACACGGTGCTGGGCATGGACCTGGCCCACGGCGGCCATCTGACCCACGGCTCGCCGGTTTCCTTCTCCGGCAAGATGTACCGCATAGTCTCCTACGGGGTCAAGCGGGAGACCGGGTACATCGACATGGACGACGTGGCCCGCAAGGCCCGGGAGCACAAGCCCAGGATGATCATCGTCGGGGCCTCGGCCTACAGCCGGCACTACGATTTCGCCAAGTTTCGGGAGATCGCCGACGAGGTGGGGGCCTTTCTGTTCGCCGACGTGGCCCATCCCGCCGGTCTGATCGCCGCCGGCCTGCATCCCTCGCCCATCCCCCACTGCCACGTGGTGACCACCACCACCCACAAGACCCTGAGGGGGCCGCGGGGTGGCATGGTGCTCATCGGCCAGGACGGGGAGAACACCTTGGGCCATAAAGTCAAGGTCAAGTCCGGGGAACGCCTCAAGCTCTGGTCCGAGGTCATGGACTCCACCGTCATGCCCGGGATCCAGGGCGGGCCGCTGATGCACGTCATCGCCGCCAAGGCGGTGGCCTTCAAGGAGGCCCTGGAGCCGTCGTTCAAGGTTTATGCCCAGCAGGTGATCGACAACGCCCGGGCCTTGGCCTCAGCCCTGATGGAGCGGGGCTACCAGATCGTCTCCGGCGGCACCGACAACCATGTGATGCTGATAGACCTCAGCAACAAAGGCATCACCGGCAAGGAGGCGGAAAACGCCCTCCACGACGCTGGCATCACCGTCAACAAGAACATGGTGCCCTTCGACACCAAGAGCCCGTTCGTCACCTCTGGCTTTCGGGTGGGCACCCCGGCCCTGACCACACGCGGCATGAAGCAGGACGAGATGAAGCTGGTGGCCGGGATGATAGACGAGGTGCTAACCCACCTCAACCAGCCCGAGGCCATCGCTAAGGTGCGCCGCCGGGTGGAGGAGCTCTGCCAACAATTTCCTTTATACCCACAGCTACTGAAAGGATAGGCCATGGGAGAAACCATGAATCTGGGAAAGGTTCAGTTCGGAGAGGTGGTGGCCCGGGCGCTCAAGGAGCGCTGGACCGGGGTGCTGACCATCGAAAGCCCGGAGTACACCTTCACCGAATACGTGGAGTTCAAGGGCGGATCCATCGCCGGATTTTCCTCGGCCGAGCGCAAGATGCTGTTGGGCGAGATCCTGACGGCCGGGGGCCACATCTCCCATGAGGATCTGAACGCCGCCATCAAGCAGCAGAAGGAGAAGGGCGGCCGCATCGGGGACATCCTGGTGGAGATGGGACTGATCACCCGGCAGCGCTTGGAGGAGGTGCTGGCCCTGCACCAGATGAGCGTCCTGGCCCAGTGCCTTTCGGCCAAGGATTCCGAGCTGAGCTTCGAGCCGGACAAGACCCTGGCCGACAAGCAGTAGGTTGGCTTTGGCCAAAAGTCAAAAGGCCCCAAAAACGGCCTCCCCAGTCAGCCGGGTGCCGGACCGGCCTTCCTGGGACCGATACTTCATGGACATCGCCGGGATGGTGGCCAGCCGCTCCACCTGCCTGAGACGACAGGTGGGGGCGGTTATCGTCAAGGACAAGCGGCTGCTGGCTACCGGATACAACGGGGCCCCGGCCGGGCTGAGGCACTGCGCCGAAATCGGCTGCATCCGCCAGATAAGGAAGGTGCCGCCCGGGGAACGCCACGAACTGTGCCGGGCCATCCACGCCGAGCAGAACGCTATCATCCAGGCGGCCACCTTCGGGGTGCCCATGTTCGGGGCCTCCATCTACACCACACACTTTCCCTGCGTGCTCTGCGCCAAGATGATCATCAACGCCGGGATCGTGCGCATCTGCTACCAGGAGGGCTATCCCGACGAGCTGTCGGCCAGGATGCTGAAGGAGGCCAGGCTGAAAATAGACCGGCTAGACTGAGGCTGGCCGGCCTTTTAAGGATGGCTGTCATTGCTTACATCGGGCTTGGCTCCAACCTGGGCGATCGGGAGGCCGCTCTGCGGCGTGCGGTGGAAATGTTGGCAGGGATGCCGGGGACGAAAGTGCTCAGGGTTTCTTCGATCTACCGCACTCAGCCGGTGGGCAAGACCGACCAGCCGGAGTTCCTCAACATGGCGGCCGAGGTGGGGACCGGCCTGGAACCAAGGGAGCTGATGGCATTTCTCCGCGGCATCGAGAAGAAGTTGGGTCGGATGCGGGGGGAGCGCTGGGGTCCGAGGACCATAGACTTGGACATCCTTTTCTACGAAGATCGGGTCCTCAGGGAGCCGGACTTGGAGATACCCCATCCCAGAATCAATCAGAGGGCTTTTGTTCTGGAGCCGTTGTCGGAATTGGTTCCGGATTTGGTCGATCCGATAACGGGAAAAACCGTCAGCCAGATACTGGCAGGGCTGGACCGTCGGGGGCAGAGGGTGGAGAAGACGGCGGAATTGCCTAGGCCCCTCCCCAGAGGGGATAAAGCTGACCGATCATATTAGCCTTAAAAGAAGAGGCCGACATTGCCGCAGATTCCGAATTACCTGGCCATTGAGGGAGTCATCGGGGTGGGCAAGACCTCTCTGGCTAACATGCTGGCCGAGCGCTTCCGGGCCAAGCCGGTGCTGGAGGAGGTGGAGGCCAATCCCTTCCTTTCCCACTTCTACGCCGACCGCCGATCCTACGCCTTCCAGACCCAGATATTCTTCCTGCTCTCCCGCTTCCGCCAGCAGCAGCAGCTTTCCCAGCAGGAGCTTTTCGGCCAGGGCCTGGTGTCCGACTATCTGTTCGCCAAGGACAAGATCTTCGCCTACCTCAACCTGGACGACAACGAGATTAAGCTCTACGAGCATCTCTGGGGCCTTTTGGAACGCAGCATCCTGAGGCCCGACCTGGTGGTCTATCTCCAGGCCGGGGTGGATCAGCTGATGCGCCGGGTGAGGAAACGGGGCCGACCCTTCGAGCACAACCTCTCCAAGGAATATCTGGCCGAGCTGTCCGAGGCCTACAACCACTTCTTCTTCCACTATACCGAGACGCCGCTTCTGGTGGTCAATGTGGGCGATCTGGATTTCGTCAACAACGAAGAAGACTTCGAGGACCTGGTGAAGCAGATCTGCGAACCGCATCCCGGGACCAGGTATTATGTGCCCAAGAGGTGAACGCTGTACTGACATGGGAAAATATAAATTCACGGAATATTTTGAGAGCGTTGTTCTCAAGAAGCGTCCATATATCAAAAAGGAATGGTGCATTCGAATAGTTGAATCACCGCTTAGAATCGAATCACAGGATAAGAACAGATATCGCTTCTGGGGAATGGTTGAGGAAATGGAAAGCAGGATACTTAGAGTGGTCACCCTGGAAGATAAAATCACGATTCACAACGCATTCCCGGACAGGAGTTTCAAGCTATGAAGCTGAAGTATTTTCCGGATACGGATTCCCTTTACATCGATCTTTCGGGCAATGCCAGTGTCGACAGCCGAGAGATATCCGAGGGGGTTGTTCTGGACTACGATGGGGAGGGGAATCTGGTGGGTATTGATATCGACAATGCCAGTAAAAAAGTAGACCTGCGGGAACTTTTACTCAGCAAAGTCCCTTTCACTCTTCAGACAATAGGCAGTTGAATAGAGCCACTGCTGATGTCGATCAATGTCAAAAGCCTGGGCTTCGCCAACCAATAGATCGACTTCGAGGACCTGGTGAAGCAGATCTGCGAACCGCATCCCGGGACCAGGTACTATGTGCCCAAGAGGTGAGTTTTACTATTGAAAGCTAAAGAACTGGACAGACGGTTCGATGCCGGCGGCGATGTCTCCAAGCACCTGGACCTCTCGCGCGCCAGGCGGACCAACGAGAACCTGAAGAGGGTGAACGTGGATTTTCCGAAATGGATGATCCATTCGCTCGACAAGGAAGCCAGCCGGCTGGGCATTACCCGCCAGTTCATCATAAAGATGTGGATCTCGGAGCATCTGGGCAGCAGGCACACTTGATCCAAGCTGGGAAAACCGGACAGGAGGCTATCAAATAAATGAAACTCCGCCTTTTTCTGTCGATCCTCTTGGCCCACATGATGGCGTCTCCCGGCTGCTCCCGGATGGACGCCAGGGATCCCCGGCAGGTGGGCGAGGCCGCCTGGAGGGCCATAGAGAGGAACGACATCGAGGCCCTGCGAAAGCTGGCCGTGCCCGAGGACAGGCATAAATTTACTGCCGAGGCCATAAAGGCCGAGCTGGACCGCCTGCCGCCCCTGCCGGACACCGTTATAGTGATTATGGAAATAACCGGCGATAGGGGCCAGGCCCTGGTCAAGGGCTGGGCGCATCCCTACGGACTCCAGATGGTCAACAGGAAGGGCAGATGGTGGGTGGAGTGGTAGGAAGGCTTTATCGGGCAATGGGTTGGGGTGAAGGTAGAATGAGGATAGTTATAGCGAGTTTAGATAATTAGATTATATTCAATATTATGTAGAATATAGTTAATAATAACTGTTAGGCCACGCTTCGAAGATGACAGATGAGTAACACTTCGCTTCACCATGTTGTCATTTATCACGATGAGACCAAAGATGTGCCTGGTCGAAATTTCAAGGGGCATGTTCTCTTTTTCGTGCCTGTCAAATTATCAGTTAGAAGTGAGACACCACTACTTGGGATTGCCCAAGAAGAATACCTCCCTCAGAAAATGTTCTTAACCGAACTGATCCATTGTCGCCAAGAATATGCTTGCGATGGGAAACTACATTTTACTGAAATCAGCGGTCGAACTTGGAAGAAATATGATTACGCATACCATAAAGCCATCACTCTTGCTGTGGACGCCCTGCGCAGTAAATCTCCTCAGATATTTCCCCGTCCACTAAATTGCAAAGTTGCTACAATTATTTATACAAAAGGCGCCGATTGGAATATATATGGCGGTGATTCGCGCAAAGAGCAAAAACTCAGGCACGATGAGACACTTCTGCGAATATTGCTTAAGGGCGCATGTCATTATCTCTATGACGCTTCTAATCCTGTTGAAGTGCTCAGGATAATTTCCGATGGTGACTCTGCTCACAGGCGGTTGGATGAAGACAGAATTGTTTGGCGATTGACCTATGACGGTTTTTATGGGAAAAGTCCTTTACGGGAGTATGTCGCCCTTTCTCCAGATGCCCTTATTACCCACTTACCATCTGATCACAAGAAGCATCAGCCTGATACCGAAGATTATATGCATGCGAATTTTCTCCAAATTGCTGATCTTTTATTGGGATCCATAATGAGAGCCTGCTATGTTGGGGCTAAATCCGTCAGAACATTGCCGAAAATTGGAGAAGAGTGCGCTAAAAGAGATGTGATTACCCAACCAGTGAAAGAGATGCTCGAAAAAAAGAAACGTGGCGGTGGCTTTCGATATAGTGGGCATTACAGGTCTTTTGTAATAACGCAGGTTACATTTACAAAAGATGAAATTAATTTCCAAGAAGTGCCAGTCGCTCAAATCCAAGATGAAGATTTCTTACAAATGTCGCTTCTCAATGAAAACATCGTGGCCTAACAAGCGCTTGCACCTGACGCCGCTCCGCTGCGCTGCACGGCGCAGGTGAAGCGCAAGCCGTTCGGCAGCCGTAAACGATATTCACTGTCTTTAGGGAGACTATCATGATTGATGCACTTTCGACACCACGTAACAGAATCAAGACGCTTATCCTTTTGGTGATCTGTGGCTTTTTGGCGTTTATCGCTACCGTTGTAGGTATCAGCGACAATCCGCCCGGAATCATTTTGGCCTATGGCGCGGCTATAGCCTTTGTCCTCGCCTTCGTCCACCCCTGGCGCACCGTAAAACAGTTTAGGCTCTTGCTGTACACGTCGTTACTCGGACTCGTGATCTTCGGCATTCTGCACAACGTTTTCGAGGCTGTTGCCGGCAAGGCAGAAAGTACGGGTGCGCTCCAGAGTTTGCTACAAGGCCTCGGCGTCGTGGCCTTTCTTCTCGCGGTTCTGATATGCCCGCCGGCTATCTTAGTTAGTGCAGTTGGATCGGTTGTAATGTTCATCCGGAACCGTCGTCGGTCAACAGAGGGACATGACAAAGTTGCCTAATAAAACATTAACCGAACGCGTGTGTTCACGCGCCGGTTATGCTCTAGTTCAGCTTCTATAATAGATAACTTCAAAGATGAATACAGAACGAAGTTGAATCATGAATGCGATGTTGCTTGATACAAATAATTCTGCGTTCCGCTCACTCTACAAAGCGGGCGGAGTCGCTTCGTTTATGTTCATAGCTTATTCTTTGATCACTGTCGTAATCCTCTCGGTTTTTGGGGGTCCGCCAATCACTGCTTCTGAGGTTTTCTCCATGCTTCAAACAAATCGTGCTCTCGGTTTATTGCGTATGGATTTGTTGACGGTCGTTTTCATTCCCCTGTATTACCTGATCTTCCTTGATATTTTTCTTGCGCTAAACGGTAAAAAGAATCCCTGGGCCATTGTTGTTCTGATCTCCGTATTTGTTGGGGTCACATTGTTCCTGGCAACCCCCTCTGTGTTCTCGATGGTGAATCTGAGCGACAAATACGCAATGTCGACAAGCGAAAACCAACGAACTCATTTCATAGCCGCCGGAGAAGCTATTCTCGCCTCAGATATGTGGCATGGGACCGGAGCTATTTTGGGGGGGATATTCATTCAATTCGGGGTGCTTGTTTTCTCAATCCTGATGCTTCCTGGAAACGTATTCGGCAAACTCACCGCCTATGTTGGGATCATCACCCATGGTCTGGATTTTGCTCATTTCTTTTTCTTGTTATTGATACCGACGGTGGGAGTCATACTTCTGGCTATCGCTGGGGCACTGTATTTATTGTGGTTTCCTTTAATGGGTGTGCGATTAATTCAAATCGGAAAGCAAGAACAAGTCTATTATGGTGAATAGCCGTACGATACGAGCTTGCACCTAACACCATTTTTCAAGAACGCAGCGCAGGCGATGCTAAGGCAGAAACTCTCGTAAACCTAAGTTACGTAGCCTTCTCAAACGTTCAGTAGAAAACAGTATGAAGTTATTGCAACCCCTATGGACGGTCATTTGGAAGTCATTTGCTTTCATAACTAGCTGGGCTATTTTACTTGCGTTGTTCATTGTTCCTTTTCAATCTAAATTGAAGCAGCTTGAACAGGCTAATCCGCTTGCAGCTCGGCTTTACTTGGAATTTGCGGCTGTGATTACCATTGTATTGGCCGCATGTTTATTCACATTGTTTGTCGATAAGAGGCCATTTCACAGCCTCGGTTTTGATACTACCCATATTGTACGCGATGTCGTCCTGGGAACGGCAATCGGTTTCTTATGGCTGATTGCATCTCTGGCTATCCTCTGGCTTGGTGGGTGGACCTCGTTGCAGCAATCTATTGTTTCGCCGTCGCTATTAGCGCTGGCAGCTGTCGCTGTGTTAATAAACGTAATTACGCAAGAAGTATTGTTACGGAGCTATATCTTCCAAACAATTCAAAAGCATTTCGGGGTTATAGCAGCCGTAGTTATCACATCCCTGCTTTTTGCTGGTTTTCATGCAGGAGCAATAAAAAATTCGTGGTTGGCTGCTTTTAATGTTTTTGGAGCAGGTGTTCTTTTTGGAATTGCCTACGCGGTGAGCGGGAATTTGTGGCTTCCCATCGCAATTCACTTCTCATGGAACTTTGCGCTGGGCCCGCTTTTGGGCTTGTCTGTCAGCGGTCAAAATCCATATCGAGTGAATTGGCAATTATTGAAGCTGAATGGGCCGACTTTTTGTACAGGGGGCACATTCGGATTAGAAGGCAGTATCATTGTCACTGCATCAACAATTGTTTTCGCCATCGGTTTGCTGTTGCTGTATAGACGTCTCTTATGAACGCCAAAAGCCGCCCAACACGCGCTTGAATCTGACACCTCTTAGCTGCGCTTTGCGTTGCAGGTAAATCGCAGATCATTGGCTAGCTGTTGCAAACGATAGTTAGTGTAAAGATAGGGATGTTAATAATGATTATGTGTTCAGTTTCAGAGTTTTTAGGCGTACGTGGACGAGTGCTGGCAATTCTTGTTGTTTTTTTTTATTTTTCTGGCGTTAGGACTCTTTGCTTGCACAAGTGGTTCTACATTACCTATTGCGCCTGATATTCCAGCAGATGCTTGGAACCGCGACCCTGCCCCTATTATCACCGCTGGGGCTCGCGTGGATGATTTACTCGATATTGCGGTAGCGGACCCGGATGTGGTCTATGATATGGAAACGGGCGTGTGGCATCTTTGGTATTAAACTGGACAAGCGAGTACATACACGTCAAACGACAATCAAATGGTTATCCGTCACGCCCAAGCCACCGATGGCGGTTCTAGCTGGAGCATTGACCTTAAGCCTGCGCTTACCCTGCCAGACAATCCTTCTGCTTGGGATGCCGCGTCTACGGAATCGCCGAGTGTAGTGTACGACTCAGCGGCTCCTAAAGATAGACGGTATAAACTATACTATTCTGGCGCGAGCGGTCAACATCCAATGGGATTTCCGAATTACCAAATTGGTCTGGCCATTTCTGCTGATGGCCGCACATTCAGACGACTTCCTGCCAGTGAATCGCCCTATAATCAGGCAGGGCTTGTCTTACGTATCGCTGAAGCGCTGCCAGATGTGGAAGCTCTGGCCGATGGAATTATAGCCGATCCGGAGGTGCAACTCATCAATGGTATCTATCATCTCTGGTTCTCCAGTTTTGCCAATGATGCAGACGGTAAGATTCTCGCTTTTGGTATTTCGCACGCAACATCCTCCGATGGTATCCACTGGAAACCAAGCGCCAATAATCCTATTCCAAGTCTGCGTAACGCCAACAACGCTGGGGGTCAGCAGCCTTCTGTTAGCTGGAATCCTGTGTTAAAACGCTGGGAGATGTTGTTTACTTCGGACACAGAGGATGAGATTGGGCAAATTCCTTCGACTTTCAACCCGGCTCTAGGCTTTTGGTTGGCAACATCGAAAGATGCTATCTCATGGGAAGTTGATTATAGGGCGCTTCGGGATGTATGCTGGCGGCCAAGCTCACCATACGAAGAATATGGGCTATTGACTGGAGCCGAGATGGTCATCGTCAATGGTGCGCGCCACCTTTTTTACACGGGTTGGGGTAGTGTTGGCGTACCAGAAGGTTTTGTCGTTCCTGTCCGTGATAATAGAAAATATGTGCCAGCAGTATTAAACTTGATTCATGCCACAAAACAGGCTAATCAATAGAATGGAGAGTTTGTATTTTGGCGAGTTGTGATGGGTCGTCCGCTAACAAAGCATTGCACCGGTCTGCCTAACGCCCGAATTTTTAGAGATGGTACGCCAGCAAAGGTACTTGTAAGTGGGGCAAGTCTTGCTGGCTCGGCAGCCGGTAAATGCTGGCGTTAGATGTCATGTGGCTGCCGTTACTTGTCATAGTTTTCCTGGGAACGTTGGTTCTCTTGTTCCTTTTCGTGTGCCGCCGCCATGCTCCCGTGCATTTGACGCGGGAGCAAGTTGCTGCTGCATTTGCCAATGCATTGGATCTCGACACCGCTGGCAATCATGATGAGTTTGACCTCTTCTTGGGACGGCCCATCGCCGATCCCGAACTGGAGATGCTGCGCAAGCAATGCCTTGCCGTTATCGAAGGCGATTCGAAGCCTGTTCCGGGCAGAGATCTCGGGCCGGGCGCAGAGCAGTGGCTTCGGGAGAGGCTAGCTGAGCTACGGCGGGAAGGTGCTTAGCATGAAATCTAACAATCGGTTGCAGCGGTCGGCTCGCTGCGCGGCCCGCCGCTGAACCGAAGCGTTAAAGCAATTATCTAAATAACAGCCATGATCAAAACCAACTGGCAGGGTTGCTTCACCGCCTTGGTGACGCCTTTCAAGGACAGAAAGCTCGACGAGAAATCATTGGAAAAACTCCTGGAGCATCAGCTTTCGGGCGGCGCCGACGGCATCGTCCCCTGTGCCACTACTGGCGAGAACCCGACCGTCAGGCCAGAGGAGTGGGCATATATAATGAAGGCGGCCGTGGCCAAATGCCGGGGCAAGGCTCTAGTGTTCGCCTACACCGGGAGCAATGATACCGAGGAGACGAAACGACGAACCGCCGAGGCGGAGAAGTTAGGCGTGGATGGATGCCTGGTGGTCACGCCCTATTATAACAAACCGACCCAGGAGGGGCTCTATCATCACTTCAAGGCCGTGGCCGGGGCCACCAGGCTGCCAATCATACTCTACAATGTGCCCGGCCGCACCGGGGTCTCCCTAGAACCCAAGACCGTGGCCCGGCTGGCGGAGTTGGACAACATCGTGGCCGTCAAGGAGGCCTCGGGCAGCCTGGACCAGGTGTCGCAGATTATAAAGCTCTGCGGCGATAAGATCACGGTGTTCTCCGGCGACGATTCTCTGACATTGCCCATGGTGGCGGTGGGGGCCAGGGGCGTGGTCTCGGTGGTGGCCAATCTAGCGCCGCATGACACCGCGGAGATGGTGAGGCTGTTCCTCCACGGCGATGTGGAGGGTGCCCGCAGGATCCACCTCAAACAGTTTCCGCTGGTCAAGGCCTTGTTCTGCGAGACCAGCCCGGGGCCGGTCAAATACGCCCTGAGCCTTATGGGCCTCTGTTCCCCGGAGATGCGCCTGCCGCTGGCCCCGGTCTCACAAGCAACCGAGAAGCTGGTGGCCGAGGAGCTGAAGGCCTACGGTTTGATCGAGTAGGTTTTATCACAGACCGGCATCCCGAGAAGACTTACATCCGACAGGTTGAGGCGATGCTCAGAGTTTGGCAGGTATTGAGGCAGGCGAAGGTAATGGCTCATGAAAAGACGTCACCCTTCAAACTGCCGTAGCAGGATGCCCAACTCAGGGTGACAGCAAGGATAGCCAAGCATGCAGAGAGTGCCATCAAAAACAAAAGGATCGAAGCTGGTCCGCTTCGGGGTCTCCATCGAAGAGGGGCTGGTCAATAGATTCGACCGGTTGATCGCCGGCCAGGGTTATCATAACCGTTCCGAGGCCATCAGGGATTTAATCCGCGACCGGCTGACCGACCAGGCATCACAATCCGGCGGCTCCATGATGGGGGTCATCGTCCTGATCTACGATCACCACCGGCCGAAGCTGGTGGAGAAACTTTTGGAGCTGCAGCACGACGCCGGGGCCGACATCGTGGCCTCCCAGCACGTCCACCTTGACCACCACCACTGCATGGAGACCATAGTGGTCCGGGGCACGGCCGCCAAGCTGGAGGCTCTGCAGGGCCGGATGGGTGCGCTCAAGGGAGTGGGCCAGTGCCGGCTGACCAAGACCAGCTGCCGGGCATTGCATTAAAGGGTTGATCATGGACAAGAAGATATCCAACGGCTACCGCGGCGTGGTGAAATGGCTGGAACGGATCCTGGCCCTGGCGGTGCTGGTTGGGGTGCTGGTCTCGGCCGTTCACGGGGCGATATTCCTGGCCCGGGCCGACTGGTCGTCCACCGATGCCTTCTATGAGCTGATCTACCGGGCCCTGCTGCTGGTCATCGGCCTGGAGCTGGTGCGGATGCTGATCACCCATAGCTTAGGTGCGGTGCTGGAACTTTTAGCCTTCGTCATCGCCCGCAAGATGCTGAAGCCTGACCTGTCGGCCCTGGACGTAGCCTTGGTGGTGGCGGCCTTCGTGGCTCTGCTGGCAGGGCGCAAGCACCTGCTGAGCCGGTCCTGCTACCAGCCGGGGGAGTTGGCTGAGCCAGGGAAGGGTTCGGAAAAACCAAGGGACGGCTAAGGGCCGGCTTGGGGGCCTTGACAAAAAGCCTTGAACGTGCTACAATTTTCTAAATCGTAGCACGTTCATTTTTTTTAAAAGGATATCGACATGACCGGAAAATGGCTCCTAGCGCTTCTGCTGACGGCATTCCAGGCCCTTCCCATGACGGCCGCCCGGCCTTTGGCCACCGACGACGCCGGCACGGTGGAGCCGGGGAAGTTCGAGGTAGAGTTGGGATACGAGCATACCCAGTGCCGGCCCGATGGACTTTGCCAGGCGCCCGGCTTTCAGCTAAAGCACGGCTTGACTTCGCGGATGGACATCGGAGTTTACTTCGGCCACGAAACCGCAAAGGATGCCGAGGGCAACACCGTTTCCTGGGGCACCACCCCATTGTCGGTGGGTCTCAAGACCTCGCTGCTCCGGGAGCATAAGTCGCTGCCCGATCTCTCGCTTTCAGCAGGATTCGGGACCGGCTCAGGCGGATGGTCGGTAAACGGCATCGCCAGCAAGGAGATCGCCGGCTTGGGGCTGCACCTCAACTTAGGCTACAACGGCTCGGGGGAGGCCATGGTTCATGGTAGTTATGGTTTCGGGCTGGCGGCCGAGTATACCCTGTTTGAAAAGCTGCGTCTGTGCGCCGAACTGAATTCCGAGCTTCAAGACGACGGCCGTGAGGTTTTGGGAAACAGCGGGCTGGTGGGCGGCTCCATTGATCTGGGCTTCGGGTCCTGGGATCTTGGCGGGCGGCTGTTCGACAAGCGAGGGCCGCGCTGGGAGGCGGTTACCGGGCTGACCATGGGATTTTGATAATTAAACCGCAGAGGACGCAGAGAACATAACACTTATTCAATAATACTGTGGATAAAATTACAATTCTGATAACCGCTGTGGCTCTGATAATGGGCTGCGGCGGACGGCAGGTCAAAAAGGAGAAGGTGATCGCCACCTCATTCTACCCCATGTATCTGGCCGCGGCCAACATCGCCGCCGGGGTGCCAGGGGTGAAGGTGGTCAACATAACCCGGCCGTTCACCGGATGTTTGCACGACTACCAGCTGACCACCGAGGAGGTCAAGACCCTGGCCGGGGCCGATGTCTTCGTGGTCAACGGCGGGGGCATGGAGTCTTTCCTGGACAGGATCACCGCCCAGCTTCCCGGACTCAAGATCATCGACGCCTCGGCGGGTTTGGAGCTGATGAAAGACGATAATGGAGAGGCCAACCCCCATGTCTGGGTCTCGGTATCCGGGGCCATGGGCCAGGTTCGCAACATCGCCAAGGGCCTGGCCGAGGCCGATCCCCAGAACAAGCCGGCCTACCTGAAGAACTCCGAAGTCTATCTGAAAAAGCTCGATTCACTAAGGCTGAGGATGATCGAAGGCACGAAAGATTTGAAGGGCCGGGAGATCATCACCTTCCACGAGGCCTTTCCCTATCTCGCCCGCGAGCTCGGTTTGAAGGTGGCGGCCACCATCCAGCGCGAGCCGGGGACGGCCCCCAGTCCCCAGGAGCTGGCCGAGACCATAGAGCTGGTAAGGAGCAAAAAGATAAAAGCCCTGTTCGCCGAGCCCCAGTACCCGTCCAAGGAGGCCGAGGTCATCGCCCGGGAGACCGGGGCCAGGGTCTACATCCTGGACCCGGTGTCCACCGGCCCCATGGACGACCTCGACCACTATATTAAGACCATGGACAGGAACCTGGCGACGCTGCAGCAGTCGCTTTCCCAGTAACTTTATTGAGAGACCATAACAAAATGAACAACGAAATCGCATTGCTGGCCACCACTGCCGCCTCCCTGGGACTGGTGCATACCGTGCTGGGACCGGACCATTACCTGCCGTTCACCGTCATGGCCAAAGCCAGGGGCTGGAGAATGAGGAAAACGCTGTGGGTGACCTTCCTCTGCGGCCTGGGGCACATCGGAAGCTCAGTGGTGCTGGGCCTGGCCGGGGTAGTCCTGGGGACGGCGGTGGGAAAGCTCGAGGCCATCGAATCATTCCGGGGGAACCTGGCCGCCTGGGCATTGATAGCTTTCGGTTTGGCTTACGCCGCCTGGGGGCTGCGCCGCGCCTACCGCAATAAACCGCACCGCCATATCCACCAGCACGGGGACGGCGCGGTCCACGAGCACCAGCACGGGCACATGGAGGAACACGCCCATGTTCACCAGGGGGAAGACAAAGCCTCGATAACGCCCTGGGTGCTCTTCACCATCTTCGTATTCGGCCCCTGCGAGCCCCTGATACCGTTGATCATGTATCCGGCCGCCAAGCATAGCGCCTCCGGGATGGTCTTGGTGGCCGGCGTCTTCGGGGCGGTGACCATAGCCACCATGATGGCCATAGTCGGGCTGACAACGTTGGGCCTCGATCGCATTCCCTTGGGGAAGCTGGAGAGGTTCAGCCACGCTTTGGCCGGGACGGCCATCCTGCTGTGCGGGCTGGCCATCCAGTTCCTGGGGCTTTGAAGGGAGTGGGCCGCATTGCTCACGGCCGCCGGCGAAAGCCGGCGGCCTTTCTTCAGGCGGTTGAACGACAGGCATACATCTGATATAATGCCCTCATGCCTTCAGGACAACCGAAGCTGTCGGATTTCGATTATGATCTGCCGTCAGGGCTCATCGCCCAACAGCCGGTTGAGCCCAGAGACGCCTCGCGACTTATGGTCCTTCACCGGCCAACAGGCCTGATAGAGCACCGTTTTTTTTGCGATATCTCCGATTACTTGAAGCCTGACGACCTGCTGGTGGTCAACAACACCAAGGTGGTGCCGGCCCGGCTGTTGGGACGCAAGGCGGGGACCGGCGGCCAGGTCGAGATCCTATTGCTGCGGCGGGTTGAGAGCGACACCTGGTCCTGTCTGGTTCGACCGGGTCGAAGGCTGCGGGTGGGATCGAGCGTGGAGTTCAACTGCGGCCTATCAGCCGAGATACTCGGTGTCCAGGACGGGGGGAGACGCCTGGTCGGCTTTAGGCTTGATGGGGGAAAGATCACCGGGGAGGATCTGGTGCCCATTCTGGAGAAGGTCGGCCATGTGCCGCTGCCGCCGTACATCGACAGGCCCGATGAGAAGGCGGATCGGGAAAGGTATCAAACCATCTACGCCCAAGAGCCAGGTGCGGTGGCCGCGCCCACGGCCGGATTGCATTTCACGCCGGAGCTAATGGCGAAGATCAGGGCCATGGGCGTCGCCGTGGCGGAGATCCTGCTGCACGTGGGCTGGGGCACCTTCAAATCGGTAGAGGCCGAAGACATCAAACAGCACCGGATGGACGCCGAGTATTACCGGATCGGTTCCGCCGTCGCCGATCAACTGCGACAGGCCAAGGCCGGGGGAAGCAGGATCGTGGCCGTGGGCACCACTACCACCCGGGCGCTGGAGGCCTATGCCCACTCAGGTAAAACCGAGGATTGGACCGAGATCTTCATCTATCCGCCATACCAATTCAAGCTGGTGGACGCCCTGGTCACCAACTTCCACCTGCCCAAATCGACCCTGCTGATGCTGGTCAGCGCCCTGGCCGGAACCGAGCTGATCAAACAGGCCTACGCCGAAGCTGTCAGAGAGAGGTACCGGTTCTACAGCTACGGCGACGCTATGCTGATAGTCTGATTTGTCGCCACAGAGGCACAGAGGCCCGGAAAAATCAGGTTTTCTTTCGCGAAAAGATCTGAACAAAAAGTGAGCCTTAGTGTCTTTGAGCCTCTTTGGCAGGGAGAGTAACATCAGGTTCCAACTGCAGAATACCTCCGGTCAGGCCCGTTTAGGCGAGCTGGCCACCCCACACGGCCTTGTCCGCACCCCGGCCTTTATGCCGGTGGGCACCCAGGGGACGGTCAAGGCCATGACGCCCCAGGCGCTGGTGGAATCGGGCGCCGAGATCATCCTGGGCAATGCCTACCACCTGTACCTCAGGCCGGGCTTGGAGATCATAAAAAAACTGGGTGGCCTGCACCGGTTCACCGGCTGGGACCGGCCGATTCTGACCGATTCCGGAGGCTACCAGGTTTTCAGCCTGGCCGAACTCAGGAAGATCAGCGAGGAAGGGGTCTCCTTTCAGTCGCACCTGGACGGGTCAAGGCACTTGTTTACCCCGGAGAATGTCACCCAACTGCAGATGGGGCTGGGGGCCGACATCATCATGTGCTTCGACGAGTGCATACCCTATCCCAGCTCGCGCCAGTACACCGAGGAATCTACCGCCAGGACCTCCCGCTGGGCCAAGAGGTGCCGGGAGACGTTTTTGGGGATCGGGGACGGAAGCCAGTCTCTTTTCGGCATCGTCCAGGGCGGCACCTACGGCGATCTCAGGCGCCGCAGCGCCGGGGAGCTGGTAGATATCGGCTTCGAGGGATACGCCATCGGAGGGCTGGCCATCGGCGAGCCCAAGGAGGCCACCTGGGAGGCGGTGGCGGCCGCGGTAGAGAATTTGCCTGACGACCGCCCCCGGTACATGATGGGGGTGGGTTTTCCCGAGGATATCATCCAGGGCGTTTCCCTGGGGGTGGACATGTTCGACTGCGTCATGCCCACCCGCAACGCTCGCACCGGGACCCTGTTCACCTCATGCGGCAAGCTGGCCATCAAGAACGCGCGCTATGCAGCTGACGAAAGGCCGGTTGACGAGGGCTGCGACTGCTATGCCTGCCGCCGTTTCTCCCGGGCCTATCTTCGGCACCTGTTCATGTCGGGCGAGATGACCGGGGCCATGCTGGCCACCGCCCACAACCTGAGGTTCTACCTGGGGATGATGGAGGCGATGAGAGCGGCCATCGGGGAGGGACGGTTAGAGGACTGGAGGGCGGGTTTTTTATCCAGGTATTCCGGAGGTTGAGTCCGGCCGATCAGCGCCAGATCCCTGGTATCCGTTGTCGGCAGAAGGGGCAGCGGCCGTCCTTGACCAGGTTGCGCTCAATGAAATAGCCCTTGCGCTCGATCAGCCGCCTGCCGCACCGGTGGCAGTAGGTTTGGTTGGCAGGATGTCCCGGCACGTTTCCTATGTAAACATAGTGAAGGCCGGCCCGGCGGGCCAGGGCGTAGGCGGTGTCCAGGGCGGCCGGGGGCGTGGGCGGCAGGTGGGCCAGCTTGTGCTGGGGGAAGAAGCGCAGGAAATGCAAAGGCACGTCCGGACCCAGGCTGTCGGCTATCCAATGACAGAAGTTCGTTATCTCCTCTTTAGAATCGTTGACGGTCGGGATCACCAAGTATCCCAGCTCCAACCAGACGCCCTTTCGTTTGAGGACCATGACGGCCTTGAGGATGGGGGCTAATTCGGTGTTGGCCATCCGCCGGTAGGAGGCATCGCTGAACCCCTTAAGGTCCACGTTGGCCGCGTCCAGCACGGCGCAGAGCGAGTCCAGCGGGCCGGTGTTGATGTGGCCCGAGGTGACCATGACGTTCTTTAATCCCGACTTTCGGGCCAGCAACGAGATATCCTGCATGTATTCATAGAAAACGGCCGGCTCGCTGTAGGTATAGGAAACAGAAAGACAATTTTTTCCGACAGCGGCCGATACCACCCGGCCGGGTTCGGTATAGCCAGTGGCGAAGTCTTCGGGTTCGGCTTGGGAGATGTCCCAATTCTGGCAGAACAGGCAGCGCATGCTGCAGCCCACGGTGGCTATGGAAAAGCTTTTAGTGCCGGGCAGGAAATGATAGAGGGGCTTCTTCTCTATGGGGTCGTCGTTGGCAGCCACCAGACGGCCGTAGACCAGGGAGATAAGTTTTCCTCCCAGGTTGCGCCTGGCCCGGCAATATCCGGCGTCTCCGGGGTCGAGAAGGCACTGCCTGGGGCAGAGAAGGCAGCGAACTTGGCCGCCGGATAGCTTCCGGTAATATTTCGCCTCGTGGTCCGAACCGGCGGCTGCCAGGGTGTCGCACGACAGAAGGGTCAGGAAACAACCGGCTATTACGATCTGATTGATCAGTTTTTTCATTTTGACAGGTCAACCTTGGCTTCCAAGGATGGAGAATAGCAAAAATCCGGCGTTTTATCAAGCGACCGGCCGGCGGGAAAGCCGAAATCTTGTCTGGGCCCTGGTCATATTAGGGTTCATCACGGTGCTGGTTCAAACCGTCGCTTTGAGGGAATTCCTGGCCCTGTGCCAGGGGACCGAGATCACCCTGGGGTTGGCCCTGGCCGCCTGGCTGGCCGGGGGAGCTGTGGGAAGCCTGTTGGCCGGCGGGATTTTGAAAAGGTGGGACAGCCGATACGGACCCTTCTGGGGCTTTATCATCCTGGCGCTTTTTTGCCCCCTGATGTTGGTTGTCATCCGCGGCTTCAGATCGCTGGCCGGGATGTTTCCGGGCCAATCCCTATCCCTGGGGCAGGTTTCGGTCCTCTCGGTTTTAGCCTTGGCCCCGCTGGGGGCGCTGCTGGCCTCCCAGTACTGTTTCGGGGTGGGGATGCTGGAGAAGTCGGGAAGTTCTTCTTCGGCCGGCCGGGCCTATCATCTTGAGGCTTGGGGATATCTTTTCGGCGGATTGGCATTCACCTTTATCCTGGCGGCGCGGCTGCCGGCGGCCGCCTGCCTACTGTTGTGCTCCGTTCTGTCATTTACGGCCGGATGGCTGATATCTTTATACCGGGTTCAAAAGATCGGCAGCCTGATGTTATCGGCCATAGCCATGGCGGCTGCGGTTTTTGGCTCCGAGCAGATGGAGAATCGGACGCTGGGATTGGTCTTTCCCGGCTCGGAGATAAAAGCGGCGTCATCATCGCCCTATGGCCAGACAGTGGTGGCCGGCAGAGAAGGGCAGCTCGGCGTTTTCTACCAGGGCAGCCCCATACTCCAGCATCCGGTGGCGGTTTCAATGGGCGGGGAAGAGGCGGTGGCCTTGGGCCTGGCATCATCCGGGCGTCCGGAGAGGGTGCTGGCCATAGGCGGCTTGGGCCTGATGCCGATACTGCTGAGACAGGACATCAAAAGCCTTGAATTGGCCGAACCCGATCCCCGGTTGATCTCAACCGTCGCCCGGCAGAGGATGCCAGGCTGGGATTCTCTGTTGCTTGATGGCAGAGTCGTTAAGATCAACCAGGACGGCCGGACTTTTTTGAACGGCCGCGGTCATAATTATGATTTGATCATTCTGGATCTGCCCTATCCAGTGAACTTGGGCTGGAACCGATATTACACCCTGGAGTTCTATCATGCCGTCAGGAAAAGGCTTAACCCCGACGGCGCTTTGGTGGTGATTCTGCCGGGGAGCGAAGCGTCCGTCAACCCCAATATCATCAACCTGATGGCCATAATGCACAGAACCATGTCGGCGGTATTCCCGCACCTTATATTGGCCCAGGGTCAATCCACCTATCTGGCGGCCGGTCTATCGGCCGAGGCCGTCTCCGATGCCGAACTCTACCGACGTTGCCAAATTCTGGGAACTAATATGTCTTTCTTCTCTGCCGCACAGATGCCCTATCTTTTGGATAAACAGCGGCGCCGGAATATCATCAATAAGATAGAGCAAGCCCGGCCCGAAGACAACAGGGATCTTAAGCCCCGGGCCCTGGCGGCCGGTCTTTTGCTCTGGCAGTCCACGATCTCACCGGCAGGGGAGAAAGCCTATAACCTCATCCTTAAAGCGGCGCCGGCTTTGTGGCTGGCCCTGTTGATACTTTTTTTCCGGCCAAAAACCAAGCATGCCAAAACCGCCTTGGCCACCGGGGCCGGGGCCATGGGCCTGCAGACGCTGTGCCTTTGGGGGGTGCAGGTAAAGTACGGGACATTGTATCACTGGCTGGGCCTGGCCAATGCCCTCTTCATGGCCGGAACCGCCATAGGCTCTTTCTGGGCCGCCAGACAGAGGGAACGGCCGAAGATCGCCGTTTTGGAGTTGATGTGGCTTGGCTGGTGCCTGATGTTTGCGGTTTTTTCGGCCGGCGGCATTTTGCTCGGCTGGGGATATCTTCTGGGCTCGGGATTGACCGGGCTTTTACTGGGGCTGGAATACCCAGCTTTGGTTGCCGGTTATGCCCAAAAGAGGAGCCTGCCCCAGACATTTTCCGCGCCGGCCCTCTATGCCGCCGACTTGGGTGGAGGAATGGCGGCCGCCATCTTAGCGGGGATGGTTCTGATTCCGGCATGGGGCATGGCAGGCGCGGCCGCCTTTTTCGCCGGACTCAAGCTGGTGAGCCTGAGATGGTGGCTTTTTAAACGAGGCCTTGATGCTTAAAAAGATTCTGTTGATTTTGTTGATTACCGGCGCCAACCTCTGGGCCGGGGTGGTGGATATCGTCCGTTTGAAATACGGCGGCGGGGGCGACTGGTACAACGACCCCGAAGCCGAGATAAACCTGTTGGCCGAATTCAACCGCCGCACCGGGGCCGAGGTCGCCTCCGAGAAGATCACCCTGTCGCTGCTGGACGAACAGATATTCTCCCATCCGTTTTTGTTCGTCACCGGGCACGGGGAGATCAAGTTCACCGATCAGGAGATGCAGCGCCTGAGGAGGCACCTGACCTCAGGAGGTTTCCTCTATGCCGACGACGATTACGGGATGGATGCCTCGTTCCGGCGCCAGATGAAAAGGCTGTTCCCGGAGCAGGAGATGGTGCGGCTGCCCCCGGACCATGACCTGTTCCGCTGCTTTTATGATTTCTCCTCGGGAATGCCCAAGATCCACGAGCACCAGCCGGGCCGGCCCGAGGCCTGGGGGCTTTTCCACCAGGGACGGCTGGTGGTTCTCTATACCTATAACACCAACATCTCCGACGGCTGGACCCCGGTTCACGGCGATTCCACAGCGGTGAGAGAACAGGCCTTCAGGATGGGGATAAACATTTTATGGTACGCCCTCACCAGGCCCTGACCGGCGATGGATGAGCAGGTTAAAATACTGATCCGCCATCTGGATCGGTTGTCTAGCGCCAGGGCCAGGCGGCTGGCCGCCGTCTGGGCCGCGGCTTTTGCCGGAGGCCTGGCCGCCCTGCTGCTGGCCTATCACCTGGCCGATCTGATATTTATCCTGCATCCCTTCGGACGCCTCTTCTTAAGGGCGGTTTTTTTGGCGGCCGCCCTGGCCGGCATCTGGGGCGCCCTGTTCTTCGTCTTGTGGCGGAGATCGCCGGCGGCCACGGCCGCCTGGCTCGAAGGCCGCCGCCCGGAGTTTCGTCAGGAGCTGTCGACCGTAATCCAATGCTCCGGACGTCAGGAATACTCAGGCCAGCTGGTTTCCGCCCTGGCCGAAAAAGCCGTCCATAAGCTCGAAAAGAGCGCTCCGTCGCCTGAACCTCCACGAACCAGGGTCCGGACTTGGATCATCTCGGCAACGCTGTGGGCCGTTGTGGCCGTATCGGGACTGGTCTGGCCCGGACCGGCCATAACCAGCCTGGCCAGGCTGGCCGACCCCTGGCGGGAGATTGGCGACTGGTCGAAAATAAAAGTTATGCCCGGGGACAGCAGGATCCCGGCCGGCGAGGAACTCCAAATCTCCATTCCGGCCCGTTCCGACAAAGCCTTCGTTGTTTTTGAAGGAAACGTTGGAAGGAGGTCGATCCATCCCTTTAATCAAACAACGGGAGGACTAAAGGCCAAACTGCCGCCCGCCGCCGGCGATTTCCAATACCGGGTATTTCTGGGAAGGATGCAGAGCCGCAGCTTTCAGGTTGCCGTTTTCCATCCCGTGGTTTTGGAGGACATCGGCGTCAGGATTGCGCCGCCGGCCTACACCGGCCTTAAAGCCATGGAACTGCCGAACCAGGGCAGCATCGAAGCGGTCAAGGGAAGCCGGGCCTGGATCAGCGCCCGTCCCAGCCGGCCACTGGGCTCGGCCCAAGCCATATTTACGGGCGGCAGGATCGAGCCGGGCGTCATCGTCCAGGGCTCGATAGTTTTTTCTTTTTATGTCAGAAAGGACGAGAGTTACCGGTTGATGGCTGTCTCCCCGAGCGGAAACGACACTTTTCTTTCGGCTGAGTACCCCATCACCGCCGTTCCGGATCTTCCTCCCCAGGCCGAGCTGTTCGGGGACGAGTCACCAAATATGCTGGACGAGGAGATGACGGCCATGGTTGAGGGCCGGGCCAGCGACGATTTCGGGCTGTCGCGGCTTGGCATCGGATATCTGCTTCACGGACAGGAAACTTTCCGGGAGGCGGCTTCATGGCGGGGGACGGTAACCGACACCTCGATGCGGTTTGAGTGGAGCCTGGCCAACCTGGGTCTTTTGCCCGGGGATTCCTTGGTTTACTGGCTGGAGGCCACAGACAACGACGCCGTCTCCGGCCCCAAGACCGGCCGCAGCCGCAGCCGCAAGCTGTGGATGCCGTCCCTGGCCGAGATGTACCAGGCAATGGCCGGGAGGGATTCGGCCGCCCAGGCCGAGCTGGCCGGCCTCCAGCCGGAACAGACCGAGCTTAGGGAGCAGATCCAGAGGCTGTCGCAGGCCATCAAGGAATCTCGCCGAATCGAATGGCGGCAACAGGCGGCCATGGAGAAAGCCTTGGCAGACCAGGAAGAGCTGCTCGACCGGCTGGAGCGGGCGGCCGACCAGGCCCTGGAAAGCATGCGGCCCGAGGGCCGGCGGGTTGAAATCGACGCCGAAACCGCCTCCAAGCTGAGGGAGCTGCATCAGCTGTTCGATCAGGTGGCCACCGACGAAATGCGGCGGGCCATGGAAAAGCTCTCCCAAGCTTTGGAAAAGATGGACCGGCAGCAGGTGGCCCAAGCCCTGGAGAATATGAACCTGACGGCCGAGCAGCTGAAGAAAAGGCTGGACCAGGCCATTGCCGCGCTCAAGGAACTTCAGCAGCAACGGCAGCTGGACAGGATCCGGCAAGACCTGGACCGGCTGTTGAAAGAGCAGAGCGACATCAGGGACAGGGCCGGAAAAACCGGAGACCCCCAGGAGGCCGATAGGTTGGCCCGGAGGCAGAAGCAGGCGGCCGATGATCTGGAGGCATTGGCCCTAAAAGTCAGCCAGCTGGGGGAACAAATGGCCAGCCAGCCCGAGGCCGGGGAGAAGCTCAGACAGTCGAGCCAGCAATTGCAGAGAAAAGGCACGCCGGCTAAGATGCGGCAGGCCGGGCAGCGCCTTGCCCAGGGCGATCCGCCTGGGGCCAGAAACCTCCAGCAACAGGCTCTTCAAGAAATGACCGAGCTTTCCCAGGGCCTGCAATCGGCCCGGTCTTCAATGGCCCAGGCCGGGAGCCGGGCCCGGTCCCAAGCTTTGAGGCAGAAGGCCAGGGAGGTGCTTACGCTTTCCCAGCAACAGGAGGACCTCAATCGGTCGATGAGAGGGGGCGGGAATCCCCAGGACCTGGCTGAAAGGCAGCAGTCATTGGCCAGGGCCGGCGCCAAGCTCCAGAGCCAAGCCGGTGGACAACAGGGGATAATGATGCCGCCCCAAGCTGCCGGCAGCCTTTCCCGGGCATTGCAGGCCATGAGCCGGTGCAGCCGGGATTTGATGGGCGGCCGTCAGGGGCAGTCGCCGCAGTCGGGACAGGAGGCGGTGGCCGCCCTCAATCAGGCCGCGGCCGCCCTGATGGAGGCCTCGTCCCGCAGCTCGGGCTCGTCAGGAGGGGGCGACATTATGCAGGAGCTGGAGGGGCTGTCTGGCCAGCAGTCCGAGATAAACCAGCAGACTTTGGGGCTGATGCCCTCGCCCGGGGGGCAGTCCGAGGCTCTGTCCCAGGAAGTCCGAAGCCAGATGGCCAGGCTGGCGGCCGAGCAGGAGGCGGTGCGGCAGGGTTTGGAGGAGTTCAACCGCAAGTATGCCGACCGCGCCGACCGCACTGGCCGGCTGGACGATCTGGCTTCGGAGATGCAAAAAGCGGCCGAGGATCTGCGGCGGCAACAGGTCGACGACCGCACCAGGGAACGCCAGCAGCGGATACTCAACCGTCTGCTTCAGGCCCAGCGATCGCTGCGGGACCAGGATTTCTCACAACAACGGAAGGCAGAGCCCGGCCGGGATCAGGGAAGGACCGCGGCCGGACAGGTGATGAAGCCGGGCCAGATTCCGCCTCCTCCGTCCGACAGGGAATGGAGGAAGGAGCCCTGCCCCATAGAATACCAGGAGATCATCGAGAGGTATTTCCGGTCTTTGGGATGGTGATATCCAAAAGCAGAAATCAAAGGCCAGAAATCAAAATGGCGCCTGGCCATCACGTTCCGGAAAACTCGCTAAGAGCGGATTTCATTTTATCCGGCATGGAGGCACCAACGGTTGTAAAAAAAATAGTGCCGCTGATATTAAGCATCGCTTGTTTGGTCGGGACCGAGATCGTCGGCCAGCCGCTGAAGGGCGAAGAGTCCAGACGCTGGCAGTCGGCCTGGGCCGCGGCCCAGCAGGGACGCCATCAGGAGGCGCTGGACGGCTTCAAGGCGGTGCTGGAGAAGAAGGCCGACCAAAACCTTTTTCTCCAAGCCGGCGGTCTGCTGGCCAGGCAGGGGGCGGTTTCGCAGGCCGAGGAGCTTTATCGGTGGGGGAGGGCCAGGCTAAAACAACCTCATGTTTTTGCCGATCGGCTGGCCGAGCTCTATCAATCCCAGCTCAAATACGATCAGGCGGTGTCCGAATGGATGATGCTGCTGCCGGCCCAGAGGGATTTGGTGAGAGCAAAACTTATGGAGATCGGCCAGACCCTGGGATGGCCGAAGACCGCCGCCCTGGCCGAGGCGAATGTCAAGGGCGGCGGCGATGCCGGCTGGCTGGTATTGGGCGGCCTGTATTTGGCGGCCAGGGACGATCGGCAGGCCTGGGGCGCTTTTTCTCGGATCAAAGACCCGGGTCTATTGCGCCAGGCGGTGGACCAGGTTTTGGCGTCCGGGCTTCCGGCATCTCGGCAGATACCGGTACTGGAGGAATATCTTGCCGAAAGCGGCCAAAAAGATCAGGACCTGCTGGCCAGATTGGGTTGGCATTACATGGAGGCTCGCCGGTTCCAGAAGGCCTCGGAAGTGTTCTCCAAGATGTTTTCCATAAACCGGCCGTTGGCCGTAGTGTATATGTCCAGGGCCCGGCTTTTGCAAGGCAAGCCGGCCGAGGCTTTGCAGATTTTGGCCCAGGGAGGCCAGGGCAAGGTTTGGCCCGATTCCATAAAATGGGAGGCCCGTTTTCTTGAGGCCGATGCTTGGTTCATGGCCGGGAAACCGGCCCTGGCCCTGGCCGCCATGAGGGCGGCCGCCGGCGATTCCTCAGACGGATCGGCCTTACGCCAGAAGGCGGCCTTTAAGCTGGCCGAGTTCTATATGATGTCAGGAGACATCGACAGCGCCCTGGCCTCCTACCGACGGGCGGTGTCGCTGGGCATAGGGGGAGAGGCCAGCAACGACGCCATGCTGAGAATACTGTTGATTTCCGAGCATAAAGCTGATAGAATGGAATGGCTGGAGCTTTTCGGCCGGGGTCTGGGGGAGAAAGCCGGGCTGGACATAAACCGGGCCGACCGCAGCCTTTCCCAGGTCGCCGAGAAAAATCCGGGGACCACTTTAGCCGACCAGGCCATGCTGGAACTGGCCCTGATGCGGCAGGAACTGGGCGAACACCGGCAGGCGGCTGATGCTTGGAGAAGATTGGCGGAAATAGCCTCCGACCCCCAATTGGCATGCCGGGCCGCATACCAGCAGGGGATAATACTCCGTTACCAGTTGGCCAAACCCGACGAGGCGGCTGAGGTTTGGAGACAAGCCGTCGTCAAGCATCCAGATTTTTCCTGGTCGGACTTGATGAGACAGGAGTTGGCCGGCATCAAGCAATGAAGCCAATCATGACCGATTGAGATCAATACTATAAAAATATAGAGAATCAAAATGCCTACCAAGAGACAACTGCTCATGGAGCCCAAGTCCGCCTGGGACGGAGCCTCTCCGGCCGAGCGGCAGAAGTGGTTCCGCTTCGCCAAGGATTATGCCTCATATCTTGACCGCGCCCGGACCGAGCGGCTGGCCTGTTCGGAACTTAGGGATCTGGCCGAGAAGGCCGGATTCGTCACGATCGAGAAACTGAAGAAATGGAAACCCGGGGCCAGGGTCTACGCCGAGAACCGCGGCAAGAGCCTGTACCTGGCGGTGCTGGGGAAGGACGGCCTGGAGAACGGGTTCAACCTGATCGCCTCCCACCTGGACGCGCCCCGGCTGGACCTCAAGCAGCGGCCTCTTTATCAGGACAAGGATACCTGGCTGGCCCTGATGCGAACCCATTACTACGGGGGCGTAAAGAAGTACCAGTGGCTCAACCTGCCTCTGGGCCTGTTCGGGAAGGTGGTGCGTCGGGACGGGAGCACCGTCGAAATTGCCATTGGCGCCAAGCCTGACGATCCCTGCTTCGCCATCACCGACCTGCTGCCGCACCTGGCCAAGAAGGAGCAGTACGAGCGCAAGGCCCCGGAGGTGGTCCGGGGCGAAGAGCTGGTGATCATCTGCGGCGGCACACCGGCCGAGGAGGGCGAAGCAAAAAATCGGGTCAAATTGGCGGTGCTGGAACATCTCCACCGGGAGTACGGATTGGAGGAGGAGGACCTGATCAGCGCCGAGCTGGAGGCGGTGCCGCTGACCCCGGTCCGCTTCGTGGGATTCGACAAGAGTTTCCTGGGCGGCTACGGCCAGGACGATAAGATATGCTCCTTCACCTCGGCCCGGGCCCTTTTCGACCTGAAAAGCCAGGGGCGCACCGCGGTGGTGGTCTGCGTGGACAAGGAGGAGATCGGCTCCGAGGGCAACACCAGCGTCCAGTCGGCCTGCTTCCTCAACTTCATCGGCGACCTGCTGGAGCTGTGTCGGCCCGGGTACCGGGCGGCCGACCTGCGCAAGTGCCTGTCCCGTTCCTCGGCCATCTCGGCCGACGTCAATGCCGCGGTGGAGCCGAACTTCAAGCAGGTGCACGAGCTGGACAACGCCTGCCTGGCCGGATTCGGTCTGGTGCTCACCAAGTTCACCGGACACGGCGGCAAGGGCGGCGCCAACGACGCCTCGGCCGAATTCATGGGCAAGGTGCGGGCCGTCTTCAACCGGGCCGGCGTCCCCTGGCAGGCGGCCGAGCTGGGCAAGGTGGACGAGGGGGGCGGGGGCACGGTGGCCAAGTTCCTGGCCAGCCACGGCATGGAGATTGTCGACTGCGGGCCGGGCCTGCTATCCATGCACTCGCCCTTCGAGATAGTGTCGGTGGCCGACCTGCACGCCGCTTATATGGGATACCGGGCGTTCTTAGGCTCAGATTGAAGAGCATACCAAGTCGGATTTGGAGACAATATAGCGCTTGCAGATTTGCCGAAATTAGGCTATAATTAACCGGTCAGCCGGCAGGAAGCTGGCTGGCCAGTTTTATATAGCATTAATAGATGGGGGATTTCCGACCTATGGTGATGAAAGCCATGCGCAGCCAGATGAAGCTCATCCTGTGGATCGTAGTGGTGGCCTTTGTGGTGGGCTTCGGCTACGTGCTGATGGGGACCGGCGGCGGGGGCAGGAGCCAGAGCAAGCTGGCCCGGGGGATCGTGGGCGAGATAAACGGACAGGCCATAAGCTACAGCCTTTTCCGCGAGCGGCTGCTCAAAAACATGGAAACCTACCGCCAGAGGACCAGCGGCGGGGATCCGGACGACGCCGTCACCAGACAGATAGAGCAGGAGACCTGGCAGAACCTGGTGAGCGAAATAATCCTTCACCAGCAATACCGGCGGCTGGGGATACAGGTCTCGGACCAGGAGGTGGTAGGCATCATCAAGCACAACCCGCCGGCCGAATTGCAGAACCATCCGGATCTGACGACCAACGGCGCCTTTGATATCCAGAAGTACCAGTCCATCCTCAGGCATCCCCAGAACTTGGTGTGGCTGAGGGAGTATGAGGGGGAGATCCGCCGGCAGCTGCCCCTGCAGAAGCTCAGGCTCCAGATAATGGCCGGGGTCAGAGTGACCGATCAGGAGATCAGGAAGGCCTTTATAGATAAGAACGAAAGGGTCAGGGTCAGCTTTCTGACGGTGGACCCGTCCGCCTTCTACGATCCTCAGGCGCAGGTTCCGCCCCAGGAGATAGCCGCCTATTACCGGGAACATCAAAAGGATTTCCGGGCGCCGGAACGGGCCAAGTTGATCTACGTCCTTTTCCCCAAGGAAGCCACCCCGCGCGATCTGCAGTCGGTGGAAGAGCGCATTCGGGAGATCCACAAGGAGGCCCTGGTCTCCGGAGCCGGCTTCGACACCCTGGCCATGAATTATTCCGAGGATCCGGGCTCGGCCGCCAAGGGCGGCGATCTGGGTTGGTTCGGGCGGGGGCAGATGGTGCCCAGCTTCGACTCGGCAGCCTTTGCCCTAAAGCCGGGGCAGATGTCAAAGCCCTTTAAGACCGATTTCGGCTGGCACATCGTCAGAGTGGACTCGGCCAAGACCGAGAAGGGCCGGCCGATGGTAAAGGCCAGGCATATACTGCTGCAGCTCAAGCCCTCGGAGGAAACATTGGCCGACCTTAGGACCAAGGCCGAGGCCTTCGCCGAGCTGGCCCGCGACCAGGGCTTCGAGGCCGCGGCCAAGGCCCAGGGCCTGAACGCTGTGCCCACAAGCTTCTTCAGCCGCGGCTACTATGTGCCCGGGCTGGGGGCGGCGCCGGAGGCGGTCAATTTCGCCTTCGAGGAGGCGGTCGGCTCCCTAAGCCCGGTGCTGGATAACCGCCAGTTCTACCTGGTGGCCAAGCTGGCCGAGCGCCGCAAGGAAGGCGTCCAGCCCTTGGCCGATGTGGAGCGGAACATCTCCATGATACTGCTCAGGGAAAAGGCCATGGCCCAGGCCAGGAAGAGGGCCGAGGAACTTCGGGCCATGGTGGATCAGGTCGGGAGCTTGGAGGCCGCGGCCAAGGCGGCCGGAATACCGGTGGATACGGCCGACTTCACCCGGGAGGATTTCGTGCCCAAGGTGGGGACCAAAAACGAGTTCTTTGCCCAGGCCTTTTCCCTGCCGGTGGGCCTGGTCAGCCGTCCGGTGGCCACCGACCAGGGGGTCTACATCATCAGGGTTGACCAAAAACAGCCGGCCGACCAAAACCTATACGCCCAGATGGCGCCCAAGCTTCATGACGAACTGATGCAGAAAAAGCAGACAGAGACCATTCAGCGCTGGTTCGAGGCGGTGCAGAGCAAGGCCAAGATAAGGGACTACCGGATGGGCGGGATGTAGGTCAATGCCAAAAAAACCTATAAGACAACGAAAAAGCTGGAGCGAATATGCTCCAGCTTTTTTCCTTTTAGCCGAGATGCCGGCGCAGAACCCCGAAAAAAGCCAGCTTTTACTTGTTTTACATCTTCTGGTAGCGGCGCAGGGACTTGAACCCCGGACACGCGGATTATGATTCCGCTGCTCTAACCAGCTGAGCTACGCCGCCGGTAAAGTGGATATGGAAAAGGAAAAGGGCAGAGCCGACGCTACTTCGTTTCTTTGCGCAAGGATTTAATCAGACCCATCAACATCCTGTTCACTTCGATAATCTGTCGCAAACGTTCTTCAACAACAGATACCGGCATAAGAGAAAGATCTCTGAACTGATACAGGTGATTTTCCGTCTCACTGCCAGACTTTCTGGAAATACCGGGATAACGAACGTACTCCCTGGTGGACAACGAAGAAAAGCCCTCGGAGATATTGTCGCTTATGGAAGACGAACTCCGTAGGATTTGGTTAGTTAATATGCGATTTACCGGGGTCTTGGGCAGCGAGGCGACATCTTTAGCCAGGTCGAGAAAAAGCCGGTGGGCCTTCTACCACACCAAGAGTTCAGTGAAATGCTTCACCCGGGAGCCTTGTAATTAAAAAGAGACGAATTACTAAGGGCCTCATCCCTTTTCTCTCGTCCCTTATCACTTTTTTGGTAGCGGGGGGAGGATTTGAACCTCCGACCTTTGGGTTATGGGCCCAACGAGCTACCAGGCTGCTCCACCCCGCGACGACACGCTAATGATACCACACCTCGGAGGCCGTGTCAAGTATCTATTCATTAAATGGGAGTCCTGGAAAAAGCGACAGCAAAACCTTGTCAAAGATTTACGGTTTGGATTTGAGAGAATCCGCCTGGTAAAAACGGATCGAGGTCTCGCCCGGCTTGACCATGCCGTACCTCTCCCGGGCCTTGGATTCCAGATAGAGGCTGTCCTCCTTCATCCTCTTGATCTCGCGCCTCATCAGCTCGTTGCGGACCATGTTAACCAGCAGTTCCCGTCGCAGCCTGTCCTGGCGGCGGTTGACCCTGACCATGTTTATCCAGCCGTAGGGGCCGGTGCCGAAGACCACCAACAAGCCGGCCAGGATCCCCAGCAGTGCCGCCGCCAGGATCTTCCTCCTTCTTTCCCGCATCCGGCCGCCGGCCGCCATCAACCCTTCCCCGGCAGGATTTCAGGAACAGCCTTCGAGGATGCCGAAGCCATGGGTCATCAGAGCTTGAAGGCCGAGCGGCCGGCGTAGATGGCCCGGGATCCCAGCTCCTCCTCGATCCGCATCAGCTGGTTGTATTTCTCCACCCGCTCGCCGCGGCAGGGGGCGCCGGTCTTGAGGTGGCCGGTCCTCATGGCCACGGTGAAGTCGGCAATGAAGCTGTCGACTGTCTCCCCGCTGCGGTGGGAGACCATGGCCCCCCAGCCGGCCTGGTAGGCCATCTCGATGGCGGCCACCGTCTCGGTGATGGTGCCGATCTGGTTGAGCTTGATGAGCACGGCGTTGGCGGCCTTCCGTTCGATGCCCATTTGGATGCGCTGGACATTGGTGACGAAGAGATCGTCTCCGACCAGTTCCATTTTTTGGCCCAGGCGCCGGTAGAGAAGCTTCCAGCCGTCCCAGTCGTCCTCGGCCAGGCCGTCCTCCAGAACCACGATAGGATATTTTTTCGACCACTCCTCGTACATATCCACCATTTGGGCGGAGGAGACCTGGCGGCCCTCGGTTTTCAGATGATACTGTCCGTTCTCGAAGAAACCGCTGGAGGCCGGATCCAAAGCCAGGGCGATCTGCTCCCCGGGCCGGTAGCCGGCTTTCTCTATCGCCTGGACGATCAGCTCCAAGGCCTCGGCATTGGTCTTGAGGGCCGGGGCAAAACCGCCCTCATCCCCCACCCCGGTGGAATAGCCCTTGCTTTTAAGCACTCCTTTGAGGGCGTGATAGGTCTCGCTGCCCCAGCGCAGGGCCTCGCGGAAATTGGGGGCTCCCAGTGGAGCAATCATGAACTCCTGGAGATCGGTGCCCTGCCAGTTGGCGTGAGCCCCGCCGTTCAGAATATTGAACATGGGGACCGGCATCAAAACCGCCTCCGGGCCGCCTAAGTGGCGGTAGAGGGGCAGTCCGGCCGAGGCGGCCGCGGCCCGGGCCACGGCCAGGCTGACACCCAGGATGGCGTTGGCGCCGAGTTTAGACTTGTTGGGGGTGCCGTCCAGATCCAACATGGCCCGATCCACCGCCTTCTGGTCATCGGCCCGGCGTCCGGCCAAGGCCGGAGCGATGAGACGGTTGACGTTCTCCACGGCCTTAAGCACTCCCTTGCCGCTGTAGCGGGACTTGTCGCCGTCGCGCAGCTCCAGGGCCTCGTGGACGCCGGTGGAGGCTCCGGAGGGCACGGCTGCCCGGCCCCGGCTGCCGTCCGACAGCAGACAATCCACCTCCACCGTGGGATTGCCCCGGGAATCCAGAATCTCCCGGGCATGGATGGCTTTGATATCCGGCATGATATCCTCCGTATTAAATTTAGTAATTTCCAAATAACATCATTTGGCTTAACCGTAAAGTACACCCTGCTCGCCGACAGGCAGGAGGGTTTGTTTAGGAACGAAACTTGCCAGAAGGAATACAGATGGTGCAAAGCATTGATTTTAATGCCGTTTAATTTGACTCCAAATTATCTCTGCGAGCTCTGCGGTAAAAGACAATAAAAAAAGTCGCCCTAATTTTCTTCTAGGCGCTCCAGGGTCAGCCTTCCCTCATCCAGGCGGCCGTAGGTGAAGTGGGAGATAAAATCTCCCAGATTACAGTATGTCTTGCCGTTCTCCTGGCGCAGAACCGGCAGGTGGATATGGCCGAAAACGGCGGCATCATAGCCCTGGGCAAACTTTTTTTGGGCCGCCTGCCACAACGGATCTTTATTCAGATAACGGTCCTTGGTGAGGTGGTTGCGGGAAATCCGGGAGAACCACTTGGCCAGGGGTATGCCGAGATCGGGATGCAACAGGCGATAGAGCCAGACATTGGCCGGAAAGCGAAGCACCGCCTTCAGGATTTTATAGCCGTAATCGCCCGGGCCCAAGCCGTCGCCGTGGGCCAAAAAAATGCGGCGCCCGGCCTGCTCCACCTCCAGAAAGTCCATGGCTACGGCGATACCCAGCCGGCGGCGGATAAAGTCGCCCAGCCAGAAATCATGGTTGCCGGCCACCATCGAAACATGGCAGCCCCTGGAGCGGAGATCCTCCAGCAGACGGATGGCGGCCAGATGCTCGCTTTGGACCACGGTGCGGTACTCGAACCAGAAGTCGAACAGATCGCCGAGAACGGCCAGGGAGGCGTTTTCCTCGGCCACCCGGCGAAAGAGAGCAGACAGCAACCGCAGTTTGCGGGCCTCCACATCAGGCGTCCCGGCCCCCAGATGGGCATCGGAAACCAGATATAACGTTCTTGACATCACCAGGCATTCATGCTATTGTTAACCATTATAAAACAAATGGCGGCATAAAGTAAAGGGCTTCCGGCTTTTTGATATTTTCCTGTTGACTTTTAGGCCGATGGCGAATAAAATCCATCCAAAGGGGGAATACGCTATGAGATCCAAAATGGCGTTGATGGCCGCTCTGGCGGCCGCGGCCGTGCTGACGGCCGGTTGTTCAAAAACCGAGCGCGAGGTGTCGCAGAGCATCATGCCGGCGGCCCTCAACTATTACGTGCTGACCCAGGAGACCGCCCGGCTGCGGGCCGAGGTCAAAACCCTGCCGGCCGAGAGGCTGGACCAGCCGCTGGCCAAATACCGCGACATCATTTCCCGGGGACAGCAGATGCATGCCGAGCTGGCCCAGATGGGGGACATGAAGAAACACCAGGATTTTCTGGCCGCCATGGATTCCAGCCTGGTAACGCAGCTACTTTTCCTGCAATACGAGGCCCAGGCGGTTGGCGCCGTGGCCGAGAACCACCGGGCCAATGCCGAGATCGACCGCATCCAAAGGCAGATCAGCGGGAACACCCTGGCCCAGGCCAGGCACCAGGCCGAGCTCGACCAGCTTAGCGAAAAGTCACAGAGCTCCTTCCGGCTTCTGGAATCCCTCAAGCCCCAGCTCCAAGCCCTGAGCCGGAAAAATTTGGACCAGATGCGGCTTTACAACCAGATGGTGCTGGAGCGGAAGATTTTAACCTATACCGCAGGCGAGGATCTTTTGGCCCTGCTGGCCTGGGAGCAGGCCCGGGCCCCGGCCAAGGCGCCTCCCAAGAAAACAACCGTCAAGAAAACGGCCTCCAAGAAATCCGACAAAAAAACAAAGCGCACCGGCAGATGAAAAAACGGCAGAGTTGGTGGTGGCTGCTGCTGCCGTTTCTGGCCGCCTGCGGCCGCGACGGACATCTTAAAAAGGGCCAGCAGTTTTTGGAGCTGGGCGACCTGGAGAGGGCCGTCCAGCAGTTCAGCCAGGCGGTCAATGTTTCACCCCGCAACCCGGAGGCCCACTACGGTCTAGCCATGGCCTATTGCCGCAGCGACTCGCCCGGTCCGGCCGTCAGAGAATACCGACTGCTCTGCCGGTTGAGCCCGGCCCTGGCCGACGATCCCTTGCTCAGGCAGAAGGTGGCCGGCTTTCTGGGGCTGGAGCCGTATCCGTCGTTCCGGCTGACCTCGGCCAGGGGCAACGACGCCTTTCCGGCCTTCTCGGCCGACGGACGGCTGATCGCCTTCAGTTCCAAGCGCGACGGCAACACCGAGATCTACCTGATGGATGCCGACGGCGGCAGCCAAAAACGGCTGACCAACAACCGGGCCATAGATTACGCTCCGTCGTTCTCGCCCGACGGCCGGATGCTGGCCTTCGTCTCGGACCGGGACGGGAACGACGAGATCTACCTCCTGGACCTGACGTCCGCGGCCCAGCGCCGGCTGACCTACCACTCAGGCGAGGACGCCCTGCCGGCCTTTTCGCCGGACGGCGGCCAGGTGCTCTTCATCTCGGACCGGGACGGCAAATACCGTCTGTGCTCGGCCGAGGCCGGAGGCTCAGGCCGCGGACGGGAATCAGGCCTGCACCGGATCTTCGACGATGAGTACAACAAGATACACTTCTCGGTTTGGCAGGGGCGGCTGCTGGTGCAGGAGGAGAGAGAGAACCTGGTGGTGTTGTTCACCGCTCCGGCCGAGGGCGGCCCCAAAAAGCCGGTCAACGGCCCTTCGTTCCGGGCGGCCCTGCCGACCATGCTTTCGCCTGATGGAAGTCTGCTGCTCTACACCTCGTCCCGGTACGGCGATGACGAGCTTTTCCTCTACGACTTCAAGAGGGAGACCTCGATCAGGCTGACCTTCAGCCCGGCCCAGGAGTTCGGCTACGGCTTCTCGCCAGACGGCAGCCGGCTGCTGTTCGACTCCAATCGCGGCGGCGACCGCGACATATACCTGATACGGCTAGACCGTTTGATCTCCAGGGAGGAGATATTATCGGCCGTGGAACGGAACTGAAGAAGCGAAAAACCTTAGCGAGGATCCCGACATGATCTGGCGCTGCACAGTCTGCGGTTACATCTACAACCCCGACCTGGGCGATCCCGACAGCGACATCCGCCCGGGCACCTATTTCGACAATCTGCCGCTGGACTGGGTGTGCCCCGATTGCGGGGCCTCCCAGGACATGTTCGAGATGGTCGAGGAGGAGGAGCAGTAGGGGTCGGGCCAAGCCAGGAGGAAGGAGACGAAGATGGAGAGGGACCCGGTCTGCGGGATGGAGGTCAGCCGCCAGAAGGCGGCGGCCGTCACCCAGTACCACGGGAAAACCTACTACTTCTGCGCCGAGGCCTGCAGACAGGCTTTCGACCGCAATCCGGAAAAATATCTCAAGCCGGAGAAGGACGAGAAATGATCCGGCAGATCGTCCTCACCCGGATTCATAAAGCCCTGGGATGGGCCATGCTCCTGCTGCTGCCGGCCCAGCTGCTGACCGGGCTCTGGGCCATGGGCAAGGCGGGTGGCGAGTCCGGCGACCTGGCCTCGGCCCTGCACGTAGGGCCCTGGGCGGCGCTGGTTCTCGGTTTGATGATCATCACCCACGGCCTTCTGGGCATCAGGTTCACGGTCATGAAGAAACTCGGCCCCCGGCCCGGGGGGCTGTTGCTGGCCGCGGTCTGGGCGACGTTCATGATTCTGCTGGCCATAATCACCCTATAATAGGGGAGAGACCATGGAACAGTGCAACACCGCTCTGGAGAAGCTGGTCAGGATAGGCATCGCCCTGTCGGCAGTGCGGGATCTGGAAAAATTGCTGGAGATGATCGTCAGCCAGGCGCGGGAGTTCGCCCGGGCCGACGCCGGCAGCCTCTACATCGTCGAGAGCGACCACCTCAACTTCGTGGTCAGCCAGAACGACACCCTGGCCAGGCGGGAGGGCAAGCGGGCCGAGGAGATGCTGTTCAAGCCGTTCCCGGTGCCTCTCTCCAAAAAGTCGCTCTCCGGCTACGTGGCCCTCACCGGCCAGGCCCTGAACATCCCCGACGCCTACCAGATACCCGAATCCGCCCCTTATTCCTTCGACCGCTCCTTCGACCAGCGCACCAACTACCGCACCCGGTCCATGCTGCAGCTGCCCATGAAGGACGCCGAAGGGGCCATCATCGGGGTGCTGCAGCTGATAAACGCCACGGACGACAAAGGCGGCATCGTCTCCTTCTCCCAGGACGACGAGGAATTGCTTTCGGCGGTGGCCTCGCAGGCGGCGGTGGCCGTCAAAAACGCCCAATTGCACCGGGACCTGAAGCAGGCCCATTTGGACACCATAGTCCGGCTGGGGGTGGCGGCCGAATATCGGGACAAGGAGACCGGCAATCACATCCGGCGCATGAGCCACTACTCGGCCATCATCGCCGAAAAGCTGGGCCTGCCCTCCGACCACGTGGAGATTATTCATCTGGCCAGCCCCATGCACGACGTGGGCAAGGTGGGCATTCCGGACGCGGTGCTTTTGAAGCCCGGCCGGCTGAACGAGGTGGAACGGCGCATCATCGAGTCCCACTGCCTGATCGGGGCCGAGATCCTCAAGGGCTCCGACGTCCCGCTGATGAAGCTGTCGCAGACCATCGCCTTCACCCACCACGAGAAGTGGGACGGCAGCGGCTATCCCACCAGGCTCAAGGGGACGGACATCCCGGTGGAGGGCCGGATCGTGGCCCTGGCCGACGTCTTCGATGCCCTTTCCAACAAGCGGGTCTACAAGCCGGCCATGTCGTTGGACGACACCATGGCCATCATCCGCGAGGGCGCCGGAACCCACTTCGACCCGGCGGTGGTCGAGGCCTTCGGCAAGGGCTGGGACCGGGTGACCCAGGTCTACGACCAGTACAAGGAGATCTGATAAACGTAGTAACGTTGGACGTACCACGTTGAACGTAAAAACGCAAAACAAGCGGGGAGCGGGTGATCCGGATTTTCTACCGGTAAAAGTTGTCTGGTAAACCTAGTAACGTACCACGTTGAACGTTAAAACGTCCAACGTTAATACGATCAGGGGCAAGAGATGAAGATAACCTTCTACGGGGTTCGGGGGTCGATCGCGGCTCCCGGGGCGGAGACGGCCGGCTACGGCGGCAATACCACCTGCCTGGAGATCATCACCGGCGGCGGCTACCGGATGATCGTCGACGCCGGCACCGGCATGCGCAAGCTGGGGCTGAAGCTTCTGGGCGAGAAGGAGGTGCCCACCATCCCCATCTTCGTCACCCATGTCCACTGGGACCACATCCAGGGCCTGCCCTTCTTCCTGCCCATCTACATGCCGCGCTTCAAGCTGATGTTCGTGGCCGACAACGAGTGCTTCGACCGCCTCTACAACACCCTCTACGAGCAGATGGACGGCTATGTCTTCCCGGCCGACCTCCAGGAGGTGCAGTCCCAGGTCAAGTTCCAGATAATAGACAAGAGCGGCTTCGACTTCGGCGGCGCCCACCTGGACACCATCCGCAACAACCATCCGGTGCCCACCTACGGCATCCGGGCGGCCGAGAACGGCAAAAAATTCTGCTTTTTGACCGACAACGAGCTCCGCTCCGAAAAGCCGCAGACCGACTATTCCCGGTTCGTCGAGTTCTGCCGGGACGCCGACATCCTAGTGCACGACGCCCAATACACCGAGGAGGACATGAAGAAGACCCGGGGCTGGGGCCACTCCACCTTCATGGAGACGGTGGCCCTGGCCGAGGAGGCCGGGGTAAAAAAGCTGGTGTTCACCCACCACGACCCGGAGCGGACCGACAAACAGCTGGACGAGATCATCGGAGAGGTTAGAACGAAAACGAAGTTGGAGGTGGCCGGGGCCAAGGAGGGGGAGACGCTGGAGCTGTGAGATCCGCTTGATTGCTAGTCTAGTATAGGATGATCGACCTTACCCTCAAAATCGCCGGCGCGGCCGGCCAGGGCATGCAGACCATCGCCTACTCGGTGGCCAAGGCGCTGGCGCGGCAGGGCTACTATGTCCACTGCTACCAGGACCTGATGTCGCGCATCCGGGGCGGGCATAACTTCGCCGTTCTAAGGATATCCGACCGGCCGGTGGGCTCGCTGGCCGAGAAGGCCAACATCCTGGTAGCGCTGAACGCGGAGTCGGTGGTGCTGCATGCGGGGGAATTGGTGGAGGGCGGGGTTGTCATACTCGACAGCAAGTTTTCATCGCCGGTCGTCTCGGCTCCGCTCGACGACCACGCAAGAGGGAAGCTGAACCTGTTCCCGGTGCCGCTGGAGGAGCTGGCGGTGGAGCACGGGAAGAACAAGCTGATGCTCAACTCGGTGGCCTCGGGTGCCTGCTTCGGCCTGATGGAGTATGACATCGACGTCCTGGCCGACACTTTGGGCGACATCTTCGCCCGCAAGGGCGACGCCTCGGTGGAGGCCAACATCCGGGCGGCCCGGGCCGGGTACGAGTATACGCTGAAGAACTTTCCCAAGGGGGCGTGCCCATACTGCAGGGTCGAGGGTAAACCCCTCGACTCTCCCTCGACTCCGCTCGGGAGCCACGCTCGGGGTACAGGATCCAGGGGGAAGCTGCTGATGACCGGGAGCGAGGCCGCGGGCTTGGGGGCCATGCTGGGCGGGGTCCAGTTCCTGTCGGCCTATCCCATGTCGCCGTCCACCGCCATCATGGAGTACCTGGCGTCCAGGCAGCGGGAATATGGTTTGATAGCGGAGCAGGCCGAGGACGAAATCGCGGCCGTCAACATGGCCATCGGAGCCTCGGTGGCCGGGGCCCGGGCCATGACCTGCACCTCGGGCGGCGGCTTTGCCCTGATGGCCGAGGGGCTTTCCCTGGCCGGCATGTGCGAGGTGCCGCTGGTCATATACTTGGCCCAGCGGCCGGGGCCGGCCACCGGCTTTCCCACCCGCACCGAGCAGGGCGATCTGATGTTCGCCCTCTACGGCGGGCACGGCGAGTTCGCCCGGGCTGTCCTTTCTCCTGGCGACGCCGGGGAGGCGGTTAAGGCCGTGGCTCTGGCCTTCAACCTGGCGGACAGATACCAGACTCCGGTCATTGTTTTGGGCGACCAGAACCTGAACGACTCGTACTGGACAGAGGACGAAATAGACGCCTCACGTTTTTCAATCAATCGGGGCAAGGTGGTGGACGACTGGCCAGACGGCTCGCGCCAATACAAACGCTATCAGTTGACCGCCGACGGAGTATCTCCCAGGCTCATCCCCGGCACCCCCAGGGCGGTGGGCTACTGGGACAGCGACGAGCACACCGAGGAGGGGCACATCGCCGAGAGCGCCGCGGTGCGGCGGCAGATGGTGGCCAAGCGGCTGACCAAGCTGCGGGGGATGGGTTCCGAGGCGCTGGATCCGGTGGTCTCCGGCGCGGGCACCGAGCTGGCCCTGGTCGGCTTCGGGTCAACCAAGCATGCGGTCAGTGAGGCGGCCGGGTGGCTGGCCGAGCACGGGGTTGAGGCGGCGGCCGTCCACTTCCCCCAAGTCTGGCCCCTGCCCAAAGGCGCCGGGGAGCTGCTGGCCGGATACCACAAGGTCATCATAGTCGAGCAGAACGCCACCGGCCAGTTCGCCGGGCTGCTCAGGTCCGAGATCGGGCTCAAGCCCCAGGGCGGCATCCACCGCTTCGACGGCCGGCCGCTGACGAGCGGGTATATAGTAGACAGTTTGAACACCCTCTAAGGAAGCCAGGAAGGCAGGAATTCTTTTTGGGGCCAATATGGCGCTTGAGCACGAAGAGATCGCGGAAACGATAATCAGTGCAGAAATACGCGTTCACAAGAAGCTTGGCCCGGGGTTAATCCTCTTATAGGAAGCCCCGCCTTTGCCAGGCTTCGGCGGGCAGGCATGAAACCAGGAAAACACCTTTTATGGCTTTAGAGCACGAAGAGCTGACCGAAAGGATCATAGGCGCCGCCATCGATGTCCACAGAAAACTTGGTCCCGGGTTTCTAGAATCCATATACGAGAATGCCTTGGTCATTGCCTTGGATAAAATCGGTTTCAAGGTTAAGAGACAGAAAGAAATACCCGTTATTTTCGAGGGAAAAGAAATAGGACGCCACCGGCTGGACCTTCTGGTGAACGATACTAAAATCCTGGAGTTGAAGGCGGTAAAATATTTCAAAGACGTTCATTTTGCCGTGGTGCGTTCCTACCTAAGGGCGTTCGGCCTGCAACATGGACTGCTGATGAATTTCAGCAAGACGGTGCTCGATGTCAAACGGGTAATATGCAAGTAAATTCATGCATTCCTGGCTTCATTAGAGATGGAAATAGGACTTTTTAACAGCGCCGACGAGATCGCCTGGTGTCCGGGGTGCTACAATCACGGGATCTTAAAGGCGGTCAAGCAGGCGCTGGCCGGACTGGAGATACCGCCGCACCGGGTGATGTTCTCCTCGGGCATCGGCCAGGCGCCCAAGCTGCCCCATTACATCCGATGCAACCTGTTCAACGGGCTGCACGGGCGGGCCCTGCCGGCGGCCCAGGGCATCAAGCTGGCCAACCACAGGCTGACGGTCATGGCCGAGGGCGGGGACGGGGACGGGTACGCCGAGGGCGGCAACCACTTGGTCCACGCCATGCGCCGCAACCTGGACATCACCTATCTGGTGCACGACAACCAGGTCTACGGGCTGACCAAGGGTCAGGCCTCGCCCACCTCTGACCAGGGCTTCGTCACCCCGACCACTCCCTGGGGCTCGCTTCTGCCGCCGGAGCATCCGCTGGCCTTGGCCGTGGCCTGTGATTGCCCCTTCGTGGCCCGGGGATTTGCCGGTGACGGCGAGCACTTGGCCGAACTGATCGCCCAGGCCATCAAGCATCCCGGGTTCGCCTTGGTGGATATCCTCCAGCCCTGCGTCACCTTCAACAAGATCAACACCTATCAGTGGTACAAGGATCGGGTCTACAAATTGCCGGACGACTACGACCCCAGCGACCGGCAGGCGGCCTTCGCCAAGGCCCTGGAGTGGGGCGACAGGATACCCATAGGCGTCATCTACCGGAACGACCGGCCATCCCTGGAGACCCAATTGCCGCAGATCGAAGATGAGCCATTGGTCCGGCAGAAGATAGATTTGGAAAAGAGGGCGGAGCTGATCGTGGAGTTCAAATAAGAGAGAATTTATAAGTGAGAAGTGAGAAGATAGAAGTGAGAGGTAAAATGGTAAAGGGAGAAAAAACGGCGGCAGGATTTAGGCGCATAAAGCCGGAAGCCATCAGGGACAACCCCTTCCGGGCCATGGAGGGCGACTGGTTTTTGCTGACGGCCGGGACGCTTAAGAGCTACAACACCATGACCTGTGGCTGGGGCGCCTGGGGGGTGCTGTGGAGCCGGCCGGCGGTATTCGTCTTCGTCCGTCCCACCCGGCACACCTACGGCTTCGCCAACAAGAGCGACACTTTCACCGTGTGCTTCTTCCCCAAGAAATACCGAAAGGCCCTGCAGTTCTGCGGCACCCACTCCGGCCGCGACTTCGACAAGGCCAAGGAAACCGGGCTGACCCCGGCCCGGGCCGGCAACGGCTCGGTCTATTTTCAGGAAGCCCGGCTGGTGCTGGAGTGCCGAAAGATATACCAGCAGGATCTCGACCCCAAGCTTTTCCTTGATCCCGGCATCGGGAAGTGCTATCCCCAGAAGGATTACCACCGGATGTACGTTGGCCAGGTGACCAGGGTCCTTAAAAGCCGTTAAATCCAAATCAAAGGATGCGGTATGGAACGGGTGCGTTTCATCAAGCACAAGGGCAGGGACATCATCTGCATCGACATCTCCAATTCGAAAAGCGAGGAGGAGAACATAGAAGTCCTGCAAAAAGCCAGGGAATTCATCGATGTCCAAGCGCCCAAGTCGGCCCTGCTTCTGACCGACGTCACCAACGCCCACTACGGCCCCCGGGGGGCCGAAGCCATGAAGGCCTACTCCAAGGCCAACACCCCGTTCGTCAAGGCCAGCGCGGTGGTCGGGGTCACCGGCATCAAGCGGGTCATCTACCAGGCCATCGTCAAGATGACCGGGCGGCACATCGCCACCTTCGACACCGTGGAGCAGGCCCTTGACTGGCTGGCGGTGCAGTAGGGCCCAAGAAAGGGATCATAGGCATGCAGGAAAGAGTGAAGTTAATAGAGCACCATGGCCGGATGATCCTGGTCCAGGATCTGACAAATTCGGCCAACGCAGAAGAAAACATAAAAATTTTCGGACAGACACATGAGATAATACTGGCCCAGCCGCCCAAGTCGGTTCGGCTGCTCACTAACGTGACCAATGCCCACTATTCGGCAGAGGCGGTGGACCACATGAAAAATTTCTCCAAAACCGTAACTCCATATATGCTAGCCAGTGCCGCGGTGGGGGTGACTGGAATCAAGAAGATCGTCCTCCAATCTCTGATAAAGCTCACCGGACGCAACATAGCGCTTTTCGACACCGTGGAGCAGGCCCTGGACTGGCTGGCGGAGCAGTAGGGCCTTAACGGAATAATCCGGGAGGAAAAATCGAAACGAAGGAGGTGGCCATGGAGCCGGTGCGTTTCGAGAGACACAAGGGGAGGGATATCCTGATAGTCGACCTTTCGGAATGCCGGACCCAGGATGAGGGGATCTCGGTGTTGGAAAGGGGCGAACAGGTGATCAAGAGCCAGGCCCCCAAATCGGTGTTCCTGCTGACCGACTTCGGCGAGCTGCGCTACGACGTCAACGGTGTGGAGGCGGTCAAGAACTACTCCAACGCCATCACCCCTTACGTCAGGGCCAGCGCGGTGCTGGGGGTGGGAGGCATCAAGCGGGTGATACTGAGGACGGTCACCCGGCTGACCGGGGGGAATATCATGCCCTTCGACGACATTAATCTAGCCAAAGAATGGCTTTGCGAACAACCATAAGTTATTTACATAAATCTGTGGTCTATTTTTCCTAATGCTCAGGGCAGGCCCTTCGACGACACAAATCGAGCCAAGGATTGGCTGGCCGAACAGCCATAGCGATAAATTCTTTCCATTTAAAGGAAGCCCTGTCTCCGCTGCCGCTTCGGCAGACAGGCAGGAAGGCATGAAACTTCAAAGGTTAAAACAGCTTGATCGCCTGGTTGGCGTTGTTTCAAATTATTGAGCATAAACTGACGAGAGATTCGATGTCATCGGCAGAAACACTTAGAAATCAGGGCTGAAGGCATATCTGAAAAATGATATCGCCTCTCCATTCTAAACGACTAAAAGATCAATAGTATAAACTAGGAGAAAAGAAAATGAGAACCACGGCCATCATTCTGCTGGCGGCGCTGATCGCCGCCCCGCTGGCGGCCCAGTCCAAAACAGCCGACGCCCCCCAAGGCAAGCCCCACGGCATCCCCAACCTCAACCAGGTAAACGTGGTCATCGACGGCAGGGCCTCGGAGGGCGAATACCCCACCCGCTTCGTCAACTCGCAGACCGGCATCGCCGTCAGCTGGGTCTCGGACGGCGAGAAACTTTACGTGGCCCTGGAGAGCCCGGCCAAGGGCTGGGTGGCCATCGGGTTTGGGTCCCACAAGGTGCGGGGGACGTCTATGTTCATCGGCTATCACGACCAGCAGGGCGGCCGGGTGGACGAGCACGAGGGCACCTGGGTATCCACCCACCGGCCCATCGACCGGCCCCGGCTGATAGACTTCAAGACCGCCCAGGGTCCCAAGGGAACGGCCATGGAGTTCGTCATACCATTGGAGCTCTCCAACGGCCAGGTGATAGCCCCGGGCCAGCCCATGCCCTTTGTGCTGGCCTATCATGCCAAGAAGGTCTCCTTCAAGGGCCGCCCCACCAAGAAGGCCACCGCCACCCTGCTTCTGGGGAAGCCGGAGAAGGCCGGGGCCGAGGGCAAAACCCAGAGCCAGGAGTAGGCCATGGCACGGGCGGCAGTTGTTTTCTTCGCCCTCCTGATGACCGGCGCCGATCTTTCCGGACAGTCTCTAAAGATCAAGCTGACACCCCAGCCGGCTGCGGCGGCCAAGGCCGACGGCGTCATCGGAGAGAACGAGTACCAATTCAAAGCCATCGATCCCGGCACCGGCATAGAGGTCAGAGCCTCGGCCGATTCCGCCAACCTCTACCTGGCCCTCAAAAGCCCGGGCACCGGCTGGCTGGCCGTCGGGCTGGGCTCCTCCGGCATGAACGGGGCGGTGATGGCCATCGCCATCAAGGACGCCCAGGGCCAATGGACGGTGGAGCAGCATCTGGGCAAGTCCCTGTTCCGGCACAGCCGGGTGGACAAGCCAAACCTTGTTTCCAAGGCCGCCTGGCAGGAGGACGGCAAAACATGCCTGGAGTTCTCCATACCGCTCCAATACGCCGTAGCCAAGACCCTGGCTCCGGGCACCAATACCCCCTTCATCCTGGCCTACCACAAGGACAAGGCCGGCCTGTCGAAACACAGCAAGAAATCCTCGGGCCTACTATCTTTGGCCAAGCAATGAAACAAGCCGCCGGCGAAAGGAAGGAAACGATGGCCAAGACTACGGCCGTGGCGGGTAAGAACAACCGGCGCCGGGTATTGCTCTATGCCCTTTCCACCTGTGTCTGGTGCCAAAAGACCAAGAAGCTGCTGGGACGCCTGGAGGTGGCCTACCACTACATCGACGTCGACCTGCTGCGGGGGCGCGACGAAGAGGAGGCCATGGAGGAGGTGAAAAGGCTCAATCCCAACTGCACCTTCCCCACCATGGTCATCGACGGAAAGGAAGTCATCGCCGGCTTCAAGGAGTCCGAGATCAGAAAGGCGCTGGGATGAGGCCGGCGGCCGAGATCGAGTCCGAGATCCGGAAACAGGCCCAGGCCGACGGCTATCTGCTGAACCCGGACCAAGAGATCACCCTGGGGATAATAGAGGGCATCGCCGCCAACGAGGAAAGGCTGGGCTATTGGCGCTGTCCCTGCCGGATGTCGGCCGGGGACCGGGCCCAGGACCTGGACATCATCTGCCCCTGCCAGTATCGGGACGACGATCTCCGCGACTACGGCCGCTGCTACTGCGCCCTTTATGTCACTAAGGCCTATCTCGACCGGGGGGCGCCCACAGACCCCATTCCGGAGCGCCGGCCGCCCGGACGGGGTGCAGTCCAAGCTTGGGATGAGGCCGCGGCGGAAAACGTCAGCCAGGAGATCGGTTCCATCAAGACCTGGCGCTGCACCGTTTGCGGCTATCTGTGCGCCCGCAGCGGACCGCCCCACATCTGCCCCATCTGCCGGGCCAAGAGGGAGAAGTTCGAGGAGTTTCGGCCCTGTTGAAAGCGGATCAAACGCTGGCATGAGATACCTGCTGTTGGAACCCGACCAGCTCGACCGCCGGGAATGGGAGTCCCTGTTGTCCGACTCTCCGGCGGCCTCAATCTACCATACGGCCGAGTGGGCCGGGTTGTGGCCTGCTGCCTTCAAAGGTTTTAGGGCTTGGTTCGCAGTGGCGGCCGACGGCGAGGGATATTTGGCCGGATTGCCGGCCCTGGCGCGGGGACGCTGGCCTGTGGTCAGGATCTACTCCATGCCCATGGGCACCTACGGAGGGATGGTGGCGCGTCCGGGGCTTTCGGGCCGGGCCGAGGATCACTGCCGGCGACTTTTGGCCACACTGCAAAGGCTGAGGCCCTGCCTGACCGAGCTGGTGGACTTCGAGGAAAGGCTCGGTTTTTTAGCCAAGCACGGTTTCCAGAGGCGCCAGGCCAGGACCCATATCGCCGACCTTGAGGCCCATCGGCGGCAGTCGAAACAGAAGACCAAGCGGGGCGCAATCCAATCGGCCAAGCGGGGGGTGGAAGTCAAAGAACTGACCCGGGAGGCGGAGCTGGGACGCTGTTATGAACTGCTGGTGAAGCGCGACCGCGGCTACGGCCAGACGACCAAGTACCCGCCGGAATTCTTAAAAAGGCTTTGGAAAGATCTGCAACCGTTGGGCCGGGCGCAGATAGGCCTGGCGGTGCATGAATCCAGAATCATCGGGTTTGCCGCCAACCTGTGCTATGACCGGACTCTCACCTATTGGGACGGAGCCAGCGACCCGGAGTTCAAAAGCCTGCGGCCGGCCGACGCCCTTATCCAGGCGGCCATGGCTTGGGGTTTGGAAAAGGGCTGCCGCTGGTTTAATCTGGGCGGATCGCCGCCCGGGGCCCAGGGCTTGATGCGTTTCAAGGAGAGCTGGGGGGGGCAGGCCAGGGAATACGGAGTCTATACCCGGCAGGCCGGGTGGTATAAAACGCTTTCGGGATGGCGGCGGTGAGGCTGCTTTTGCTGGCCGACGCCTCCAGCCGGCACACCAGCCGCTGGGCCGAATGGTTCGCCGGCCGAGGCCACCAGGTGCTGCTGGTCTCGGTGGAGCCGCCCGGGGAAATTTCGGTTCCGTTCCAGAAGCTGCCGGGGCGAAGCCGTTGGCTCGATTACCTAGCCGCGGTTCCGGCCCTAAAAAAGATAACAGCCAAATTCCGTCCGGACCTGGTCAACGCCCATTTCGTTCCCAACTACGGGCTGATGGGCAAGCTATCGGGCTTTCATCCCTTGGCCGTCTCGGCCTGGGGATCGGACCTGCTGATCTCGGCCAATCGGTCGCCGTTACATCGTAAACGGGTTCAATGGGCGCTTTCCGGCGCCGACCTGGCCACCTGCGACGGGCAGGTGCTGGTCAAAGAGCTTTTGGGGCTGGGGGTGGAAACCGACCGCATCCTCAACCTGCCGATGGGAGTCGACCGGCGGCTGATCGTCAGACGCCGTCCGGCCGAGGCCAGGGCCAGAATTTATCGCTTTGTAAGCACCCGCAGCTTGGAACCGGTCTACGATCCGGGGACGATCATTCGGGCCATGTCCGAGGTCATCAGGTGTTCCAGCAAACCGGTAAACCTGACGTTGGTGGGCGGCGGCCGGCTCAGGGAAAGCCTGGAGCGGCTGGTCCGGGAGCTGGGGGCGGACAGGGCAATCGAATTTACCGGACGGCTGAATCACCAGGATCTCATAGGCCGGCTGGACCAGGCCGGCGTCTATATCACCGCCAGCCTATCGGACAGCACCTCGGTGTCGCTTTTGGAGGCCATGGCCCGCGGCCTGGCGCCGGTGGCCAGCGACATACCGGGCAACCGGGAGTGGCTGGAGGACCGGGCCAACGGGCTTTTGTTCAGACCCGGCGACCATATCGGTCTGGCCGAAAAACTGCTGTGGCTGGTCAACGGCGCCGCGGATCCCGTCCCCATGGTCGAAAAAAATTTCCAGACCATCAATCAGAGGGGCTGCTGGCAGGATAACATGGCCCAGATCGAAAAATCATTTTTAAGGCTGATAGGATGAGGCTGACGCCCGGCTTCAAGCTGACGGCCTGGACGGCCGCCCTTTGCCTGCTGGCCTCTGTCTGGGCGGCGGCCGAACAGGTGACGGTGATAGACGCCAAGGGGCGGACCACGGTCCTTTCCGCCCTCCAGTTCGAGGGCCACCCCTATCTGCCGCTGGCCGGGCTGACCGGGCCCTGGGAGGCCACCGGCACTTGGTCCGAGCTCACCGGCCGGGCCGAGGTCAAAATGCCGGGCCACAGCCTGACATTGTCGGCCGACAACACCTTCTGCCAGATAGACGGCAAGTCCTACAACCTCTACTATCCGGTGCGTCATTACCAGGGCGAGCTGTGGGTGCCCATGGAGCTGTTCCAACGCTACCTGATCCCCCTGTGGGGGCGGACCGTCTCCTATGACGACAAGACCAAAAGGCTGAGCCTGGGAGGTTTTCAGGCCTCGGCCCCGACCCCCCCGGCCGCGGCCAAAAGCTCGAATATAATAGAGCAAAGGGCCATCCGCAAGGTGGTGGTGGATCCCGGGCACGGGGGAAAAGACCCAGGGGCGGTGGGGCCCACCGGCCTCAAGGAGAAGGATGTCAATCTGGAGATCGGCCTGCGGCTCAAGGCGATACTTGAGGACATGGGCCTGCTGGTGGTGATGACCCGGGACGACGACACCTTTATTCCGCTCTCGGGACGGACGGATTTGGCCAACCGGGAGGCGGCCGACATTTTCATCAGCGTCCACTGCAATGCCGCGCCCTGGAAGAAACGAGCCCGCAAGACCATGAAGGGTTCCGAGACCTACTTCCTCTCCCTGGCCAAGACCGACGACGCCCGGGCCACGGCCGCCATGGAGAACGCGGCCATCCAATTCGAACAGCCGGACGACAAGACCAAGAACCTGGACGAGGTCCAGTTCATCCTGTGGGACATGGTGCAGAACCAGTATCTGACCGAGTCGGCCGACCTGGCCGAGTATGTCCAGGAGGCGCTGGGCTCGTCCCTGCCCTTTCCCAGCCGGGGGGTGAGCCAGGCCGGGTTCTATGTGCTCAACGGGGCCTACATGCCAGCCATCTTGGTGGAGAGCGCCTTCATTTCGCACAAGGACGAGGAGAAACTGCTGAAGCAGTCTGACACCAAGCGCAAGATAGCCCAGGCCATCGCCAAGGGCCTGGCCGCCTTCGCCCGAAGGCACCAGATGAAGCTGGGGGAGAAGTGATACAGTGTAAAAAAAGAATGTTATGGACCAAAAACATTTAACATATCACGAAGTAACAAATCTAGGTAGTTTTTATACACCAGCGATGGTTGTAAAAAAGCTTTTAGGTTTACTAGAAAATGAGCAAAAAAATATTTCGGAATATACTATTATCGATACTTCATGCGGTTATGGTTCTTTTTTTGATTATGATTTTCTAATACCTCCTAAAAGGTATATTGGTGGTGATATTGATGGTGCTGCGATAAAAATAGCACAAGAGAGACACCCGAACATTTCATTTTATAAAATCAATGCACTTCATAATATTCAAAGATCAAAATATCATATTGAAAGTAACGAAAAAATTATTATAGTAGGCAACCCACCCTATAATGATGTAACATCAAAAGTAAAAAAAAGTATAAAACAAGGATTTGTTTGTGAAATAGACAATGATATTAGAACAAGAGATTTAGGTATATCTTTTATGCTTGGATATACAAAACTGCGACCAGAATACGTGTGCATATTGCATCCATTATCCTATTTAATAAAAAAAGCAAATTATGAATTGTTAAAGCCATTTTTATATCAATATAAGTTAATAGATTCATTAATAATGAACAGTCAAGCATTTAAAGAAACATCAAAAGGAACAGGTTTCCCGATAATACTATCATTATATAAAAATGACAATAAAGGGACAATGTATAGCAGTATAATGAATATGAACTTTAAAACAGTTGACGGAAAATTATTTAATATCTCTTATGATACGATATCAAATTATCTAAATAAATATCCCCAGAAATATGTTAAATATAATGGTGACGCACCTTTGTTTTGGACAATGAGAGATATAAATGCATTAAAACGAAGCAAAACATTTGTACAGGTATACAGCTATAATACAGTAATAGTTAAAAATGAAATTATCGAGTATTATTGTTATGTGGATGTTTTCAAGGATTACATAAAACATATACCATATTATTTAGGGAACTGTGACATTATAATTGATAATGAGGAATTTGTAAAAATCAAAGACGCATTTATTGCCAGGAGTTTACAGAAGCATCCTTTCATAAAAAAATACCTTGGGGACAGAGATTACATTTTAAATAACCATTCAATTGAAAAGTATTTTAAAAAATTATTGGGAGAAAGCTATGTTCATTAAAAGCAAAAACGATAAAGACGAAATTGTTGTGTCAATACCACTAACAACGCAAACAGAAAAAACAAGAATTAAAAGGCGTAGTATATTAAACCAATATGGCCTGCCGGTAGCAACGAGAAGTGAGACTATTACCCAGGATTGTTATGTAGAGTGGCAAATTGGTTACGATGTAGTTATTTCAGAAGCTGAAAAGCTTAAGATGACTACATTAAAGCAAATTAATTTTATGGGAGCAAATGGCAAAGAAAAAGCATTTTATGAGCTTTCTGAATATGTATACTATTTTACAAAATGGGGCATAATAGATAAAAAGAGTTAGAGGCGTTGAAAAATATAATAATGGATATAAAGGAAGATAATCTTTTTGAATCAGAAAGTATATTAGCCATTAAAAGAAGTCATTTTATTGAAAAATCATTAAACGGTATAAAGTTTCTTTTTACAAAAATTGAATACCCATTATTGGTATATAAATTTGAACCGTTTGAAATTATTACGGAGATCGTTATCAAGGAAAAACAAAGGGCCATAGGTGTACAACCGATGTTATACTTATGTTTTCCCATTACAGAACTTAAATCAACAAATACACTGATCGGCAGAAAAGCAGAAAAGAATGAAAAGGCAGACTTTATTTTATGTAAGAAAAATTATCGGATATTATTAAAGTTATTACATTTATTTGGAATGTTAAGCATTAATCACAGAAAAGATGTATTAAGTATAATTAATATTTGTCTAAATCAAGTATGCAAATAAATAATTAATTCTCTAAAGGTGTGTTAGACTCCGGCTTAGGCGGGCTGAGATAATAAAAGAAGGAATATTTATGAGAAACAAAGAAGTCGTTGTCAGCGAAAATATCGAAAACAAAATATTACTCATTCGCGGCCTAAAAGTCCTGTTGAGCGGCGATCTGGCTTTATTGTATGGCGTGCCACACAAGGTTCTGATGCAGGCGGTGAAAAGGAACAAAGAGCGTTTCCCGGAAGATTTCATGTTTCAATTATCCGAGGGTGAATGGGCCAACTTGAAGTCACAAATTGCGATTTCAGGTTCTGTGGGCCAAAGCCGTGAGCTGGTCACAAATTGTGACCAGCTGTCAGGGATTAAGTATTCACCACAACCGCCACATGCGTTTACCGAACAGGGTGTGGCCATGCTGTCAGGCGTCTTGCGCAGTAAAAGGGCAATCCAGGTCAATGTCGCCATTATGCGCACATTCGTCAAATTGCGGGAGATGCTATTGACGCATAAAGAACTTGCCCGGCAGCTGGCCATGCTGGAGCGAAAAGTGGAAAAGCACGATCACGAAATCCATGCGATATTCGAAGCTATAAGGCGCCTGATGGTTACACCGGACAAACCAAAGCGGCCGATAGGATTCAGGATAGGCGAAAAAAGGGCGGGCTACAAGCCGGGCCGCGGTGAGGCTTGACATGCCAACCTCCCCCATCGGCATTTTCGACTCCGGCTTCGGCGGGCTGACCATCTTCCGGCGCATCCTGGAGCGCCTGCCGCAGTACGATTACATCTACCTGGGCGACAACGCCCGCACCCCCTACGGCAACCGCTCCTTCGAGGCGGTGCTCAAGTTCGCCACCCAGGGGGTGGGCCATCTTTTCTCCCTGGGCTGCCGGCTGATCATCATCGCCTGCAACACCGCCTCGGCCAAGGCCCTGCGCACCATCCAACAGGCCTGGCTGCCCGGGCGCTATCCGGAACGGCGGGTGCTGGGGGTCATCCGGCCCACGGTGGAGTCAATAAAGGAATTCACCCAGACCAACCAGGTGGCCCTGTGGGCCACGCCGGGCACGGTGCGCTCGGACAGCTTTGCCTTGGAGATCGCCAAATACGCGCCGCAGGTAAAACTCTGCCAGCAGGCCTGCCCCATGCTGGTGCCGCTGGTTGAGGCCGGGGAGCTGGAGGGGCCGGGGGTGGACTATTACATCAATAAATACTGGGATCAGACCAGGGCGCAGTCGCCGGACATAGACACCCTGCTCCTGGGCTGCACCCACTACCCCCTGCTCTTGCCCAGGCTTTCGGCACTACTGCCCTCCGGAGTAAGGATCGTTGAGCAGGGGAGCCTGGTGGCCCCCAGCCTGAAGGATTATCTGAAGCGGCACCCGGAGATAGACTCCGCCCTGAGTAAAGGAGGATCCTGCCGCTATTTGACCACGGACCGCTGCGAGTATTTCGACGAGCTGGCCGAAAAGTTCATGGGCGGCAAGATATCTTCGGAAAAGGCGGAAATAGCCGGATAGGTTTTATTTACCCCGCGAAATACACGAAAAAGACATCACCAGTTTATTATGCAAATGAGCCTAAAGTCTCTTTTAAAACCGGGGAAGAAACAGACAGCCCCGGACCCGCCGCCGGCCCCGGCCGCCTCCGGGCCTCCCCAGGAGGTGCTGGAGAAGTACCTGGCCCAGGTGGCCAAATTCACCGACCTCCTGCCCTCCATCGTCCAGGGCTCGAACCAGTTGAACGAGATGGAGAAGAAGCACCTGGAGATCATCCAGGACTTCAGCCGGCAGATGGGGGACATCTTCAAGAAGCAGGAGGTGATGGCCTCCTCCTCCACCATGGTGCTGGAGACCAGCTGGGACTACAAGCAGGTGATCGTCGGCACCCAGCGGATGCTGGAAAATCTGCTGTCCTCTTTCGACCAGGCCCTGGGGCTCAACGACCAGGTGGAGGCCGCGGTGGAGCGGCTGGGCGCCAGCGTCGGCCAGCTGTCCCGGATGGTGGGCCTGATGGCCGACCTTTCGACCAACATCCGCCAGCTGTCGCGCAACGCCGAGATCATGTCCTATCACTCCGGGGCCTCGGGCCGGGGCTTCGGCATCATCGCCGAGAAGATGGGGGTGCTGACCGGCGAGCTGGAGGCGGCGGCCGGACAGACGCCGCTGATCGACGCCGAGATCAAGGGGAAGCTGGAGGTCATCGAAGGCCGGGTGGGCTCCATCCGGGGCCTGGCCGGCGGCCTGCGGGACAGCACCATGGCGGTGCGGGCCAAGCTGACCGAGATCTTCTCCCTAAACCAGAACATCATCCAGGGATTCGAGGACATCCAACAGGCCTCGGAGCGGCAGAAAGGCATCAGGGAGAAGCTGCTGGGGGGCATGGCCGACATCTCGGAGCTGGCCGAGAGGCTGGGGGTCTCCCAGGAGGTGGTGGCCACGGTGCTGGCCACCGAGGTGGCCGACGCCGGCCAGATAGACTTTGTCCGGGACCAGCTGGCCACCGCCCGCAGGCTGGAGGCCGAGACCGGGGCGCCCTGGGCCGTGCGCCAGCTGGCCATCGAATTGTTCCTGATGCGCTCCAAGCTGGAGGTGGCCCGCAGCCGATGGCTTGACCTCAACCAGTCTATCTCCGCCCTCAGGCAGACGGTGCAGAGCGAGGAGCGGCTGCCGGCCCAGCTGCTGCAGGAGCTGGAGGGCCTGTTCGAGAGCATCGAGCAGATAGGAGCCAAGCTGGCCTCGATAGACAGCGACCTGTCGAGCACCCAGCAGAGCTCCAACGAGATCGAGGGCAAGCTGTCCCGGGCCGACGAGGACCTGAAAAAATGGCATGCCTGGCTTTCGGAGATGTCTGAGGCCTGCCTGGTCATGGAACAGGGCCTGGACAGGCTCCGGGCCATCGGGGAGACGGTCAGGTCCTTTGCCGAACAGATAAAGCTGCTGGCCTTTTATTCGGCGGTGGAGGCGGCCGACATGGGCCAGTCAGGCCAGGACCTGGCCTCCTTGGTGGCCCAGGCCAGGGAGCTGGCCAACAAGGCCAACGCCGACTCGGTGCAGCTGGGGCCGCTGCTGGAACAAATCGTCGCCCAATTCGGCCAGGCCTCCAAGCTGGTCAGGGAAAACCTGGCCATGCTGGAGAGGATCCTGGGGGAGGTGACACAGGCCAACTGGTCGCTGGCCAAGCTCAAGGAGTCGGCCGAGCAATTCGAGCTCATCGGACGGGAGACCTCCAAGCTCATCGAACAGCAGAGGCACAGGAGACAGGATCTGGCCGCCACCTACACCCAGTTTGCCGATTCCTTCCAGGGGGTGGGCCTGAAGCTGGAGGAGCTGTTCCGCCTGCTGTCGCGGGCGGCCGAGACCCTGAACCTGTTCGGGCATTTCGACGCCCAGCTGTTCGACCGCATCGACCGGAGTCTGCTTCGGAGCCGGGGCGGAGGGACGATGCGCTTTAATCTGGCCTCGGATCCGCTGACCCTGGACCCGGCCCTGTCCACCGACGCCACCTCCAACGAGGTGGTGGCCCAGCTGTTCGAAGGCCTGGTGCAGTTCGACAAGGGGGCCAACGTCATCCCGGGAATCGCCTGGCATTGGACCATTTCGTCCGACGGGCTGACCTGGACCTTCCACCTGAAGCCGGGCGTCAAGTTCCACAACGGCCGGGAGCTGACGGCCGAGGACGTCAAATACTCCTTGGAGCGCCTGCTGAACCGGGATTTCAAGTCGCCCAACGCCTATTTCATAGACATGATACAGGGCGCCGACCAGATGCAGCAGGGCCGGGCCCGCTCCCTGGAGGGGCTGAAGGTGGTCGACCCCCACTGCCTGGTGATCGCCCTGAAGTCGCCCTACATGCCGTTTCTGGCCAACCTGGCGGCCGCGGCCACCTCCATCGTGCCCAGGGAGGAGGTGGAGAGGCTGGGGGAGAATTTCGGCCGCAGCCCGGTGGGGGCCGGGCCCTACCGTCTGGCAGAATGGCAGAGTGGCAAGAGTATAGTGCTGGAGGCATTCCCGGACTACCACCAGCAGACAGTGTCGGCCGACCGCATCCGCTTTATCATCGGGCTTTCCGAGGAGGAGAGACGGAGGAGTTTCCTGCAAAACGAGCTGGACCAGGTTGATGTCCACCGCCGGGACTTGGAGGAGTTCCAGAAGCAGGGCAAAAAGATCCAGGAGATCGCTTCGCTTAACGTCCAATACATCTGCATCAACGTTTCCAAGGCCACGCCCTTTGCCCATAAGCTGGTGCGCCAGGCACTGAACTGCGCCATCGACCGCCAGGCCCTGATCGATAAAACCGAGCTCAAGGGCGAGGCGGTGCTGGCCAAGGGCGTTTTCCCGCCCACTCTGGCGGCCTACAACCAGAAGCTGGAGGGCTATCCCTACGACCCGGAGATGGCCAGAAAGCTGCTGGCCGACGCCGGATTCCCCGGAGGGCCGCCGGGCGAGTACCTGCTGGACATCAGGGACATCAAGGCCCAGCTGGACCGGGCCGAGCTTGTTCGCGACTACTGCCTGGAGGTTGGCATCAAGCTGAAGCTGAATCCCCTGGGCTGGCGCGAGCTTTTGGACCGGGCCTACGGAGGCGACTCCCTGCTCTCCTTCCGGGGCTGGTCCTCCGACAACGGGGACCCGGACAATTTTCTCTATCCGCTGTTCCACTCCCGCAACTGGGGCCGGCCGGGCAACACCGCCTTCTTCAAGTCGCCCCTTTTGGACCAGATGCTGGACAAGGCCCTGGCCGTGCGCAATCCGCTGGAGAGGCTGGCCTACTACCGGGAGATCGAGCGGATGATCGTTGAAGAGGCGCCCTGGGTCTTCCTCTACCATTCCATCCGCTTCTCGGCCACCCAGCCCTGGCTGCACGGCTTCCGGGCCCGGCCCATGGGGGCGCCTCGGCTAAAGGATTGCTGGCTGGAACCGGACAAGGTGGATGATAAGGGATGACTATTCTTCAGGACGCTGATTTCCGCTGATACCATTTGATACCGCAAACCAAGCTCGAATCAATCATAAACGATGATGGCAGTCGAACTGCATGGCTTCGAATAGCAGAAACAGCTGTAGACTTCGCCCGGCCTCGATCCAGCCGGGCTTTCTGCGCTCGGCCCCGGAGTCGGCCTTGGTCAGCTTCGGCGACACCAAGGTCATCTGCGCGGCCACGGTCGAGGAACGGGTGCCGCCTTTTTTGCGCGGCCAGGGCCGGGGCTGGGTGACGGCCGAGTACGGCATGCTGCCCCGCTCCAGCCCAGAGCGCATCGACCGGGGCCAGGCTAGGGGCGGCCGGGCGCTGGAGATCAGCCGGCTGATAGGCCGCAGCCTGCGGGCGGCGGTGGACCTCGAAGCTTTGGGCGAGCGGACCATCACCATCGACTGCGACGTGCTCCAGGCCGACGGCGGCACCCGGACGGTGTCCGTCACCGGAGGCTGGGTGGCTTTGGCCCTGGCGGTCAATAGATTGTTGAACGAGGGTAGGCTGGAATCCAATCCCATAAAAAGACAGGTGGCCGCCATCAGCGTGGGACTGGTCGGCGGGAAATACGCTTTGGATCTTTGCTACCGGCAGGACAGCCAAGCCGAGGTCGACCTGAACCTGGTGGGGGCCAAACCCGGCGGCCTGATCGAGGTGCAGGGCACGGCCGAAAAGGGGAGCTTCAGCCCGGCCCAACTGCAGGCCATGGTCGGGATCGGCCGGACCGGGCTTAAACACCTATTCCGCCTGCAGAAGAAAGCTTTGCCCCGATGGCCGCTGAAAGCATAAGCATCACGGCGGCCCCGGACCAGAACCGGATCAGGCTGGACCGCTATCTGCTGTGCCGGGGCATCAAGCTATCGCGCAGCCGGATCCAAAAATTGATCCTGTCCGGCTCGGTTCTGGTTGACGGGCGCACCCGGCCTCCGGGGTATCAGGTGAAGCCGGGCGACAGAATCGACATCAGACTGGAGCCGGGCCGGGCGGAGCGGAGAACGCCCCTGGCGGAAGACATACCGCTGGAGATCGTCTACGAGGACGAGGATCTTCTGGTGGTCAACAAACCGGCCGGGATGGTGGTTCATCCGGCTCCGGGAAATTACCAGGGCACCTTGGTGAACGCGCTGTTGGGAAGGGCCGGCCGTCTGTCGCCGGGGAGCGGGGAGGACCGGCCCGGCATACTGCACCGGCTGGACAAGGATACCTCGGGCCTGCTGATCGTGGCCAAGAATGCGGAGGCCCACCACCGGCTGGCCGGGCAATTGGCCACCAGGCGCATCAAGCGAACCTATCTGGCGCTGGTCTGGGGCAAGCTCCAAGGGGAGGGCTCCATCTCGGCCCCGGTGGGGCGCTCGGCCTTTGACCGCAAAAAGATGGGCGTCAGCGCCCTGCGCGGGCGGCAGGCGGTCACCCATTACCGGGTGCTGCAAAATTTCGGCCGAACCGCCACCCTGGTCGAAGTCTCCCTGGAGACCGGGCGCACCCACCAGATCCGGGTCCACCTGGAGCACATCGGGCATCCGGTGATAGGCGATGCCACCTATGGCAAAGGCGTGAGCCAGATATGGCGCGGCCTGGATCCGATCTCCCGCCGCCGAGCCCAGGCTGTTTCGGGGATGATGGAGCGCCAGGCGCTGCATGCCTTCAGGCTGAGGTTCAGCCATCCGGCCACCGGCCGGCTGATGGAGCTCGAAAACCAGCCTCCGTCCGACATACGAGGCCTCATGGATTATCTGGGGGAAAACCAGGGGACATAGCATCATTTTATCTTGACAACCGGGCGGGATGCTGATATATTTATAGGATAAACAAGGAGACGATTTAAGGAGGGCTTTATGCGATACATCAAATGCTGTCAGATGGTTTTGCTGGCCGCGCTTCTGGCGGCCCCGGCCCTGGCCTACAGCCCGCCGGCCTTCGACGGCGGCTGCGGCCTGTTCAAGGTGTCCTCGGCCCGGACCCTGGGACGGGGCATGCTGGCGGTGGGGTTTTTGCACTCCGACTACAGCTCGATCAAAAAGGCCAAAGGCGATCCCTTCTTTCAGGGCGACACCCTGACCGGCGGCGCCCCGGACAAGCACCACCGCGGAACCTCCCGGCTGATGATCGGCTTCGCCCCCATGGACTACTTCGAGTTCGCCCTGGGGACCAGGATGTACGCGGTCTACGATCAGCACGCCAACGTCTCCGGCCAGTACGGCCGCTACGATTCCCTCAATTACGACCTGGCCTGGTTCTGGCTGCGCGACATCCAGATCAAACTCAAGGGGTCATACCCCTCGCCGGTCTGGGGCAAGGCCAAGTTCTCCTTTGCGGTCGGGGCCGAGGTCTTCGCCAATATCGGCCTGCCCACCGAGCTTTCCTACACCTACACCGAGGGCCGGGCCAACAAGCCGGAATCCTCCCTGGTGGCCCACGGCTTCACCGAGCTGGTGCCCTTCAATACCGACTTCGGCGGCAAGTTCCTGTCCACCCTGTCTTTGGGGCCGGTCCAGCTCCACGGCAACATCGGCTATCTGGCGGCCGGCAATCCCAAGCCGGGATGGATCATCTCCGACTCCCTGCTGCCGTCGCCGTCGGACTCCACCTACCTTTTGTTCCAGGCGACCAAGGGCACCGGCGTTCATGAAGACCAGATCCTGTGGGGGGGCGGCCTGGAGGTGGCGGCCGGTCCCTATGTCACCTTCCTGCTGGAGGCCTCGGGCGAAAAACCCAAAAGCAACAAATCGTTCCTCCAGGGAAGCCCCAACCGCATCACCCCAGGCATCCGCTTCAACACCCCGGCCGGTTTCACCATCGACGGCGGCTGCGAGCTCAAGATGCACAAGAATGCGGCCGTGCCGGATTGGAATGCCCTGTTCGGCTTCTCGGTGACCTCGTCAGTGCTGCCCAAACCCAAGCCGATACCCCAGGCCGTCATCGCCGGCAAGGTGACCATCGCCGGCACCGACTCGGTGCTGATGGCCACCCTGACTATAGCCGGCCAGCCGCCTATAATGCAGAAGCCGGACGGAAGTTTTTCGGTGACCCTGCCTCCGGGCACCTACCGGGTAAGGGCCGCGGCCGGCGACTCCTTCCTGTGGCAGGAGAAAGCGGCCACCCTGGCCGACGGCCAGACGATGATCATGGACTTCGCCATCCGCCGGAAGGAGTTCCCCAAGGGGACGGTCACCGGCAAGATCACCGACGCCAAGACCGGCAACCCGCTGGGGGTGACCCTGGCCTTCTACGGGCCCGACCGTCAGATGGTGGACAAGCCGGTGACCAGCGACGTGCTGACCGGAATCTACACCATCAGCCTGCCGCCCAACATCTACTCGGTGCAGGCCACGGCCGAAGGCTACAATGTGGAGACGGCCCCGGTGCCGGTCAACGACAAACAGACCTTTATCCAAAACTTCAGCATGCGGCCCATTCCCAAGAAGGGGGAGAAGGTGGTGCTCAAGGGCATCAAGTTCCGCACCGCCCGGGCCGACATCATGGTGTCCTCCTATCCCATCTTGGACGAGGCGGCCAAACTGCTGAAGGACAACCCCACCATCAAGGTGGAGATCGGCGGCCACACCGATAGCCGGGGCAGCGCCAGGAGGAACCAGGCCCTGTCCGAAGCCCGGGCCAACGCGGTGCGCAACTACCTGATCGCCAATCACGGCATCAGCCCGGACCGGTTGACGGCCAGAGGCTACGGCAAGGACATGCCCATAGAATCCAACCGGACTTCGGCCGGCCGGGCGGCCAACCGCCGCATCGAGTTCGTGGTGATGAGCCAAAACTGAGCGGTCCCGCCTCCCAAGCCCCTTCCCGGGAGAGCCGGGAAGGGGCTTTTGCTATGGCCGGGATACGTTTGCGGACAGGGACCGGCCAAAAAGCCGTTGCATTTTACAGCCATTTCGGATATCATTCTGTCCGCCGCCGATTTGGAAACGCCATCCAACAGAAGACGCCATGCACATCACCGAACACCTGCAGAACGCCAAGAGGACGCTGATCTCGCTGGAGATCACTCCGCCGGAGAAGGGCCACAGCATCCAGGGGATATTCGAAACGGTGGACCGGCTGGCGCCCTTCTCGCCCAGCTTCATCAACGTCACCTACCACCAGACCAGCATCGTCTACGAGGAGCAGGACGACGTCATCCGCAAGGTTCCCAAGCGCAAGAAGCCGGGCACCGTCGGCATCTGCGCCGCTTTGGCCAACCGCTACCGAATCGAGACCGTCCCCCATCTTATCTGCGGAGGCTTCAACCGCTACGAGACCGAGGACGCGCTGATCGACCTCCATTACTTGGGTTTCGAGAACCTGTTCGTCATCCGGGGAGACCCGCCTCCTGGTTACAAGGAGTATCGGCCCGAGCCGGACGGGTACCGCTACGCCTCGGAGCTGGTGGAGCAGATCGCCAATCTCAATCGGGGAAAGTACCTGGAGGAGCTGGACGACGCCGTGCCCACCAATTTCTGCGTGGGAGTGGCCGGTTATCCGGAAAAGCACTACGAGTCGCCCAATCCGGCCGAGGACATTCAGCACCTTAAGGAGAAAGTGGAATGCGGGGCCGGCTACATCATCACCCAGATGGTTTTTTCGGCCCAGGTTTTCAGCGATTTTGTGAAGCGGGCCCGGGCGGCCGGCATCAACGTGCCCATCATCCCGGGCGTCAAGGTGATCACCGGGGAGAAACAGCTGGTCAACATCCCCCGCGACTTTCACATCGACCTGCCGGAGGCGCTGGTCACAGGAATCAAAAGCGCCGGCGGGCCGGAGCAGGCGCGGCGCTTCGGCACCGATTTCACCACGGAACTCTGCCGCCAGCTTTTGGAGCTCAAGGTGCCCTGCATTCACTTCTACACCATGGGCAAAAGCGGGGCGGTGGCCGAGGTTCTAAGCCGGCTTATGGGGCAGGGGCTGTGACCAACCGGGATTTCATGGCTTTCTGCCGGGAGCGCCTGGCGGTCTGCGACGGGGCCATGGGCACCTGTCTGGCCAGGGCCGGTCTGTCGGCAAGCGACTACGGCGGCCATCCCGGCTGCCACGAGATCTTGAACCTCACCCGGCCGGATGTGGTGGCCGGCATCCATCGCCAATATCTGGAGGCCGGGGCCGACATCATTGAGACCAACAGCTTCGGCGGCGCCTCCCACATTCTGGCCGAACATGGATTGGAAGCCAAGTGCCGGGAGATAAACCGGGCGGCAGCGGCGCTGGCCCGCCTGACGGCCGACGGTTTCGAGAAACCGGGGCAGCCGCGCTTTGTGGCCGGATCCATGGGTCCGGGCTCGAAACTACCCAGCCTGGGACAAGCCTCATACCAGGAGCTGGCCGCCAGCTACCGGCTCCAGGCCCAGGGTCTCATAGAGGGCGGGGCCGACATCCTCATCATCGAGACCTGCCAGGATCTGCTTCAGATCAAGGCCGTCTTGGCCGCAGTGCGGGAGGTCTCGGCCGACATTCCGGTGATGGCCCAGGTGACTTTGGACGAAAACGGACGGACGCTGACCGGCAGCGACATAGCCGCGGTGCTGGCGGCCCTGGAGCCACTGCCTCTGCAGGGCATCGGACTCAATTGCGGGCTGGGGCCGGAAGGGATGGCCGAGGCCGTCCGCTATCTGGCGAGATACTCATCGAAGCTGCTGTCAGTCATGCCCAACGCCGGCCTGCCCAAAATGCGGCGGGGGGCAGCAGTCTACCATTTATCGCCCGGAGATTTCGCCCGGCAGATGAAGGCCTTTGCCTCCGGCTTGGGGCTCAACATTGCCGGCGGCTGCTGCGGCACCGAACCCGGTCATATAGCCGAGCTGGCCCGGGCGATTGAGGGGATTAAGCCCAGGAAAACAAAAACCAGACAGCCCCGGGTTTCCTCTTTATTCCACTCGCAGGACATCAGGCAGCCCATCCGGCCGCTGATCGTCGGGGAGAGGACCAATGCCTCGGGCAGCAAAAGATTCCGACAGCTGCTGGAAAAACACGACCACCAGGGCATGGCCGCCCTGGCCCTGGAACAGGAGCGGGAGGGGGCGCACCTGATAGACCTTTCCTTGGCTTCGGCCGGACAAGACGAGGCGGCCGACATGGACCGGGTCTGCTTCCTGCTGAACACCTCGCTGAAAACGCCGGTGATGCTGGACTGCACCGATCCCAAGGCCCTGGAGGCCGGGCTCAGACGCCTGGCGGGACGATCGGTGGTCAACTCCTTCAACCTGGAGGACGGCGGCAAAAAAGGGGTGCGGATTCTGGCCCTGTGCCGTCTGCACGGGGCGGCGGCGGTAGGCATGGCCATCGACCGGCGGGGCATGGCCGCCACCAGCCGGCGCAAGCTGGAGGTGGCGGATCAGTTGGTGTCCTTTGCCGCAAGGCAGGGCCTGGCCGAGCAGGATCTGTTCCTCGATCTTTTGACCTTCACCCTGGCCAGCGGCCAGCGGGAAATGGAGCGGGCCGGCCTGGAGACGCTGGACGCCCTGGCCGAGGTCAAGCGAAGGCATCCCGGCTGTTTCACCATATTGGGAGTAAGCAACATCTCCTACGGCCTGCCGGCCGGCGCCAGGACGGTGCTCAACTCGGTATTCTTGAGCGAGGCCTTGGGGCGCGGCCTGGATGCGGCCATCATGCATGCCGGAAAAATTCAACCGCTTAACTCCATAGACCGGATCGCGGCCTCGATCTGCCGCAGCCTGATCTACAACCGGGATTACCAAGGACGGAGGCCTCTTCCGGCTTTGCTGGAGCATTTCCAAAAGAAAGGCCCGGAGGCCAAGCCTGTTCCCAAAAAGAAACTGCCGCCGGGAAAAGCCGTCAGGCTGGCCATCATCCAGGGAGACCAAGCCGCCGCGGTTAAGGCAGCCGGGATTCTGCTGGAAAAAAGCCGACCCCAAGCCATTCTGTCCCAAAACCTGCTGCCGGCCATGGACGAGGTAGGCCGACTGTTCAAGACCGGCCGGATGCAGCTGCCCTTCGTGCTTCGCTCGGCCGAGGCCATGAAGGCGGCCATGGCGGTACTGGCTCCGAAACTGGGCTCCGGAATCGGGGCCAAGCGGGGAACCCTGGTGCTGGCCACGGTGCGTGGCGACATCCATGACATCGGCAAGGACCTGGTGGACATGATCCTTTCGGCCAACGGATACCGGGTGGTGAATTTGGGGGTCAAGCGGACGCCTCAGGATATTATGTCGGCGGTAAAAAAACATAAGCCCGAGGCGGTGGGGCTTTCGGGGCTGTTGGTGGAATCGGCTCGGGCCATGGGCGAATATTTGGAGGTGTTGGCCTCGAACGGGCTTAGGATTCCGGTGATCTGCGGCGGAGCGGCCCTGAGCCGCCGCTATGTGGAGAGCGATCTGGCCAGGCGCTACCCGGGCCGGGTCTACTATGCAGCCGACGCCATGGAGGGGTTGAAGATCATGGGGCAGATTTGCCGGGGGACAAGGGGACAAGAGACAAGGGACAAGGTACAAGGGTAAAGGAAAAAGGGAAAAGGGAAAAGGGTGAAGGGTGAAGGGTGAAGGGTGAAGGGGCAGGAGGATAGGGATGTCCTTCGGTTCAATCGGGAATTAAATGAAATGCAGGGTGCGGTAAAGTGCTCGGAAAATTGGGAACGATAAGGGTATACCGGAGGGTGTCGCCGGGGGAGGTGCTGGACATTTTGGACCGTCGGGCACTGTTCGAGGGGCGATGGGGACACCGGTCGATAGGGCAAAGACAAAGGCTGTTGTTGGAGGCCCAACTAACGGCCATGTGGGGCCAGCTTACGGCTCCGGAACATTGGTCGGCCGGGGCAGTTTGGGCTGTGTTTCCCGCCAGGCTCGACGGAGATAATCTGATATTGGAGGGGTCGAAGCCTCAAACTCGGTTCAACTTAAAACCAGACAAGCTTCCCGCCTCGATAATACCGGGCCTAAAAAGGCGGCAGAAGGTCGTCCTTCAGGCGGTGACTTTAGGCTCAAAAACGACCCGCTGGACAAAGAAGAGGCGTAAGATATCCGACAGGTTTCTTTGGCACGGGCTGGCGGCTGAAACGGCGGAGTCGCTGGCCGAGTGGTGCAGCCGGACGGCGGCCGGAGAGATGGGATGGAAAGAATGGCGGCGGGTGAGTTCGGGATATCCGTCCTGGCCGGAGCTGGCGGAGCAAAGCAGGCTGTTTCGTCTGCTGCGGCCGAGGAGGATCGGCCTCAGCCTTTCTCGGTCGTTTCAGATGATACCGGAATACAGCACCAGCGCCGTTTTATTTCCTACATAAAAATTGCATTTCAAAACAGACGGGCTACGGGGCATCAAGACCGTTGCCCCATTTTTTTTGTTTGTCATGAAGGTTGAAATGAAACCGGAAAATAAGATATAATTATATGCTATGCACCGGATAAGGGAGAATCTGGCGATCGTCCGCCAACGTCTGGCTCTGGCGGCCGAAGCGGCCGGGCGGAAACCCGACGAGATCACCCTGGTGGCCGTCACCAAGACCTTTCCGGCCGAAGAAATACTGGAGGGCATCGAGGCCGGCATCGAGATCATAGGAGAGAACCGGGTGCAGGAGGCGGCCGCCAAGTATCCCCAGATCGGAGGACGGGTGCAGTGGCACTTGGTGGGACACCTCCAGTCCAACAAGGCCAAAAAAGCGGTGGAGTTGTTCTCCTTGATCCACTCGATAGATTCCGCGCAGCTGGCTAAGGAGGTGGGCCGGAGGGCCAGGGAGAGCGGCAAGGTGCAGGAGGTGCTGGTGGAGGTCAACACCTCGGGGGAGCCGCAGAAATTCGGGGTGGAGCCGGAAAAGCTTTTCGAGCTCCTTAAAAGGATGGAGGGCCTAGAGGGGATAAAGGTGCTGGGGCTGATGACGGTCGGGCCGTTGACCAGCGAAGTTACAAGGATACGAAAAGCGTTCGAGAAGCTCAGGAGGCTTTTCGAAGAAGCGAATAAAATGGAATTGTCCAACGTCGAGATGAGGCATTTGTCCATGGGCATGTCCGGCGATTTCGAAATGGCCATCGCCGAGGGCTCCAACATGGTGCGGATAGGAAGCGCCATCTTCGGCCGCCGGGCTTGATTTTTCGCCCAGTAATAAACAGGGATCCAATATATAAGGGGGTTTCCATGAAGCTGACCCCGCTGGACATACGCAAGCAAACCTTCAAGAAGAAGGGCATGGGCGGGCTGGACCCGGGCGAGGTCCAAGCCTTCCTGGAAATGGTGTCCGCCGAGATGGAGGAGGTCATCCGGGAAAACACCAGCCTGGCCGAACGGATGCAGGGTCTGGACGGCAAGATCGAGGACTACCGCCGCATGGAGAAAACCCTGCAGGACACCCTGATGTCGGCTCAAAAAACATCGGACGAGCTGCGGGAGAACGCCGAGAAGCGGGCCGAGCTGCTGCTGCGCGAGGCTCAGTTCAAGGCCGACCAGATAATAGGCGAAGCCCGGGCCCGGCTGATGGACCTGCAGCGCCAGATAGCCGACCTTAAAAATTTGCGCTCCGCCTACCTGGCCAAGTTCCGCAGCCTGCTGGAGTCGCACATGGACATGCTGCAGTTCCAGGAGATGGACTCGGGCATCCGCATCCAGACCAACATCTTCTCGGCCACCAGAAAAAGCGAGTCCGGCCAGCCCGAGCCGCCGGTGCGGCCGGAACAGACGCCAACGCCCCGGCTGATATCCGAGGACTTCAGCCAGGAGACCGCAGTCCCGGCACCGGAGGATAGGAAACCGGATCCGGCGGCCGAGGCCAGGATCAGGGCCATAGAGCAACAGATATTGGAAAGCGTCAAACCGGCCGAACCCACGGCCGAGGAGGAGCCATGAGCGATCTGCGCCGGGACATCCAGGAGGCGGTGGGCTTCCTGAGGAAGAGGACCAAGGACAAGCCCAAACTGGGCATCATTCTGGGCACCGGCCTGGGGGGGCTGGTGAAGAACATCAGGATCAAGGACGTCATTCCCTACCAGGAGATACCGCACTTTCCGGTGTCGACGGTGGAGAGCCATGCCGGCCGGCTGATCTTCGGCACGCTTTCCGGCAAGCCGGTGATGGTGATGCAGGGCCGCTTCCATTACTACGAGGGCTACAGCATGCAGCAGGTCACCTTTCCGGTGAGGGTGATGAAGGCCCTGGGCATCGACACTATGGTGGTCTCCAACGCCTGCGGCGGGGTCAACCCGTCCCATCGGGCCGGCGACATCATGGTCATCTCGGACCACATCAACCTGATGGGCGACCATCCGCTGCGGGGTAAGAACGACAACACCCTGGGCCCGCGGTTCCCGGATATGTACAACACCTACACCGCCGAGCTGATAGAGCTGGCGGAGCAGACCGCCTTGGATCTTAAGATCAAACTCCAGAAGGGCGTCTACCTGGCCTTGTCCGGACCCACCCTGGAGACCGGGGCCGAGTATCGCATGGTGCGCCTGCTGGGGGCCGACGTGGTGGGCATGTCCACCGTGCCCGAGGTGATCGTGGCCAAGCACCAGAACATGAGGGTGCTGGGGTTCTCCATCATCACCGACATGGGCTTTGCCGAGGCCATGGAGCCGGTCAGCCTGCAGGACGTGCTTAAGGTGGCGGCGGTGGCCGAGCCCAGGTTCGTGCGGCTGGTGACCGAGGTGGTCAAACGGATGAAGCTTTAACCGAGGGTCTTAAGGTAAAAGGGGTAAGCTGCGGCCATATAGTCTAACATGGCAGAAACTAGAAAACGGAGTGATTACTATCTAAATATGGGAATTCTGGTGGTAGGCTCCATCGCCCTGGACAGCGTCAAGACGCCGTTCGGGGAGGCCAGGGAGGCCCTGGGCGGCAGCGCCCTGTTCTTCTCCTCGGCCGCCAGCTTCTTCACCCAGGTCAGCCTGGTGGGGGTGGTGGGCCAGGATTTCCCCCGGGGCGAGATCGAATTCCTGGCCAGGCGCGGAGTGGACCTTTCCGGTCTGGAGGTGATGCCGGGCCAGACCTTCCGCTGGTGCGGCTCCTACGAGTACGACATGAACGAGGCCAAGACCCACTCCACCTGCCTCAATGTCTTTCAGGAGTTCCGGCCCAAGCTGTCGCCGCAGCACGCCGGGGCCGAGTTCCTGTTTCTGGCCAACATCGATCCGGTGCTGCAACGCGACGTCATCGGCAAGGTCACCAAGCCTAAAGCCATCGGCTGCGACACCATGAACTTTTGGATACAGGGTAAGCGCGACGAGCTGCTTAAGACCCTGGCCCTGGTCGACATCATGTTCATCAACGACGCCGAGGCCAGGATGCTGGCCGGCGTGCCCAATCTGATAAAGGCGGCCAAAGCCATCCGGGCCCTGGGGCCAAAGATATTGGTCATCAAGAAGGGCGAGCACGGCTCGATGCTGTTCACCGACCACACCGTGTTTGCAGTGCCGGCCTATCCCCTGGAGGACGTCTTCGATCCCACCGGGGCCGGGGACAGCTTCGCCGGGGGCTTCATGGGCTACCTGGCCTCTAAGGGCAAGGTCGAGGAGGAGACCCTGCGCCGGGCCATGATCTACGGCTCGGTGATGGCCTCGTTCAACGTGGAGAAATTCTCCATGGACCGGCTGAAGACGCTGACCAAGGCGGAGATCGAAGCACGCTTTAAGGATTTCCGCAAGCTGTCTCACGTGGAGGAACTGGAGGTCTAGTTTGGGGAGACCACATCTAAGGAAACCAGGAAATCAGGAAACCTTGCCTTCAAACTTTTACCCTCAAGTGTAGTGAAGAAAAAGCATTGATACGCTGGCATAAGATGACAGTTAAACCAATATGGGAGCAAGTGCGATGAGACAGCTGTGCGTGTTGGCATGTCTGCTGGTCGGAGCGGCCGCCCTTCAGGCCCAAGGGCAGCGGAAAACCCCGGTAGCGGTGATGACCCTGCGGGGCTCCGGCGTCTCCGAGACCGACTCCAAATTCCTGACCGAGCGGCTGGTGATCGAGCTGCAGCGGGCCGGTGTCTTCGAGGTCATGGAGCGGGACAAGATGGACGAAATTCTCAAGGAGCAGGGCTTCCAGCAGACCGGGGCCTGCGACGAAACCGCCTGCCTGGTGGAGGCCGGGAGGCTGCTGCCAGTGGAGAAGATGATCGGCGGCTCGGTGGGCAAGGTGGGCGGCGTCTACTCGGCCCAGATAAGGCTGATAGACCTGCTGACCGGCAAGGTTGAGAAAACGGCCACCCGGGACTACCGGGGCGAGCTGGAGCACCTGCTGACGGTGGGCATGAGGGAGAGCGCCGAGGAGCTGTCGGGCAAGAGGGCGCAGCAGGCCCAGGCCGCGGCGGCACCTGTTTCCAGCCAGGATCAGGACCTGATGAAAAAGATGCTGGAGGCCCAATACGAGGATAAAAAGAAATCCAAAGGCTGGTCGGTCTTCTGGTCGGTGCTCCTCCCCGGGGCTGGTAATTACTATGCCAAGAATCCTATTGCCGGCACTGTTTTTTTGGTGGGCGGGTTCGGCTTGCAGATCGCTTGGATGGCGTCTATAGCGAAATCCGACACCACGACTTATAACAGCTCCACCAGCACTACCAGTTCGAACTCATCCAATACCGCAGCTTTAGGACTGATCTGCCTGGGGGTGCGGGTTATTGATACCATTGTGGCCACCAAGAGCGTCGACAGATACAATAAAAAGTTAAGAGAGAAGTACGGCCTGACATTGAACGCGGTTCCCCATAAAGAAAAAGTTTACGCCACGGCCACCTTCAACTTCTGATACTCGATTATAAACACAGGATCCATGCACCAGCCCGTCCCGCAAAACCTGGACTTCCCGGCGCTCGAGAAGGAGATCCTCGGGTTCTGGGAGAAGAACGGCATCTTCCGGAAGATAATGGAGCAAAACCGCTCCAACGGAGCCGGGAAGCGTTTCCGCTACGTGGACGGGCCGATCACCGCCAACAACCCCATGGGGGTCCACCACGCCTGGGGCCGCACCTACAAGGACCTGTGGCACCGCTACAAGGCCATGCAGGGCTTTGAGGCCCGCTACCAGAACGGCTTCGACTGCCAGGGCCTGTGGGTGGAGGTGGACGTGGAGAAGGAGCTGGGCTTCAAGTCCAAGCGCGACATCGAGGCCTACGGCATCGACCGGTTCGTGGAGAAGTGCAAGGAGAGGGTGGACACCTACTCCAAGGTGCAGACGGCGCAGTCGGTGCGGCTGGGCTATTGGATGGACTGGGAAAACTCCTACTACACCATGGCCCCGGACAACAACTACGCCATCTGGGACTTTCTGAAGAAATGCCACCGGCAGGGCTGGATCTACAAGGGTACGGACGTCATGCCTTGGTGCGCCCGCTGCGGCATCGCCCTTTCGGACATGGAGATCGCCACCGAGGGCTACCGGGAGATGACCCACAAGAGCGTCTTCATCCGGCTGCCCATCGTTGGCCGGGAAAAGGAATACCTGCTGGTTTGGACCACCACCCCCTGGACCTTGACCTCGAACACGGCGGTGGCGGTGCATCCCGAGATCACCTATCTCAGGGTCAGCCAGGAGGGCGACATTTATTACCTTGCCAAAGGACGCAAGGAGATCCTTATAAAGGATTACCAGATCGTCTCCGAGATTCCGGGACGGGAGCTGGTCGGACTCAAATATCAGGGCCCTTACGACCATCTTCCGGCCCAGAAGGGGGTGGAGCATCGCACCGTGGCCTGGAGCGAAGTCTCCGAGGCCGAGGGCACCGGGATGGTGCACATAGCACCGGGCTGCGGCCAGGAGGACTTCACCCTTTCCAAGCAGGAGGGCCTGGCGGTGGTGGCGCCGCTGGACGAGGCCGGGGTCTACGTTGAGGGATTCGACTGGCTGTCCGGCCGCGAGGTGACCGGGGTGGCCGACGACATCATCGCCGACCTCAAGAAGCGCGGCCTGCTCTACTACGCCCACAAACATCTGCACCGCTATCCCGAATGCTGGCGATGCCACTCGGAGCTGGTCTTCCGCCTGGTGGACGAGTGGTTCATCTCCATGGACGGGCTGAGGCCGGCCATCATGGAATCGGCCCGCCAGGCCCGCTGGATACCGGAGTGGGGGCTGGACCGGGAGCTGGACTGGCTGAAGAACATGGGGGACTGGTGCATCTCCAAGAAGCGGTACTGGGGACTGGCCCTGCCCATCTTCGAGTGCGGCTGCGGCGCCTTCGACGTCATCGGCTCCCGCGACGAGCTCAAGAACCGCGCCGCATCAGGCTGGGATGCGTTCGACGGTCACAGCCCGCACCGGCCGTGGATCGACGCCGTCAAGATCAAGTGCCCGAAGTGCGGCCAAGAGATGTCCCGGATCCCGGACGTGGGCAACCCCTGGCTGGACGCCGGCATCGTCATGTTCTCCACGGTGATGCCGCCGGAGAAGTGCTTCACCCCGGATAAGGAGAAATCTGGCAGTTACCGCTACGATCCGTCCCAGGCCTATCCGGCCACGCGGGAAAGTTACTGGAAGAATTGGTTTCCGGCCGACTTCATCACCGAGTGCTTCCCCGGCCAGTTCCGCAACTGGTTCTACGCCATCCTCACCATGAGCACGGTGCTGGAGGGGAAGGCGCCCTTCCGCTGCTTGCTGGGCCACGCCCTGGTCAAGGATGAGCGGGGCGAGGACATGCACAAGTCCAAGGGCAACTCCATCCCCTTCGACGAGGCGGCCGAGAAAATCGGGGCCGACCTGATGCGCTGGATGTTCTGCTGCCAGAATCCCGTCCAGAACCTGCACTTCGGATACCATGTGGCGGCCGATTTCAAGCGCCGGCTGCTGACCCTGCACAACGTCTATTCGTTCTATGTCACCTATGCCCTGCTGGACGGGTTCACCCCGGCCTGGAAAAGCTTGGAGGCAGGCCGGCTTTCGCTCCTGGACCGCTGGATACTGTCGGAGCTCAACCTGCTGGTCGGGCACTGCCGCGAACGGCTGGACGACTACGACGCCATGTCGGCCTGCCGTAGGATAGAATCTTTTATCGAGGACCTGTCCACCTGGTACGTGCGGCGCTCTCGCCGCCGCTTCTGGAAGTCGGAGTCGGACGCCGACAAGGAAGCGGCCTATCTCACCCTGTATACATGTCTGGAGACCCTGCTGCGTTTGATGGCGCCCATGATGCCTTTCTGGACCGAGGCCATGTACCAGAACCTGGTGAGGCTGGTTGACGAGAAAGCCCCGGAGAGCGTCCACCTGTGCGCCTACCCGGAACCCGATTTTACCCTGGTCGACCGAATCCTCTCCCAGGAGATGGCGCTGGTCCGGAAGGTCGTCTCCCTGGGGCATGCCGCCCGCAAAGAGGCCAGGATAAAGGTGCGACAGCCGTTGGCCCGGCTGCTTTATGCCGGAGGCGCCGAGAGGTGGGCGACGGTTGATAAGCATGCCGAGATCATCAAGGATGAGGTCAACGTCAAAACAGTGGAGCGCCTGCAGGATCCTGACTCGCTTTTAAGCTATCGGGCCCGGGGGCTGGGCTCCAGGCTGGGTCCCAAGTTCCAGGCTCGAGCCGGACGGATCAAGGAACTGATAGCCCTTCTGGACAGCCGGCAAGTGAAATTGTTGCAGCAGAGGGGGACCTTGGAGCTGGAGGGAGAGTCGGCCGCCATAAGTCTGGAGGACGTGGAGATCGTCACCGAGTCACCCCAGGGATTCTGCTGTAAGGCCGAGGGACAGGACACGGTGGCTTTGGAGACCAAGCTTAATCAGGCCCTGGAGGCCGAGGGCATGGCCCGGGAGCTGGTTCACCTCATCCAGAATGTACGCAAGAACTCGGGGCTGGAGGTCTCGGACCGCATCGCCGTCCGCTACGGGGCCGACATCGAGCTGGGCCGGGCCATGGACCGGCATCGCCAATGGATCATGAACGAGATTTTAGCCAAATCGCTGGAACCGGGGGCGCCGGGCCCGGAGGCCCTGGAGGCGGAGATCAACGGGAAGAAAATAGTAATCTCAATAGAAAAAATCTAAGGGAGCAACCGGATGAACAAACGCGACCTGCAGCGGTTTGAGGCCAAGCTGATCGAGGAGCGCAAACGCTGCCTGGAGGAGTTGGGGCACCTGGAGAACGAGGAGCTGATGATCAACCAGAAGGAGGCCTCGGGAGACCTGTCGTCCTATTCCTTCCACATGGCAGACCAGGGGTCGGACACCATGGAACGGGAGAAGAACGTGTTTCTGGTCTCCAGCAAGGGCAACGAGCTTTACGAGATCGACCAGGCCCTGCTCCGCATTAAGGACGCCAAGTTCGGCCACTGCAACCGCTGCGGCAAGGAGATTGAGCGGGAACGGCTGGAAGCTATGCCTTACGCCAGGCTGTGCATCAAATGCCGCCAGGAGGAGGAGAAGGAAACCCGCAACAACCGGCAGGGCAGCGAGAGCCTGCTCAGTGACCGCTACTAGAGACCGGCTGGCGGCCGGGCTAACGGCGGCGGCGGTATTCCTTCTAGACCAGGCCACCAAGATGGCGGTCCGGTCCTCGATGTCCCTGGGGGAATCGCAAACTTTGCTGGGGGATCTGGTACGCATCACTTATATCATGAACCCTCAAGGTTTAATGGGACTGTCATTCGGGCCGGCCGGCCGTTTTCTTATGCTCCCGCTCTCCCTGATGGCGGCCGCCGCCGTGCTCTACCTTTTCCTCCGCTGGCAAAGAGCCGGGCTGCCGGCTTCGATCGGGCTGGGACTGATTCTGGCCGGGGCCGCCGGCAACATCATGGACCGGGTACGCTTCGGGGCGGTGGTGGATTTTATCGATTGCGATATTCCAGATATCTCCCTGGCGCCATTTCAGGCCTGGTTTTTAAACTTTCCCGGTTTTCAACTGGATCGCTGGTATACCTTCAATGTGGCCGACAGCGCGGTACTGGCCGGGGTGGCCATCCTGTTGGTGCTGACCCTGAGGGGCGAAAAACACCGGGAGAAGCCGGAGAATACCATTCTGGACTGATATCTGCAATCGGATCATGAACGGCGCGCATTCAACAATAAGGCGGCCCTGGGGCATACCGCGGCCGCGTTTATTTTTTACTCTGACGGCCGTCATGGCCACGGCTGCCGCCATGGCCGGACAAGCCCTGCCCGCAGATAAGCTCCAAACTCTTAAGGATAGCCTGGCGGCTAAGGAGTCTGATTCATCTAAAGCGGCCGCAGATCAAACCTGGGAGCTGGCCGGCGACGACGGGACCAAGGAGGCTGTCCGCTATCAGGGGCAGAGGATCGACTATCTGGTGGACCGGGAGCTGATCATGCTTACCGGCCGGGCCCGGGTGCGCTACAAGGACATCAGGGTGGAGGGCGACAGCATCAGCCTGGATACCCGGCGTCAAGTGCTGACGGTCAGCCGCGATCCGGTGCTTTACGACAAGGAGGATGCCATCTACGGCGACCGGATGGTCTACAACTTCCGCACCCGGCGGGGATGGATCTACAACGGGTTCACCAAGTTCGAGCGGGGCCGCTACTGGGGTCGGCGGATCCGGCAGGTGGGGGAGAGAACCCTCAACGTGGACTACGGACGTTACACCACCTGCGACGCCGAGGAACCGCACTATTACTTCTGGGCCCGACGGATGAAGCTTTATCTGGACGACAAGATGGTGGCCCAGCCGGTGGCCGTCTGTTTCTCGGGCATTCCGGTGGTGGTGGTCCCCTTCTGGATACTTCCCCTGCGACATGACCGGCACTCGGGTTTCCTGATGCCCCGGTTCGGCACCAGCGCCTATGAGGGGGTTTACGTCAAGAACCTGGCCTATTACCAGGTGATAGACGAACGCTCCGATGTTACGGTGTCCGGGGATTACCTGGAGTTCATCGGCTGGCGCGGCAACCTGGAGGGCAGGTTCGCTTCAGCCGACCGGATTTCAACCCAGGCCAACTTCTCCTATCTGGAGGACCGCCGCCAGCTGCAGAAGAGATGGAGTCTGAACGCCGACTACAACCATCGGCTGGGACGGAAGACCCGGGCCACCGGACGGGCCGACTTCCTAAGCGACACCCGCTACCGCACCGACTTCTCCGACGATCTGAACGCCAGGTTGGACAGAAATCTGCGCTCCTATCTGGCCGTCAATCATTCTTGGTCCACCGGCGGACTGGCGACGGCGGCCGACCACTCGCACAATCTGGACCTACAGACCAAGAACACCCGCCTGCCCGAGGTTTCGGCCAACCTTTACCGGATCGACCTGCCCGGAAGATTGGCCGGAGTTTCCGGAAGCAGCTACTTCATAAACACCGGATCCTCTGGTCCGGCATACCGAGACCGGCACCAGGGCTGGGACAACTCGGCCGACCTCAGCTCCAGCTTCGCCCTGCTGCGGCACATCTCAATCTCGCCCCGGGCTTCATTCCGGGCCACCTGGTACGACCGCGATACCAGCGGCCGACGCAACGTTATCAGATGGCTCTATAGCGGCGGAATCTCGGCCGGCACCACTCTGTACGGCATCCTTCCACTTAAACTGGGACCGCTGATGGGGCTGAGGCACGTGGTCCAACCCAGTGTGACATTCTCCTACGCCCCCAGGATCGACCAGGGTCGGTATCACATGTTCGGTTCCATCGGCCGGATGGGAGAGCAGAAAAGCCTGGGCCTCGCCCTGGGCAATACCTTTCAGGCCAAGTTCCGCCAGGGGGATAAAAATTCCAAGATCGACCTGCTTTCGGTTTCCTCCTCGGCCGGATACAATTACCTGGCGGCTGAAAAGAGATGGAGCGGCATCAGCACTAACGCCGCCTTGCTGCCGGGCAACCGGTATTTAGACCTGCGCCTGTCCAGCTACTATGACGTCTACCGCCGGCAGAGCGAATACACCAACCTCGACGCCAGCTTCAGGCTATCGGGGGCCTTCGGCCGGGCAAAGGCCGCTGAAAACGACTCCCTGGGCCGGGCCGAGAACAAGCCGGGACGGGCGGCAGCGGACACGGCGGAAGGCGGGGAGGCTTCGGAGAGCATGGCGGCCAACTCGGTTAAGTCCGATGACGCTGATACATTAACCGCAGCCGATAGCATGGCTTCGGGCGGGGACACCATCGGCCTGAGAACGTCGAAGCCGGATGCCGTGAGTGAAGGCCTGCCCTGGAACTTGTCTTTAGGCCTGAGCCAAAACTGGCGAACCGGCCAGGGGGTGGCCCAGTCTCTGGTGCGGGGTGCGGCCGAAGCCAACCTCACCAAGAACTGGAAGGTCAGCTACAGCCAATATTACGACCTGCGCCAGAGGCAGATGGTCTCCCAGGAGTACTCCATCTACCGGGATCTTCACTGCTGGGAGGCCAGGTTCTCCAGCACCAAAAGCGGCATTTATTGGTTTTATGAATTTAGGATAAACCTCAAGGCCATCCCCGAGTTCAAACTCCAGCTGCCCAAGTCGGGACGGGCAACCTACTGAGCGTTTGATTCAAATGATGATAATAAGGATAAGATGGTTTTTCAAAGAAGTTGCCGCAATCATGAAGGCCGAAGGCCAATTATCCTTGACAAAATCATCCATATGGGATAAAATTATACTTCTATACCCCAGAAAAACAACGGAGCCTTATTAATGAGAAGAGCCAACTTATGGAAGGCCATCCTGACGGTGGCCATCCTGGCGGCCGCCATCTGGCAGCTGGTGCCCACACTTAAGCTCCAGAGTCTTTCCGACAAGGAGCGCGAGGAGATGCCGCGTGACGCCCTGAACAAGCTTTACACCAAGGCCATTCACCTGGGGCTGGACCTCAAGGGCGGCATGCACATGGTGCTGGAGATCGATCACAAAGGTTTGGCCGCGTCCGCCGGCAAGCAGCCTGGAGAGATCACCCAGCAGGAGGTGTCCGACGCCACCGACCGGGCTTTGGAGATCATCCGCAACCGGGTGGACCAGTTCGGAGTGGCCGAGCCGTCGATTCAAAAACAGGGGGCCAACCGAATTATGGTCCAGCTTCCCGGGGTGGACCGGGAGCGGGCCCGGGGGCTGATCGGGACCACTGCTCTTTTAGAGTTCAAACTGGTCCAGGAGGACAAGATCACCCAGGAGGTGCTGGATAAGATCGACAAGGCCCTGGCGGCCGACAAGACAATGATTTCGGACAGCACCCTATTCGGCGACAAACCCTTCAGCTCGCTGTTGGCCGTTTATTCCGGCGAGATGGTGGTCATGGAGCAGGACCGGGAGCTGGTGGAAAAGGCGTTGCATAACCCGCAGGTGGTCTCGGTGCTGCCGGCCGAATACGAGTTCCTCTGGGGCGAGCGCGTCAACCGCGAGAACACCCGGGGCGTGATGCTTTACTTGGTCAAGAAGTCGCCGGAGATCACCGGAGCGGCGCTGGCCGATGCCCGGATGACGGTGGGCACGGCCGACAATCCGGCCGAGCTGGCGGTCGACTTCACCCTGGTGCGCAAGTACGCCAACGCCTTCTCCCGGATCACCGCCGCCAACATCAAGCGGAGGCTGGCCATCGTTCTGGACGGCAAGGTGGTCTCGGCCCCGGTCATCCAGACCCGGATACCCAACGGCCGCGGCCAGATAACCCTGGGCTCGGGCGGCACCACCGAGACGGCCAAGGACCTGGCCATCATCCTGCGGGCCGGAGCCCTGCCGGCCCCGGTCAACATCATCGAGGAGCGTTCGGTGGGCCCGTCGCTGGGTCAGGACTCCATCAACAAGGGGGTCAAGGCCTCCCTCATCGGCGGCATCATCGTGGTGTTGTTCATGCTGGCCTACTACTTCCTGGGCGGCCTGGTGGCCGACCTGGCCCTCATCTTCAACATGGTGGTGCTGCTGGCGGTGATGGCCGCCTTCCGCTTCACCCTGACCCTGCCGGGCATCGCCGGCATCGCCCTGACCGTCGGCATGGCGGTGGACGCCAACGTGCTGATCTTCGAGCGCATCCGAGAGGAGCTGCGCGCCGGCAAGACGGTGCGGGCGGCCATCGAGGCCGGCTACGAGCGGGCCTTCACCACCATCTTCGACGCCAACCTCACCACCGTCATGGCGGCGGCCGCCCTGTTCGTCTTCGGCACCGGGCCCATCAAGGGTTTTGCGGTGACCCTGATGATCGGGTTGGCGGTCTCCATGTACACCGCCATCACCGTCACCCGGCTGATCTTCGAGTGGATCACCGTCAAGTGGAACCTTCAGAAGCTGCCGATTTGAGGATCATGCCATGATATCGATATTCAAAACCCAATCCAACTTTCCCTTCGTCCCCAACCGGCGAAAGGCCTACCTCGTTTCGGCCGCCATCATCGGGGTGGGCCTGGCATCGGTCCTGCTACACGGCGGCCTGAAGCTGGGGGTGGATTTCACCGGGGGCACCCTGATGCAGATCCACTTCGAGAACCCGGTGGCCACCGACCAGGTTAGAAAAGCCCTGAGCGACGAGGGCCTGGCCGGAGCCGAGATCCAGAAGGTGCGTGATACCGAGCTCATCAAGAACGCCTTCTTGGTACGCACCGGACTTAAGGAGGGGACCGAGGAGGCCGCCAAGGCCGGAGCCCCGGCCGGAGCGGCCGTCTCCAATCGGATAGTCGAGGCCCTGCAGAGGCGCCTCCCGGACAACAAGGTGACGGTCGACAGCGATGAGACGGTCGGCCCCAAGATCGGCAAGGAGCTCCAGTGGAAGGCCTTTTGGGCGGTGCTGGCCGGCTGCCTGCTGATCTTGGCCTACGTGGCCTTCCGCTTCGACTTCCGCTTCGGGGTGGCGGCGGTGGCGGCCATCGCCCACGATGTGCTGTGCACCATCGGCTTCATATCCCTGACCGGCATGGAGTTCAATCTGCAGTCGGTGGCGGTGCTGCTGACCATCATCGGCTATTCCATCAACGACTCCATCGTGGTGGCCGACCGTATTCGGGAGAACGTGCGCAAACCGCATAAGGAGACCTTCGCCGAGCTGGCCAACCGTAGCATCAACGAGACCCTGTCCCGGACGGTGATCACGGTGCTGACGGTGCTCTTTGTCCTGGTCTGCCTCCAGATCTTCGCCGGTCGGGTGTTGGCCGATTTCACCAAGCCGCTTCTCTTCGGGCTGGTGATCGGCACCTATTCCTCGATATTTATCGTAGCCTCGGTGGTGGTGGACTGGGAGATCCGCTCGCCCACCAAGCGCAAGAAATAAGTCTGTATTATTAATACCAGCCCCGCCTTAGGGCGGGGCTTTTTTCTATTGACAAAAAGACCAGAAGGGGATAACATTTATGCAAACGAAAAATTAAGTCCGTGTTTTTCTTCTTTTTTCCCATCGGCAATGAAAGCTGGATCAGCCGTCTCCCCCGACTGACCATCGGCCTGATCGCCGTCAATATCCTGGCCTTTGCCGCCACCAGCCTTATCCATTCCCGAATAGAAAGGGAGCTGGGTAGACTGGAGGCCGCCATGCAGTCCATAGAGCAGCGGCACCTCTACCGGCTGGCCTGGGAGAAGCCCAATTTGTTCCATTTGCCGCCCGACTCGCTGCGCCAGGCCATCGCCCAGGGGGAGGTGATCCCCGAGGACGATCCCGATTTTTTGGAGTGGCTTTCCTATTACCAAAAGTTTCAGGAGACGGTCCAAAGCACTCCCTTCCGCCGCTGGGGCTTTGTCCCCGGCGCCTTCAATCCCCTGAAGATCGTCACCTCCATGTTCCTCCACGGAAACATATGGCACCTGCTTACCAATCTTGTGTTCCTATGGCTGGTGGGCTGCAACATCGAGGAGACCTGGGGGTGGAAGGTGTTCGGCGGGATCTATCTATTGTCGGGAATCAGCGCCGCCCTGAGCCACCTGGCAGCCTTCGGCGGAAGCCTGGTGCCCATGATCGGCGCTTCGGGGGCCATCGCCGGGGTCATGGGGGCCTACATGGTCAGACACTTCAGGATCAAAATCCGTTTCTTCTATCTGGTGCTGGTGATCATTCGGCCTTTCCTGGGGACGGTCAGCCTCTATGCCGGTCTGGTGCTGCCCATCTGGTTTCTGCTCCAGTTCCTGGGCGCCCGCTGGGGCAGCGAGGATGTGGCCTACTGGGCCCACATAGGAGGCTTCGCTTTCGGGGCCGGGGCCGGCCTGGCCCTTCGCTTTTTAGGCCTGGAGAAAAAATACATTGACCCCATGCTGGATCGGGAGCAGGAGAAAATCAAACTTTCCCCGAAACTGGCCCAGGCCTTTCAGATGTTGGACGCCGGAGACCGGGCCGGGGCCAGGGCTCTGCTGCAGCAGGTGATGAACCAAGAGCCTCAGAATTGGGATGCGCCGCTGGCCCTGGCCCGGCTGGCGGCCGACGACGGCCAGGACGACATAGCCGGCCGCTGCTATAATCGAACGTTGGAGCTGTCGATAGACCGGGGGGACGCTGCCGGAACCCTGGGCACTTTTGCCGAGATCAAAGATAGGAACTTGGAGGGAAGGCTCTCGGAGCGGATCATGTTCACCGTGGCCGGGATGCTGGAGAGGGAAGGGCAGCATCAAGAGGCGGCGGTCCTCTACCACCTTTTCATCGTCCAATACCCCCGGGCCATGGTCCGGCCCAAGGCCCTGCTCAGGCTTCACAGCATCTACCAAAAGATATTCCAGGACGAGGCCCGTGCGGCCAAGGTGCTGGAGCAGCTCCGGACCGAACACCCGGATTTCCCGGCGCCGGAGTCCTAATTTTAAAAACTACCCAGCCCTCTGTCCGAAATGGTTGCCGTCAAGATGCTCGGAATCGGCCATGCACCGCGCCCTGCTCGATATTAGCGTCATCGTGGCCGCCTCGTCCCTGCTGGCCTGGCTGGCGGCGGTCCTCAGACAGCCGATCATCGTGGCCTATGTGGCCTGCGGAATCCTGGCGGGGCCCTCGGTGCTGGGCCTGGTCTCGGGGACCGAGTTTATAGATGCCGTCTCCCAGTTCGGCATCATCCTGCTGTTGTTCCACGCCGGGGTAGTGATGCACCTCGGCCGCCTGAAACAGCTGGCTCTGAAGGCGGCGGCGGTCACTTTGGGGCAGACGGTCTTGAGCATGGTCTTGGCAGCCGGGTTCGGTCTGCTGGCCGGCCTGGGCCTGGGACAAAGCCTTATCATGGGACTGGCGTTGACGTTCTCCAGCACCATCCTGACCATCAAGTTGATGCCGACGGTAGCCCTGCACCACCAGCACATGGGAGCCTACTCCATTGCCATCCTCATACTCCAGGACCTGATAGCGGTGGCGGCCCTGATGTTTATAGGAGGGCGCAGCCATCCGGCTCTGCTGCTGCTGAAGGGGGTGGTTATCTTTTCCCTGTCGCTCACCTTCGAGAGATGGGCGCTGAGGCCGGCCATGATGCTGATCGAACGCTACCGGGAGCTGCTCTTTCTTCTGGCCATAGGCTGGGGCATGGGCATGGTCTACCTGGCCGATCTGCTTGGCTTCTCGCCCGAGGCCACAGCCTTCATCGCCGGGCTGGCCCTGGCCCGCAGCCCCCTATCCCTATTTCTTTCGGAAGGCCTAAAACTTTTCCGCGATTTCTTTCTGGTGTTCTTCTTTTTCGTCTTGGGAGCGAGAATGGACCTGGCGGCACTTCCTTCGACGGCGTTGATGGCGATTCTGCTGTCGGCCGTGCTCATCCTGTCCAAGTACCTGGGGTTCTACTCCCTGTTCCGGGCCACCGGGGAGAGCCATGTTTTCTCCCGAGAGGCCGGCCTGAGGCTGTCGCAGTCGAGCGAGTTCGCCCTGATAATGGCCTTAGCGGCTTTGCGCCATGGCCGCATCGGTGCCGAAACATCGGGCCTCATCCAGCTGGCCACCCTGATCACCATGATCGTTTCCTCATACTTGGTGGTCTTTCGGCTGCCCACGCCGCTGGGGGTGACCAAGGGGATGAAGCAGGACTGACCCACATGCTATTTCCTCCGATGTCCAAATCCGAAATGGCGGCTCGCGGCTGGGATGATTGCGACATCATCCTGGTCTCCGGGGATGCCTACGTCGATCATCCTTCCTTCGGCCCCGCGGCCATCGCCCGATGGCTGGAGCACAAAGGCTACCGGGTGGGGGTCATCGCCCAGCCCGACTGGCGGTCCGTGGAGGACTTTAGGAAGCTGGGCCGGCCAAAACTGTTCTTCGGCGTCAGCTCGGGCAACATCGACTCCATGCTGCATCATTACACGGCCAATCGCAAGCTCAGGCGCGATGACTCCTACTCGCCGGGAGGCCGGCACGGCTTGCGTCCCAACCGGGCGACCATCGTCTACTGCAACCGGCTGCGGGAGGCTTTCCCCGGGGCACCGCTGGTGCTGGGCGGGATCGAGGCCAGCCTAAGGCGGCTGGCACATTACGACTACTGGGATGACGTGGTGCGCCGTTCCCTGCTTTTAGACGCCAAGGCCGACCTGCTGGTCTACGGCATGGGGGAGCGTCAGGTGCTGGAGATAGCCAAGCGGGCGGAGGCCGGCCAGCGCATAGCCGACATGAACGACATTCCGGGCACGGTGTCCTTGACCGACCGGAAAGGGTGGAACGGGCTGATCGAAAAAAAACGCCCTCTGGTGGAACTGCCCTCGTTCGAGGAAATCGCCTCGTCCCATGAGGCTTTCAATCTGGCGGTACGGATTATCTCGGAACAAGCGCGGCCGGGCTACGGAAAAGCTTTGGGGCAAAGGCATGGCGACCGTTGGGTGGTGGCCAACCCGCCGGTCCAGCCGCTGTCGACCGCCGAGATGGATGAGATTTATGGCCTGCCATATCAGCGGAAAGCGCATCCATCCTACCGGGAGCCGGTGCCGGCCCTGGAGACGGTCAGGTGGTCGATCGTATCGCATCGCGGCTGCTACGGCGGCTGCAGCTTCTGCACCCTTTACTTTCACCAGGGCCCGGTGGTCCAATCGCGGAGCATAGGCTCCGTCGTCCGCGAGGCTGGGGCATTGGCCTCGGATCCCAAGTTCCGGGGAACCATCAGCGACATCGGAGGGCCCACGGCCAACATGTACGGCACCGGCTGCGGCTCGCCCTCAACCGCCTCAAACTGCCGAAGGCGCAGCTGTCTGGCTCCCGACCCTTGCGCCAAGCTTAAGGACGACCAATCTCCCAGCCTAAAGCTCTGGCGGGCGGTGGCCAAAGTGCCGGGAGTCAAACGGGTGTTAGTGGCCTCGGGCGTGCGCCACGACCTGGCGCTCCGCGATCGTAGATACCTTGAAGAGCTGGTTAAAGAACACACCGGCGGTCATCTTAAGGTGGCCCCGGAGCACTGCGCCCCTCACGTTCTGAAGCTGATGAACAAACCGTCTATCGAAGCATTCATCGAATTCCTGTCGGCTTTCCGCCGCCTATCGCCCCGAGAGCAGTACCTGGTACCCTACCTCATCTCCAGCCACCCCGGCACCACCCTGAACGACATGAAGGATCTGGCCAGATTTCTGAGAAGACACAGGCTGAAGGTGGAACAGGTCCAAGATTTTATTCCGCTGCCGATGACGATCTCGGCCGCCATGTACCACACCGGCATGGATCCGTTTACGGGTAAGAAGTTGTTTGTGGAAAAGACCGCAGCCGGAAAGCTGAAACAGAGGTATGCCTTAGGCCGGGAAGGAGGGGAGCGATGGGAAGGAAACTAATGGAAACAATAAAACCGGCTAACTGACATGGCGCAGAGAAAAACCGAACGGCTCTTGTCGCTGATCGCCCTGCTTTTAAAGCGCAGCCGGCCGGTCTCCAAGGCCGAGATCCGGCAGGGCATCCCCGACTACCGCCAGGCCTCGGCCGCCACCTTCGACCGCACCTTTGAGCGGGACAAGCGGGAGCTGCGGGAGATGGGTATCATCATCCACGTGCGGGCGGTTGAAGACAACCGGGAGATCGCCGACCCCCGGGAGGCGGCCCGTTACCGGGCCGAGGATATAGGCTATGCCATCGACCGCGAAGAGTACTACCTGCCTCAAATTGACTTCACTCCCGAGGAATGGGCGATCCTGTCGCTGGCCTACTCCGGCTCGGGCCGGCAAGGTAAAGGTGCGGAAGCCGTCGGACTGGAGGCCAAAATGGGATGCCTGCGGCCGGGCTGGGGCGGGGCGGGGGTCGGGGAAAAGTCCCAAGCCTTCCTGGCCGGGCTGGCCGGATCCAGGCCGGATGCCGGAAGGGAGCGTCGGCTGTTGGGTGTACTGCAGGAGGCCATCGGGCATGGTAGGAGGTTGAAGCTGGATTACTACGCCATCGAGAGAAACCAGAGGAGCAAAAGGACGGTGGACCCTTACCTGCTGGCTATGTCCTCAGGCATGTGGTACCTGATCGGATATTGCCATCTGAGAAAAGCGGTCAGGACCTTCAAGGTGTCTCGGATCAGAAGCGCCAGGCCTTTCGGGACGGACGATAGCTTTGTGGTTCCTGACGGTTTCGACGGGGCTTCGTATCTGGAGCGCAAGGCCTGGGAGTTTCCGGTGCACGATCCTTTGGAGGTGGTCATCTCCGTGAACCGGGAAGAGGCCTGGCTGGTGAGACACCAGTTGGGGGGACGGGCCAGGTGGAGTCCTGACGGACATAGGGCCAGCGTCTTGGTGTCCAATCGCGCTCCGTTCGTCCGCTGGGCCTGCGCCAACTGCGATCGGGCGAAGATAGAGTCTCCGAAGGATATGGCAGAAGAGATAGGCGCCCTTTTGGAAAGAGTCGAGGGGCGGTACCGCCATGGCTAAGACCGAAAAAGACATCGGTCGCCTGCTGAACCTGCTGGCCCTGCTTAACCAGAGAAGGGGCGAGAAGATCGACCGGGTGGCGGACGAGCTGGGCGTAAGCCGGAAACAGCTGATGGCCGACCTCGACCGGATCAGCCTCTGCGGGGCGCCGCCCTATGGCCCTAACGACCTGTTCATGGCGGTGGTGGACGAGGAGGGCAGGCTGGACATATCCTACGCCGATCAGTTCCGGGCGCCCATGCATCTGACCCCCCAGGAGGCCATGGCCCTTAGGACGGCCGTTATGCCGCTTTTGGGCCGCACCGACCAGCCCTTCTCCAGGCTGGCCAAGGGGCTGATGGACAAGCTGGAACTGGCCCTGCTGCCGCAGGATCGGCAGGCCCTAGACCGCCTGCAGCGCTCCATGCTGGCCGAGGCCAAGGGGAGCGACACGGCGCCCGTTTTGGAAACCCTGCATTCCGCCAGAACTAGACAGAGGAGCGTGGAGATGGCTTACTACTCGGGCTCCTCGGACCAGTTGAAGCTGAGGACGGTGGATCCCTACGGTTTCGTCATGTTCGGGGGCGGCTGGTACCTGGTGGGCTACTGCCATCTGGCAAAGGAACGGCGGATATTCAAGATCAGCCGCATCAAGGAGCTGAGAGTGACCGACAGGCATTACAGCATTCCGGACGATTTCGATATCTCAGCTTACGCCAAAAGCAGCCTGTTCACTCCATCCGGGGCCGAGCGCCGGGTGCGCATCCGGTTCTCCCCGAAGATAGCCCGATGGATACTGGAATCAAATAGCCAGGCCAAGAAACAGAAAGATGGTTCGGCCCTGCTGGAGCTCAAGGCCTCCGGCTTCGCCTGGCTGGCCCGATGGGTCCTGCAATATGGGATCGAGGCTGAGATATTGGAACCGCCTCAGGCCAGGGACGAGGTGCTGAGGATACTGGAGAAGAGGAAAGGTCCAACCTTGTAAAATAGCAGAT
>CAZPNX010000005.1:0-2378 GCA_964588285.1 uncultured bacterium
CAGAGGGCCACGGCCGACAGCGCCTATCGCCGGCTGGCCGATTCCCTGATGACCCTGAGTTATAATGACTCCACCGCCGGCCCCGAGGCCAGACATCGCTATTTGGTTAAGAGCTTGTGGACCCAGCCCAATCTATATTCCTCGTCTCTGCCTATTCCTATCAAGGTGGACTGGCTGGGGCCCAGGTTCGGCGATTCTCTGGCGGTGCTTTTCCAAGACTCGGCGGTCACGGTGGGAGCTTTCATCTGGGACGGGATGGGAGTGGCTGCGGACAGCATTTATACGCCCTACGGCTTTTATGCCGGTGGCGACAGCCTGTCTACCACCGGACTGAGGTGGTTCTCCATTCCGCCGGTGGCCATAGGAGACACCACTTTGTTCTGCATCCTGGCCTGGGACAGCACCGGCAATCCGGGCCGCAGCCCGGAGGTTGGTTGGCACCAGGTGGTCAACACCGGCGTTTCCGGCGGGCCGGGTGCCGGCCTGCCGACCTGCTTCGGACTGGACAAGGCCTTTCCCAACCCCAGTCGAAGCGGCGCCGCCATCAAGTACCAACTGCCCATAAAGACTCAGGTGAACCTAACAGTATACAACCTGGCCGGCCAGCGGGTGAAAATCCTGGAGGAGGGCATGAAACAACCCGGTTATTACCAGGCGCGCTGGGATGGCAGAGATGGGGCAGGGCGGAAGGCGGCGGCCGGGGTATATTTCTATCGTCTGACTGCCGAGGGTTACCAGAGGACCGAAAGGCTGGTGATGGTTCGATAATCTTTCGGCAAGCTCAGGGTCCACTCACCACAAGTGGTTCGATAGATAGATCCCGAGCCAAGTCGAGGAACTCACCACAAGTGGTTCAATAATCCTTCGATGGGTTCGGCAAGCATGTGCTGAGCACTTCGGTTTGGCTCAGTGAAAACTTTGTCGAAGAACTCACCACAGGCAAACTCAGGATACAACTCAACACAGGTGGTCATGTAGCTACAAGGGCATAAGAAGAAAAGGCGCTCCGTCGGGAGCGCCTTCCCTGTTTGTCCTCTATTGCTGATTTATGCTACAATACGACCATGAACAACCGGGAACGTTTTTTCATCGCCGAAAATCAAACCACCTCTATCTCTCAAAGTGATACCGCGATATCGCCGACAACTTTGGACCTCCCCGGCAGGAAGCCAAGCCTCCGAGGCCTATCATCCATATCACATATTGTACTCCAAGGCCCGCCTCCTCACCCTCCTGGGCCGCCTGGACGAGGCCGAGTCCATCTACCGGCGCAGCCTTTCCGTGATCGAGCCGGCCGGCGACCGGGCCCGTACCGCCGAGACCCTGGCCCAAATGGGCAGATTGAGCTGGCGCCGGGGAGACTACGATAAGGCCGGAGAAATGCTGGACAAAGCCATGGAGATCTACCAGGCCGCGGGCGACCGGGACGGGGTCAACGACGTCCGCAACTACCTGGGCGGAATATGCTACGAGCGCGGCGACTACGCCCGGGCCCTAGAGCACTTCATAGCCAGGCTGGAGTTCTTCGAGGCCAAAGGCGACCGGCAGGGGACGGCCGACGCCCTGAACAACATCGGGCTGGTGCGCTGGGGCCAGGGCCGGCTGGAGGAGGCCCTGGGAATCTTCGAGCGGCAGATCGCCCTCTGCCGGGAGCTGGGCGACAACGTGCTCCTGATGTCAGGCCTGTCCAACCTGGGCTGCGTCTGCGACGTGATAGGCAGGCCGGCCCGGGCCCTGGAAAGCTATGCCTCAGCCTTGGACATGGCCCGGCGCATGGGCAACGCCGAGCAGTCGGCCATCGTGGTGGGCAACATGGCCATCGTCTTCCTCAAGCAGGGGATGGCGGACAAGGCCGGGGAGTACTACCGCCGGCAGATGGAGATGGCGGAACGCTCCGGGTCCAGGCTGCTGATGGCCAGGGCCCACTGCGGCCTGGGCGATGTGGCCGCCCACCGGGGCGATGATCAGTCGGCCGTCAAGTTTTATCGGGAATACCTTTTACTGGCCGAAGCCCTGGGCCTCAGGCTGGACATGGCGGTGGGGCACGACGGCCTGGGTCGGGTCCTGGGCAGGCTGGGGCGGCCCGAGGAGGGGCTGACCGAGGCCTCGCTGGCTGTGGAGGAGGCTAGGAAACTGGGGAACGATTATTACCTCAGCGAGTATCTCCTGCACCAGGCCGAGCTGCTCTTGGCGCTGGGGCGGGCCGAAGAGGCGGGCAGGGCAGCGGCCGAGGCCGGTGAGCTGGCCGTGAAGTGTGGGAGGGAGGAGGTGGCAAAGAGGTGCCGCGAGTTGGTGAAAGCATAAGCCGGTGGTCTCGGTCGGTCATCTCGATGCCTCAACCAGTTCGGCACAAGTGCCTCAACCAGTTCGGCACAAGT
>CAZPNX010000005.1:2478-104266 GCA_964588285.1 uncultured bacterium
CATCTCGATGCCTCAACCAGTTCGGCACAAGTGCCTCAACCAGTTCGGCACAAGTGCCTCAACCAGTTCGGCACAAGTACGGATTTCATCCTACTCGACGACCGGAGATACTTGAAGACCGGCGCGCCCCGAGGCTGCGGGGTAACATTTACCCTCCGGTTGACGTATTGTTAAGGGAGTGGTATAATTACCCTTTGGGCCGCCATCCCGAGGGCAGCGGCCTTGTTGATCCATAAGCGCTTAGGAGAACAATAAACTAGCATGACGAAGAGATTTTTAATACCGATTCTTTTGGCCGCCGCCGCCATGGGTTGGGCCGTGCCCATATCCCAGATGAAGGTGGAGGGCAACAGCAAGATCGACGACAACATCGTGCTCAACAGCACCCTGGTGCTGCCCGGCGACGAATACTCGCCGGCCCTGATATCCGAGGCGGTCAAAAAGGTCTATTCCCTGGGCTATTTCCGCGAGGTCTCGGCCCGAGCCGACAGCACCGAGTACGGGATGGCGGTCACCATCGTGGTGGCCGAGCTGCCGACCGTGGCCCGGGTGGAGGTGGTGGGCAACACCAAGGTCAAGACCCAGGAGATATTGGACAGCATCCAGGTCAAGCCGGGCGCCTTTCTCAACCAGCGGGCGGTGGCCCGGTCCCGGGACTGGCTGCGCGACCGCTACCTGGGAAAGGGCTATATCAACGTGGCGGTGAGAGACACCCTGATCGAGTCCGGGGACCAGTACGCGGTCCGCTTCGTGGTCAGCGAAGGGCGCAAGGTCAGGGTTAAAAAGATCGAGATCCACGGCAACCAGTCCCTTAAGGACAAGGCGGTGATCAAAGCCATGAAGACCAAACCCCGGGGCTGGGGTACGGTGCTCAAGATCATCCCCTGGTACCGCAAGGGGGCCTTCTACCAGGACACCCTGGCCACCGACCTGGAACGGGTGACTCGGCTTTACCAGAACCACGGGCACATCGAGGCAACGGTGGCCTTGGACTCGGTGGCCTACACCGCCTCGCAGGACCGGGTGGTCATCCACCTTTCGGTGGACGAGGGCCGGCGCTACCGGGTGGGACAGGTCAGCTTCGAGGGCAACGAGAAATTCGTCACCCCCAGGCTGGCCCGGGTCTCGCTTCTTAAAACCGGAAGCGTCTATCGGGCCGACGACGCCGACAAGACCCTGGAGAACCTGTACTCCATTTACACCGAGGAGGGCTACATCTACTGCCACATACTGCCGGCCCAGGACCTCCACGACAGCACCGTCGACATCAAGTACGGCATCACCGAAAACAACCAGGCCTATGTCAACCGGGTCATCATCCAGGGCAACACCAAGACCCGGGACAAGGTCATCCGCCGCATGCTGAAGATCACTCCGGGCAACCTGTTCCGCCGCTCCCTGGTGATGCGCAGCCAGCGGGAGATATTCTCCCTGGGATTCTTCGAGGACGTCCAGCTCAACTACCAGCCGGCCGACAGCCTGGGCAACATCGACCTCATCTTCGAGGTCAAGGAGAAAAGCGTGGGGCAGTTTCAGATCGGCACCACCTACGGGGCGGTGGACGGCCTGGCCGGGTTTGTCCAGATCGGCTGGCCCAACGTCTTCGGACGGGGCCAGGCGGCCAACATCAAGACCGAGTTCAGCAAGAAGAAGTTCAATATGGAGCTGGGCTTTACCGAGCCCTGGCTTTTCGACACCCCGACCTCGGCCGGGTTCAATCTCTACCACACCTCTTACAACTACAGCAATTACGACGAGAAGCGGACCGGCGGCAGCATCCAGCTGGGCCGGCCGGTGCCCTTTTTGGACTTCACCCGGGCCTACTGGTCGTACAAGCTGGAGCGGATCAACGTCTACAACCTGTCGGCCCTTTACTCCGAATACCTCAAAAACCAGCAGTGGCCCAAGATCTCCTCGACCACCGGGCTGACCCTGGTGCGCGACAGCCGGGACCGGCCCTTCAACGCCTCCAGCGGCACCCGGACGGTGGCCGGCTCCGAGTTCGCCGGGGGGCTTTTGGGCGGCCAGGTGGACTATCAAAAATACTTCCTGGAATACCGCATCTACCATCCGCTGTTCTGGAAGCTGGTGGGCATGTTCCGCACCAAGGGGGCCATGGTCGACGGCTACAGCTCGGCCGGCTCGGTGCCGGTCTACGAGTACTTCTATGTGGGCGGGGTGGGAGACGACGGCATCCGGGGCTATCCCGACCGGGGCATCAATCCCCGGGGCGGCCGGGCCATGCTGGTGGGCAACATCGAGGTCAAATACAGCTTCAACCCCAGCGTCTATCTGCTGGCTTTTGCCGACGCCGGCAATTCCTGGATGAGCGCCTCCGGCCTCCGCTCCGGGATGAAGGGCAACCTGGAGAAACTGTTGTATAAGGGGGTCGGCGCCGGCATCCGGGTGGAGGTGCCGATGCTGGGCATTCTGGGACTGGACTGGGGCTACGGCTTGGACCGGGCCCGGGCCGGCCTGCGGGGAAACTCAGAGATACACTTCCAGCTGGGGACCACCTTCTAAACAGCCGGAAAGTTCGAGAGGTTCGATATGTTCGAAAGGTTCGAGAAGCTGGGAAGTTTGATAGGTCCGAGAGTTTCGAAAAGTTTCAGATGTTCCAAGGGGTCGAAAGAAATCAAAGGGCGATGAAAAGATGAAAAGGATACTGATTTTCGCGGCCGGGGCGCTTCTGGTTCTAGGCGCCGGGGCGGCCTGGGGCCAGCGCATCGGCTACCTGGACACCAAGAAGGTGATGGAGCGCTACAGCGGGTCGGCCGAGCTAAGGCAGGAGGTCAATCGGGCGGTGGAGGCTTGGAACCGGGAGATCGCCGCCCGCAAACAAGCCATCGACTCTTTGGAACGGGAATTGGATGACCAGCAGCTGGTCATCAGCAGCGAGCGGCGCAAGCTCAAGAGGGAGGAGATCAAAAAGCGGCGCCAGGCCCTGGAAGCCTTCGTCCGCGAAATATACGATCAGGGAGGCAAGGCCGAGCAGAAGAACCGGGAGCTGGCCAGGCCCATGGTGGACAAGATCGGGGCCATCGTCAAGAAGGTGGCGGTGGACAACAACCTCCAGGTGGTGCTGGACTCCTCCACCGGGGGCCTGGTCTATGCCGCCAAGGATTTGGACATCACCGACCTGGTGATTGAGGAGCTCGACAAATCCGAGGGCCGCACCGCCAAAATCGCGGCCAGGGTGGTGGTTTTTCCCTTAAACGATGCCGACCAGGAGGCGGCCCGCAAGAAGTACGGTAAGCAGGTCTACGATCTGCTGTGGGGCTCGTTGGACCGGGCCAACACCGCCAAACCTCTGGCCAAGCGGGAGGTGGAGGATCTTCTAAAGGACAAGGGACTGGCCAACAAGCCGGTGCCCGAGGCTAGGGCCTACGAGCTGGCCAGGATCTTGAACGCCGAGTACATGGCCCTGGGCCAGGTGGCGGCCGACGCCCAGAGCGGCCGGATCACCATCACCGCCAAGCTCTACAACGTCGACCTCAAGCAGCTTCTGATCGAAGCGGCCGAGGAGGCCAGGGACGAGACGGAGATGTCCTCGGCGGCCGACAAGCTGGTGGAGCGTTTGGGACAGAAGGTGATGGGACAGTGACCAAGGCCAGCGCCTCGCAAATAGCCGCCGCCTGCGGCGGCAGGCTGATCGGCCCGGACGTCGAGCTGACCGGTCTGGCCGGGCTCAAAGAAGCTCAGCCCGGGGACCTGTCTTTCCTGGCCAACCCCAAGTACGCGGAATACCTGAAAACCACCAAGGCCTCGTGCGTCATCATTCCGGAAGGCACGCCGGCCGATCCCTCCAAAACCTATCTGATATCCGGCAATCCCTATCTGGCCTGGGCCAAGGCGGTCACCCTGTTCGTCCAGGCAACGTCCGAAAAACCGACGCCCGGAGTGCACCCCTCGGCCTTCGTGGATCCTTCGGCCAAGGTGGATCCCGCAGCCTCCATCGGTGCCCAGGCGGTGGTCGAGGCCGGAGCCGAGATCGGGCCGGGGACGGTGATCCTGCCGCTGGTCTATGTCGGTAAAAAGGCCAGGATCGGCAAGGATTGCCTGATATACCCCCAGGCCTCCATCCGCGAGGACTGCCTGCTGGGCGACCGGGTGATCCTGCACTGCGGCACGGTCATCGGCTCGGACGGGTTCGGATATGCCAGGGACGGGGCCAAGCAGTTCAAAATACCCCAGGTGGGGCACGTGGTCATCGGAGACGACGTCGAGATCGGGGCCAACGTCACGGTAGATCGGGGCGCCGCCGGGCCGACCGTCATCGGCCGGGGCACCAAGATAGACAACTTGGTGCAGATAGCCCATAATGTCAACATCGGCCAGGATTGCGTCATCGTGGCCCAGTCCGGCATCGCCGGTTCCACCAAACTGGGAGACCGGGTGATCCTGGCGGCCCAGGCCGGGGTCATCGGGCACATCGAGATAGGAGACGACTCCATGGTCGGCGCCCAGTCCGGCGTGCCCAAGAGCCTGCCGCCCAAGAGCATCGTCTTCGGTTACCCGGCCCGGCACCACATGAAGGCCAAGAGGATCGAGGCGGTGGTGGACCGTCTGCCGGAGTACGCCAAGCGCATTCAGGAACTGGAGAAAAAGGTGGCCGAGCTGGAGGGAAGGCTGGGGGAGACTAAACCGCGGATCAACGCGGATTAACGCTGATTTTCATTTTCGTAAAAAAGTCAGACCAGTTCGTAGAGAAAGCCCCGCCGCACTTCGACTTCGCTCAGTGTCAGGCGGGGCTTTCTCTTGGTGTCTGCCGTCGGGAGAACGCGGGTAAATTTTCCCTTTTGATTATCTTAACGTTTCAGGTAGACCGGAATAGGTTGGTTGATAAAAAGTAGCTTTTCTTTGCTTGCTCTTTCTGACTGCCCAGAAAGGGCTAAAGAGGCACCGGGGGCGCAGGGCTCAACATAACAAAATATACTGACGTATAACTAACACTCAATTGCTTGTAACACATTGACTATGAGTGGCCTTCGCTGGAGTTTACCCTGAGTTGCGCGAAGGGCTCTCGGCCGTGACCGTAGTCGCTCTGCGCCCCCGGACCCTCTCGCCATCGTGGATGCATTGAGCATCCACGATGGTGCCGATGGATATGGTTCCTGAGAAGATAAGATACTCAGATTTTTCCTTTCAATGCGGGTAAGGGGCCAGGGGGAGGTCAGATCGAAGGCTCCGGACTTTTTTTGTTTGGTTTTTTCCGTTTTTTGGGGGCAAAACATATGTTGACATCGGCCGGATCGAAATATTCCGGATCGTAGCCCTCGCCCAGCCAATCCAAAAGATCCTTATCATCCTCGGTCTTGGGGCCGTTTTTGAGGACCTCGACGATGTGCTCATAACCCGGGACCGAGCCGCAGTCCTCGGGCGGGCAGTTTCTTCGGCCGTCCAGACACCATGGCGCCTTGGCGCCGCTGTCCGGGGCAAAGACCTTTTCGACGGCGATGGTATGCCGCCAGTCGTCGCCGAAATCATAGGTGTATTTGAATTTCCGGCCGGGGTTCAGGTCCAATTCACTTAGTTTTACCTTTTGAGAATTTCTGGGCCTGGGCCTGGTGCCCAATAGGTCAAACCCGCCGTCCATCTCCGGATTGGGCAGATGGTATTCGGCATCGGCGATTTTGAAGGAATAGAGGTGGTAATCGTACCAACCCATGACTGTTTGTATGATGGTGTGCAGTCTGTGCAGGGAGATGGAATCGGGGACGGCAAAACGACGCCAGATTGGAGGTTTGATGCCGTCGAGCGAGATCTTTAGTTGAATGATTTGGTCCATGATGGAGGTTGATTAAATGTGAGTGATTTATTGATGTTTGCGCATAACGTTCCACGCATGCCGAAGTTGCCGCCTATAATTTAGGCTCGTGCCAGCGAAGCGCGGACACGAGCCTTTTCCTATTAAAACTGCGGCAATTTGGGGCGGCGCTTTGGCCGCCCGGCATGCGTGTGTTGGTGGCATGTGTTTGCGCTGCTACCATAGTGCAATGCCTTGTTTGCGCCGTCTTCTCTTTTGTCTTGCCGCGCCCCTTTTAGTTTTCAGCGCCGGAGCGGAGGATGAGCGACGGCGTTTTATAGGAATTTCCATTCTGACAAATCGTTTGCGTTGTATTCATATTTTTCTTTATCGTTATACCGCCAGCTGTTATCCTTGTGTATTACAATTCCCCCGAAAAGGTTTTTACCTTTTTTACTTTCTGCCTTGATATAACTTGCTAAACCCTCAGCTTTATTTCCAGCTTCTTTAGCATAAACACCTGATTTCGTGTCAAATAAGCCTATTTTACCGTCTTTATATTTTACAATCCAATCGATATAAAAAGCCTCATCTTCTCCATTTTCAACATAAGGTACGGCGAAGAATACGCCATCGCGCTGTCCGTTTTTAAACCACCATTCGATTTCGCTTTTCTTGGATTCAAGATATTCAACAAATTCCTTTTCCGGGCCCGATGCGCCGTTGGCTTCGTAGAAGGGCTCCATGATGCTGTGCTTAACCGGTCGGACAGCGTAATTATTGTTAAAGCTCATAGATGCGGGTATTTCCCATTTTTCATCAATAATGATTTCTTTTTTTCCTTTGCCTACATTAGCGGCATAGATTTCTTTTGCCTTATTAATTGCGTCAATAAAAAACTGCTGATTGGCAGGATATAATACAACCATTTGTGCGTTTACGCCGCCGTATTCAAATTTTGACGGGTAATTGTTTCTTAAAAAGCGGTAGATTGAGTCTTTTACTCTACCGATGGAACGTTTTTCCGGCGCAAGCGGGTGAAGGTTGTCGCGGATAAAAAGGTCAAAACGTATTTGAACCTCTTTTTCCGTCTGAGTTATATCCACTCTTTCGGCAGAATGTTCGTCAATAAGGCTGGTTTGGCCAGAAATATGATCGAAGGGTTTGTCAGGATTCGTTATAACGCCGTCTGTAATAAGCTGTGATTTGATTTCATCAACTTTTATACTAATGTTTTTGCTCAAATTAAGTTGCTTTGCCGCTTCAAGAAAATCCAGTATAAATTGAGGGCTAAGCCTGGTTTCTTCTCGGAATCTTTTCATGTGTACAGAACGTAAAGAAATATCCTTATAAATCGGCCTGCGCTTTGAAAAATTAATGGTCAAATAGGAACCGGCAATATCTTCCTGAATGGCGATATCGCTCAAATTCGTATAAACGATTCCTGTGTTTAGTTCATCGTTTTCATAATGTTTCAATTCCGGCATACGAAGAATTCTGCCGATAGTCTGAATGGAAAAAGTTATGCTTTTCCAGTCCCGGAATAAAACAAGAATGCAGGCGCGGGGGCAGTCCCAGCCAAGCGCAATAGCCTGCTTGAAAATCATAACTTCAACTTCGCTGTCGTTTCGGGTTATGTTCTCAAGATTTTTCTTATCCTCGGAAAGGTAAATTGCCAGCTTGCCGTTTTCCGTGGTTATGTGGTGCTTGTTCTTAAGAATCTCAACAATTTCTTCCTGAATATCGTCAATGCCCTGTTTTTTATCTGGAAGCTGGATAAGCATTAAAGGATTGACAGAAGAACCTATCTCCTTAAATACTTTTTCAAGCTCCTTTCGTTTTTCAACAGCGGCCTTTAAAACAAGCTCGTTGGTGGATTGCGCTGCATCGCTTTTTATTTCAAACTCGCCGACTTTCTGCCGTTCGATTATATTTTTAAAACCAGGATTAAGGGAAATGCTTTTCTTTATCATTTCATCTTTGATAACGTTTTCCCTGTGAACTGCAACCTTTTCGTCTCCTTGTATGTGCGGTGTAGCAGAAGCCTCAATTGTAATCTTGGGTTGTATCATTTGGATTAATTCTTGTGAAATTTCCGTTTTAGAAGCAAAGTGGCTCTCATCAATCACAAGAACAATTATGCGTCCATCATCTACTGTATTTTTAATGACATTCGAAAGATTAAATTCATTCTCGTTCTCACGGATATAAATATTATCGGTTTTATTAATACTTTCCCAGTTCAAGAATAATATTTCGTTTGCGCCTATTCGCTTGTCTGAAAGGTCTTCAAAAAACGAACAGCGTAATGCCTTGCTGTCGAAATAGTAGTTTTCCAGTTTTTCCTTGCTCTGAATATGAAGTTGCCTAGGTGCGGCCCAAATGATGGAGAATTCCCTGTCATCTTCGCGGTTTTCAACGAGTTCCTTTAAAAACTCTGCCATCATAACGGTTTTACCTGAACCCGTAGGAGATTCAAATACAATTGTCTTGCCGCCCGAAAGCTCAAGCAGGCTGTTCGCTTTAGCCTTTAATTCTGAAACGGCTTTTTCTTGATATTCTCTTAGATTCATTATTTGAAAATCCTCCGGTAAACGCGAAGTATGGCCTCTGGTATTGAGCAGACCTTTATTTTCTTTTTCATATCTGCAAATTCCGCGCTGAAATCGTCATCACCAAGCGAAAACACATAAACGCTTATTGGCTTATCGAGCTTTGAGGCTTCTTTCTTGAATTTGGCAATTGAAAGCTGGTCAAAAATTATTCCAGTGTAATGTTCGTTATTCTTGAAAATTTTGTAGGTGTCGGTTTCGGAAACGAAATCAAAAGTGCTTTCTCGCAGGCAGAGCATTTCGACGGATTCTTTAGTGAGAAGTTCTTTGTTTTTATCGGTGGGTTCAGAAGGGACAAAAGAAGTCTTAAAATATTTCAGGTTTCCACCAAGGCCGTCAATATTTTCACCTTTCAAGTTTTTATAGCCCTCAATTATCTTCTTAACTCTTGGATAACACACATCAGTACAAATGTTGTTTTCATTATTAGTGCAAAGAATGAATTGCCTTTGGCCATCGTCTTCATCATTTAATTTCATTATTGCATGACCTGTTGTTCCTGAACCAGCAAAAAAATCTAAAATAACAGCATTTTTATTAGTGGTTATGGCTCTAATGCAATCAATCACAGCAAAAAGAGACTTTGGGTATGAAAAAACTTGGATTTCAGAGAAAATATCTTTTAATAAATTAGTACCATAAGCAGTAGCAGAATATTCTTTTTTGTCCCACCATGTTAAAGGAAGCACGCCTTCTTCGGATAATCTTGATTTTATATACATTGCAAGTTCATTACGTCTGTCTCTGCCAACTTTAAAGTCTTCAGGAGAGTTTAAAACTGCGGAATAACTCCATTTCCATCTTCTTTCTTTGCCGTTCTCATCAATAGGATAGACAATAACTTCCTCTTTTTTAGGTTTATCACACACTTTCCATTTTTTATCTGTTTTATTCCATTCCATTTTTGGAATTCGCCAAGAATTATCAGTTAAATAAAAAGGATAGAACATTTTTGGAGATTCTTCCCTTGTCCCTCCATGTTTTCTGAAATTGACCCATTCAAAAGCACTCTTATCATCTTTTTCGTCGTATCGGTTTATTTGTTTTTCATTTCTTGGTAGCCTGCCAACCTTTGATGTGCCGCTTCTTCCAAAAATAAGTGCATATTCATGAGTAATTGATATTCCTTTTAAAGTTGATCTTCCAGAAGGATTATTTCTAATGACTATAGTTCCTAAACGATTTTTTTCGCCAAATATTTCTTCCATAAGCATAAACAATCTTGGCATTTCATAATCGTCAATTGTAACGCAAATTATCCCATCGTTCTTTAACAGTTTTTTTGATAGGAGCAATCTGTTGTGCATAAAAGACAACCATTTACTATGGCGATAAGCGTCATCATCGCCAACATAATTATTGTTGTATTTCCAATCTTTCGCTCCTGTATTATACGGTGGGTCTATATATATTGCATCTACCGCTTTTTCGTGTGTATAGCTCAAAACCGAAAGAGCATGGTAATTGTCGCCCTCGATTAGAATGTGTGTCGGCTTTTCAGGGTCTGTTTTAATCTCTTTGGATTTAACTTCTTTTAATACCGGAAGCTTACCTTCGGCATCAGCTTCAAATTTTTCTTTCGTGCGCTCTTCATCCCAGACAAGACCGTATTTCTTGCGCTTTTCAAGAGCTTCTACGCGCTTAATTAAATCTTCTTTGGACCAGTCAGAATATTTTGATTTTATTGGCATTAAATACTTCTTCCTTGTTTTCGCCGCAGGACGCGGCGTGTTTTAGGGCGCGGCTCTTATGTTTTTAAAATGCTATTTGCCTTTCATTCTTCGGCGCAAACTCTATAATTTCATTCAGCGCAAACATTGACACCAACTACTGGGTTGGCGAAGTGCGTGTATTTTGGGTTTTAACTGTTTTAAAAGGTGCGTATATCCCCATACCAGTGGTCGGCTTTGCGCACCAATTGAATTAGGTGCCTAGTGCCTATTACCTATTATAGGGCTATCCCTCAACTTGCCGGGCGGGTAGCTGTTCTCGGGATGACAATGAGTGCTACAGCTTCTCCGGATGCACCATGGTGCCCTTGTCCAGCTGCTGGAAGTTGTAGTCCTTGATCTGACCGCCCAGGTCCTGCACCCGGTGGAGGTCGCAGGTGCGCTCCGGCACATTGCCCTTGATGAAGACCTCGGAGCGGGTGTTGGCGCAGGCCGGGGTGGCCAGCAGGCCGGACTCGGCGCAGATGGTGGCCCGGACGATGTTGGCCGGCGTCTGGAAATTGAGCACCGGCCTGCCCTCGGTGGCCTTCTTCATGAACTCGGTCCAGATGGGCAGGGCCAATCCGGCGCCGGTGGCTCCCTTGGCGATGGTCTTCTTCTGGTCGAATCCCACCCACACCCCGCAGACCAGGTCCGGGGTGAAGCCGATGAACCAGTTGTCGGTGTAGTCGTTGGTGGTGCCGGTCTTGCCGGCGGCCGGCCGGGTGAAGCCCGAGGACCGGGCCGAAAAGGCGGTGCCGCCGTTGATGACGCTCTCCATCATGTTGGCCATGATGTAGGCGGTCTGGGGCGTCAGCACCTCCTCGGCGAAGGGCTTGTTCTCCTCCAGCACCTTGCCGTTCTTGTCCACCACCTTGAGGATCATCACCGGGTCCACCCGCACCCCGCGGTTGGCGATGACCCCGTAGGCCGAAACCATGTCTAACAGGGTGACATCGGCCGAGCCCAAAGCCAATGAGAGAACGGCCGGCAGCGGGGTCTTGACGCCCATCTTTCGGGCATAGGAGATGACGCTGGTGGGCCCCACCCGCTGGATGAGTTTGATGGCCACCAGGTTCCGGGAAAGGGCCAGGGCCTTGCGCAGGGACATGGGCCCCTCGAACTTGCCGTCGTAGTTCCCCGGATACCAGGGTTGGCCCGATCCGTCGTCCTCGATGACGATGGGCGCGTCCACCAAAACGTCGCCGGGAGAGAAACCGTTGTCCACGGCCGCGGTAAAGACGAAGGGCTTGAAGGAGGAGCCGGCCTGGCGCTTCCCCTGGACCGCCCGGTTGAACTTGCTGGCCAAATAGTCCCGGCCTCCGATCATGCAGAGCACATGCCCGGTCTGCGGGCTCATGGCCACCAAGGCGCCCTGGAGATAGGGGGTCTTGGCTATGTCCGACTCGACCTTGGGGGGCTTGAAGTCCCGTTTCTTGACCTTGAAGCCGTACTGGTCCTCCAGCTTGCACAGCCAGTCCTCGGAGGCCTGGTTGGCGAGGCGCTGCAGCTTGAGGTCCAAGGTGCTGTAGACGGTCATGGCCCCCTGGTAGATGGCATTGGCCCCGTAGCGGCCCTCCAGATGCTTGCGGATCTCCTCGACAAAATAGGGGGCGTCGTTCAGCCTGAGCTCCTTGGGCTTGAGCACCAGCGGCTCTTTCTTGGCCCGTTCGGCCTGTTCCCTAGTGATAGAGCCCATCTCGGCCATGGCGTTCAACACCAGGGCCCGGCGTTTTAGGCAGGCCTCGGGCTTGTCGTAGGGGGAATAGACCGAGGGGCCGCGCGGCAAGCCGGCTAAGAGAGCTGCCTGTGACAGGTTCAGGCTGTCCACCGGCTTGCCGAAATACAGCTGGGCCGCGGTCTCTGCTCCGTAGGCGCCGTGTCCGTAATAGATCTGGTTGAAGTAGAGCTCCAGGATCTGGTCCTTGGAGTAGAGCCGCTCTATCTTGAGGGCCAGCACCGCCTCGGCCAGCTTGCGGGAGAGGGTGCGGTCCTGGGTCAGAAACAGATTGCGGGCCAGCTGCTGGGTGATGGTGGAGGCGCCGCGCAGCCGTTTGCCGCGAAAGGCCCAATCCTTGAAGGCGGCAAAGTAGCCGAAGGCGTCGATGCCCCAGTGCTTGCGGAAGCCCCGGTCCTCGATGGCAATGGTGGCGTCAACCAGCGACTTGGGAATGCGCGACAGGGGGACCAGGATGCGGTGCTCCTCGGCGAACTCGTAAACAAGCAGGCTGTCCCGGTCCAAGACCTTGGTGCCCTGCTTGGGCTTGATGTCCTCCAAGGTCTTGGTGGAGGGCAGGCTGCGGCCGTAAAATGACAGGACGCCGGCGCCCAGGCCCATGAAGAAAACCAGCACCAGCCCGGCTATCTTAAGGAAGGACAGCAGGCGTGGCAGGATTTTTTTAAGAAAGCCGTTTCGGCTTTTTTCCGTACTCATAAATATAATTGTAGCGCGAAAGAAGCCGGCAGTCAATAGCCAAGCCGGACGGAAGGGCGTCTGTCTGCGGCTTGAACCGATAAGGGACAAAAATCGCCAATTCCCTTTTTTCATTGACAGGGGCGGCGCTTTTGCGGTATCATTATGGCGGACAGAGCCTTAATAATGGGAAAATGAAGCGCATCATAGTTTTCGAGGGACATAGGCACCGCGATTTTTATCCTCTTACCTGTCTGCGGCCGATGTTCCAGCTTCGCTGCGGGGCCTTCAGCCTGCTTGACAGGTTGAAGGCTGTGGCCGTAAAAGCCTCGGTCCAATGCTGGGTGACGACGGAAAGACAAGCGATCTTAGCCGCGGCCGGACGCGGTACACCGGCCGAAATCAAAGCGGTGGGCGCCGGCAAGCTGGCCCTGATAGACGGAGGGGCGGTGCTGCCGTCCGCTTTATGGCAGAGGATTTCGAAAACGCCACCCAATGTGGCCTTTCTATTCGAGGGCCAGCTGGTGGCGGCGGTGGTCCAGGACGTCCTGCTGCACGGCCTGGCCACCGAACAACCCGACGGGGCGGCCATTGCCAGCCTGATGTCGCTTTGTAAGAAGATCGAACTCAAGGAGGGGCTGGCCTTACACCTTTGGGATCTGGTCAACCTCAACGGGCGGATGATAGAGGACGATGCGGCGCTGTTTCGGGACAGCGGGGCCAGGCTAGGGCCGGGGGTTTTCCTGCTGGGCAAGAGGGCCCATCTCAGAGTGGTCCGAAACGCGGTGGTGGAGCCCGGCGTTGTCCTGGACACCAGAAGCGGCCCCATTATCATCGACAGCGGGGCGCTGGTGCGCGGCCCCGGGCGCATCGAGGGGCCATGCTACATCGGCCCCGACTGCATAGTGGACGGGGCCAGGCTGAGGCCGGGCGTCTCCCTGGGCCGCTGTTGTCGGGTCTCGGGCGAGGTGGAGGAGTCGGTTTTCATGGATTTTTCCAACAAGCACCATGACGGTTTTCTGGGCCACAGCTACGTCGGCTCCTGGGTCAACCTTGGTGCCCAGACCTGTAACTCGGACCTGAAGAACAATTACACCAACGTCTCGGTCTGGCTCGACGGCCGCTTAGTGGACACCGGCTCCATCAAGGTGGGCTGCTTTGTAGGCGATCACGTCAAGACGGCCATCGGCACCATGATCAACACCGGGGCGGTCATCGGGCCGGGATGCAACATTTTCGGAGGGGCGGTGCGCAAGCATCTGCCGCCTTTTTCCTGGGGGTGCAGCGAATCTTTTAAGGAGCACGGCATCGAGAAAATGCTGGAGACGGCCGCAACGGTGATGGCCAGGCGGCGTCAAAGGCTCTCACCGGAGCAGGCGGCGGCCATCAAGGACCTTTTTCATCACACGTCCGAGTTGAGGAAAAAGGCGCCGCAGGGAGGGTCAGCATGAAAGCAGTGATCATGGCCGGCGGCTTCGGCACCCGGCTTCGTCCCCTGACCATGGACCTGCCCAAGCCCATGGCTCCGATGGTCAACCGGCCGATGATGGAGCACATCGTCAGACTGCTCAAGGCCCACGGCGTCCAGGAAATGGTGGTGCTGTTGTTCCACCAGGCCGAGGCCATCTCTAACTACTTCGGCGACGGGGCAAAGCATGGGGTCAGCATGGAGTACATCAGGCCGGAGGCCGATTACGGCACGGCCGGGGCGGTGGGCATGGCCCGGCATCTGTTAAAGGAGCCGTTCCTGGTCATCTCCGGCGACCTGCTGACCGACTTCGACCTGTCGAAGGCCATGGAATTCCATCAGCAGAAGAAGGCCACAGCCACCATCACCCTGACCCGGGTGTCCAACCCCCTGGAGTACGGCATCGTCATCACCGAGCCTGACGGCCGCATCGTTCGCTTTCTGGAAAAGCCCACCTGGGGCCAGGTTTTTTCGGACACCATCAACACCGGCATCTACTATTTCCAGCCCGAGATATTCGGCCTTATTCCCCAAAAGGAGAACTTCGACTTTTCCAAGGATCTTTTTCCCCTGATGCTGGATCGGGGCCTGCCGCTCTATGGCTACATCGCCTCGGGCTATTGGCGGGACGTGGGCAACATCGCCGAATACCGCCAGGCCCACTGGGACGCCCTCAAGGGCATGGTCCGGGTGGAGCTGGAGGGCGAACGGCTGAACCTGATCGGCAAGGACATCTGGGTGGGCAAGGGATCTAAGATCGAGGCCCAGAACACCAACCTTACCGGCGCGGTGATCGTAGGACGCCAGGTGACGGTCGGGGCAGGCAGCCACCTCCACGACGTGATCATCGGCGACGGCTGCGCCATCGGACAGAACGTCTTCATCGAGCATTCGGTGCTCTGGGGCGGCTGCCGGGTGGGGGACCGGGCCCGGATCAACGGCGCCATCCTCTGCGACCGGGCCGAAATCGGGGCCGGCGCTGCCATCGAGGAGAACACCATCATCTCCAGCCAGGCCCGGATCGGCTCCGGCGCCCAGGTGATGGCCAACGTCAAGGTCTGGCCCAAGAAGGTGGTGGAGAACGAGGCGGTGTTGGGCACCAGCCTGATATGGGGCGACCGCTGGCTCAAGGAGTTCTTTGCCGGGCCGCGGGTCACCGGCATCGTCAACGTCGAGGTGACCCCGGAGTTCGCCGCCAAGCTGGGAGCGGCCTACGGGGCGCTTTTGGGACCGGGCACGGCCGTGGCCACCAGCCGCGACGCCCATCCGGCCAGCCGCATGGTCAACCGGGCTCTGATCTGCGGCCTGCTGTCGGCCGGGGTAAACGTCGACGACCTGCGCTCCACCCCCATCCCCATCCTGCGCTATCAGCTTAAATCGGGCAAGGAGCAGGGCGGCGTCCACACCCGCAAGTCGCCCTTCGACCCCAACCTGGTGGACATCATCTTCTTCGACCACGACGGCAAGGACTTGCCGCCGGGAAAGGTCAAAAGCCTGGAGCGCCTGTTTTTGCGCGAGGACATCCGCCGAGCCGACCCCGATTCCACCGGCATCTTGGAGTTTCCGGCCCGGACGGTGGAGAGCTACCGGGAGGGACTGCTGTCCCACGTGGACACCGAGGCCATCCGCGCCGCCGGATACAAGATCGTCATCGACTACGCCTGCGGGGCCGGGGCCACCATTTTTCCGGCCATACTGGGCGAGCTGGGTCTGGAGGTGGTGGCCCTGAACGCCTTCCTTAAGCCGGACCGGCTGACCAAGACCAGGGAGGATTTCGAGGGGGCGCAACAGAAACTTTCCGAGGCGGTCAGGTCCCTGGGAGCCGACGTTGGATTCCTTTTGGACAGCGGGGCGGAGCGGATCTATTTGGTCGACGAGTCCGGACGCATCCTGAACGGCGACCAGGCCATCGCCATTGCCTCGCTGCTGGTGATGAAGAGCGGCAGGTATAAAAAGATAGCGGTGCCGGTGACCGCCTCCCGGTCCATCGAGGAGATGGCCGCCGTCCATGGAGTGGAGGTGGTCCGCAGCCGGATCGACAACCGCTCCCTGATGGAGACCGCGGCCGGGGAGGGGGTGGGCTTCGTCGTCAGCCGCAAGGGCGGATTCATCTTTCCCGAGTTTCAGCCGGCCTTCGACGCCATGCTGGCGGTGGCCAAGATACTGGAGCTGATGTCGGCCTCGAGGACCAGGCTGGGGGATCTTTTCGGCCAGGTGCCCCAAAGCTCGCTCATCCGGAAAAACTTTCCCTGTCCCTTTTCCAAAAAGGGACAGGTGTTGCGCTGCCTGATCGAGCAGACCAAAAACCTGCCGAACCGGGAGATGATCGACGGCATCAAGCTGTTCCTGGGAAAGGACTGGGTGCAGGTGATCCCGGACCCCAATCGGGAAATGTTCCACATCAACGCCGAGGCCGACACGTCGGAGAGGGCCGAGCAGCTGATCGCCGAATACTGGAAGATGATGGAAACCTGTCTTTCTTGATAAACCAAGGTTTGATAGGTTCGAATGTTTGGTATTCCGGTGTTTGAAAGGTTAGGGTGCAGTTGAGTAAAAGGCTGGCCTTCGCGGTGACGGCGGTGGCCCTCTTGACGGCCGTTTTGGTGCTGGCCTACGGCCGGTGGTGGAGCCCGAAGGCCAGGGTCAGGGCATCGGTGGAGCGGGCTTCGGAGGCATTATCGAAGCGCGACGCCCAGGGTGTGTTGGAATTAGTGGCCGATGATTTTGGGCAGAACGGCATGGATAAGGCGAAGCTGGCCGAAGCCCTGAGGATGTTCTATAACGAGTTCGACAAGGTCAAGATAAACCTGGGCGAGCACAAGATCAAAGCGGCCGGGGAGAGCGCAGTCGATTCCATAAAAGTGGTGGTGGTGGTCTCCAAGGGCGGCCAGCAGGGCTACCTGCTGGGCCAGTTCGGAAACCCGGCCCAGTTGGGCGTCAAGCTCAAGCGACGAGGCCGATGGCTGATAACCGGGGTCGATGGAATGCCGGGGTATTGAGGGGCAAAACGGCGACCAGACGACACCGAACCGGAAACGGGTCCGGTGTTTTTATTTGGAGGGGATTTCTTTTCCCGCTAAAAACGCGAACGACACGAAAATTTTAATTCCTTATACTTGCCGACATGAACCATCAAGCAAAACCCGAATTTGACGGACAGGAAACCTCGAGGGTGCCGGAGCGGGCCGAGAGGCTGCGTAAACTTGAGGAGCTGCGCAAAATGGGCGTCGAGCCCTACCCCTTCTCCTATCAGGTGGACGCCGCCGCCAGCCAGGTGCTGGCCGAGGCCGAAAAACTCATAGCTGGGGGACGGATCCTCTCTTTAGCCGGAAGGATAGTGGCCTACCGCAGCCACGGCAAGTCCTGCTTCATCCACCTGCTGGACGCCACCGGCCGTCTCCAGGCCTATGTCAGAAAAGACATAGTGGGCGAGGCCTCCTACGCCGCCTTCGGGCTTTTCGACATCGGGGATTTCGTCGGCGTCAGGGGTCCGGTCTTCAGGACTCGGACCGGCGAGGTGACCATCGAGGCCAAGGAGGTCGTTCTGCTGGCCAAATCGCTGCTGCCCCTGCCGGAAAAATTCCACGGACTGCAGGACACCGACACCCGTTTCCGCAAGCGCTACCTGGACCTGATCGCCAACCCCGAGGTCAGGGACCTGTTTGTCAAGCGCACCAGGTTCGTCAAGGCCCTGCGCTCATACATGGACGAGAGGGGCTTCTTGGAGGTGGAGACGCCGGTGCTGGAGCACATCCCGGGCGGGGCCGACGCCGAGCCCTTCGCCACCCATCACAACACACTGGACATCGAGCTCTACCTGCGGATATCGCTGGAGCTTCACCTCAAGCGGCTGATCGTCGGCGGCTACCAGAGGGTCTACGAGGTGGGCCGGGTGTTCCGCAACGAGGGCATGAGCCCCCAGCACCTCCAGGAGTTCACCATGATGGAGTGCTACTGGGCTTACGCCGACTACCTGATGATGATGGACCTGGTGGAGGAGCTCTACTGCCGGATGCTGCAGGAGGTGTTCGGCTCGCTCCAGATCAAGTGGCAGGAGCAGATGCTCGACTTCAAGCGTCCCTGGCCGCGCCTAGACTACCGCCAGCTGATGATCGACAAGGCCGGGATCGACCTCGATCAATACCCGACCCTGGAATCGCTGATCCCGAAGCTGAAGGAGAAAGGCATCGCGCCAGACCCCAAGCTGGGGCGGGGAAGGCTGATAGACCAGCTTTACAAGAAACTGGTGCGGCCGACTCTCATCCAGCCCTGCTTTCTGACCGACCACCCGGTGGACGTCTCGCCGCTGGCCAAGCGCCATCCGGACCGGCCGGGCTATGTCCAGCGCTTCCAGCCCATGTTCGCCGGGGCCGAGGTGGGCAACGCCTTTTCCGAACTCAACGACCCGGTGGACCAGAGGGCCAGGTTCGAGGAGCAGGCCCGGCTGCGGGAGCGGGGCGACGCCGAGGCCCAGCGCTACGACCGGGACTTTGTGGAGGCCCTGGAGCACGGCATGCCGCCCTGCGCCGGGTTCGGGGTGGGCATAGACCGGTTCTTCGCCATCGCCGCCGGGGCGGAGTCGGTGCGCGAGGTGGTGTTCTTTCCGACCATGAAACCTGAATCAACTAACAGCTAGCAGATAACAACTAACAGTTATCTGTCCGCTGTTAGTTGAAAAAGATGGGTTACGAGTTTTACATCGCCAGACGGCATTTCCGGGCCAAGCGGCGCACCGGGTTCATCTCGGTCATCGGGGCCATCTCCCTTTTGGGAGTGACCCTGGGGGTGGCGGCTCTGGTGGTGGTGATGTCGGTGATGAACGGTTTCCAAAGCGAGCTCAAGAACCGGATCCTGGGCATCACCGCCCACCTGGTGGTGCTGAAGTTCCCCACCCAGCCTATGGGGGGATATCGGGAGCTGATCAACAAGATCCGGGCCCTGCCCGAGGTGGTGGCCTGTTCCCCGTTCATCTACACCAAGAGCATGATCTCCCAGGGCTCGCGGGTGGACGGGGTGGTGCTCCGGGGGGTTGATCCCACCCTGGAGGCCGGGGTGACCGACGTCTCCCGCAATGTCATCGCCGGCAGCTACGATTTTGAAGAACGACCGGGCGAACTGCCGGGATTGGTTCTGGGGGTGGACCTGGCCGACCGCCTGGAGTCCCACATCGGCGACACCCTGACCGTGGCCTCTCCCATGGCGGCCCGGGCCACGCCCCTGGGCCTGGTGCCCAAGGCCCGGCGATTTCGCTTGGCCGGAATATTCGACTCGGGCATGTACGAGTACAACTCCACCCTGGCCTACATCTCGCTGGGCCAGGCCCAGGATTTTCTGGATATGGGAGGGACGGTCAGCGGCCTTGAAGTCAAAGTAAAAGATATCTACCGGGCGTCCGAGGTGGGCCGGGCCATCGTGCGACAACTGGGGCCGGAATACCGCACCAGCGACTGGATGCACCTAAACTGGAACCTGTTCTCGGCCCTAAAGCTGGAGAAGGTGGTGATGTTCCTGATCCTGGCCCTGGTGGTGATGGTGGCCGCCTTCAACATCGTCAGCAGTCTGATCATGACGGTCATGGAGAAGGTGCGGGAGATCGGCGTCCTCAAGTCGGTGGGGGCCACCTCGGGCGGGGTGATGCGCATTTTCGTCATCCAGGGGCTGATGACTGGGGCGGTGGGCACGGCTTTGGGGCTGATACTGGGCCTGGGCTCATGTCTGCTTCTAAAAAGATACCAGTTTATAAAACTGCCGGCCGACGTCTATTTCATCGACCGTTTGCCGGTGCAGATGCAGGCCGGCGATTTCCTGCTGGTGGCGGGGGCGGCCATGGCCATCACCCTACTGGCAACTCTCTACCCGTCGTGGAAGGCGGCCCGGCTGGACCCGGTGGAGGCGATAAGGTACGAATAGCCGAAATCAGAAGGCAGAAGGCAGAAAGCAGAGATGATGAATAAACGAAAAGCCATAGGCTTCCTCGCGGTGAGTTCTTTTCTGGCCACAGCAGTGCTGGCGGGGAAGGCGGCGGCCTACGAGCGCATCTACACCCTGGGGGAGAAGATAGACGGGGCGTCGCTGGTGGTCTGGGCCGAGGTGAGCGAGGTTCGGGAGCTGGTTTCCCCCAATGCCAAGAAGGGCGAGCCGGGGTTGGTGGGAGACTATCTATACCGGCTCAAGGTGAAGCGGGTAGCCAAAGGGCCGGCCAAGCTGAGAGCGGTGACCATCGTCCAGTCGCCGGAGTACCGGGCCGATCCCCGCTACTACGAGAAAGGACGGCAGGTGATGGCCTTTCTGAAGCCGGCCCAGCTCGGGGCGGGTTTCCTGAAAAAGCACCGACTGCCGGCCCAGGCCTATTACGAGACCTTCGCCTTCCGCAAGGGGGTGACGGCGGTCGACGATTCCTCGGCCCCGGGCCTGATCAGGGCTGTCGGACTTTACCTCGAGGCCAAAAAGACCAAGCCCCACCAGAGGCCGGCCAAATGGGCCGAGCTCCTGTCCAGCGGCATTCCGGACATGCAGGTGACTGCCCTGATGGAGCTGATGGACCACAAGTATTATCCGGCCCTGGACCACTACCTGCGGGCACTGGCTGACGAGAACCTGACCGGCCCGGCCACCAAAATCCTGATTGGACTCGATCCCGACAGCCTGGCCCCCAAGCTGCCGATCCTTTTATTGCTGGACCGCTCCTCCTCCAGGAGGATAAGGGTCAACATGCTGCAGGTGGTGTCGCCCATCGACGACGAACGGGTGTACAAACTGCTTTTGAAGGCGCTTAAGGACGACAACTTCGAGATGCGGGCGGTGGCCGCCAAGGGGCTGGAGCGTTGGAAGGATCCCAAGGCCGTCAAGTCCCTTAAAAAGGCCCTTAAGGACGAGGATGACTTTGTACGGGACGCGGCCGCCGAGGCGCTGAGGAAGATGGGGTTCGAGATCGAGAAAAAGAAGGACGGGTATTACAAGATAAACAAGGAGCCCAAGTACTAGGGATAAGGGCTGAGGGTAAAGGGTTAAGGATGAGGATTAAGAGTTCATAAAACAAGAGAGGATTCATGGTTTCCTGGATTCCTAATAAAAAATGGAAAACAGAAAGATCCGTAATATAGCCATCATCGCCCATGTGGACCACGGCAAGACCACCCTGGTGGACGCCCTGCTGAGGCAGACCGGGGTCTTCCGCGAGGGTCAGGAGGCGCCGGATCTGGTCATGGACTCCAACCCGCTGGAGCGGGAGCGAGGCATCACCATCTTCTCCAAGAACGCCTCCATCAGGTACGGGGAATACACCATCAACATCGTGGACACCCCGGGGCACGCCGATTTCGGCTCCGAGGTGGAGCGGGTGCTGTCCATGGTCGACGGCGTCCTGTTGCTGGTGGACGCGGTCGAGGGGCCCATGCCCCAGACCCGCTTCGTGCTTCAGAAGTCGCTGGCCCTAGGGCTCAAGCCCTTAGTGGTCATCAACAAGATCGACCGGGCCGAGGCCAAGCCGAACCAGGCATTGGATCGCATCTTCGATCTGTTCGTCTCTCTGGACGCCGACGACCAACAGCTGGACTTCCCGGTGGTCTACGCCTCTGGCCGGCTGGGAACCGCCACCCTCAAGCAGGAAAACCCGGGCCGGGACATCAGGCCTCTTTTGGACATCATCGTGGACAAGGTGCCGCCGCCGCCGGGCGATCCCGAAAAACCGCTGCAGATGCTGGTGACCAGCATCGACTACAGCGACTATCTGGGACGGCTGGCGGTGGGCCGGGTGAAGAACGGATCGATCGGATTGGGCCGGGAGGCCCTGAGGCTCAAGCGGGACGGGTCGACGGAGAAGGCCAAGGTCACCAAAATATACGGGTTTCAAGGGTTGGAGCGGGTGGAGCTGGAGCGGGCTTCGTCCGGGGACATTATCGTGCTGGCCGGCTTTCCGGACGTGGACATCGGCGAGACCATCGCCGACCCAGAAAGCCCGGAACCGCTGCCCTACGTAGACATCGACCAGCCGACCATCTCCATGGTCTTTTCGGTGAACAACAGCCCCTTCGCTGGCCTGGACGGCCAGTATCTGACCTCGCGCCAGCTCCGCGATCGATTGTACCGCGAGCTTAAGTCCAATGTCGGGCTCAAGGTCGAAGAGACCGAGACCCCGGACGCATTCGCAGTCTCCGGCCGCGGCGAGCTGCACTTGTCGATATTGATAGAGACCATGAGGCGCGAGGGCTACGAACTGCAGGTGTCGCGTCCCACCGTCATCCTGCGCGATGTCGAGGGCGTGCAGTGCGAACCCTTCGAGTACCTGGTGATAGACGTGGATGACGAGTATGTGGGCCCGGTGATGGAAAAATTGGGAAGCCGCAAGGCCGAGCTGCAGAACATGAGGGCCGACGGCAAGGGGCGCACCCGCCTGGAGTTTCTGATCCCGGCCCGGGGCCTTTTGGGCTATCGCGGCCAGTTCATGACCGACACCCGGGGCACCGGCATCATGCACCACAACTTCGACAGCTACCGGCCCTACAAGGGCGAGATCACGACCTTCCAGAACGGGGTGCTGGTGGCCATGGAGACGGGCACGGCCGCGGCCTATGCCTTAGACAGCATTCAGGAGCGGGGGATGATGTTTATCGGCCCGGGGGACCGGGTTTACGAAGGGATGATAGTCGGCGAACGGCCCAAGGAGACCGACCTGGTGGTCAACGTCTGCAAGACCAAAAGGTTGACCAACATCCGCAGCTCCACCTCGGAGGAGGCCATCCGGCTGTCGCCGCCCAAGGTGATGACCCTGGAGGAGGCCCTAGAGTTCATCGCCGACGACGAGCTGGTGGAGGTCACCCCCAAGAGCCTGAGGCTGCGCAAGCGGATCCTGGCCGACATCGACCGGAGAAGGGCGCGGCGCCGGGCGACGGGGGAGGAATAGACGAGATGATAACCACTAAGGCACAAAGGACACGAAGGATTCGTTCCAAATGAAGATTATCTTTCCGATCTTAGTCCCTTTCTGGCGAAGAAAGTGATGGAAAAATGAAATATTCTGCTATGCAGCCGCCAGCGGATGAATTGGGATGAAGTTAAACAAAAAAATGCTCTGGGTCCAAGTGCCTTCAGGCTCCGATTTTGGGTTTAAATATCACCCCTGGCAAGTATGGCAGAGGCTGGCTGAAGGGCTGGTGACTATCGGTGAATGGAAACGGAGTTTTGAGATCTGGGAAAAGAATTTATCTTTGGCTCAGGCGGTTGGCGATAGAAAACTCATGGCCATAAGCAAACAGAGGCTCTCCCGCCTCCACTGCAGACTGGGCCGTTATCAAGATGCTCTACAATTGGGTGAGGAGGCTCTAGAATCATTTCAAATACTTAATGATTTTGAAGGCATTTCCCTTTCCCAGGGTGACCTGGGCGATATCTTTTTCCTTCAGGGACAGTACGAACAAGCCTTGGCACAATACCGGCTCCAGCTGGAATGGGCCGGCCGTTACGGCGACGGCTTATTAGAGGCAAAAGCACACACTAATATCGGATTAGCCTACAAGGGACAGCGCAAGTTAGACAAGGCTTGGGAGGAATACAATCGGAGCCTGGAGATATTGGAGAATTTTAACGACTGGCATGCCCTAGCATCCCTTTTGGGAAACATGGGCGTGATAAAGATGTTACAAGGGCAATACTCCGAGGCCTTAACCCTATTTCAGCGCGACTTGGCTATGATGGAAAAGATCGGAGACATTCAGGGCAGTTCCATAGCCCTGGGTAATATTGCCAGCATTTTGTTCGAACAGAACCGTTGGCAGGAAGGCCTGGAACATTATAAGCGTAGCGCAGAGATGGCCCAAAGCATTGGGGATCTGCGGACCCTGTCCATCTGTTTGGAAAACATCGGAGTGACCTATTGCGAACTGGGTGATTTCGAACAGGCGCGACGCTGTTTGGAACGGCAGCTGGCCATTCAGGAAAAGCTGGGCATTACGAACGGCTTGATAAGCTGCTTGGGAAATCTGGGTTATGTCCACCAGGAAACGGGAAACCGTGATTTGGCCGGAAAGCTCTATAATAAGGCGCTGGGCCTGGACCAGCAGGGACTCCACGGATATTTCTCCTGCGAGATCTGGCTTCATCTTTCCGAGCTTAGCTGTAGGCAGGGAATTATGGACCAGGCCTTGGAGCAATGCCGTTCGGCCCTTGTCATGGCCGAGGGCCACGGCCGTGAAGATGTGTCCTTCAAAGCCAGGATATTGGAGATTGAGATTGTCGGCCGGGAAGATATCCGAAAGGCCCATGAGCTTCTTCAGGCCCTTCTTCCATCGGCCAACAACGACGAACGCATGGCGGAATGGTGCCGACAGAGTTACCGGGTGAGCGAAGGGCATGAATATAAAAAACAGGCGATGCAACTTTACAATTTATTATACGCCCAGATGCCGAAAATCGCTTACAAGAAAGCTCTGGAAAGCTTAAGAGGAGTAGAACAGAAAGTAGAATCGATAAGTGCATACTATTCTTCTTCGTAAAAACCAGGAACGCCGCATCAAGGCCGGGCACCCTTGGGTGTTCTCCAACGAGATCTGGAAGAAGCCGGAGGGACTCCTGCCCGGCGAGGTGGTGGAAGTGGCCGACAGCCGGGGGCATTACTTAGGCACCGGGTTCTACAACAGGCATTCGCTGATCTCTGTCCGCCTGTTCAACCGCCAGCATCGGGACCTGGACGCAGCCTTCATCTCCGAAGCCCTGGCTCGGGCCGATGCCATGAGGCAGTCCATCTATTCCGGCTCCAGGCACTATCGAATGGTATACGGCGAATCCGACGGCCTGCCGGGACTGGTGGTGGACCGCTATAAAGACCAGTTGGTAATGGAGATCCAATCCTTAGGCCTGGACCTGCGCAAGGACCTAATCGTGGCCGCGCTCAAGGACCGGTTCAAGCCTTCCTGCATCTACGAGCGCAGCGACAGTTATTCAAGAAAGCTGGAAGGATTGGGTCCTTCGGTCGGGGTGCTGCACGGTGAGTTCATGCCCGAGGTCGAAGTAAAGGAGAACGGACTGAGGTTCCAAGCCAACCTGGAGCACGGCCAGAAGACAGGCTGGTTCTTTGACCAGCGGGAGAACCGGGCGGCTGTCCGCCAGTTCGCCCAAGGGGCCAGGGTGCTCGATTGCTTCTGCCATACCGGGGGCTTCGCCCTCAACGCCGCCTCGGGCGGGGCGGCCGAGGTTTTGGGGCTGGACATCTCGGAAAAGGCAATCGAGCAGTGCCGGGCCAACGCCAGGCTCAACGGGCTGGAGGGCGTCTGCTCCTTCGAGAAAGCCGACGTCATGCAGGTCCTCAAGCAGAAAGTCGAGGCCGGGGAGAAATACGACATGGTGATCCTGGACCCGCCGGCCTTTGCCAAGAACAAGAAGTCCATCGAACCGGCCCTCAAAGGCTACAAAGAGATCAATCTGCGCGCCATGCAGCTGCTGCCGCCGGGCGGGATGCTGGTCTCCTGCTCCTGCTCGCATCACATCGAGGACGAACCCTTCCGGGTGATGCTGGTGGACGCGGCCCGGGACGCCAGGCGGACATTGGTTCTCTACGAGTTCCGCCACCAGGCCAAGGACCATCCGGTGCTGATGGCCATGAAGGAGACCCAGTATCTCAAGTGCGCCATCATGAGGGTGGAATGATTCCAAAACGGATTCACAATAAAAAAACGAAGCGGGTGAAGCCATGAACATCATTGTCTGCATCAAGCAGGTGCCGGACACCACCGACGTCCGCATCGACCCGGCCACCAACACCCTGGTGCGCGAGGGGGTGCCATCCATCATCAATCCCTTCGACATGTACGCCCTGGAGGAGGGGCTGAGGCTGCGGGAGAAACTGGGGGGCAAAGTAACCGTCCTCTCCATGGGGCCGCCCCAGGTGACCGAGGCCCTTAAGGAGGCCATTTCGTTGGGAACCGACGAGGCGGTGCTCCTCTCGGACCGGGCCTTTGCCGGGGCCGACACCTGGGCCACCTCCTACACCCTGTCCATGGGCGTGCGCAAAATCGGAGACTACGGGCTGATTCTCTGCGGCAAGCAGGCCATTGACGGAGACACCGCCCAGGTGGGGCCGGGAATCGCCGAGTTTTTGGACATCCCCCAGGTGACCTATGTCAAGAAGATCGAATCGATCGACGACAAAAGGGCAATAGTCTGGCGGATGACCGAGGATGGGTATGACGTGGTGGAGACGTCCCTGCCGGCCATGTTCACCGTGGTCAAGGAGATCAACGAGCCGCGGCTGCCTTCACTCAAGGGCAAGATGCGGGCCAAGAACTACCAGCCGACGGTGTGGAAATCGGCCGACCTGGGCTGCGACCAGAAGAACATCGGGCTCAACGGTTCGCCCACCAACGTGGTCAAAATCTTCACTCCGCCGGTGCGTTGCGGAGGAGTGGTGCTCAAATGCGACACGGCCGAGGCGGTGGACAAGGTGGTCCAGGGACTGAAGGAACGGCAGATTATCTAACCTCACCTCCAGTCCCTCTCCCGAGGGGAGAGGGTGGAGCGATAAGCGAAGAAAGTTGATAAGATGAGCGACATAGAGATCATCCAGGAAAAATGCGTGGGCTGCGGGGCCTGTCTGGGCTCCTGCCCCTACGGGGCCATCAACATGGCTGACAACCTGGCCGTCATCGACGACGACAAGTGCACCCTGTGCGGAGCCTGCGTGGCCTCCTGCGGCTTTGAGGCCATCCTGCTGCGCAAGGACAGGGCGGAGAAGGCCGACCTCACCGAATACAAAGGGGTGTGGGTGTTCGCCGAGCAGAGGAACGGACAGGTGCAAAGCGTCTCCTACGAGCTTTTGGGCGAGGGCAGAAAATTGGCCGACGCTTTGGGGGTGGAGCTGGCGGCGGTCATCTTAGGCAAGGATATCGAGTCGGCCTGCCGGGAGCTGGTGAGCCGGGGCGCGGACAAGGTCTACGCGGTATCCGACCCCTCGCTGGAGAACTTCCATGACGAGTCCTACGCCTCGATCATGGCCGATCTTATTAAAGAATATAAACCGGAGATCGTGCTGGGTGGCGCAACCACCATTGGACGGGCCCTGATACCCCGGGTAGCCATCAAAGCCCGCACCGGCCTGACGGCCGACTGCACTGGGCTGGCCATCGACGAGGAGCGGCGCATCCTGCTGCAGACCAGGCCGGCCTTCGGCGGCAACATCATGGCCACCATCATCTGCCCCAACCACCGGCCCCAGATGGCCACGGTGCGGCACAAGGTGATGAAGGAGGCCTTGCCCGACCCCGAGAGAACCGGCGAGATAATAAAAAAGGACTATTCCCAGAAGATGCTGGCTTCGCGCACCGCAGTGCAGAAGGTGGTGGAGGAGATTTCGGCCACCGTCAAGCTGACCGAGGCCGACATCATCGTCTCCGGCGGACGGGGGCTGAAGGCTCCGGAAAATTTCAAACTGGTCGAAGAGCTGGCCAAAACCTTAGGCGGGGCGGTGGGGGCCTCGCGGGCGGCAGTGGACGCCGGCTGGATACCCTACTCGCACCAGGTGGGGCAGACCGGCAAGACGGTGGCCCCCAAACTCTACATTGCCTGCGGCATCTCAGGGGCCATCCAGCATCTGGTGGGCATGCAGTCCTCGGACTGCATCATCGCCGTCAACAAGGACCCTGAGGCCCCCATCTTCAAGGTGGCCAGCTACGGCATTGTCGGCGATCTGTTCGAGGTGGTGCCGGCGCTCACCAAAAAGCTGCAGGAGGCCTGCGGGAGCTAGGCCGTGAAGATATACAATTTCTCCCTTTGCTACCTGGGGGGCGAGGTCGACCTGGTGAAGCTGAGCAAGCGGCTGTCTGCCCGGTACCCTGGCGCCGTTTTGGATTTTGTCAGGGGGCAGAACCTGGTAAACGTTCCTCTGGACCAGGGGACCTTGAGCCTTGCGGGCGGGGATATTTCCTATCAGACAGTCTGCCACCAGTACGAAAGCGGCTTCGGCTCCATGGTCACCGCCTTGGAGATGGAACACCGGGATTACGATGCCGATATTCGGATCGCCAGGGAGGCCGTGGGGCACCAGAGGATGGCCGCCGCCAAGCTCAATTACATGAACATAGTCTTCGGGGTGGAGAGCGCCGGGGAGCTTTTCGGAATATGCCGTCTGCCCGAGGAGAGGAAGCGGCTGAAGGATGATGGGGGCCTCAACCTGAAAACCGTCGGGCTTAACGAGATCAACATCGGGATCCAGGAGTTCGACTGCTACTGGCTCTCCGGGGAAGGGTTCGATGAAGCCACCAAGGCCCCCTGGCGAGATGTCTCGGGCGGAGCCCGCCAGCTGGCGGCTGCGGACAACAACCGTTTCTGGTCGCCGGGCCGGGGCGACGAGCTATACTGGGACATGGTCAACATCCTGATCAGGGAACATATGGCCGTCTACCTCCGCACTTACTCCGAGGCTTGGATCGGATACATCCGCCAGCAGATGAACCTGATCAGGGACAACCTCGGCGAGAGGAACCAGGAGCTTCTGTCGCAGGAACACGGCGATCTGGAGAGAATGGAGTCCGACTTCCTTTCCTTCAGCATCATGGTCAAGGTCGCCCTTTCGGGCCAGGCCTATCTCAGGAGCAGGCCTTCGGGGCCGGCCAGCCTTAGGATTATCGAGCCGACGGAGTGGGGGCATTTCTCCAGATTCGACGACCAGAGGGTGCTGATAGAGGGTCTGGTAGCCGAAGGCAAGTACGCCATCAAAAGGATGATCAGGCCTTTGGAATTCCGTGAGTTCAAGCTGCTGAAGACCGGGGTGGAGCAGCTGGAGTTGCTGATCATGCTGCTGACGGTGCTGCTGGTCGTCATGGAACTCTTCGCCCAGTTCGCCGAGCCCGGGCACTGGCGCTTGAAGGGCCTGCTGACCCTGCTGCTGGTGGCTATCCCCGGAACCTATGCCCTGTGGTCAGTGACCAGAAGGTCAAGGTCGCAGCGCAGGGGGAGAAAGTTATACCTGAAGCACCTCATCGACAGTATGGAGGAGGGCGTCCAGATCAAGGAGGAGCAGATCCGGGAGCTTAAAGCGACAGGCGGAATGGCGCCGGAGACCAGGGAACGCTACATCAGGACAAACGAGGAGATATTGAGACAATACCGAACCAGGGCCAAAGAGTATCAGGAAGAGCTAAAAAGGTTATAAGCAGCATATCATGCTAAAAAAGATTCTATAAGAACCAAGGAGGCAACATGCACCATCATGACGTCCACTTCAACACCATCGCAGTCCACGGGGCCGGCAAGCCCGATCTCTCCAAGGTAAAGCCGGTATCGGTGCCCATATTCCAGTCGGCCGAATTCGTATTCGATTCGGCCGAGCACGGAGCGGCGGTCATGTCCGGACAGGAGCCGGGTTATGTCTATACCCGGTTGGGCAATCCCACCAGCCAGGAGTTCGAAAAGAGGATGGCGCTTTTGGAAGGGGCCGAGGACGGAGTGTCCTTTGCCTCGGGCATGGCCGCCATCTCGGCCGCCCTGCTGGCTTACTGCCGTCCCGGCGACCGGATCATCTCCTCATCGCCCATCTACGGAGGAACCTTCGGACTGTTCAAGGACCTGCTCCCCAAGCTGGGCATCGAGATCGTCTACCTGCCGGCCGACAGGATCCAGGACGAGCTGGGCAACCATGTCAATTCCAAAACCAAGATAGCTTATCTGGAGACGCCAGCCAACCCCACCTTGGACATCGTGGATTTGGAGACCACCATCGCCGCCGCCAAGAAACACCACCTCAAGGTTCTGGTGGACAACACCTTTGCCACTCCGTGCCTGACCAGGCCCATCGACCTGGGGGCCGACGTGGTCATTCATTCGGCTACCAAGTACATCTGCGGTCACGGCGACACCATCGGCGGAGTGGCGGTGGCCGACAAGCAAGATTCCCAAGCCATACGGACGGTGGCCTTCAAAAATCTGGGCTCGACCATCGCCCCCATCACCGCCTGGCTGTTGGCCCGGGGACTTCAAACCCTGCCCCTGAGGGTGGAGCGTCACTGCCTGAACGCTATGAAAATCGCCAAGTTTTTGGAGAAACATCCTAAAGTGAACCGGACCTGCTATCCCGGACTGGAATCCTGTCCCGGACACTCGGTGGCAAAGAAGCAAATGAACGGCGGCTTCGGCGGGGTGATGGGGATCGACGTAGCCGGCGGCCGTGAGGGCGGCAAGCATTTCCAGAACAACCTCAAGCTCTGCACCCTGGCGGTCAGCCTGGGGAGCGTGGAGACCTTGGTTTCACACCCGGCCTCCACTACCCATGTCTCCTATTCCGAGGATGACCTTAAAAAGGTGGGCATCACCCCAGGATTTGTCCGTATTGCGGCCGGCTTGGAGGAGCCGGAGGACGTGATGGCCGACATCGATCAGGCCCTCAACAGAATTAAGATCTAACAGCTTTCGTTTCGCGCGCCTGTAGCTCAGATGGATAGAGCGTCGGACTTCGAATCCGCAGGCCGCCCGTTCGAATCGGGCCAGGCGCGCCACTTTAATCACTTTGCCTAAAAGGCAGATGGCGGTCGTTCTAAACCCTCGCCGAAGCATATTCCTTCGTCACCTTGAGGCGAGTGAAAAGATTGACCGGAAATCCAGCCAGGGCTGTGCCTGCCAAAAGGCTTCGGCCTGCAGGCAGGCGCGCTACGATAGGAAAGGTCAATGGGCCGGACCACGGCCAAGAGCCTGCTGCTAATAAAAAAATTCGCCGACGAAGGGGCGATCGAAGGCGGTTTTCGCCGGGCCTGCGAACGGCTGCCGTCCGAGGATCGCTTAAGGATCAACCGGCTGAGGCCGGAGGATTGGGTCGATTACGGGTTCTACTTCCGGATTCTGGAAGCCGGGGCGGCGGCGGCCGGGAGGGATCCCCTGCGCTTTGCCGAGGAGTACGGCATCTACCAGGCCGAGCACGACACCAAACTCCTGCACCGGACGGCCATGCGGCTGGGAGGGCCAGGGATCATGATCATGGAGGCCGATCAGATCTGGCACCGGTACCATGATACCGGCCATCTCAAGATCTACGACGTCCTGCCGACCTCGGCCAAGGCCAGGGTGGAAGAACTGGAGGGTGGCGGACCGTTGCTGTGCGCGGTACTGCAGGGCTTCATCACCACCGGTCTGAGGCTGACCGGAGCCAGAGATGTCTTCGTGGCGCACAGCCTATGCCGGTTCCGGGGCGACCCCGGCTGCGAATACACAGGAAATTGGAAAAAGTAGGAGATTCGATGGGCCATCAGGATCACCATCGGGAAAAATACCGAGAGCGCCGAGTATCCCAATACTATGGTGAGAACACCTTCAGCTTTGCACTAATGCGGGAGAAGTTGCCGAAGCCGGTCTACGCCCAGCTGGAGCAGGCCATGGCCGAGTACCATGGCCTGCCGGCCGAGGCGGCCGAGGCGGTGGCTGCGGCCATCAGGGACTGGGCCCTGGCCAAGGGGGCCTCGGCCTACACCCACTGGTTCCAGCCTTTGACCGGGCTGACGGCCGAGAAGCACGACTCCTTCATCGTGCCGGACGGATCGGGCGGAGCGTTGGAGAATTTTTCCGGGGCCATCTTGGTCAAGAGCGAGCCGGACGCCTCCAGCTTTCCCCACGGCGGGATGCGCAGCACCTTCGAGGCCCGGGGATACGCGGCCTGGGACCCGTCATCGCCGGCATTCATCCTGGACGGCCCCTGCGGCCGCACCCTGTATCTTCCATCGGTCTTTGTCTCCTACGACGGGCAGGTGCTGGATAAGAAGGCGCCGCTCATTAAATCGATCAGGGCCTTGAGCCAGCAATGCTCCCGGCTGTTGGGCCTCCTGGGTCACGGAACGGACTGGGTCCGCCCCACGGTGGGGCCCGAGCAGGAATACTTTCTAGTCGATTGGGAGCATTTTCAGGCCCGTCCGGACCTACGGATCTTGGGCTACACCATTTTCGGCGAGAAGTCGCCCAAGGGCCAGCAGTTCGGCGACCACTATTTCGGGGCCATCCGGGACCGGGTGCTGGGTTTCATGCAGGAGCTGGAGATCGAGCTTTTCCGTCTGGGTGTGCCGGCCAAGACGCGCCACAACGAGGTGGCTCCGAACCAATTCGAGCTGGCTTGCTACCACGAGCCGGCCAACCTGGCTGCCGACCACAACCAGCTGGTGATGGAGCTGCTCCGCCGGGTGGCCCGAAGGCACCGCCTGGCCGCGCTGCTTCATGAAAAACCGTTCAGCCTGGTGAACGGCAGCGGCAAGCACAACAACTGGTCGCTGCAGGACTCGGCCGGCAACAATCTGCTGGACCCGGGGTCGTCCCGGAAGGAAAACATTCGATTTCTCTGCTTAGTGGTCGCCCTGTTGGACGGAATCAGGGAATACGGCGATGTTTTGCGAGCCATCATTGCCGATCCGGGCAACGACCTCAGGCTGGGAAGCCATGAGGCCCCGCCGGCAGTGATGTCCGTTTTCTTGGGGGATCAGATATCCCAAGTCTTAAGCCGGTTGGAGCAGGGCAGCCTGGGCGCCCTGGGCAGCCCGAGCACCTTCAGCACCGGGGTTCCTTTCATCCCCCATTTTCCCAAGGACGCCACCGACCGCAACCGGACCTCGCCCATCGCCTTCACCGGGAACAAGTTCGAGTTCAGGGCCATCGGCTCCTCGGCCTCCATCGCCATGCCCAACACCGTCATCAACACCATCATGGCCGAAGGCGTCCGGCGGCTGTCGGAACTGGTCGAGGCCAAGCTGGCCGGCGGGGCCGGATTAGAGCAGGCGGCCCTTGAGGCCATCAGGGAGACTTATGCCAGGGCTAAGGCGGCCCATTACGAAGGGGACAATTATTCCCGGGAATGGCTGGCCGAGGCCGAATCCCGGGGGCTGGCCATCGCCCGGGACACGCCGGAAGCCCTGGAATTTTTGGAGCGCGCCAAGAACGTGGAACTGTTCGCCAGGCATGGGGTGATGACCGCCGGAGAGCTGGAGGCCAGGCACCGGGTGAAGCGGGACGTCTACGTCAAGACAGTTGAGCTGGAGCTGCGCACCGCCCGCAATATGCTGCGGACGCTGTTCCTGCCGGCCGGATTCCACTACCAGGCGGAGCTGGCCGAGTCGATCCGGGCGGCCGAATCCGGCTTCCAACCGGGGACTGTGCTCAAGGGTCAGCGTGAATACCTGAAGAAGGTCAGCCTGAGAATGGAGGACATCATCAGGCAGCTGGCCGAGCTCGACTCCCAGAACGAGGAACTGAAGCACATGGACCCGGTCCAGGCGGCCGGCTTCTGCGCCCGTTCGGTCAGGCCCTCTCTTCACGCCGTTAGGGAGGTGGTGGACGACCTGGAGGAACGAGTGGATGCCGGTCTGTGGCCGATACCCAGGTACTGGCAGATGCTGAGCGGGCTGTGAAATAATTCTTGACAAAAATCCTGTTTTTGTATATAATGCACAAAACAGCAAGATAACCTTTTTAAGCCTAAAGGGCGGAAAACAAAGATGGTCAAGCTTTTAAAAAATCAGCTCGATTCCGATAGGAAAAATGCGCCCTAAGGCCTATGTTCTTAAGTTATTGAAATATAAGCAAAGAGGCCACGGGCGCAACCTGTGGCCTCTAAGTTTTGTAAAAAAATTAACGCCACAGGAAAAATTGAACCTGTGGCTTTTCTCTTTATTGATGAAAGGAAACTAATGATTGAATATGTAATCAGAGATTATCGCTCAGCCGACAATCAGGGCCTGGCCGACATGTGGAACCAAAGCCAATCGGCCTGGCCCACCGGCTTTGGCGGCAACGTGGACTTTACCGCCCAGAGGGTGGCCGAGGACATGAAAAAGCAGCAAGCCCTGTTCTACTTAGTGGCCGAACAGACGGGCAAGATCATCGGTTATTGCTGGGTTTCTTCCTATCCCAAGGAGCCCGACGCCTGTTACGTGGCCCTGCTCAACGCACATCCCGATTATCACGGGCAGGGAGTGGGCAAGGGCCTGCTTTTAGAGAGCATCAGACGGGCGGTCAAGCTGGGTTATTACCGGGTCGACCTGCACACCTGGCCATCGAACGCCAAAGCGGTGCCATTGTACAAGAAGACCGGATTCTTCTGGCTGCCCGAGACCCAAGTCCACATGCAGAATTACATCCCGGCGGTGCTGGCCCATCCCTTGTGTCGTGATTTTTTTGCCAGGCATGATTGGTATCGGACCTTTGTCAGAAAACTGGACCAGGAGCCGGACGAGGTCAAGATCGGTGAAAGGCGGGTATTCCCCTATCGGTTCCAGGCCGGAAATGAATACGTCGAGGTAACCTTCGACATGGAGTCGCGCCGGGCCTACGCGGTGGAAACGGATAAAGTAAAAGTCAGAATAGTATTGGATGATCCCGAGGTTATGGTTGGAATGAAGCAAAGGGTCGAGATAAAATGCAGCTCACCGGAGAACGACAAAGTCAAAGTAGCCTGGCTAAGGACGAAGAACAGAAAGATAAGTTTAAAACCGGCCGGCAAGTCGGCCGAGCTTACGGTTGATCCCGAAGTGGAGACGCCGGAGGAACAGATGCCGGCCCTTTCAGTTGGAGCCAGGGTGGCCCTAGGGAGCCTCTGCTTCAAGCTGGAGGCGGGAATAAGGCCGAAACAGCCGGTGGAGCTGGGATGGGAGCCCAAGTATCCCGATTTCTCCATTAAAGAAAGGGCGCGGCTGTGGCTGACCATGCTCAACAATACCGGCCGGAGGGCCAGGGTTTCTCTGAACCTCAAGCATCGGAATAGTGTCCAAGCCAGGTTAGCCAATATCGCCGGGATAGCGGAAAAGGAAGGAAAAACCGGCTGTCTGCTAGAGGTTGCCAAATGGGGCAAGGGAGTGGACGAAATGCTGGTCAAGTTAAATGCCAGGTTCGGCCGAAGAATGCTATCCAGTAAAAGTTATCGGGTGCCTCTGTTCAATATCGGGCATGGTCAGAGGCCGGCCTTATGGCAAGATGAACGAAAGGCAATATGGGAAACGCCATGCTTTAGGGCCGAAGTTATCCGCCGCGGCGGAGAAATAGATCTGACGGAAAAGCACACCGGCCTTTACATTGCCAGCGTCAACTCGTCGCTGGGACCTCCATTTTGGCCCAATGAGTTTGACAACATAAAGTTCAAGGCCAGAAAAAACGGCGAAAGCCTGGTAGTTTGGGCCGAAAGCCAGCAGGTGCCCGGCCTGCGTTTTGAAAAGATTATGTCTATAACCCAAGAACATTCCCTCGAATTAAGGCATCGAGTGTTCAACGGTTCTAAAGGCAAAGGCAATTATCGGGTCAGTTTATCGGTCTGGGACGGAGCCAAAACTCCGCGGGCCCGCAAGGTCATTCCGCTGGTGCAGGGGTTCGTCGGGATATCGGGGCCGAACCCGTTCGGCGGCCTCAGCCACGAGCTGCCGCATAAGCCCGAAGATTATAAGGAGAGCTGGTGGGCCAACGAAGACGGGGGCGCGGTGACGGGAGTGGCGTGGCAGAAGGCGGCAAAGATCGATTACCCCAGTTTGGAGCTTGACTTGGGGCGCATCAAGCCCGGCGCCTCGGCCGAAACGCCGCCGGTATATTTTTTATTCGGCCCCGGGGATCATGTTTTGGTTCGCCGCTGGTACCTGCAGTATATCAAGGGACAGAGTCCCGAGGACTACCGGAAGTGCCATGTCATTCCCAGGATATCGGCTGATTTCGAGCCGCCGGTGCTGTTCCTGACTTCGGGCGAGAGGCAGCGGACGATATTTGCGGCACGCAATCTAAGCAATCAGGACATGCCGGCCGATCTGTCAGTCCGTCTGCCCGACGGGCAAGAACACAGAGCGTCTTGTCCATCGGTTAAGCTAGGACATGATTGCCGAAAGGACATAGAGCTCGAATGGACCAAAACGGAACCCGCCACCGGCACTATCACCGGGATCATCGGCCTTCAGCCGATCGAAAAGAAGTTCGGGATTATTTCTGTGGGCAACAGAGCAGAACCAGTAAAGGTGGAAAAAACCGAGGAGCAGGGTTTGGAGGTCTGGATTATGGACAACGGACTCTGCCGCTTCAAGGCCTCGCCCCATTTCCTGGGCAGCCTCTTCAGTTGGACATTCGGGGGCAGGGAGCAACTGCTGTCCTCGTTTCCGAAGCCGGGCAACTTTTCATGGGAAAGACCCTGGTACGGCGGGATAGCGCCGGTCCTCCATCCGGCCAACAGCTGGGGGAGGAACCTGCTGGTCAAGGAGAGGTTCTCGGCCGGCCAGGCGCAGGTTAAAGGCAAGACAGGGTTCGTTTGGCGTGGAGTTAAAATGTCGTGCCGACCGGCCGATAGGAAGGCCAAGGGGCTGCTGATCGGAATCAGCTACCTGACCCTGCCGCGCTGTCCGGTGGCGGCTATCGTCACCACCTGCCGGAATACCACGGCCGGATGCATGCATTTTGGTTACGAGGCGGTGGGTTTTGTCTCTCCCGGCGGCGAATACAGAGGTACCAGGCTTGGTTGGTACCAATGCGGACAGGAGCGAAGATATCTGCGGGGAGACAAGGGCGCCTGGGCCGAGTCCGAGCGCTGGGGGGCGGCGGAGAACCCGGCGACCGGGGAAACGATCGTCATGGCCATACCCCAAGACCAAAGCGCCCAGGCTGTTCTCCTGATGGACTACGGCCACGACGGGGGGCATCTGGGACAGGCCATGGATATCAAGCTCAGACCGGGCGAGGTAAAAAGTTTTTTTGCTTTCTGGGGGGTGGCCGGCAGTAACGATAAGTCCACGGCTTTCTGCCATCTGGCCGAGCTAAAAGAATTGCCGTAGGAGCCAGCCATGATCAAAATCTTCTATCCCAAACAGCATGTTCTTCATGCCCCCAGCGACGACTACGAGGATGGGTCCTGGTATCCCTATGTGGAAGTGCCGGAAAGGATCGAGGCCTGTCTGGCGGTGCTGGAAACGGTGGAAGGAGTCAAGCTGGCTGAGTCCGGACCTGCTCCTAGAAGCAGCCTGTTGGAAATCCATGACCCTATTCTGGTCGAAGGGCTGGAGGAGATATCAAAAGGACTTAAAAAGGGCGAGATTCACCAGCCGATGCCGTTCCGGGAAAAGATTTTTATGGACCTTTCGGCTCCGGTGACGGCCGGCACTTTTCTGGCGGCCCGTTCCGCGGCCGGCTGCGCCCAGGAGGCGGCCAGAGAAGTGTTAAATGGAGACAAACTTTCTATCGCTCTCTGCCGGCCTCCGGGCCACCACGCTGGCAGGGCGTTCTGCGGGGGATATTGCTATTTCAACAACGCAGCATTGGCGGCCCAGAAACTGCTGGCCATGGGGCGGGTGGGGATAATAGATTTGGACTACCATCACGGCCACGGTACCCAGGACATCTTCTATGGCCGTTCCGATGTGGCTTATGTCTCATTGCACGCCGATCCGGCCGTCGAGTACCCCTATCGTTGGGGCTATGTCCATGAGAGGGGCGAGGGCCAGGGTGAGGGATGTAACCTCAATCTGCCGCTGGCGCCGGATTGCGGGGAGGTAGCCTATCTGAAGGCATTGGATCAGGCTATTATGTTTCTCAGCCAGAGTCAGGCGGTGGCTTTAGTGGTGTCGGTCGGTTTCGATACCCATAAGCTGGATCCCTATGCAGGGTTTGGCTTGGATGAGAACAGCTATCAAGCCATAGGTGAAAGGATAAGCACCCTGGGTCTGCCGACATTGCTTGTCTTCGAGGGGGGCTACAACCTTTCGGTGCTGGGGAGTTCCTGGAACAGTTTTATTGAAAGCCTCCGGCGGTGACTCCCATTGAGATATCGGATTAAATATGTGGCATGACGAATCCATAGAAGACCTGCCGGTGGGCAGGCTGTACGACCGACAGATGTTGAAACGGCTGGTTCCGATGCTGAAGCCGTTCCGGCTGCGCATCGCCTGGGCCGGGCTGGTGCTGCTGGCCTCGTCCGGTCTGGGTCTGCTGCCGCCGCTTTTGGTGCGCCGGGCCATAGATATCGACATAGGGACCGGGAATTTTTCCGGCCTGGCGGCCACGGCCGGCGCTTACATCCTGCTGCAGATGGCCATTTTCGGAATAAACTACCTGATGGCGGTGGCCCTGGAGGGACTGGGGGTGCGCATGGTTTCGGCCCTCAAGGAGCGGCTTTTCGGCCACATGATGGGGTTGGACGTTTCGTTTTACGACCTCCATCCGGTGGGGAAGCTGATCGCCAGGGTGGAGAGCGACACCGAGGCCATCAGGAGGCTTTTCACCACCACCATGTTCACCCTGCTGGGAGCGGTGGTAAGCCTGATCGGCATGGTGGCCGTCATGGCAACGGTGAGCTTCAAGCTGTTCCTGGCCGTATCGCTTCTGATCCCGCCCATTGTCCTGCTGACCGTGCTTTTCCAGCGCATAGTGCGGCCGATGTTCGCCGTGGTCCGACGGAAGTATGCCGAGATCGTGGGCTTTTTGACCGAGATGATCCAGGGGATGCGGGTGGTCCAAGCCTTCTCCCGGGAGCCGGCGGTGGCCCAGGCCATGGCCGGTCTCAACCGCTCCTATCTCAAGACCCTGATCCCGGCCGAGATACTGGACATGGGGTTCTTCTCCCTGGTGGGGCTGTTTGAGATACTGGGCTTGGCCATCATCCTATTCCTCGGCGGAGGGATGGTGGCCAGGGGTCTGTTGACCATCGGCTCCTTGGTGCTTTTCCTGGGATACCTGCGACAGTTCTTCATGCCGGTCTACGCCTTCTCGGAGCAGGTGGGCATAATGCTGAGGGCCTTCGCCGCGGCCGAACGGGTTTTTCAGATATTGGACATAGAGCCTTCGGTGACTTCCCCCCGGACCGGGTCCGGCCAGGCGACTTTCTCCGATAGGATCGAGTTCAGCCATGTTTATTTTTCCTACGGGGACAGATCGGGCCAGCAGGAACCGGACTGGGTGCTCAAGGATGTGTCCTTCACCGTCAAACGGGGCGAGCGGGTGGCCCTGGTCGGAGCCACCGGCGGCGGCAAGACCTCGATCGTCAACCTGCTGCTGCGCTTCTATGATCCCCAGCAAGGTGTCATCGCCATTGATGGAAAGGATATTCGAGAGGTTTCGCTTACCGATTTGAGGGAAAAGTTCGGCCTCGTGCTTCAGGATGTCTATCTTTTTCCGGGAACCATCCGCGAGAACCTGACTCTGGGCGCCGGCATGGCAGACAACAGGCTGCTGAAGGCCATCGAACTGCTGGGACTGAAGCGGCTTTTAAGGCGGTTTCCCCAAGGGCTGGATTCCGAACTGGCCGAACGCGGGGCCAATCTGTCCCAGGGGGAGAGACAGCTGCTGTCTTTTGCCCGGGCTCTGGCCTTCGATCCGGAGATCCTGATACTGGATGAAGCCACCTCTTCGGTGGACCCCCTTTCGGAGCGCCTGATCCAGTCCGGCATCAAAAGGCTGCTGGCCGGCCGGACGGCCATCATCATCGCCCACCGGCTGTCTACCATTATGGACGCCGACCGCATCCTGGTGGTCTACAAGGGCCGGATTGCGGAACAAGGCACCCATGGGGATCTGATGGAGAAGAACGGATATTATGCCAAACTCTATCGGATTCAGTTCGCCGCCTAAATAATGCAATGACAATAGAGATACAAGAAGAAAAGAAAGATTTGGGCAGCCTGAGGCTGGTGTTCGGCTGGTTGATCGAATATTGGAGGCGGCACCCCATGAAGCTGGCCGCTCTGGTTTCGATGACCATGGTCTACACCGCCCTGGCCATTAGCTATCCGGTGTTCTTCAAGCAGGTGGTGGACGGGCTTAAAAGCGGAGCCCAGGCCTCGGAGATAAATCGGAATGTCCTTTTCCTTTTGGTTCTGGGAGGAAGCGCCGCAGTGCTTAACTGGCTGCTGATGTCCACCCGGGGATGGACCAACATGAAGATCGACGCCGAGCTGAGGGACCGCATCTTCCGCCATCTGACTTTAATGGGCCCGGGATTCTTCGCCCGGCACCGCACCGGAGACCTGATCACCCGGCTGACCGACGACCTGGGGGAGAAACTGTCCTGGTACACCTGCTCCGGCGTCTTTCGGGCGCTTCAGGGTCTGTTCGTCTTCGCCTTTGTGATGGCGGTTATGATAAGGATGAATCCCACTCTGGCCGCCCTGTCGCTGCTGCCGATGCCTCTCATCATAGCCGCCTTCGTCAAGGGCGAGAGCGGCTTTGAGCGGCGCTACCGCGGCCTGCAGCAAGCCATCTCCGCCGTCAACGACTTTCTGGAATCCTGCCTGTCCGGCATCAGGGTGATCAAGGTCTATAACCGTCTTGACCACCAAAAGCAGGTGTTTGAGGTCGTGATGAAGGACCGGATCGGAGCCGAGCTGAGGAGCGTTAAAGCCGAAGGCCTGTTCAACGCCTTCAACTCCTTCATCAACCAATCCGGGGTGATGGTGGTGCTGCTGGCTGGCGGCTATCTGGTGATCAAGGGGCGTCTTTCCCTGGGCAGCTTTGTGGCCTTCAACACCTACGCTTTGATGTTGATCGAACCCTTCTGGAACTTGGGCAACTTCTTCATGGCCGGCAAGAGGGCGGCGGTTTCCTACTCGCGGGTCAGGGAGCTGCTGGATGCGAAGCCGGAAATCGAGGAAGCCGAATTTCCGGAGCCGGCCGTGTTCAAGGATAGAATACGGTTCGAAGGGGTCGGCTTTGCCTACGGCCAGGGCAAGCCGGTATTGACCGCAATAAACTTCGAGGTGGCCAAGGGCTGGAAGGTGGCGCTAACGGGCGAGGTGGGCAGCGGCAAGACCACCCTGATCGGCCTGCTGCTGCGGTTCTACGATCCCCGGCAGGGCAGGATCACCATAGACGGACGGGACATCAGGCGGATGAGGCTTAGGGAGCTGAGGAGCCTGATGGGCTACGCCCCTCAGGAGGCACTGCTGTTCTCGGAGACCATTCTCAACAACATCATTTTTCACCGGACCGAGGTGGATGAGGCCAGGGCTTTGGCGGCGGGGTACGTGGCCCAGCTGGACCGTGAGGTCGAGGGCATGTCACAGGGATACGGCACCAGGGTGGGTCAGCGCGGTCTGACCCTGTCCGGCGGGCAAAAGCAGCGGGCCTCGCTGGCCCGGGCCATCGTGGAGCGGATCTCGGCCGGCCATCCCCAGATACTGGTTCTGGACGACATCACCTCGGCTTTGGACGCCGCCACCGAGGCCCTGGTCTGGAGTGAACTTGAGGAGAAGTTGCCGGGAGCCACTTGCTTCATAATCTCCCACCGCACCTCCACCGTCGAGTGGGCCGATCTAATCATAGTGCTCAAGGAAGGAAGGATTGAGGAAATGGGATCGCACCAAGAGCTGATGGCCAGGAACGGATACTATGTCAGTCTGCGGGAAAGACTGCGTTTGGACGAGAATGGCAATGGAGGCGGCCCCACATAGGGCCGCCTCCATCTTGTTGCTTGAGACCGGCCGGCTTACTACTTGACGACCGCCATTTTCCTGGTGGCCGCAGTTTGTCCGTTTATTCTCAATTGATAGAAATAGATTCCGGGCGGCTGGGGTTTGCCTCTGGAATCTCGGGCATTCCAAGAGATGGAGTGTGAACCGGCACTTGACGGCGGCATGAGCCGGGCCACCTCCAGCCCCAGGACGTTGAAGATGACAACCTCCACCCCGGCCGGGGCGGCCAGGCTGTATAGTATATTGGTGGAGCCGGTGAATGGGTTGGGCCGGTTGCCCAGCAACCGGGCGCCAGCCGCGGGCGAACCGGTAAGGCCTTCGACCCCCATGTCGGGGAAGTAAGCGCGGCGGATCAGGGTGCTGTCCAGTATGAATGGATTAGGTTTGTTCTCCTGACGAAGGGCTATCCTCTTAGTGCGTGTTATCTCGGCCTGGTCGGCGGCATCGGTACAGTGCCATTGGTAGAGGTCTTCCTTTTCACTCATCCACCAGGCGGAGTCGGGTTCCGTCGCAAGATACTGCGAACGCCAGATTGTAAAAAAATAGTATTGGGCCCTGGCTATGTTGCCCTCGTTTGACTCGCGAATCTCGCACCTTCCGTTCCAGGCGGTTGTTCCTAGATCAATCTCGGTGTAACCGTCTATGTTGCTCGAAGGTATGCTCGTTTGATAGGTGTCGTTGATGTACCACCGCTCGGTTTCGGAGTCGGGAATCTCGCGGAACGGGTAACTCGACCGTGCACTGTTTATGACGTCTCGAGAAGGGAATAAATGATGCATGTCCGATTCTTGAGGATAATTATCTGCACCAAGGCTTTGGGGCCAGGAGTGCTCGCAGTTGATATGGCGAGCCTCGGCATATTGGCTGGGATCAGCGGTCGTAGGGTCCATCCATATCTTGAACCCGCCATAGATGCACCGGAGTGTATCATTGTGGCAATCGATATGTGCAAAAAGGGTATCTTTGGCTGTGTTGTAGCCAAGATTGCTATTGGCCGTATAGCGGGCTCGCAGGGAATCGCACAGTTGTCTGCCCAGCAAACCGGGGAAAATCGTCGAATCCGGCGGCACGGTGCCGGCATAAACGCTCTGTGTAAAAACGGCCCAAAAGATAGCACCGCATACCATATATAGCGTTTTCTTGCTAAAAGGTCTCATATCTTGTCTTCGACACATTCATTATATATAATAATACTCCAAAGCTTGGAAAAGTCAAGCATTTTCTTTTCATGATACGTTTGGCGAATATAACGATCAGGTTTGGAGAAGAATATCTTTTCCGCGACCTGACCTGGAACATCGGACTGGGGGAACGGCTGGCGCTGGTGGGGCCGAACGGCGCCGGCAAGTCGACGCTTTTCAAGGTCGCCATGGGTTTCTTCTCCCCGACCGACGGACAGGTTGTCAGGTCAAGGCGCACCAGGATGGGATATCTTCCCCAGGAGGAGGTGGTGATGGCCGGCCGGAGCGTGCTGGACGAGGCCATGTCCGCATTTGGGGACAGGCTGGCCCTCAAGGACGAGGCCGACGAGCTCGCGACGGTTCTGGCCAGCATGCCTCCGGATGATCCCGAGTACCCGGCAGTTTTAGAACGTTATGGCCAACTCTCCAACCTGTTCGAGAAGTATGACGGTTACCAACTGGAGGCTAAGGCCAAGGAGGTCCTACAGGGCCTGGGTTTTGCCCCCGGCGATCTATGCGAACGGGTGGAGACATTTTCCGGGGGCTGGCAGATGCGTTTGGCCCTGGCCAAGCTGCTTTTGGAAGAACCCTCATATCTGCTTTTGGACGAGCCCACCAACCATTTGGACATCGAGGCCATGGATTTTCTGGAATCGTTTCTCAGGGGGTTCAAGGGGGCGGTGGCCATAATATCCCACGATCGCTACTTCGTGGATCGAACGGTGCGGAAGGTCTACGAATTGGAGCTGGGGAGGTTTTCTGTCTACCATACCAATTACACCGGTTACCTCAAGGAGAAGGAGAAACGCCGGGAGCTACTTATAAAGCAGAGGGAGCAGCAAACCAGGGAGATCGAGCACGTTCGGGAGTTCATCGCCCGCTGGAAGGGAAACTACATCAAGCGGGCCATGGTCACCAGCCGGGAGAGGATGCTGGAGCGTCTGCTGGCAGAGAGGATCGAGATCCCATCCGACCCCAGGCAGGTAAAGCTGAGATTGCCGGAGCCGCCGCACTGCGGCCAAAGGCTGTTGGAGCTGAAGGGGGTCTCCAAGAGCTACGGCGAAAAAACGGTGTTGTCAGGGGTGGATCTGCTGTTGCTCCGTGGCCGGAAGCTGGCCCTGGCCGGGGTCAACGGGGCCGGCAAAACGACCTTGATGCGCATCCTGGCCGGCCAGGATCCCTGTTTTCAAGGCGAGCGGCGTGAGTATCCGGACGTGACTATAGCCTATTTCTCCCAGCAGACGGCCGAGATGCTGGACCCGGGGCTGACGGTGCTGGAGACGATTGAGGCGGCGGCTCCGGAGCTAAGGCAGGAGCAGGCACGGACCGTCCTGGGAGCCTTTTTATTTCCGGGCGATGCCGTTTACAAAAAAGTCAAAGTGCTCTCCGGCGGCGAGAAGTCCCGGCTGGCCCTGTGCAAGATCCTGATGACCCCGGCCAATCTTCTTGTCATGGACGAGCCGACCAACCATCTGGATCTGGCCAGCAAGATCATCCTGGAACGGGCACTGCAGGCCTACCGGGGGTCGCTGGTGCTGGTGACCCACGACCGCTATCTGATGGACCGGGTGGCCGACACCATCGTCGAGGTGGCCGGCGGCGGCATAAAGCTCTATCCGGGGAACTATACGGACTACATTTGGAAAAAACAGCAAACTCAACTAACAGATAACAGTAACCAGATAACAACCGTCAAAGCCGTGAGCTCGATCAAGGAGGGTTGGAAGGAGGCCAAGAGGAGGAAGGGCGAGGCCGAGGCGGCCGAGCGGAGGCACAGGAGGAAGGTCGAGGAGTTGGAGGAGCGGATTCACCGGCTGGAGCAAAGGCAGAAGGCGCTGGAGTCGGACCACGGCGGGCTGGCCGATCCCGAGGTTTACTCCAACGGCGAGAAGATGAAGGGGCTGATGAACGAGTTTCAAGCAAACAGGGAGGAGATGAGAAGACTTTACGATCGGTGGGAGAAATACATAGGGGATGAGGTTCCAAGCCTCTCTGAAGACTGAGATTGACAGCCCAGGCTTTTTAGAATAAAATGGAGCCTGTAAAAACTTTGAATGGAGATAAAATATGGCCTTTCGGGTTATTTTGGTTTTCATCGTTCTTTTCTTTGGCTGGGCCCTGCCGCTTGACGCCCAGGAGCAGCAGCGGGTGTCGGTGGCCGGCATCAGGGCGAACAGCGAAAGGGCCAGGCTGGTGGCCGCCAGGATGGCGGGCCTTCTGGAGGCAGAGATGCTGAAGCAGACAGGGCTTAAGGTGGTGGAGCGTAAGGAGAGCGATCTGGTCTTTCAGGAACAGAGGCTCCAGCAGACCGGGATCACCGAGGTGGCCACCGCGGTCGAGCTGGGCAAAAACCTCAACGTGGACAGGATGATCTTCGGCGCGGTGGAGGAAGCCGCCGGCACCCTCCACATTATCCTCAAAGCGGTCCGGGTGGAGAACAGCGAGCTGGCGTTCTCCGGATCGGACGAAGCCGAGGTCGGCAACCGGGCGGCAGTCAACAAGGCCTATTACGGATTGGTGGAAAGGCTGTTGACGGCCTTGACCGGCAGGGAGGTCAGCATTGCCCGGCCGACCGGCCCCCAGAGGCTGGTTCTATTGCTGACTGAAGGGGACCTCAATCCTGCCGTCAATCTGCCCAAAAAATCGGCGGTGATGGTTATGCTGCTGGCGGACAACCAGGCGGTGGACAGCGCGGTGGTTGCCAAACGAACCGGATGGGGGGAATGGAACGCCAGATTGACAGTGCCCAACTACGAGTCCCAGGAGATCTCGGTCAATTTTTATACCAAGGGGCCAGGGGTGAGACAATTTATCGGCAGTTGCAGCTTCGAAACGCCGGCCGATGGAGTCTTTTCTTTCGGGACAACGGATCAGTCCGGCAAGACGGCTGCCAGCCGCTTCAGGTTGGCGTTGGAAATTGAGTAGATCCTAGCCGACCCTTGGCTAAAGGGCGTTTTAAAAACCCCGCCTGGTGGCGGGGTTTTCCATTTCTCGCAGAGATCCGCTAAAAGCTGATGGTGAAATCCCGAACCGTAAAGGTTTTATTATTGCCGTAGGCATCGGTGCCGCTATAAGTGAATGTCATGGTGCGCATATTATTTGCATCATAACCAATGGCGGCTCTGAGTGTATTCAAGGCGGTGGAATCCCAGGTTAAAATCAGATCGCTTGAATCCTTGGCCGGTATGTAAAATGTCATATCGGTGTTTATAGTCTGAGTATTGGCGCCACGACATACAAGCCTTTCTCTGGTGATGACGGCATCCACATTGTTTAAGTTTTTAAAAGTAAAGGTGATCTCGTTAACGCCGGTCAAGGCGGGCGGATCGGCCTTGGTTATCTCCACTTCTGGATTGGGAAAGGCTGAAGTGCATCCGATTATAGCCAAGGCCAGCAATCCGCAGGCTGAGACGATCCTTAAGTTTTTCATGTTTTTTCTCCTTTTTATCTTTTTTGATATTCTGAAATTACGAGGTATATATTAACCTCAACTTTAGAAATATATTATAACTGGAGCTTTTTGTCAAGAGAAAAAATAAAATAATTTATTTGTGATAAAAATAATGCTTGACAAACATATTCAAAACAGTTAGAATATCCATCAGATTGATTATATATATATAAATATATATCATTATAATAAAGCGAGGAAACTATGCCGGTATCACCGAAAGAAATCGATTCAGCCAAGCTGTATACGGTTTCCGAGACGGCGAAGATTCTGGCCGTAACCGATCAAACCCTGCGCAAACATCTTTCCGAAAGGCGCATTTCAGGAAAGAAGGTTGGCAGGCGCTGGCTGATAAAGGGCAGCGAAATCCAAAAATTCATTGGAGAATAATGACCTCGCAAAAAAAATTAAACAATAGCTTTACGAGGTGACCATAAAATGGTTTTTGGAAAGAAAGCAGCCACAATCGGCTTGGACATAGGAAGCAGCCAGATCAAGATGGTTGAGATCCAGAAAACCGGAAAGGGTTTCTCCCTGACCAACTACGGGATGGCGCCACTGCTGCCCGAGGCCATCGTTGAGGGGGAAATCATGGACCGGACCCTGGTGATCGACACCATCAAGAACCTGTTCGAGACCCGCAAGGTCAAGTCCAATGACGTGGTCTCGGCTGTGTCCGGCCGCGGGGTGATCGTCAAGCGGATAACCATGGACAAGATGAAGGAGCAGGAGGCTAGGGAGAGAATGAAATGGGAGGCCGAGCAGCATGTGCCGTTCGACATTTCAGACGTTACCCTGGACTTCCAGATCCTCAATCCCGACACCGGCAGCAACCAGATGGAGGTACTGCTGGTGGCCGCCAAGAACGAGACGGTCAACGCACACCTGGATCTCCTTTCCGGTGCCGGCCTCAACCCCATTCTCATGGACTACAGCGCCTTCGCCGTGCAGAACGCCTTTGAGGCCAACTACGACGTGCCGGCCGAGGAGATAGTGGCCTTGGTTCATATCGGGGCCGACACCACCAACATCAACTTTGTCAAGGGGGGCACCCCCTACTTCACCCGGGACCTGCCGATGGCCGGAAATGCTTGCCTGCAGCTGATACAGAAGAACCTGGGCATCTCCTTCGACCAGGCCACCGAGCTTATCAAAGGCGAGCCGGTTTCCGACGTCAGCGCCGATTCCAGCGCCTCGGTATTCAACTCCTTTGCCGAGGACTTCGCCTCCTCCATTGAGCGTACCCTGTCGTTCCTGGCCATGTCCGGCGGCGGCGAGAGGATGAGCCGGGTGGTGATGTCCGGCGGCGGGGCCCTGATCCCGTCGCTCCAGGAGCACCTCAAGGAAAGATTCGGGATACCGATCGAGATCGCCAATCCCCTGCAGAAGGTTTCCTATGACCCCGGCCTTTTCGGGGCTTCGGGCACCGAAAAACTGGCGCCGATCCTGATGCTGGCTGTGGGCCTTGGCCTTAGGGAGGTGAAATAGATGATACAGATCAACCTCATTCGCGACCGAAAGATCGCCCGGGTGGCCGGCAAGGCCGCCGGACCAGGGTTCAAGCTGGCCCTGCCCCAGCTGCCGTTCAACCTGGGGATCCTCTTCAGCGTCTTGGCTTTTGTGGTGGTGCTGCTGGTCATCGGATTGACCTTCGTCTCCCAGCGGGCCAGGATGGCCCAGCTGCGAAATCAGATCAACTCCCACAGTTCCGAGCTGACTAAGCTCTCGGGCCCCAAGCGTCTGGTGGACGAATACATCGTCAAGAAGCAGGAGGTCAATACAAAGCTTAACGAGATCTCCAGCATTGACAAAGGTCGATTCGATGTGGTCAAGGTGATGGCCGCTCTGGGGGGATCGGTCCCCGAACACCTATGGCTCGTCCAAAGCATCTACGACGGGGGCAAGATAACCCTTGAGGGGGTGACCTATTCCAACATCATTGTGGCTGATTTCATGGAGAGGCTCAAGGCCTCGGGCTACTTCAGCGGGGTAGAGCTGGCCAAGGCCGAAAAGATCGAGATCGAGGAGCGGGAGCTGGTCAAGTTCTCCCTGAGCGCCGACGTCTCCATACCGGCGGCTCCGGCCTTTACCGATTCCACCTCAAAGGCGGCCTCAGCCGCCGGAAAGGGAAAGCCATGAACCTGAAGGATCCCAAGATACAGATCGCCATCGGTTTGGCGGTTCTGACGGTAGTTATCGCCGTCCTCTACATATATTTGGGCTTCCTGCCCACCCGAAAGACCATCACCTCTTTGTCCGCCCAGGAGACCAAGCTGCGCCAAGAGCTGGAGCAGGTGAGGGCAGCCGTGGCCAGGCTGCCGGAACTGGAGGCCGAGTATCAGGCCTTGGAGAAAAAATGGGAGAAGGCCCAGGAGCTGCTGCCTACCGACAAGGAGATACCCAAGCTAATAAAGCAGGTGACCAACACCGGAATTGAAGCCGGGATAAAATTCACCGCCTTTAAACCCGGCGCCCTGGGTTCGGCCAGCGCCCTGTCCTCGAGCATCCCCATAGACATCAGCATCCTGGGATCGTTCGATCAAGTGGCCGCCTTTATGGCTGGGTTGGGTAACCTGCCCAGGATCGTCATTCCCTCCAAGCTTAAAATCACCGCCAATAAAGACGACGAAGTTCGGACCATCAAGGCCGATTTCATCGCCACCGCCTACGTCTTTAAAACAGGAGGACAGACCAGTGAGAAGCAAGCCCCTCGCGGCCGCCGTTAGCCTGGCCGCCCTGACAGTGGCGGCGGCTATAATCACCCAGACCGGCATCGCCCAGGCGCCGCCGGCCCAGACCGCCGGGCCGGGGATTCGACAAACACAGACCGGCGGCTCGGCACAGACTCCAAACCAGGCGGTCAAAGAGGCCATGGCCGACACCCTGTTTCGCACCGAGAACTATGTCTACAAACCTCTGCCCCGGGACCCCTTCCGCCAGCTGGTGGTCAAGAAGGGCGAGGGGAGCGGGGAAACCGACGTCACCTCGCTGGATGTCAGCAATATAACCCTGACCGGCATCCTCTGGGGTCCATCGGGCAGACTGGCCATGGTCAACGATTCCCAAGGGGTGGGATATGTCCTTTCCGAGGGGGACAATCTGATCGGCGGCCGGGTGGCGGCCATCACCGACAGCAGCATCATCTTCGAGCAGGGCGAGGCCGGGCAGAAGATCAGGTTTGCCGTCAAGCTCAGCAGCCAAGGCGGCGCTTTGAGAATCAAAGATTAAATAAATAGAAGGGAGCGGAATATGAAACCCACTAAGATCGCTCTGTGCCTGTTTTTGACGGCGCTGGCGGTCGTGGCCCAGCCGGCGGCTGCCGCCAAGATCGTTGATATCTCGGTGAAGAAAGCCGAGGGGGTGACCCAGGTCGTCATCAGCGGCGACGACATCCTGGATTTCAAGGATTTCACCCTCTCCAAGCCGCAAAGCATTGTGGTTGATATCAAGGGCGCCTCCCTGGCCATGGGGCCCAAAACCCACACCATAGGCCGCGGCGGCGTGGTCGGCATTACCACCAGCCAGTTCGACCGCGAGGGCGGCATCGCCCGGGTGGTCATCGAGACGGCCGCCAAGCCTTCCTACATAGCCATGAGCGAGGAGAACGACATCATCATCGCCATCACCACCAAGGACGTCTCCTCTTTCGCCGAGTGGAAGGCCTCGACGGCGCCCACAGAAATGGCCGTGATCACCCCGGCCGCCACCGAGCCGACGCCGCCGACACCGGTCACCGCTACCCCGGCGACACCGCCGCCGGTTATCGAAGAGCCGGTTACTCCGCCGGTGGCCGTGTCCACCCCGCCGCCGTCCACGCCGGTGACCCCGCCTCCGGTGATCGAGGAGCCGGCCATGCCGCCCCTGGCCGCTGCCGAACCGGCCATGCCGCCTCTGGCCACTGCCGAACCGGTTACCCCTGCTGTCATACCGCCCACTCTGCCTCCACAGCCGGCCTACATAGAACCAGCCCGGCCAGCCTACCGTCCGGCCGCCAGGGGATCGGGACGATCGGTCTCGCTTAACCTGGAAAACGCCGAGCTGAAGACAGTGCTCAGGGCCATGGCCAAGTACAACCGCCGGAACATCATCATCGCCGGCGACATCAAGGGCAATGTCTCCATGACCCTGCACAACGTTTCCTGGGACCGGGCCTTCCAGGAGATAGTCAACGCCGGCGGCCTGGATTACGTGGAGCAGGGAGGCATCATCAGAGTAGCCAGCCGGGATAAGCTGGCCACGGAAATGAAGAACCGTGAGCAGTCGCGCGAATTGGTGACCAACGTCTACCGCATCGAGTACGCCGCTGCCGAGGAAATCACCCCTTCTTTGCAGAAGATACTCACCAATCGGGGTTCCATCCAGGTGGACAAGCGAAGCAACTCCTTGGTGATCATCGATGTCGACTACAAACACGAGGAGATATCCCAGATGCTGCGCATCCTGGATCAACCATCGATGCAGGTGGAGATCATGGCCAGGATCGTGGATATCGATGTCAATGCCTCGCGTGATTTGGGCATCAGCTGGCAGGTGAGCAATATGGCCGACGCCGGGCTTAACGTCCAGAGCCCGGGCCCGGTCAATCCCAACGTCCTGCCCGGGGTCCAGGTGCCCGATTTGCTGCCGGCGGGCGGACGCCCGACGGTCAGCATCGGCACCATGCGCTCCTTCGCCCAGCTGGATGCCACCCTCAACGTTCTGGAGACCAAGGGAAAGTCCAACACCATCTCCAATCCCCGCATAACCTCGATGAACAACAAAGAGGCCAAGATCATCGGCGGCAAAAAGATCCCGCTATCCATAAGGGACGCCAGCGGCAACACCCAGACCACGCTTTACACCATAGGCATTAAACTGACCACCACCCCCCACATCAACTCGGCCAACAACATCATCCTGGATGTCAAGACCGAGATCTCGGACCTGGACCCGACGGCCACCATCCTGGGAGGGGTAGTCATCCTGACCAACGAGGCCGAGACCCAGATCGTGCTCAACGACGGGGAGACAGCGGTCATCGGCGGACTGGTGCAGACCAAGGGCGGCAAAACGGTCAAGGGGGTTCCCATCCTGATGGACATCCCCATACTGGGCTCTCTGTTCCGTTCCACCACCACCGCCTCCTCAAAGCGGGAGATACTTATCTTCCTGACTCCGCACATCGTCAAGTCATAAATGATACCGACATTAAAAGAATCGTCCCGGCCATGGGCCGGGACGATTCCGCTTTTTGGTTTTAGACGGGTTATTTCGCCAAACGGGCCAGCCTGGCCTTGCGGCGGGCGGCCGTCCTTTTGTGCAGAACGCCCTTCTTGGCGGCCCGATCAATTTCGGAGTAAGCAAGCGGCAGCAACCCCTTGGATTCGGTGCCGGCCGATTGTATCTTCTTGGAAACACCCCGAAGACGCGATAGGGCGGCCTGATTCCGGCGGCGCCGGACCATGGCCTGCTTGGCCTGCTTTTCGGCCGAGCTCATCTTCCTTTTCTTTTTGACGGTCTTCTTTTTCTCTGCCAAGGTGACTCCTCCGCTGATTATTGCTGATGTGATGGCCGGAAGCGGTGGCCCCCATGCCTTGAACCGTCCGACCGCTCGGCCATTAGGGACCCGGTTTTGAAAATTGGACTTTACAAAGTATTAAAAATATCATATCATTCTCATCGTTGTCAAGCGTTTCTTTAGCAGAATAAACAAAGGGACCAAGTGCGAGGACTTGATTAATGGACAGAACAGAGGCCAAACGCGTCATCGAAGCCCTTCTTTTTGCCACCGACATCCCCCTGCCTCCGGCCCGGATCAAATCGCTGCTGGGGGAGGTGGACGCCAAGCTGCTCCGGGAGCTGGTCCAGGAGCTGAGGATGGAGTATGAGCAGGACAATCACAGCTTCGCCCTGGTGGAGATAGGCGGCGGCTATCAGATATATACCCGGCCCGAATACGCCAAATGGGTCCAGGAGCTTTACAAGGGCAAGCGGTCCGCCAAATTGACGGCTGCAGCCTTGGAGACCCTGGCCATCGTGGCCTACAAACAGCCGATCATCAAGGCCGACATCGAGAGCATCCGCGGGGTGAACGTCGACGGGGTGATGGCCACCCTGCTGGAGCGAAATCTGGTGCAGGTGTCCGGCCGCGACAACCGGCCGGGCCGGCCCCTGCTCTTCGGCACCACCCAGGAATTTTTACGATACTTCGGGCTGGCCAGTCTGTCCGACCTACCGAAGATCGAGGATCTGGAGGAATACCTGAAGCAGAGGGAGGCGGAGAGGGAGAGGGCCGAGGCCGAGATCGACGCCGAGCTGAAACAGTATCAGATCTCGGAACACGGCGTCCAAGTGGAGGCGGATTTAGGTGACCAGCCGGAACAGGGGGAGGCCCGCCTCTTGGAAGAAGCCGAAGGTGAAGCAAAACAAGAGTGTATGGGGGAGGACAATCCTTCATCCAAAGAGCCTGGCTCGGAGCCGGAGGCCGCACCAGATGACCGACAGCTTTAAATCGGACTAACGGTGGGCCGTTCTGATCTTGAGTTTTATCAGGCGGTTGGAGGCCGACTCGGCCACCTCCCAGTCTAAACCGCATAGTTGGAATTTCTCGCCTGGGGCCGGTATCCGCTGCAGCTCCTCCAACACCATGCCACCGACCGAATGCGACTTGGATTGGGTTCGGCAGCTGAAGACTTCGACGAACTTCTCCAGCGGCATGGAGGCTTCCACCAGGTAGGAGCCGTCGCCCAGCAAACGGTGGTGGCGAAATTCCCGGTCCAGCTCGTCGCTCATCTCGCCCACGATCTCCTCCACCAGATCCTCGGCGGTCACCAGTCCCGAGGGAATGCCATACTCATCGATGACGATGCCCACCGAGAGGCGGCTACGGCGGAACTCGGCCAGGGCCTGGGCCACTTTCATGGTTTGAGGGAAGAAGTTGGGCAACCTGATGAACTCAACTGCCCGAAGGTTTCGGGCCGGCCTTCCCCACAGCCTCAGCAGCTCCTTGATGTGGATGATGCCCACGATGTTGTCGAAGCTGTCCTGGTAGACGGGAAGGCGGGAGTGTCCGGTCCTAAGAAAGGTCTCCACCACCCGGGACAGTTTATCCGAGGCCTGGACGCCGGTAACCCTGGCTTTGGGGATCATCACCTCGGCCAGGGTGGTTTCCGAAAGGGCCAGGATGCGGCGGATCATATGGCCGGCATCCGGAGGGATGCGGCCTTGGGCTTCGGCCTCGCTCAGCAGGCGGCCGATGCTTTGGGGCGAGGCCTCAGCGGCGGGGCGCCCTTTTCCTCTTAGCAGGGACAGCAGTCTTTTCATAGGTTTCGGCCAGGGAGCCCAAGACGGCCAGTCGTTCCGGGGCGATCATGCCACCGGAGACAATCAGCTTGACGGCCTCCTCCACCGTCAGCTCCACCCGGAACAGACGTTGGGGCGGAACCAGCATGATGCGTCCGCCGGTGGGGTTGGGGGTGTTGGGCAGGTAGACGGTCAGGGCGGTCCGGCCCGGCCCCAGGGTCCAAATCCGCTCCGAGGTCAGGAAGCCCAGGGCATAGGTGCCGGGACGGGGATACTCCACCGCCACCACCTGGCGGAAGGCATAGCGGCTGGTGAAGAAGGTCTCGGTGAACTGCTTGGAGGTGTTGTAAACCAGCCCTATGAAGGGGGTGTGGCGCAACAGCCGCTCCCATATTCCCAACAGCCTTCGGCCCAGCAGATGAGAGGCCAGCACCCCGATGCCGTAGATAACCATCATCAATAAAAAGAAACCCAGGGCCACCCGGGCTAGGCGGGGAATGGCCCGTAATTGGGGGATCAGGGTCAAGGCCTCGCCGAAAAGTTGGCCGCCCCAGACGAAAAGCAGCCAGCAAAGGTAGATGGTCAGCAACACCGGCAGGATGGCCACCAGACCGGTGATGAAGTTCTTCTTAAAACGCTGGCCCAGTCGGGGGCGGGGAGGGCTTTCAATCATGCGGGTTAAACATAACATAAATATTCGAAGTCGTCAAGAGGCAACATGAACACCTACCGGAGACTGCTGGCCTATCTGAAGCCCTACCTTAAGCAGGTGGGACTGCTGGTGGCCTGTACCGCGGCCCTGGCGGTCTTTTCCGGGTTCACCCTGGGTATGATCGCCCCCTTCGTCAAGCTGCTTTTCTACGATGCCGCTTCCGGGGCCGCCGCCCAGCCGGGCCCGCTGCGGCCGGAGCTGGGATCGCTTTTGGCCCATGCCTCCTGGTGGATGCTACAGGGGGGCAGGCAGGCCGGCATCGCCCGGCTGTGCTGGCTGATACTGGGGGTTTTCCTTTTAAAAAACCTGTTCGGCTACCTGCACCAGCTGCTGACCTTCTACATCGAACAGAGGATCACGGCCGACCTTCGCGACGAACTCTACGGCCACCTGCAGAAACTTTCGCTGGGTTTCTTTCAGAGGGTCAAGGCCGGTCAGCTCATCTCCCGGTTGACCAACGATGTCAACCTGGTGCGGGGGGCCATCACCGAGGGGACGCTGACGGTCATCAAGCAGGGCAGCCTGGTGCTGGTTTACGCCGGCTTAGTGTTCTGGGCCTCATGGCGTCTGGCCCTGATAGCCGTGGTGGTACTGCCGCTTTGCATCGGGGCCATCGTTCTCATCGGCCGGAAGCTGCGCAAGCGGGGGCATCGCTTCCAGGAAAGGATGGCCGACGTCACCGCGGTGCTGGCCGAAACCATTTCCGGCATCAGGCTGGTCAAGACCTTTGCCGCCGAGGCCTGGGAGCGCCAAAAATTTTTCTCTTTCAACGCCGCCTATTTCCGATCTCTGTTTCGTTACGAAAAACTTTCGGCCCTGACCCCGCCGCTGACCGAGTTCCTGGGGGCGGTGGCCGGGGTGCTGATCATCTTAGCCGCCAGGGATTACATCGGACCGGGCAGCGCCATCAGCCCGGAGCGCTTCTTCCTCTTTCTGGCAGCCGCCTTCTCCATGATGCAGCCGCTGAACGGCCTTTCCCGGGTCAACTCCTCGGTGCAGCAGGGGCTGGCCGCCTCGGAGCGCCTGTTCGCCATATTGGATGCCAAGCCCGAGATGGAGGACTCGGCCGGCGGGGCGCAGGTGTCCGGCCTTTCACGCGGCATCGCCTTTGACCAAGTGCGGTTCAAGTACCCAGCCGAAAAGGGCCGTACCGGCGAGGGGAGCGCTGATTTCGAGCTGGTCATACCCAGGCTCAGGCTGTCCCGGGGAGAGCTGCTGGCGGTGGTGGGACCCTCGGGAGCCGGCAAGTCCACCTTGGCCGACCTCATCCCCAGGTTCTACGATCCGGATTCGGGCACCATCACCTGGGACGGACGAGATCTCAGATCCCTGGACGCCAAGTCGCTGAGGCAGCAGATAGGCATCGTCAGCCAGGAGACCATTCTCTTCCACGATACTGTTTTCAACAACATCGCCTATGGAATGCCGCAGGCGTCCCAGGAGTCGGTGGAGGAGGCGGCCCGGGCGGCCAATGCCCATGGTTTCATTGCCAAGCTTCCCCAAGGGTATCAGACCATGATCGGGGAACGGGGAATGCGGCTTTCCGGGGGAGAGCGCCAGCGGATCTCCATCGCCCGGGCCATACTAAAAAATCCGTCGCTGCTGATATTCGACGAGGCCACCTCCTCGCTCGATGCCGAGTCCGAAGCCATGGTCCAGGAGGCCATCGACCGGCTGATGAGGGGACGCACCGCCCTGGTCATCGCCCACCGGCTTTCCACCGTCAAGCGGGCCGACCGGATCGTGGTCATGGAGAACGGAAGGATTACCGAGTCGGGCAAGCATTCCCAGCTGTTGGCCAGGAAGGGCACCTACTGGAGGCTCTATAACCTGCAATTCAAGGCCTGAGCCTTTAGCTGCAGATGAAGCAGATAAGCGGCAAGAAAACGGGATCAAATTCACTTATACCCTGAAATGCGGCCCCCCCAATTAGAAAAAATCCTCAAACGTTCGCTCATCCGGCTGCTGGGCTGGCTGATCCCGGACAAAACCTATCGCCCTGACGAAGTCGGACTGGAGTCGATAAAAAGCATCCTGGTCATCCGCCAGCACGACCAGCTGGGCGATCTGCTCCTTTCCACTCCGGCCTTCCACGCCCTTAGGCAGCGTTTTCCCGAGGCGCGGATTGCCGTCGTTGTCCGCCACTACACCCATGCCGTCCTTCTTCATAATCCGGATATAGACCAGATGATGGTTTTCCCGGAAAAACTGCGTCTGGCCTCGCCGCGGCGGCTGTGGAAGCTTTTGAAGGGACTGAGGCAGCATTATGACCTGGCGGTGGTGCTGAACACCGTCTCCCACTCGCTGTCAAGCGACATTTTGGCCTGGCTCTGCGGCGCCCGCTGGCGGCTGGGCTCGGCCGAACATCCCTTCCCGGGAAGGCGGGGGGCGCCTTTCTACAACATTATAGCCCCGGTTCCGGCTGCCAGGCCGCACGAAACGCTTCGAAACTTGGCCATTCTGGAATACCTCGGCGTTAAAGCTGGAGACCTTGGGGAAAGAATCGGACTAACTGCCCAGGAGAGGGATTACGGAGAGGAGGTGCTCTGGAAGCATCACCTGTTGCCGGAGAAGACCATCGGCCTGAACCTGGGGGCCTACAAGATGCCCAATCGTTGGCCCTACCAAAGCTATGCCGCCCTGGCCGACTGGCTGGTGGGGGAGCTCGGTTTTCAAGCGGCCGTCTTCTGGGGACCCAGGGAGGAGGATCTGGGCGAACTTTTCCTGGGAGCGGTCAACGCCGAAGTGACCCCGCTGCCGGGTCTGGACATCAGGCAGCTGGCCGGGGTCCTCAGCCATCTGAGGATGGTGGTCTGCAACGATACCGGCATCATGCACCTGTCGGCCGCGGCCGGGACGCCGACCTTCGCCATATTCGGCCAGAACGATCCGGAATACTGGAGGCCGCTCAATAAGAATTTCTACGGGGTCTGGGGTCCGGACAAGACCAAGGCCTCGGCCGACCTGGAGACGGTAAAATCCGGCATCAGGCGGCTGCTGGACAGAACCCAATAGAGCCGCCTGCCGTCAGGGGGCGGCCGGCGGCCCAGCCCCTAGCGATGAAGGCAGGCTTCGGCGGGGGAGTTCAAAAGGTTAAATATTTCATGAAATAAAAAGTCTACCAATCCCCTTGACATAACGGGGATTTTGAGTTATAATGGAACTGACCAGTCAGTTCCATTATTTTTATGCGACAGTTAACCGAGAGAAAAAAAGAGGAGATCCTGAAGGCGGCAGCCAGGGTGTTCGCCCAAAGGGGGTTCCAAAGCGCCCTGGTGGAGGAGGTGGCCCGGGCGGCCGGGGTGGGCAAGGGCACGGTCTACCGCTATTTCAAGGACAAGGAGGACTTGTTCTTCTCCATCATCGACCATGCCGTAGCTAAGCTGATCGACTCCATGAAGCAGGCCTCCCGTTCCGGAGGCGAGCCGGCCGATTGCCTGCGGGGGATATTCGAGGCCCTGGCCGACTTCGCCCTCGATAACAAACCTTTCTTCAAGCTGCTCCACCAGGTCGATCCCCGCCATCGGATGAAGCGTTTCGGGCATATACGCCGTCAGAACCAGCGGATTCTATCCATAACCGAGGACGTGATCCGAAAGGGGATGAAGAGCGGCGACTTTCGTCGGGGCGATGCCCGGCTCTGGGCCCTGGCCGCCGCCAGCGCCGCCAACAGCGTCTACATGGCCGGCATCCGGGAGCCTAAAAAAAGGACCACCGATTTCCTTCTGGACCTGATGCTTTGGGGGATGGCCGCCGGACGCGAAACAAAGGGAAAGATCTTAACGTAATCATAATGAGCCAAAGGTTAAACCCAAGCGACCGGTGGAAAGTCAAATAAAAGATAGGACTAATTCTGATAGGTCGAATAAAAACACAAAGGCACGAAGGAATATATCTATTTTTAGGAACATCTTGGTGTTCTTTGAGTCTTAGTGTTTCGAAATATTTAAAAATGGTACGGTAGAGTCTGCACCGAGCAGTTCGCCAGTCTTACTGTAACACTTGCCGTAGTGCTCACCGCAGGTTTACATACCCGTCCGCCGTGGAAAGATAACTTCCCTCGTCAGCAAACACCGGGTAAAACCATGAAAAATTTCATACTCACTGCCATTCTGCTGTCGGCGAGTCCATCAGCAAACGCTTTTGCTCAGGAGGCGCCGCCGCCCAAGGTCTTGACGTTGGAGCAATGTCTGAAGATGGCCTTTGACAACAGCCCCGAGTTGATTAAAGCCCGAAGCTCCAGGACCGTGGGCTCGGCCGGCTTGCAGACTTCAGCCTCGGCGCTACTTCCCAGGCTTTCGGCCAGCTCCTCCTATACCCAGAGCGGCCCGGCCTCTTCTGTGGCGCGCGATGCTTTCGGCAATCCCGTATTAAGCGAGGGGGGACACAGCAACAGCTACCGCACCAGCATAAACGCCAGCCAGAGCCTGGTAAACCTATCCAACTGGGCCAACCTCAAGGGCTCGATCAACGAGAACCAGGCCTCGGCCGCAGCCTATGCCCAGTCACTGGCTAACCTGTCCTACCAGGTCAAGGACGCCTATTACAGCCTGATCAAGTTGCGCAAGGCGTTGGAGGTGGCCCAGGCCTCGGTGGAGCAGGGCCGGGAACAGGTGACCAAGGCCAGGATCATGCACCAGCTGGGCTCCATCAGCAAGTCGGATTTTTTGAAATTCGAGATCACCCTGTCGCAGAACCGGGTGGCCCTGCTGGAGGCCAGGAAGGCCCTGGCGGCCGGCCAGCAGGCCCTGAGGGCGCTGATCAACGCCGAGGGAGATTTCGAAGTGGACGACCGGATGGCTTTCCCCGATACTGCGGCCGCGCCTCTGTCGCGCGACTCCCTGCTGGCCCTGGCCAGGCAGAGAAACCCCGGATACCAGGCGGCCCGGGAGCGCTGTCAGGCGGCCCGCGATTACCTTTGGTCGGCCTGGCTGTCAAAGCTGCCCAGCCTGGGGGCCGGATACAGCTACGGTTATTCTGACTCGCTGCAGTTTCGCGATTCCCGCAGCTGGAACCGGCACGACAGCTGGAGCTTCTCGCTCACCCTTAACTGGAACATCTTCGACGGCACGGCGGCCGAGGCCCAAATACGACGGGCCAGAGCCCAGGCAGCTTCGGCCGAGGCCGACTGGATGCTGGCCCAGCGGAACTTGGCCTCCGAGGTCGACCAGGTCTTCATCGAATGGCAGGCGGCCAGGGAGGAGATTTCCCTGGTCGGGGACCTCAAGCTCCGGGCCGAGGAGGACTTCCGGCTGACCACCGAGAAACACCGCCTGGGGGCGGCCTCCACTTTGGACCTGCTGACCAGCCAGGTCAACTACAACCAGTCGCAGCGGGAGGCGGTCAACGCCATCTGCTCCTATTACCTGGCCCAGGCCAAGGTGGACCAGCTGCTGGGCAAGCGTTGATTTCGATACTTTAAGGAGAAACCAGATGAACCTTAGGAAGGTGGCCGGGAACAGGAAGGCGCTGGCGATCGCCGCCGGCGTCCTGCTGGTGGCGGCGCTGGTGACGGCCAACGTCCTCCGCGGGGCCAAGAGGACCGGCGTCCAGACTGCCAAGGCGAGGAAGGGCCAGATAATATCGACCGTCTCGGCGCCGGGCAGCGTCAAGGCGGTGACCGAGGTCAAGATCTCGGCCTATGCCATGGGCCGGATCACCCGTCTGCCGGTGAAGGAGGGCGACAGCGTCAGGAAGGGGCAGGTGCTGGTGCAGATAGACCCGGCCAATTACGCCGCCCAGGTTAAGCAGGCCCGGGCCAGCGTCGAGCTGAACAAGGCCAGCCTGGCGCAGAGCGAGCTTGTCTACCAGCGAAACCAGGAGCTTTTTTCCAAGGGGCTGCTGTCGCAGGAGCAGTTCGAGCAGGTGGAGACGGAATACCGGCTCAGCCAGGCCCGCTACACCCAGGCCGAGGCTTCGCTGGACCAGGTCCAGGACATGCTGGGCAAGACGACCATAACCTCACCCATCAGCGGGACCGTGGTCCAGCTCAACGTGGAGCTGGGCGAGGTGGTGGTCACCGGGACCATGAACAATCCCGGCTCGGTAATCATGACCGTGTCCGACATGTCACAGATGGAGGTCGAGGCCCAGGTGGACGAGAGCGACGTCAGGGACATCGCGGTCGGCCAGCCGGCCGAGATCGAGGTCGACGCCATCCCCGGCCGGACCTTCAAGGGGACGGTCTCCGAGGTGGGCAACGCCGCCATCGCCACGGCTGCCTCCTACACCAGCACCGGCAGCACCGCCTCGGTCAACTATACGGTGCGGGTCAGGTTCGATCAGGCCTCGCCGCTGTTGAAATCGGGAATGTCGGCCAACGTGGAGATCACCACCGCCAACAAGAAGGATGTTCTTTTGGTGCCCATCCAATCGGTGGTGATGCGCAAGGTGGAATCCGAAAAACGGCAGGCGGAGCGGCCCAAGGGAAAAAGAAAGGGCCGGGCCTGGGCCGAGGACACCTTGTCCGAGGGGAAGAAGAGCAAGGAGAAGGACCAGGAGGTGGTCTATCTGGTGCAAAAGGGCCGGGCGGTCATTGCCCCGGTCACCACCGGCGTCTCGGACCAGGACAACATCGAGATCACCGGGGGCTTGGAGGAGGGTCAGGAGGTGGTCAAAGGGCCGTTTCGGGAGCTGCGGAACCTGAAGCACCAGGACCGCGTCAAGATCGAGAAAGGCAAATTGGGCAAGAAGCCGAACCGGGGAGGCGAGAGGTAGCATCAGGGGTAATCTCGATTTATTGCCTTTTAACCGAAAAGGCCGCAGAGATGATTTTGAATCGAATTTTTCAAAATCAATATTTACAACCGCTATCCTTTTCCTTGTACGAATAAGAATACTCGATACAGGGCAAGCTTTGGGGGTATTGCGGTTAAGCCGGATGGAGAATGTTTAAGGGTTACCTCATGATGATACGAATGGAGGGTCTGAGCAAGGTCTACCAGATGGACGGGGTCAAGGTCGAGGCCCTTAAGGGTGTGTCCCTGGAGGTGGCCACCGGCGAGTACGTCTCCATCATGGGGCCTTCGGGTTCGGGCAAGTCGACCCTGATGAACCTGATCGGCTGCCTGGACACCCCGACCGCCGGCCGCTATGTCTTGGACGGGATCCAGGTGTCGCAGATGGACGATGACCAGCTGGCGGCGGTGCGCAACAGGAAGATAGGTTTCGTTTTTCAGACCTTCAACCTGCTGCCGCGCTCTTCGGCCCTGAACAACGTCGAGCTGCCCATGCAGTACGCCGGGGTCGATGTCAAAACCAGGCGGGAGCGGGCCCAGGCCTCGCTGGAATCGGTGGGCCTGGGCAATAGGATCCACCACAAACCCACCGAGATGTCGGGGGGCGAGAGACAGAGGGTGGCCATCGCCCGGGCCTTGGTCAACAATCCGGCCATCCTGCTGGCCGACGAGCCCACCGGCAATCTGGACAGCCGCACCGGGGTGGAGATCATGGCCATCTTCGACCGGCTGCACCAGCAGGGCAAGACCATCATTCTGGTGACCCATGACCAGCGGATCGGAGAACACGCCAACCGAATGGTGAGCCTGCTGGACGGCCAGGTGGTCTCCGACAAACCGGTAGCTAGGGGGAAGGGATGAACATCTGGGAATCGATACGACTGGCCTTCGACGCCATCCGGGCCCACAAGTTGCGCTCCGGCCTGACCACCCTGGGCATCATGATCGGGGTGCTGACGGTCATCGGCATGCTGGCCCTGGTAGACGGCTTCAACAAGATGGTGGCCAAACAGCTCTCCAGCCTGGGAACCACCACCCTCTATGTCCAGAAGCAGGGGCTGGTGATGAGCCACGATGACTGGCTGAAGACCCGGGGACGCAAGAACCTGACCATTGCCGACGCCAATGCCGTTTTGGAAAACTGCCCCTCGGTGGAGCGGGTGGCCCCCATACTGGAAAGCATGTCCAACGTCAAGTACCTGAAGCAGGAGGTGATGGGCAGCGATATCCTGGGCACCACCCCGGATTACCAGTTCATCGCCAACCACGAGATGGCCGACGGCCGGCCCATGTCCTCGGTCGATTTGGAGCACAGCCGCAACGTGGCCATCATCGGCTGGACCCTGGTGGACAAGCTGTTCGGCAGCCAGGACCCCCTGGGCAAGGAGATCATCATCCAGGGCAACCGCTTCGAGGTCATCGGGACCATCGCCAAGAAGGGCTCTTTCCTGGGCAACGACCAGGACAACATCGCCGTCATCCCCATCTCCGCCTTCCAAAAAATATTCACCGGCCGGGTGCGCTCCCGGGGCGGCGGCTCGGTGACCATCGCCGTCCAGCCCTTAGACGCCGACCATGTGGAGTTGGCCCGCGACGAGATCACCGAGCTGCTGCGCCGCCGCCGAAAGGTGCCGCCCTCAAAGCCCGACGATTTCGGCATCGTCACCGCCGACCAGCTGATGGACATCTTCAAGAAGATCACCGCCGGGGTCTTCGGCCTGATGATCGGGGTCACCCTGCTGTCGCTTTTGGTGGGCGGCATCGGCATCATGAACATCATGTTGGTGTCGGTCTCGGAGCGCATCAAGGAGATCGGGATCCGCAAGGCCATCGGGGCTCGCAAGCGCGACATCATGCAGCAATTCATCATCGAGGCGGTGGCCCTGTCCTCGGTGGGGGGCGTCATCGGGATGGTGCTGGGCTTCGTCATGGCCGGGATCATCTCCCTGACCATCAAGCTGCCGTCGACCGTCACCTGGTGGTCGGTGCTTTTAGGCTTCGGATTCTCGGCGGCGGTGGGCATCTTCTTCGGCTGGTACCCGGCCCGCCGGGCGGCCGAGATGGACCCGATAGAGGCGTTGAGGTACGAGTAAAAAGTCGGAGTTTTAAAAAAACCGAAGTCATTGATAAAAATCGGGGAATCGTTAATATAGACAAAGCCGTCCTGAAAGGGGCGGCTTCTTTTATTGTGTCGGGACACTAAAAGATAAAGCATTGAGTATAAAATGATTAAATATACGGCGACATCACTGTCGCCGGATGGCGACATGTCGCCGATCCTGTTATGTTATATCATGCAGCAAGTTATTTCCAGCCAAGCGACACTGCGGCGATATAGGGTGAGTAAAATCAGGTGCATATCCGATCCGGCTGGGTAAAAGGCGTTAAATTTTTTCGCCTGCGCACCCGCATGGTTTTTTAGCCTGTCAAACGAAAGACACGGAGCCTGCTTTTTGGCATGATTATTATATATATCATATAGTGAGAGGCCATTCAACGTAAGGATTTTTCTTTGGCCCGCATTTTTTTCTTGACAAACATAGGGGGGGAGGGTAGTATAACTGTGAACGCCAAAGGAAGGAAGCCATGAAGATGATTATAAGCCTGGGTCTTTGTTTGCTGGCCCTGACGGCCGGGGGGTGCCATAAGAAGCCCACGCAGCCGCCGCCACCACCGGAAGATACAAAGCCGCCGATAACCTACACTAAACACGATTATCCAGCTTGGCACCCTAGCGATACCATGATCGTTTATTACACTTTGTCGAATTACGCTACCGGCGTTGATACTAATGACCATGATTATGACGGCCTTTGGGCCATACGCCCCGATGGCACAAATAATCGGCCATTTTTAATCGCCAGAGACAACTTAATTTATGCTTATGCTTGTTCGCCCAGATGGTCTCCTGACGGCAACTGGCTGGTGTTTTACACGGGATGGGAGACCAACATATATAAAATTAAGGCCAACGGGGATAGCCTTACAAAGCTGACGTTTGATGGGGGAAATACTTACCCCCAATGGTGCCCAAATGGACAAAAGATTGCATATACAGGAATATATCCGTCAGGTGGTTCTAGTTATGGTATTTATTATATGAATATTGACGGCAGCAATTTAACCTTTATTAAAGAATACTACTTCGCTCCAGTATGGCTAGACAGTATAAAAGTATTGGCAGTTAAAGCCGTTACATCATTTAATAAAGTATTTACAACAATAAACACGATAACGCAGGACACTATACATATTAACACAATAACCAATTGTGTGACCATCGTAGATGTTGATATAAATAGGGGTACGGGCAAAATTATTTTTACGATAAAATTGAACGATAATATGCTAAACCAGGTCTGGTCTATGAATGTAGATGGCAGCAATCTGAGAAAATTGACCGGCCTAAGCGATCCGTCTTTAGAAGGCGGCTTCTATCCCTGTTGGTCGCCTGACGGAACAAAGATAGTCTACAGCCGCTATGGACGCGGCGGCGATAACAACGGCAAGCTGTGGATGATGAACGCTGACGGAAGTAATAAACATCAATTAACACCATGACCAAAGTCAGATTTCTTTGACAAACGGAGAAGGGTAGTATAATTGTGAACGCCAAAGGAAGGAAGCCATGAAGATGTTGATGAGCCTGGGACTATGTTTGCTGGCCCTGACGGCCGGCGGCTGCCATAAGAAGCTCACCCAAGCGCCGCCGCCCACCTTAGAACCAATTTACCCACCATTTGAGGTTACGGACGAGACAATTATTTTCGTATCAAATATGGACGGCTCGCAATGGAACCTGCAGCCGGGGTGGAATCTTTTCCTGATGAATTCTGATGGCAGAAATATAACGCCTAGAACCAGCGAGATGCTGGATTCTGATCCGGCATGGTCGTTTGATAGAAAGTATTTAGTATTTAATAAAGGGCTGGGCCAGGATACAAACATGTATCATATCTATATAATGAAAAACGATGGGTCAGGGATAAAGCGTTTAACTAGAGAAACACAATATTGGGAACAAACAAGTTGCTTTTCACCGGACGGCATGTATATTTGCTTTAATAGAGCCACCATTACTCCAACTATGAGGTGTACGTTTAATCTTTGGCTTATGGATACAAACGGCGCCAACCAGTGGCAAATAACCTTCCTTGAATATGGAGCCGGAAATCAGGACTGGTCACCTGATGGCAGTAAAATCGTATTCGACAGCGGCTTTTTAGCGGCCAATGGTCATGCTTTCGGCGTAATATGCATAATAAATTCTGACGGTTCAAACATTCAAATGTTGACGCCTCACCAGACCACGGATACTGCGGTAAGCTGCATGTATCCAACCTGGTCACCGGACGGAACGAAAATAGCATATTCAGCCTGGATAAATGACACAATGGCTATTTGGGTGATGAACGCTGACGGAACGAATAAAACAAAATTATCACAGCGCATAGGCGACGTGAAGGACTATCACCCGAGTTGGTCGCCTGATGGAACCAGAATAGCGTTCCATAGGCTGGAAAGAATTGGCGGACAAATAATATCTAACATATGGATAATTAACAGTGACGGAACGAATCAACATCAAGTCACTTTTAACAACATATCATACCAACCAACTTGGAAATAGGAGAAAACATGAAAAAGCTGATTTCCGCAGTAATGTTCCTGACAGTGATAACATACGTTTCCCTGTCACAGGTAAATGGTCCATGGGTTGACGGTGTTGTCTGGTTAGAAGTATGGGACAATCCAGGCCATTATACGCAAAACTGGAATGTTTTCAACCCACAGGTAAAGGCAGGGCCATATGCCAGCGATATATATATGGGTGCTTGCGGTAGCACCTCAGCCAATAACTGGGGTGTTTACCAATTTTTATCAAACTATTGCTACATTAATTATCAATTGTTACCACCGGCTTATCTAAAAGCCAATGGTACTAATTACATATGGAGTGTTTCGGAAGATGGAACTCACCCTTTAAAATCAGACATTTACCCTATCCCGCAAGGTGTAACAAACGCATGGATAGAACCCGATTGCAAATACTATAACGCGCCGTTTAGGGGCGTAGTAAAAAACAACTTCTATGATGGAAGCGGTTATCATTCTGAAGGTTTTGGCAACGTTAAGGTTGACAATGTATTGTATGAAGGCACATACGTGACACCAGTCGGTGGGTATGATCATCCCTGGTATCCCGGGCAAACGCACACCATAGAGGCATTGACCCCGCAATATAACGATTATGTGCACGAGCGTTATGATTTTGTAAACTGGAGCGACAATGGCGCCAGACTTCATCAAATCCAGCCAACCGCCGGTTGGGGGGAATACCGTTTATACTACACGGCTAATTTTGTGATTACGTATTTGCCATATATTACGCGAGTCTATTCGGAAACAGGCAATACAACGCCTTCTAAAGGGCCGGCAACGGGATTGACGATAAAATGGACGATAGGCGACAAACATACCTACCCCGTGTATTATGTCCTTGAAAAATCATATCCCGTGGGTTCTGCGTTTCATCAGATTTACATGGATGATAAACCATATTACTTTGATGCATCGGCACCGTTAAGTTCAGATATCAATTATAGGGTAAAGGTTTGGGACAGCCACGGGAATTATGGAGGTTCGGTAACTTACAGCTACAAAGCCTCCGTCCCCGGCGATCCCATCGTGGCCACCACCCAAAGCCCGGAGGCTACGTCCTACTCCAACGGGAGGAAAATTGTCATAGACGACACTGGTACACTGCATGTAACGTACACATCAGGAGACACCGTCTATCACACTTCCTCGAGCGACGATGGCGAGACCTGGACGCCGAGCCAGGCGGTGGCCTTGGGCCAAAACCCAGCCCTGGCCCTGAAGGCAGACGGCACGCCGCTGCTCTGCTGGAACCAGGGAAGTAATGTCTATACCACCGAGAAAAGCGGAAGCGGCTGGGCCGAATCCCAACTGGTCTATTCCGGCTCGCCTGGCGAGGACATCTCATATCTCTCCTTTGCGGCCGATCCGGCAACCGGCAAGACCTATTCCGGCTGGGTGAGCACTGCCGAGAGCCAAAGCCAGGTGCTGGTGGCCGAGCGGACTCCGGGCAATCCCATTCAACCCGCGCCGGAAAGAATTGACTTCGGCACCGTAGCCTTCAAGTCGCCGAGCTTGGCCATAAAGAAAGACGGCAGCCTGATTACGGCCTGGAGCAAGGATGGGGTGGTGAGGTATCGCGAGGGCAGTGGAGCGATAATCGAGCTGTCTTCGCCGGACCGGCATTGCATACATCCCATAGTGGAGGCCTATGGGGACCGGGTGACTGTTGTTTGGCAGGAATCTGAAGCAGCCAAGGGCACCTCGACTTCATCTCGACTACGCTCGATGAACACGCTCGGTGACCACTTGGAGCCGGGCAGGTATCGGATAGTGTCCAGAACCAGGAATGAGTACGGGTGGGGCGAGGAGAGGGTGATCGCTTCCTCGGAAGCCGGGGATTACCAGTACCCGGTGGCGGCCGCAGCCGGCCAGTACCTCTACGCCGGGCATCATGGTGACGACAACCACGACATCCACTACCTGGGGGACTATGTCAATGGCTGGGAGACCCACTCCAGGAACATCTCGCTCAATTCAGAAGGTCAGTCCGGTTATCCTTGAGTTGCTTTCTCCAATAAATGGCCGGAACATGCGCTCTATATCCTGTGGACCGAGGCGTTCCCGGACAGCGCCAAGGCCATAGCCCAACCGCTGGTAAAAGCATACAAGGACGCCATCCAGCCGGTGCCCAGCTTCGAGATGTACCCCAAAACCGATCAGGCTTCGACCTACTGCATCCAGCGGGCGGGCGGGCTTTGCTACGGGGCTGGGGCCTATAGGACGGTGGATTATCATCCTCAGGAATTGAAATACCGTTTTGATGGTTTGAACAAGGACAATCGGTATAAACTGAAAGCGGTGTTCTACCGCTCCACCGGCGGCAACTCCAATCCATCCGGCAACTGGCTGCTGCAGCCCAGATGCGACCAGGTCTCCTTCGGCACGGTTCACCTGCCGGATACAACAGTGGTGGTTATCGAGCGGGAGTTACCCAGGCAGTGCCTGAATGACGGGGCGGTGGAGATAAGCGTCCGCAAGATCAAGGGCGAGTATGCGGTCTGTTCCGCCTTAGAGATAGTGGAATACACTACCGGCAAGGGCGAAAAGGCCGGAGGCATACAGGAGGCGGAGTCGGAACCGATTTCGTTGTCCTACCACTATGAACTTCTGCCCAGCGTTCCCAATCCTTTCAACAGGACTACTGCCATCAGCTATCAACTGGCCAAGCCGGGAAAGGTGAGCTTGAAGGTATACAACACCCTGGGACAATTGGTAAGGACCTTGGAGGATGGGGAAAAACAAGCCGGGCATCATCGGGCAATCTGGGACGGTAAAGATAAAAGCGGTCAGAAGGCGGCCAATGGCGTCTATCTATACAGGCTGGAAGCGGGTGAGTTCGGCCAGACTAGGAAGATGACCTTGGTCAGATAAGCACACCAAACGGGCAAAGAAGGCCGGCGCATGCCGGCCTTCTTCTGTTTTTCCGTAACATGTTACTCTCTTTGATCTTTGCCAAAGGTTAACCGCTTTAAGCGAAAGCATAAAAACTGCAGGATTTCATAAGATCAAGAAACCAATAAATACCTGTAATCTTGGCCATGGGGTTATTAATTTTGTAAGGATCTATTATACTATTTCCATTCCACAGCCGATAAGACTTGACTAATAGTTAAAATGATGATAAAATAATAATCTATCCCTTCATTTAGTAAAAGAAATGCCACCAACCAACGATTATATCATCAACTGGCTGATCGAAGACCCCTTCGACTAAGTTCCTATCGGGCAAAAGTTTAGTCAAAAAACCCGAAAACAGGAAAAATCGAAGGAGGTCCAAAACATGGCTAAGAAACGAGTGATTATTATGGGAGCCGCCGGCCGCGACTTCCATAATTTCAACACCTACTTCCGCAGCAACCCGGCCTACCAAGTAGTGGCCTTCACCGCCACCCAGATCCCTGACATCGCCGGCAGAAAATACCCGGCCGCCTTAGCCGGCAAGCTCTACCCCCAGGGCATCCCCATTTACGACGAGAAGGACCTGGCCAAGCTGATCGCCAAGCTAAAAGCCGATCTGGCGGTCTTTTCCTACTCTGACGTTCCCTATGGCCATGTCATGAGCCGGGGGGCGGTGGTCAACGCGGCCGGGGCCGACTTCATGATGCTGGGGCCGCGGGACACCATGATCAAGTCGCGCAAGCCGGTGGTCTCGATCTGCGCAGTGCGCACCGGCTGCGGCAAGAGCCAGACCACCCGGCGGGTCATCGAGATCCTGATGGGCATGGGCAAGCGGGTGGTGGCCGTCCGGCACCCCATGCCCTACGGCGACCTGGTCAAGCAGAAGGTGCAGCGCTTCGCCGCCATCGACGACCTGGCCAAGCACAAGTGCACCATCGAGGAGATGGAGGAGTACGAGCCCCACGTGACCCGGGGCAACGTCATCTACGCCGGGGTGGATTACGAGGCCATTCTGCGCCAGGCCGAGCGCGAGGCCGACGTCATCGTCTGGGACGGCGGCAACAACGATTTCCCCTTCTATCAGTCGGATCTGGAGATAGTGGTGGTCGACCCCCATCGGGCCGGGCACGAGCTCTCCTACTATCCGGGCGAGGTCAACCTGAGGCGGGCCCAGGCAGTGGTCATCAACAAGGAGGACAGCGCCCGCCGCGAGGACATCGAGACGGTCAAGCGCAACATCGCCGCCGTCAACCCCAAGGCGGTGGTCATCGACGCCGACTCCCCGGTCAAGGCCGAGGCTCCGGACTCCATCCGCGGCAAGCGGGTATTGGTCATCGAGGATGGTCCGACCCTGACCCACGGCGAGATGAAGTACGGAGCCGGGGTGGTGGTGGCCCGGAAGCACGGGGCCGCCCAGCTGGTGGATCCCAGGCAGTACGCGGTGGGCACCATCAAGGAGACCTTCCAGAAGTATCCGGAGATTGGCACCCTGCTGCCGGCCATGGGCTATTCCAAGAAACAGATCGAGGACCTGCAGGCCACCATCAACGCCACCCCCTGCGATATGTACGTCATCGGCACGCCCATCGATTTGCGGCGCTTGGTGACCTTCCCCCGGCCGGCGGTGCGGGTGACCTACGATCTCAAGGAGACCTCCAAGCCGGACCTGGCCGAGGTCATCCGAAAAACGGTGAAATTCAAAAAGTAAGTTTTCTGCCACGGAGGCACAGAGGCTCTGAGGTAATATTTTCAGCATGAGGGAACAACATCTCTGTGTCTCGGTGTCTCTGTGGCAGATAACATTCGACCCATGAACAAGACCGCGGTCATCGCCCTGGGGGGCAACGCCATCGGCGCCACCGGCAAGGAGGATATCCATCAGCAGTTCTCCAACACCCGGAAGGCTTTGGAGGGCATCCTGCCGCTCATCAAAGAGGGATACAAGCTGGCCATCACCCACGGCAACGGGCCCCAGGTGGGCAACGCCCTGCTGCGGGTGGAGCGCACCTATCCTGACCTGCCGGCCCTGCCTTTGGGGGTGATCGTGGCCGACACCGAGGGCGGCATGGGCTACATGATCGAGCAGTCGCTGCAGAACCGCCTTAAGCGCGAGGGCATCAACCGGGACGTGGCCACGGTGGTCACCCAGGTGGTGGTCGACAAAGACGATCCCTCCATCGTAAATCCATCCAAGCCCATCGGCCCCTATTACCAGGAATCGGAAGTGGAGGGGCTGAGGGCCAGGGGCTGGACGGTGTGCGACGATGCCGGGCGAGGTTTCCGGAGGTTCGTGCCTTCGCCCATACCCCGGTCCATCGTCAACAAGAGGATCATCAAAAACCTAGTGGAGGAGGGGACCATCGTCATTGCGGCCGGCGGCGGCGGGGTGCCGGTCTATGTCGAACGGGACGGCGCCTACGAAGGAGTGGACGCGGTCATCGACAAGGACCGGGCTTCGGCGGTGCTGGCCAGGGACATCGGAGCCGGCACCCTGATGATCCTGACCGCGGTGGACAAGGTAGCCCTCAACTATAAAAGGCCGGAACAGAAGGATCTGGACTCGATGACCCTGGCCGAGGCCAAAAAATTTTTGGCCCAGGGGCACTTTGCCGCCGGCAGCATGGGGCCCAAGGTGGAGGCGGCCGTGCAGTTCCTGGAGGGCGGCGGGGAGCAGGTGATCATCACCTCGCTGGAGAGGGCGGCCGGGGCGCTGGAGGGCAGGGCCGGAACCAGAATAGCCGGATAGAGACGGGCTTCGTCCGAATCGGTAAAACGGACAGACACCAAAACGGACATGGTTTGCCATGTCCCAACAAGAGAACGGAGAAAAGATGAACTTATTCGTGGGCAGCCTTGCCCCAGACGTAACCGACGAGGACCTGAGGGCGGCCTTCGAGCCGTTCGGGAAGGTGGAATCGGCGACGGTCATCATGGACCGCAACACCAACCGCTCCCGCGGCTTCGGGTTCGTGGAAATGCCCAACGGGGTGGAGGCCCGCAAAGCGGTGGAGGCCCTGTCGGGACGTCACCTGATCAAGGGCAAGGCCATTATGGTCAACGAGGCCCGGCCCAAGGAGGGCGGCAAACGGGGCGGCGGGAGGCGCTGGTAACCCTGGAAAGCGAAAAACGAAAATGAAGCGAAAGATCGTTGCCAAAACTGACGAGGGCGTCGCTCGTTTTCGTTTTTCCATTGATTCTTAGCATCGATTAACGGAGGCTCTATGGCCAAGAACACCACGGTGGAGGAGGCCCGGGGGACCATCGAGAGGGACTTCCAGCAGGGCTATTCTCTGCCGGTCTATGTCTATAAACCCTGGTGCAAGTCCTGCGAGATCTGCGTGGCCTTCTGCCCCAAGCAGGTGCTGGAGATGGGCGAGGACCGAAAGCCCAAGGTGGCCCGGCCCCAGGACTGCATCCGCTGCCGGCAATGCGAACTGCGCTGTCCGGATCTGGCCATCTTCGTCTGCGAGGAGAAGAAGCCATGAGCAAGAATGTGGCCCTGCTTCAGGGCAACGAGGCCTGCGCCCTGGGAGCCATCTATGCCGGCTGCGACTTCTTCGGGGGCTACCCCATCACCCCATCCACCGAGGTGGCTGAGGAGATGGCCCGGCTGCTGCCCAAGAACGGCGGCAAGTTCATCCAGATGGAGGACGAGATCGCCGGAATAGGCTCGGTGCTGGGCGCGGCCGCGGCCGGGGCCAAGGCCATGACCGCCACCTCCGGCCCCGGCTTCTCGCTGATGATGGAACTGGTGGGCTACGGCTGCATGGCCGAGCTGCCCTGCGTCATCGTCAACGTCCAGCGGGGAGGCCCTTCCACCGGCCTGCCCACCAAGGGGGCCCAGGCCGACATGATGCAGGCCCGCTGGGGCACCCACGGCGACCATCAAACCATCGCCCTCTGCCCCTCTTCCATCGAAGAGTGCTTCACCCAGACGGTTCGATGCTTCAACCTGGCCGAGCGCTTCCGCATGCCGGTGATGCTGATGATGGACGAGTTCATCGGGCATATGCGGGAGAAGATGATTATCCCGAAGCCGGGCGAGCTGGAGGTCTACACCCATCCCCGGCCCAAGGTCAAACCGGCCGAGTACCAACATTTCGGCGAAGGCACCAGCGTCGGAGGGGCCTATGCGGCCATGGGGTCAGGCTACCGCTTCAACATCACCGGCCTGACCCACGACCCCAAGGGATTTCCCACCAACCGGGCCGACGAGACCAAGTGGAAGATGGACCGGCTCCAGGCCAAGATCCAGGAGCACCGCGCCGAGCTGGTGACGGTGGAACGGGAGTTCATGGACGATGCCGAGATCGTGCTCTTCTCCTATGGGGCGGCCGCCCGCACCTCGCAGCAGGCGGTCAGGCAGGCCCAGTCCCAGGGCATCAAGGCCGGTCTGCTGAGGCCGACCGTGGTCTGGCCGTTTCCGGATCAAGTAATCACCGAGACACTTCGGAAGTGCAAGGCCATGGTGGTGGTGGAGATGAACCAGGGCCAGCTGGTGCTGGAGGTGGAACGGGCCAACCGCACCCACACCCGGGTGCTGCCGGCCCTGCGCTATGACGGGGAGATGATCACCCCGGCCGAGGTTATGAAAGTGGTGGAGGAGGCGGCCAGATGAAGATGCATCCGTCCTACGAAATGCTGCGGCCGGCCAAGAATTTTCCCACCGTCTGGTGCCCGGGCTGCGGCCACGGCATCGTCCAGGGGGCCATCATCCGGGCGGTGCAGAAGCTGGGGCTGGACCGCGACGAGATGGCCATGGTCTCCGGGATCGGCTGCTCCTCCCGGATGCCGGTCTACTGCGACTTCAACAGCCTGCACACCGCCCACGGCCGGGCCATCGCCTTCGCCACCGGGGTCAAGCTGCACAACCCCAAGCTCTACGTCATCGTCATCACCGGAGACGGCGACGCCCTGGCCATCGGCGGCAACCACTTCATCCACGCCGCCCGGCGCAACGTGGAGATGACGGTGGTGCTGATGAACAACCTGATCTACGGCATGACCGGCGGCCAGTACTCTCCCACCACTCCCATCGGCAAGCGGGCTTCGACCGCGCCCTACGGCACCGCCGAGCGCGACTTCGATCCCTGCTCCCTGGCCAAGGCGGCCGGTGCCGTCTTCGCCGCCCGGGGCACGGCCTACAATGCGGCCGAGCTGGAGAAATTGATCGGACAGGCCCTGACCAAAAAGGGCTTCGCCCTGGTGGAGGCCATCTCGCCCTGTCCCACCCTCTACGGCCGGCTCAACCGCGAGGGCAACGCCGTCAAGATGATGCAATGGCAGAAGGAAAACACCATCAATATCAAGGCGGCCGAGAAGCTTCCCCCGGAGAAGGTCCAGGGCAAGATCATCACCGGCGTCTTCCACGACGAGGAGACCCCGGGCTATACCGAGATCTACGACCGGATAATCGCCAAGGCCAAGGGCGCCTAGCCGTAATCCGCCCCTGAAGGCACATCTAAGGAAGCCAGGAATACAGGGAAAAAACCTTCCGGTCGCGATCACCCTTTATTGGATTCCTGGATTCCTTAGGGATAAAATATACGATAGACGAGGAAGCTTCATGTCAACAAGGCACGAGATACGCTTGTCGGGCTCGGGCGGCCAGGGGATGATCACCGCCGGGGTGATCCTGGCCGAGGCGGCCGGGGTCCATGACGGCAAGAACGTGGTCCAGTCCCAAAGCTATGGGCCCGAGGCCAGGGGCGGGGCCAGCAAGGCCGAGGTCATCATCTCTGACCAGGAGATACACTTCACCAAGGCCACCGCCATCGACATCCTGCTGGCCATGACCCAGGAGGCCTGGGATAAATACAGCCTGGACCTTAAGGCCGACGGCGTGGCCATAGTCGACTCCTTCTACGTCAAGGAGGTCGACCGGCCCGGGGTCATCAAGCTGCCCCTTTCCCAAAAGGCCAGGCAGGAGGTGGGCATCGAGATGGTGGCCAACATCATCGCCCTGGGGGCCATTGCCGGGATCACCAAGGTGGTCAGCCGGGAGTCGCTGGAGAAGGCGGTGATGTCGCGCATCCCCAAGGGAACCGAGGACAAGAACCGTCAGGCGCTGGAGATCGGATTCCAGCTGGCGGCCGGGGCCGGCAAATAAAGGGCAACCCTTAGGAATCCAGGAAGGCATGAAACAGGTACAGGATCGGGGTTGTTTCCGGCTTATTGAGAAAGACCGGCAAGTGAATGCCGTGCGGCATTGGTCTGGAAAACGTCTTCATAATTTCCTGGCTTCCTTATAAATAAAAGGATCTGATGGAACGGACGCTGCTGATAATCAAGCCGGACGCGGTGCGCCGGGGCCTGGTGGGGGAAATCCTGCACCGCATCGAGGTGGACGGGTTCTCCATCGTGGCCATGAGGATGGCCCAGCTCACCCTGCGGCAGGCCCAGGGGTTCTACATTATCCACCGGTACAAACCGTTCTACGAGCCGCTGTGCAAGTTCATGACCTCGGGCCGTTGCATCCTTTGCGTGGTGGAGCGGGAGAATGCCATTGCCTCGCTGCGGCAGCTGGTGGGCAGCACCAACCCCAAGGAGGCGGCCTTCGGCACCATCCGCCACGATTACGCCACCGACACCCGCCAGAACTGCGTCCACGCCTCGGACTCGGCCCAGTCGGCCCTGCGGGAGATCAATTTTTTCTTCAAACCCTCGGCCCTGGCCCGGATAAAGCACCGGCTGCGGAAGATCTACCGGCTGCCTTTCGTCCGGCGGTAGTAACGTACTGCGTTTGATGTTCGAAGTAGTACGGGCTGATAATGTGAATGCTATCTTTGAATAGTTAAACAGGCAATAGAAAGGCAACCATAGAAATAGGAGTGGGTTAGTGGCCAAGGACACCATCATTCTGTCGCTGAACTGCGGCAGCTCGTCGGTAAAGTACCAGCTCTATAACTGGACGAAAAGGGAGATCATGGCCAAGGGCATCGTGGAACGGGTGACCATCGGCGGGTCTTCGATCACCCATGAGGTGCCGCACCGGGAGCCCATCAGGGTGGACCATGACTGTCCCAACCATGAGGTGGCCATCAAACTGATCCTGGACACCATGCTGGGCGACGCCAACGTTCCGCTGTCCGATGTCAAGGACATCTCCGGAGTGGGGCACCGGGTGGTCCACGGAGGGGAGAAGTTCGCCAAGTCCACCATGATAACCGATGAGGTGATTAAGGCCTTTGAGGAGTTGGCGGCTCTGGCTCCGCTGCACAACCCGCCCAACGTCCAGGGGATCAGGGCGGCCCAGGCCATCCTGCCCGACGCCCCCCACGTGGCCGTTATGGACACCGCCTTCCATCAGACCATGCCGCCCACCTCCTATATCTATGCCCTGCCCTACGAGTGGTACGAGAAATACGGGGTGAGGCGCTACGGCTTCCATGGCACCTCCCATCTCTATGTGGCCAAGCGGGCGGCGGTGATGCTTAAGAGGGACCCGCTGCAGGTAAACCTGGTCACCTGCCATATCGGGAACGGCGTCAGCCTGGCGGCCATCAAAAACGGCCAGAGCTTTGACACCAGCCTGGGATTGGGCACGGTGGAGGGGCTGGTGATGGGGACCCGGGCCGGGGACGTCGATCCGGTGATCATGCCCTTCATCTGCGAGAAGGAGGGCAAGACCGCCAAGGAGGTGGAGGCCATCTATCTAAAGAAGTCCGGCCTGCTGGGCATCAGCGGCAAATATGCCGACCGCCGGGACATCGAGAACGCCATGGACGCCGGCGACCAGCGGGCCAGGCTGGCCTTCGAGATCGAATGCTACCGGTTGCGCAAATATATCGGGGCCTATTACGCCGCCTTGGGTCGTTTGGACGCGGTGGTCTTCACCGGCGGGGCCGGGGAGATGGGGCGCCGGCTGCGGGCCGGGGCCGTAAGCGGACTGGAGGAGATGGGGATCGTTTTGAACCAGGAGCGCAATCAGCAGGCCAAGAGCCGCAACCATGAATTCGAGATCTCGGCTCCCCATTCCCGGGTGAAGATCTTCGTCATTCCCACCGACGAGGAGCTGGTTTTTACCGAGGACGTGGTGGCCATCATCGAAGGGCGCTACGACATTCACACCAAGTTCAAGTATTCTTTCCAGGACCCGTCCTATGTCAACAAGATGCGGGATGAGGCCTTTCAGCGGGAGCAGGCCAGGAAGAAGTGAGGCTCAAGCTCAGGGAAATACCCGACGGCATCACCGCCATCGAGGTGAAAAAGCCCGACGGGTCGCCCGACCTGCCGGGCTTTTCCGACATCGGGGGCTGGCTGACGCTGGATAAAACCGGAGACGTTCTCCGCGTCACCGGCCGTCTGGGCTACGCCTGCCGCCTGGAATGCAGCCGCTGTCTGGGGGAGTTCCAATGGCGCGGCCAGGAGCAGATAGAACTGTATTTCCGGCCGCAACAGCCGGATGATGTGGCCGCAGTCCGGGAGAGGGATCTTAAAGCCGACGACCTCTCGGTGTTTACCTATAATGGCAACGTGCTGGACCTGTGGCCGGCCTTAAAAGAGGCCCTGGAGCTGGCTCGACCATTAAAGCCCCTATGCCGCCAGGACTGCCAAGGCATCTGCCACGGGTGCGGCCGGGACCTGAACCTTGAGGCCTGCATCTGCTCGGCGGAATCCGGAGATCCCCGTTGGCAGGCGCTCCGGGAAGCGGCCGCGGCCGGACCAGGAAAAAAGAAGCCGGGGAAAAAAAGGAAGGCCGATGGAGGCCAGGCACTATAAAAAGCTGGAGGGCCAGGAGGTCCAATGCTTGCTCTGTCCCCATGCCTGCAGGCTAAAGCCGGGTGAAAAGGGACGTTGCCGGCTGCGGACCAATGTCGGCGGCATATTGGAGGCCTCGGCCTACGGCCATCTGGTGTCCCTGGCCATGGATCCCATCGAGAAGAAACCGCTCTACCATTTTCATCCCGGCTCCCATATCCTCTCCACCGGGCCCAACGGATGCAACCTGTCCTGCCGGTTCTGCCAGAACTGGGAGATCTCGCAAACCCAGATCCCCACTGCCCGGGTGGACCCGGCCGAACTGGTGCAGGCGGCCAAAAGTCACCAGTCCATCGGCATCGCCTATACCTATACCGAGCCGCTGGTGTGGTTCGAATACCTGATGGACGCCTGCGCCCTGGCCAGGGAGAGCGGTTTGGCCAACGTGCTGGTGACCAACGGCTACGTCAATCCCGGGCCGCTGCAGGAGCTGCTGCCGCTGGTGGACGCCATGAATATCGACCTGAAGTCCATGGAGCCTGATTTCTACCGCCGGATCTGCGGCGGGGAGCTGGAGCCGGTGCTGGGGACGATAGAAAAGGCCCACGGCCGCTGCTTGGTGGAGCTGACCAACCTGGTGATCCCCGGCCTCAACGACTCGCCCCAGCAGCAGGTGAAGCTGATAGACTGGGTGGCCGGGCTGGACAAGAACATCCCACTGCATCTGTCGCGCTATTTCCCCCAATACCAGATGAGGCAGCCGGCCACTCCGGAGTTAACCCTGATCGAGTTCGCCAACCGGGCCCGGGAGAAGCTTCACTATGTATATGTGGGAAACATCCGTTTGCCGGACATGGCCGATACCCGTTGCCCGGGCTGCGGCCGGGTGTTGGTCAACCGGCAGGGATACCAGATACGTATTTCCGGGCTTAAGGACGGCGCCTGCCGAAACTGCGGCCGCAGGGCGGACATTATCGGGATATAAACTGACCGCTAAAACATCAATACTGGACGGAAAAGACCATGGCGATCAAAAGAAGGGGGGCGGGTTTCATTCTGCTGGTGCTCTTAGGCGGGGCGCTGGTGGGAAGCGCCCTGGGCCAGCTGATGGGAGTGCTGCTGCCCCAGGGGGTGGTGCGGGATTTCTTTATCGGGGCGGTGACCCCGGGCCTGACCCAACCGGTGACCGTGGACCTGCTGGTGTTGACCCTGACGCTAGGCTTTACCCTGAAGCTGAACATCATGGCCTTGTTGGGGGTGGTGCTGATGGCCTATCTTTTGAAGTGGATGTGATCCGGTTGACCGATTAAGCCAAGGGGAGCCCACCGCTCCCTTTTCCGTTATCAGATGACCAAAACCGTCAAAGAGCGGCTCTGGACGCAAGAGGCCGCCGATTTCATTCGAAAACGGGGGCTGATCGCTCCAGGCGATCGGGTGCTGGCGGCAGTATCCGGGGGGCCGGATTCGGTGGCCATGCTGGATATTCTTAACCGGCTCCGCAAAGAATTAAAATTCGAACTGATGGCGGCCCACTTGAATCACGGTCTCAGGGGAAGCCAGTCCGACGGCGATCAGAGATTTGTGAAGCAGCTGGCGACCGGCATGGGGCTGGAGTTTCTTTCCCGGAAGATAGACGTTGCCGGGCTGGCCAAAGCCAGGAAAATCTCGATGGAGACTGCGGCCCGCGAGGCCAGGAAAACTTTCCTGGAGGAGGAAGCCGAAAAACACGGCTGCCAAAGGATTGCCACCGGGCATACCCGTAGCGACCAGGCGGAGACAGTGCTGATGCGCCTCATTCGGGGCGGGGGCACCGACGGCCTGGGCGGCATCCCTCTTATTAACGGCCGGTTCATCAGGCCTCTGTTGGGGTTCAGCCGTCGGCAGATTTTGGACTATCTGGCCTGCCGGCGCCTGTCATATAGGATCGACAGCTCCAATAAAATGAAAGACGCCTTTAGGAACAGAATCAGGCTGGAACTGTTGCCTCTCCTTCACCAGTACAACCCCAAAATCGAGGAGTCGCTGGCCAGAACGGCCGAGGCTTTGGCCGGGGACCGGGAGGTCCTATCGCAGGCCGTCAGTGAGGCAGCGGACAGCTGTGTTATGTCCGGCAAGTCCGAATTATCTATTGATTTACAGATTTTAAAAGGTTATAATAAAGGATTACAAAGAAATTTAATAAGATGGTGTTGTATTCGGCTTTTGGGCCCGGGACGGCCGCCTGATTTCAAATCGGTGGAGAGGGCTTTGAACCTGGCCTTTGCCGGGCGAGTGGGTCAACGTGCCATTTTAAGCGGCGGACTTTGGGCACGCCGGGGATACCGGCATCTGCACTTAGGCCCACAGAATACCGGGCCAGGGGCTCAGTCCAAAGCCGGGAAAAACTTGAAGATTCCGGGATCTACAATCTGGGGGAACTGGACCATAAAATGTTCGATCATTCTGGTCAAAAAGGATAAGGTGGCCGGAGCTAGGCCCCAGGTAGCTTATTTCGACCGGGACCAACTTGCCGGACAAAAGCTTTGGGTGTCTTCGCTTAAGCCGGGGCTAAAGATGAGGCTTTTCGGATCGGGGGGCACCAGAAAAATTCAGGACATGTTGGTGGATGCCAAGGTCCCCAGGGAGGAGCGGGGACAGAGGCCGGTGGTCTATGCCGGGAATGAACCCGTCTGGCTGGCCGGCATCAGGCGGTCGGATGCGGCCCCGATCACCGACAGAACCAAAGAGGCCATCAGACTGGAGCTGGTTAAAAATGACGAATAAAAATTTCAGGGTGCTGATCTCCCGGCGCCGGCTGGAGTCCAGGATCGGACAGCTGGGGCGGCAGATCTCCCGCGATTACCGGGACAAAAGGCCGGTGCTGGTCGGGGTGCTGCGGGGCGCCTTTGTTTTTCTGGCCGACCTTTTGAGGAGCATCAACATCCCTTCGGAGGTGGACTTCATCTCGGTGGGCAGCTACGGCGATGCCAAGGTTTCTTCCGGGGTGGTCAGGCTGCTCCAGGATTTGAACACCAACATCAAGGGCCGCCACGTCATCCTGGTGGAGGACATAGTGGATACCGGGGTCACCCTTTCCTATCTGGTGCACAACCTAAAGACCCGCCACCCCAAAAGTCTGGAGATCTGCACCCTGCTGGACAAGCACGAAAAACGCAAGGTCCACGTCCCCCTGAAGTACGTGGGATTCCGCATCCCGGACAAATTCGTAGTGGGCTATGGGTTGGATTACGCCCAGCAATACCGCAACATCCCCTACATCAGCTGGGTGAGGGAGGAATAGATGGTTAACGGGAACAACCGCAAGCGCCGCATGGGCAAGATGCCGAGCCCTTCCGGTCTGGGCTCGGGGATGAAGACCCTTCTCTTCTGGCTAGTGCTGGTGATGCTGGCCATCACCCTCTACAACCTCTTTTCCGGGCGCCGGGAGCGCACCGAGGACATTATCTACAGCCGGTTCCGCGAGGAGCTGAACGCCGGCAATGTCTCCCAGGTGGTTTTCACCGGCCGACAGGTCAAGGGCGTCTATCGGGAGCCGCGCCTCCGGGTGCAGCAGGGGGTCAGGCTGGAGTACGCCAAGTTCAAGACCTACCTGCCCATCGAGGATCCGGGGCTGATAGCCGAGCTGGAGAGCCGGGAGGTGCAGATCAAGGCCGAGAGCACCGAGCCCAGCCTGGTGGTGACCATCATCACCCAGTGGGGCTTCATCATCGTCATCGTGGTGCTGTGGCTGGTGTTCATGCGCCAGATGCAGGGCGGGCAGAAGGGGGTGTTCACCTTCGGCAAGAGCCGGGCCCGGCTGATGGAGGACCGCACCAAGGTGACCTTCAGCGACGTGGCCGGGGCCGACGAGGCCAAGGAGGATCTGCGGGAGATCATCGACTTCCTTAAGGAGCCGAAAAAATTCACCCGCTTGGGCGGCAAAATACCCAAGGGAGCGCTGCTGTTGGGGCCGCCGGGCACCGGCAAGACCCTGCTAGCCCGGGCCGTGGCCGGCGAGGCCGGGGTGCCCTTCTTTACCATCTCCGGGTCCGATTTCGTGGAGATGTTCGTCGGGGTGGGGGCGGCCCGGGTGCGCGACCTGTTCGAGCAGGGCAAGCGCAGCGCCCCCTGCATCATCTTCATCGACGAGATCGACGCCGTGGGGCGCCACCGGGGTGCCGGGCTGGGCGGGGGCCACGACGAGCGGGAGCAGACCCTGAACGCCCTTTTGGTGGAGATGGACGGGTTCGCCGGCAACGAGGGCATCATCATCATCGCCGCCACCAACCGGCCGGACGTGCTGGACCCGGCCCTGCTGCGTCCGGGGCGCTTCGACCGGGTGATTGTGGTCGACCGTCCGGACATCAACGGCCGCGAGGGCATCCTCAAGGTACACACCAAGAACAAACCGCTGGCCGAGGGGGTGGACCTCAAGGTGCTGGCCCGCAGCACGCCCGGATTTTCCGGGGCCGACATCGCCAACATGGTCAACGAGGCCGCTCTGCTGGCCGCCCGGCGCAACCACGCCAAGGTGCAGATGGACGACTTCGAGGACGCCAAGGACAAGGTGCTGATGGGGGCCGAGCGCAAGTCCATGGTCATCTCCGAAGACGAGAAGAGGATGACCGCCTATCATGAGGCCGGCCACACCTTGGTCACCAAACTGATACCGGGCACCGATCCCATCCACAAGGTGTCCATCATTCCCCGGGGCCGGGCCCTGGGGGTGACCGTCTCCCTGCCCATCGACGAGAAGCACAACTACTCCCGGACCTGGTGTCTGGACCGGATGGCCACCATGCTGGGGGGGAGGGCGGCCGAGCTGCTGGTGTTCGGAGACCTGTCCACCGGTTCGGGCAACGACATCGAGCAGGCCACCGAGCTGGCCCGGAAGATGGTCTGCGAATGGGGCATGAGCCACCGCATCGGTCCCATCACCTGGGGCAAGAAGGAGCAGGAGATTTTTTTGGGCCGGGAGTTCGCCACCCATCGCGACTTCTCGGAGCAGACGGCGGTGGCCATCGACCGGGAAATCAAGTCTCTGGTGGACGGGGCCAACCGGCGGGCCACCGCCCTGCTCAAGAAGAACATCGACACCCTCCACTCGCTGGCCAAGGCCCTGCTGGAGAACGAATCGCTGGACGGCGAGGAGGTGGACAGGATCATGAGGGGCGAGACCATACCGGGGAAGACGAAAACGAACGGGAATGAGAAAGCCCAGTAAGAGAAAAACCCGCCGCGCCGAGGTCGACCAGACCAGGGTGGAGAGGGCCGTCCGCGAGCTGCTGCTGGCCGTCGGCGAGGACCCCAAGCGCGAGGGGCTCCGGGAGACGCCCTGCCGGGTGGCCCGGATGTACCAGGAGCTGTTCTCGGGGACGGGCCGCGACGCGGCTGAGGAGATCAAGGTCTACCACGCCAAGAACGAGGACGAGATGATCCTGGTCAAGGACATCGTCTTCCACTCGTTCTGCGAGCACCACCTGCTGCCGTTCTTCGGGCGCGTCCACATCGCCTACATCCCACGGCAGAACCGGATCACCGGGTTCTCCAGCCTGGTGCGGGTGGTGGAGTCCATGTCCCACCGGCTCCAGCTGCAGGAGCGGCTGACGGCCGACATCGCCGACATGCTGGTGGCCAAGCTCAGGCCCCTGGGCCTGCTGGTGGTGGTCGAGGCCGAGCACCTGTGCCTGACCATGCGCGGGGTCAAAAAGCCCGGCTCCCGGGTGGTGACTTCGGCCATCCGCGGCGGTATGAAGCGGGAGTCCACCAGGCTGGAGGCCCTGTCCCTGATCAAGGGAAAGGTTTAGGCCCGCCCACTTCCATCTTATGATCCAGATACTGCCTGTCAGCCGCTACCGGGAGGCCCGCCAAGCCGTCAGCCAAACCGGGGCCGACCAGCACTGCGTGGACCTGATGGCCCCCAAGGCCCTGGGGCTTTGCCTCAAGCTTTCCGGGGTCAAGATGCCGGCAGCCAACATCCTCAAGCAGGAGATGCTGGCCTGCGGCGGCGACGCCGCAGTGCATCGGGGGGTGATCGACGGCTCGACGAAAACGTCGGATGTGGTGATTTTGGGCAACGCCAAACAGGTATTAAGGGTCTCCCAAAAGCTCAAGGACCAGCCGTTCGGCCTGAAAAAGATCGCCGCCGAGTTGGAGGAGTACTGCCTTTCGGTGCTGGAGCCAAGGCCGCTGATATGGCGCCATCGGGGCGGGTGTTTCGATTTTGCCAAGGGACCTTTGTTGATGGGTATTCTTAACATCACCCCGGACTCCTTCTCCGACGGCGGCTCGTATCTCGACCCGGCGAAGGCGGTGGAGCGGGGGATGGAGATGGCCGAACAGGGGGCGGACATCATCGACGTCGGCGGCGAGTCCACCCGGCCCGGGGCCGAGCCGGTGCCCGAGGACCAGGAGCTGGGACGGGTGCTTCCGGTGGTCGAGGCCCTGTCCGTAAAGCTGAATATACCGATCTCCGTCGACACATACAAATCCAGGATAGCGGAGAGGGCCTTGGAGGCCGGGGCCTCCATCGTCAACGACATCTCGGGGCTGGGGTTCGATCCCCAAATGGCCGGGGTCGTCTCCCGGGAAAAAGCCGGGCTGGTGCTGATGCATATCCAGGGCAGGCCGCGCCACATGCAGGAAAATCCCCAATATAGTGACGTGGTGGCCGAGGTGCGCCAGGGCCTGGCCGACAGCCTCAAGTCGGCTTTGGATTCCGGGGTGGCCAGGGAGGCCGTCGCTTTGGATCCGGGAATCGGTTTCGGAAAAAATCTGGAGCATAATCTGAAACTTCTGAACAACCTCAGGACGTTGGGAACGCTGGGTAGGCCGGTGGTGGTGGGAGCCTCACGCAAGTCGTTCCTGGGAAAGCTGGGGGCCGGGGAGAAGCCCCAGGAAAGGCTGGCCGGGAGCCTGGCAACCGCAGTGCTGGCGGCCGGACAGGGAGCCGCCGTCCTCAGGGTACACGATGTGGCCGAGACCAGGCAGGCTTTGGCCGTGGCCCAGGCGACGGCGGAGTCGGGATGGTGAAGCTTTTGTCCTTATCCTTCCATCTGCCCGGGCCGTTCTCCTTCATCACGGTCGGGGCCCTGGACATCTTGGACGTGATATTAGTGTCCTACCTTATCTACCGGGTATTCCACCTGATGAAGGGCACCCGGGCCATGCAGATGCTGTTCGGTATCCTGCTGCTGGTGCTGATGTCGGTGCTGGCCAAGCTCTATCGTCTTCCCGGGACCTCGTGGATCATTGACAGCATCCGGACGGTATGGGTGGCAGCCTTCGTCATCCTGTTCCAGCCCGAGATCCGCAACGCTCTGACCCAGCTGGGCAGGAACCGGTTTTTGGGTATATTCCTGGGAGCCGACTCTCGCAGCATCGAGCAGGCGGCCGAGGCCTGCCGCCTTCTGGCCGAAAAAGGGTCCGGGGCCATCATCGTCTTCGAAAAGAACGACGGATTGAAGAACTACGTCGAGACCGGCACCGAGGTCGGGGCCAAGGTCTCCAGCCAGCTGCTGGTGGCCCTGTTCTCCCCCGAGGGGCCGCTCCACGACGGGGCGGTAATCATCCGGGGCGACACCATACTGGCGGCCGGCTGCACCCTGCCCATATCCCAGGACCAGTCGCTGGCAGCCGATTACGGCATGCGACACCGGGCGGCGGTGGGACTGTCCGAGGAAACCGACGCCGCGGCGGTGGTGGTCTCCGAGGAGAGGCAGACCCTTTCCCTGGCACGGTATGGCCGGTTGCATAAGATCCAGGACATCATGGAGCTCAAGGCCAGGCTCCATAAGGCCCTGCATGCCAAGTCGACAAAAAAGGATCCGGCTGCGGCCTGAATACGGCTTTTTTCATAAGGAAACCAGGACCCATGAGAGGCTGTTAGTCAATTCATGTAAAAGATTTTCCGGCTTGCATGGTTTCCTCATTGTAATCCCTTCGGTTTCATCCGATGATAAACGTCCTTTGCCCGCTTTGCGGGAAAGACCGGGGAACAGAGTATCTGAAGGTTCCGGATTCCCTGGGGATTACCCGTGAAACATTCACCCTGGTCCGCTGCGGTGAATGCGGCATGGTGTACCTAAATCCCAGGCCTTCTTCCGATGAGATGTCGAGATTCTATCCCCAGGGCTACTGCTGGCAGGAGAAGGCCGGCGGCCTAACCGGGCTTTATCGCAATCTGATACTGAAGGCCGAGGTCGGGTTGTTTTCCCGCCGGCTCCCCAAGCCGGGGAGGATGCTGGACGTGGGCTGCGGCAGCGGAGATTATCTGGAAATTTTCCGGGGCCGCGGCTGGGAGGTTTGCGGGCTGGAGAGCTCAGGGCCGGCCGGCTCCTATGCCCGCGACGTCCGCAAGCTCGACGTCCGTCAGGGGGAACTGCTGGAGGCCGTTTTCCCTGAGAACCGGTTTGACCTGGTGACCTATTTTCAGGTGCTGGAGCACGTGGTCGACCCCAGGCTCCAGATGCGGGAATGTTTTCGGATACTGAGGCCCGGCGGCACCCTGTTGGTTCAGGTGCCCAACATCGAAAGCGCCCAGTTTAACCGACACCGGGAGAGATGGCTGCATCTGTCGGCCCCCCAGCATCTGAACCATTTTTCGCCGGCCACGTTGAGGAAGCTGCTTGAGTCCGAAGGTTTCCACGTGAAGGCCGAAAGCCAGTTCTCCATCCGCATGGATCCGCTGGTGGAGGTCGTCAGCCGGCATCCCGGCCTTAAGTCCTGCGTTTTCCCGGGATTGGGCTCCAGCTGCGGTTTGCCGGCCAAAATAGGCTACCTGCTGCTGACCCTGGCAGCGCTTCCCAGGGCCTATGCCGAGGCCCGGGCCGGGGCCGGGGCCACCCTGGCCATGGTTGCCGGGAAACCGGCCAGGCCTTAGCCGCAATAAAATAAGACTATACAAATATAGGTGCAAAGCATGAAGATCGGACCCGTCGCCCTGCAAAAGGAGACCGCCACCAGGCTGTTCATCGGCCTGGGCGTGTTTCTGGTTTCCTTCATCGTCTACCTCAAGACCATGGCCGCCACCACCTCGTTCTGGGACTGCGGAGAGTTTATCGCTATCTCCAACATCCTGGGCATCCCCCACCCGCCGGGCTATCCGCTGTACGCGGTCATCGGCCGGACCATGATCCTGATGTTCCCCTTCGTCAAGGAGATCGCCGCCAGGGTCAATCTGCTGTCGCCCATCTTTTCGGCCATCACCATCGCCTTCGTCTACCTGCTGACGGTCAAGCTGATCGAGCTGTGGCGGGGCCGGCCGCAGAACGAATTCGAGGAAATCGTCCTCCACCTAGCCGGGGCCACCGCCGCCATGTTCCTGGCCTTTGCCCCCACCTGGTGGGACAACTCCATCGAGGCCGAGGTCTACGGCATCGCCATGTTCGTCATGTGCCTCACCATCTGGCTGGCCCTGCGCTGGCGGGAACAGATCGGCCAGGTGGGCAACCGCAAGATGCTGCTTTTGATCGTCTACCTGCTGGGTTTGGGTTTGGCGGCCCACATGACCACCTGGATGGCGGCCGGACCGCTTTTGCTCTTCATCCTGCTGGTCGACTGGAAGGCCCTGTTCGACTGGAAACTTTTGGCCTGGGCGGCCAGCCTGTTTTTCCTGGGCCTGACCATCCATGCCTATCTTTTGATCCGTTCCCAGCTGAACCCGGGCATCGACGAGTGCGATCCCAGCAACTGGGAGCGTCTGATGTATGTGCTGGAGCGCAAGCAGTACGAGCCCTTCAACTTTTTCCAGCGCCGGGCCGACTTCATGTACCAGTTCTCGCACATGTTCCTGCGCTATTTCAAGTGGCAGTTCTCCTGGCTGGCCATCGCCCTGGGAACGCTGGGGGCCGGACTCAACCTTTGGGACCGGGAAGAGAAAAAATTCTCCATCGCAGCCGCAGTGCTGGTGGCGCTGGGCATTTTGGTGGCTTTGGGCTGGCCGGAGCCAATCTTGGGCTCGATGGCCGACAGCCCGCTGGCCACCATGCTCATCGCGCTGGGGATAATCGCCGGGTTCTTCCACGTCTTCAAGCGTAAGGATTTGAGCTTTGTCATCGTGGGCCCGGCCTTCATCATCACCGGACTGGGTCTGGTGGTTTACCTCAACATGCTCAATCCCCAGCCGCGCGACCGGGATTACATCTACGCCCCCTGCTACCTGTTCTTCGCCGTCTGGATAGGCTTCGGCGCCTGGTGGCTGATGGGCCGGGTGCGGGAATGGCTGGAGCCGTTGGCGCCCAAAATTTCAAGAATCGCCGCCTATGCCTTGGGTGGCATCCTTCTGGCGGCGGCCCTGTTCAACGTCAAGCTTTACTACCACCAGAAGAACCGTTCCAATAACTGGATCCCGTCGGACTACGGTTATAACATTCTGCAGTCGGCCCTGCCGGGAGGCATCATCTTCACCAACGGCGACAACGATACCTTTCCGGTATGGTTCGAGCAGGAGGTGAACCATACCCGGCCGGACGTGCGCATCGTCAACCTCTCTTTGGGCAACACCGAGTGGTACCTCAAGCAGATGAAGGCCAAGGGGGTGCCCATGGGCCTGTCCGATTTCGAGATAGACATGCTCCGTCCCACCATGAACAAGCAGGGTGACGTTTTCCCGGTATCGGGGCTGGCCATCAGGCTGATCATCGCCGCCAACGCCGGCAAGAAGCTGACCTTCGAGGAACTGATCGCCCCGGCCGAGGAGTATTTCAAGAAGGTGTTCACCCCGGATTATACCGAAAAGTTTCCGATCTATTTCGCGGTGACGGTGGGCACCGAGAACTTTGCCGGCCTCAGGCCGCACCTGTCGTTCGAGGGCCTGCTCTACCGGGTAACGCCCCAGCTGTCCAACGAACAGGTCAATGTGGAGGCCGCCCGTCGGAATCTTAACCAGGTTTACCGCTTCCGGGGGATCGATGACCCCAAGATCTACAAGGACGGCAACACTCAGATGCTTTTGGGCAATTATGCGGTGGCCTTTTGGAACGTGGGCATGGCCATGAGGCGCCATGCCGAGGAGATAAAGATCAAGGCGCCGGCCGAGTCCGAGGAATTAAGGCGCCAGGCCATAAAGCTTTTTGAGAGGGCGGTTAAAATCGTCCCCGACCGGCCCGAGGGCCAGAACCTGATGGCCATCAGCTATCTGGAGATGGGGGACTACGACAAGGCCGTTTCCAGCTTTAGGCGGCTGGTGGCTCTGGACAAGAGATCACCCTATCCCATAATCCAGCTGGCCATGGCCTTCGACAAGGCCGGCCGGGCCGACTCGGCCGAGATCTATCTGCAGAAGGCAGTGCAGCACAGCCCCAACTCGGGCGAGGTCTACGGCGCTCTATACAACTTCTATCTGTACACCAAGAAAGACACGGCCAAGGCGGTCTCGGTGCTGGAGGGCTGGCTGTCACGCAACCCGCAGGACGGCTCGGCCAGACAGATCCTGAACGATCTGCGCGGTAAGCGGTAGAATATGGCAGCTTCTGAAAATCCCCCATGGCGAAACTCCAACCTTCCCTGTCCCCTCCTTGTCTAAGGAGGGGATCAAGGGGTGGTCAGTATTTTGCCAGCGGCAGCCCTGCGGATATCATAGAAGTATAAAGAGCGGTGCACGAGCTGGCCATTACCCAGAGTCTGCTGAAGATCGCTTTAGACAAGGCGAATGAGGCCGGGGCCGGAAGGATAAGGGCTATCACCCTGAAGATCGGCCGGCTCACCGGCTACGTTCCCGAGGCGGTGGAGGCCAACTTTGAGATCCTGTCCCCGGGCACCCCGGCCGAAGGGGCCCGGCTGATAATGGAATGGGTGCCGGTGGCCTGCCGCTGCCGTGAATGCGGACGCAGATATCAGGCCGAGATCGAGGATCTGCGATGTCCCGACTGCCGGACATTAGGTTTCGAAATCATCGGGGGACGGGAGATGTACATCGAGAGCATGGAGGTGGAGTAGTCCATGGCCGAGATCAAGGTCCTGAGGAATATCCTAGAAGCCAACCAGCAGGCGGCCGAGGATAACCGGGAGCGGCTTCGGAAGCACGGCATCTTCTGCGTCAATCTGATCGCCTCGCCGGGCGCCGGCAAGACCTCGATACTGGAGAAGACCATCGCCGGGCTTTGCTACACCTTCCGCTTTGCCTGCATCGAGGGCGACATCACCGGGGAACACGACGCCCGACGCATCGCCAGCCTGCGCATCCCGGTGGTCCAGGTGAACACCGAGGGAGGCTGCCACCTGAGCGCCGCCCAGGTGGGCAAGGCCCTGGATGAATTCGGGCTGGAGAAAATAGACGTTCTGCTCATCGAAAACGTGGGCAACTTGGTCTGTCCGGCCGAGTTCGACCTGGGAGAGCACATGAAGATCGTGGTGCTCTCGGCCCCGGAGGGGGACGACAAGCCGGCCAAGTACCCAGTGATCTTCTCCGAGGCCGGGGCGGTGCTGGTCAACAAGGCCGACCTGATAGACATCGTCGACTTCAGGGTGGAGCGGGCGGTGGCCGACATCCGCAAGGTCAACCCGGAGGCGCCCATATTCGAGCTGTCGGCCAAGACCGGACAGGGGTTCATCGAGTGGTTCAACTGGTTCAAGAAGAAGGCCTTCGAGGCCGGGGGGCACGGCCATTAAATGCTGTCAGGTTCCTGCCACCCTGTGTTAGTCCTAATCCCTTGCAGGCTGAAGGGTGATGGCTATGGTTTATCCCTTAGACAGTGATACAAGGCGGCATCTCGGGATGATATGCCGATCATTCGATGCCAGTTGACGTTTCCATCATCGGCGGCGGGCCGGCCGGGATGACGGCCGCCATCGCCGCCGCCAGAAATGGGGCCAGGGTGCGGCTCTGGGAGAAGAACCACTCCTTGGGCCGCAAACTTTTAGCCACCGGCAACGGCCATTGTAACCTGGCCAATGCCGACCTCTCGCCTGGGCATTTCCACTCGGGGCGGCCGGATGCGGTCGCCTCCGTGCTGGTGGCCTTCGACCTGGAGCGCACCCTAAAGCTTTTCCGCGGGGTCGGCATCGTTCTCAGAAGCGACGAGCGCGGAAGATTTTTTCCCATGTCCAACGAGGCGGGATCGGTACTGACGGCCCTGGAGTACGAGATGGGGCGGCTGGGCGTGGAGGTCCGCACCCGCTGCGACATCGTGGGAATGGAGCGAAAAGGTCGGGGATTTTTAATTCACCAAAGGGGGGAGGGGCACCAAGCTGATAGGGTGATCGTCGCCTGCGGCGGCTGCGCCTCGCCCCAGTTCGGGTCCAACGGATCCGGGTTCGAGCTGGCCAGGCAACTGGGGCACAAAATAACCGAGCTCCGTCCGGCGCTGGTCCCCTGGGAGATATTTGGAAACTGGTTCCACACCCTGCAGGGGATACGGTGGGACATGGAGCTCACTGTTAAAACGTCGGACGGCCGGAAGGCCGTATTTCTTGACGAGGGGCTGTTCACCAAATACGGGTTCTCCGGGCCCCTGGCCCTGCGTTCCAGCCGGCAGGTGGGCGATGGGATAAAATCCGCCCATTTGAACTTCATGCCTGGAAAAGGTGCCGGGGAGCTGGGGAAGATGCTGGAGGCGCGGAGGGAAAACCTGAAGGACAGGCCGGCCGGCGTTTTCTTTTCGGGCCTGCTGCCGGAGAAGATCGGAAGGATGTTGGTCCGGGAATCCGGCGTCATGCAGGATAACGAAGTCGGAACGATGACGGACGCAGAACTGGCGCAGCTGGCAGGCAACATGATCGCCTGGCCGGTCCGGATCAAAGGCCTGCGTCCTTTCAAGGAGGCCCAGGTGACCGCCGGCGGAGTGGATATGTCCCAGGTTGCGCCGGGGACGCTAGAGTCGAAGCTGGCTCCCGGACTCTTCTTCTGCGGCGAGGTGCTGGACGTGGACGGAGACAGCGGCGGATACAACCTCCAATGGTGCTGGAGCTCGGGCTGGGCAGCGGGGACGGCCGCGGCCCGATCCCCCACCGATTAGGAAGCCAGGAAAGCAGGAATACCATCAGAAGGAAAAATCGCTGTGGCACGTTATTATATCGCTCTATATATAGCAACATATCTTGCAACGAACGCCTGGGCCCAGCCCTCCATCGACCTGGTCTACCCGCCGGAGGGGCATCAGATGCCGGCAGTGTCGTCATCCTTCATCTTCGGTTCGGTGACCCCGGGCTCGGTGCTCTCGGCCAACGGGCGCAAGGTGGAGGTGGAGCCCAACGGCGCCTTCATGGCCCAGATTCCTTTCGAGGAGGGCGACTTCACCATCAGGCTGGAGGCAGCCAACGCCAAGGGCAAAAAATTGCTGGAGCGGAAGGTCTCAGTGGCCCGCTCCAAGACCCTGATTTCGTCGGCCGGACTGACCATAGTGCCGGGGACGATATCCCCGTCGCGGGAATTGTCGCTGCTTCCGGGCGACAGGATATATGTTTCGTTCAGAGGCACCCCCCGCCGGAAGGCCAGCTTCAGGATCGGACAGGGCTGCGGCCAGATGATGGCCGAACAGGCGGCGGCGGCGGAAAGGGACGAACGGCTGGACGCCTTCGGCCAAGGCGAACCGGCCACTATGGTTTTGCCCGGTTGGTACGTCGGCTCCTGCTTAGTGCCCCAAGAGATCGAACTCAAATCGGAGCGGATTTACTGTTGCCTGATAGACTCTTTGGGCAACGAGGCGGTGGATTCCACCATGCCCCTGATATCCGGCTGGCCCCAAAACCTTCAGACCGTTGGCCGGACAGTGGACACGGTCACCATCCTCAAGACCGGACCCGACCTGGGTTATGAGATATTTCTGCCGCCGGGAATCAGTTTGCTTCTGACCGGCAAAGACAAGGAACATTACCGGGTGCGTCTGGATGAGGCCAAGGAGGCCTGGGTAAAGCAGTCTTCGGTCGCCATGATGCCTTCCGGCACTGTACTGTCGCCGGCCAACGCGGCCCTGGCCAAGGTGGAACGAAAAATGCGCCAGTCGGTGGTCAATATCACCCTCAGCCGGCCGGCGCCATTTCGCATCGAGCAGTCCGGAGACGCCCGGAAGCTGAGGGTTTGGCTCTATCATACTCGGGCCGATTTGGACTGGTTGCGCTACCAACCCAACGATCCCTTGATAGCCCATATCGGATGGAGCCAGCCCACCACCGAGACTGCAGCCATCGATATAGAGCTGTCGGAGCCGCTATGGGGATACAGCCCCGAGTATCGCGGCAACGTCCTTTCCCTAGCCATCAGGCAGAGGCCGCGCATCAACAGCCGGCGGCCGTTCCAGAACCTGAGGATAGCGGTGGACGCCGGGCACTCGCCGGACAACGGGGCGGTGGGGCCGCTTAGGACACTGGAGAAGGACGTCAACTGGCAGACGGCCCAGCGGCTGGGCAGAAAGCTGGAATCGCTGGGCGCCAAGGTTTACTACCCCAGGGAGGGAAATGAAGAGGTGGGTATCTATCAAAGGCCCCGAAAAGCAGCGGCCTGGAAGGCCGACCTGCTGGTCAGCATTCACCATAACGCCTCGCCCGACGGGGCCAATCCCCTTAAAAACAGCGGCTTTTCCACCTACTTCTATCATCCCCACAGCCGGGAGCTGGCCCGGGCGGTTCACCGCCGCTTCCAAAAGACATTGAAGCTGCCGGACCACGGGTTTTTCCACGGAAACCTGGTGCTTTGCCGGGAACCCGCCATGCCCTCATTTCTGGTGGAGCCGGCCTTCATCATCGTGCCCAAGCAGGAGGCCCTGATACGCAGCGCCGCTTTCCAGGAGAAAGTGGCGGCGGCCATAGTGGACGGGATGAAGAGCTTTTTGTTGTCCGAGCACGCCGAGGATTTGCCCGAAGAGGCCGAGCCGGATTCGGTGGCGGGGGAGCAGGTTGAGCAGTGAACAGGATACCTAACCCCTGGCCCCTTCCCTCGAGGGAAGGGGAAAGAAAGGAGTTAGGTCAATCATCCCCCGGACCTGTGCTGAGCAAAGCCGAAGCACCCCTATCGAGGGCTTCCCATCTAGGGTCGCCTCCGATCCATGAAAAAGATCGGTTATGAGTAATCAGACTGATATCTTTCCAGGCGACCAGCCCAAAGGCGTCCCGGCGCCTTTGGCCGACCGCATGCGGCCGAAAACGCTGGATCAGGTGGTGGGCCAGGAGCATCTTATCGGGCCGGGCAAGGTGATGAGAAAGATTCTGGAATCAGGCGAGGTGCCGTCCATCATCTTCTGGGGGCCGCCGGGCTCGGGCAAGACCACCCTGGCCCGGGTGATCGCCGGCTCCATCGACGCCCAGTTTCTGGAGTTCTCGGCCGTGGTTTCGGGCATCAAGGAGATCAAGGAGGTCATCAAACAAGCCGAGCAGGCCAGGGCGGCCAGGGGCCGGCGCACCATCCTCTTTGTGGACGAGATACACCGCTTCAACAAGTCCCAACAGGACGCTTTTCTGCCGCATGTGGAGCGCGGCACCATCATCCTCATCGGCGCCACCACCGAAAACCCGTCGTTCGAGGTCATCTCGGCCCTTCTGTCCCGCTCCAAGGTCCTCATCCTCAAGGGGCTGGGCGAGGAGGACATACTATCAATTCTACAGAGGGCAGTTAACAATGACCAATACCTGAGTTCATTGAGACTGGATATCGAGCATAAGGCCCTGGAGTTCATCGCCCAGGCATCCTACGGCGACGCCCGCGCCGCCCTCAACGCTTTAGAGCTGGCGGTTAACACGGTCAAGACGGATCAGAACGGCGCCAGGAAGATCGGGCTGTCCGACGCCGAAGAGGCCATGCAGCGCAAGTCGCTGCTCTACGACAAGGCCGGGGAGGAGCACTATAACCTGATCTCGGCGCTGCACAAGTCCCTGCGCGACTCCGACCCGGACGCAAGCCTCTATTGGCTGGGCCGGATGCTGGCCTCGGGCGAGGATCCGCTCTATGTCGCCCGGCGTATGATCCGCTTCGCGGCCGAGGACATCGGCCTGGCCGATCCCAACGCCCTTTTAATCGCCAACCAGGCCAAGGAGACCTACCATTTTCTGGGCAGCCCCGAGGGAGAACTGGCCCTGGCCGAAGCCTGTCTCTATCTGGCCCTGGCGCCCAAGAGCAACTCAGTCTATAAAGCCTACGGCGCGGTGCAGAGGGAGATAGAGCGCACCGGGTCGCTCCCGGTGCCGCTGGTGATCCGCAACGCGGTCACCAAGCTCATGAAGGAGGTAGGCTACGGCTCGGGCTACAAGTACGCCCACGAGTTCCCGGACGCCGAGGTGGACCAGCAGCACCTGCCGGACGAGATCAAGGACAGAAAGTTCTATCAGCCGACCGACCGTGGGTGGGAGGGGAAAAAGCGCAAGAATTGAAACACTTGGATTTACTGTGAGGATTTTTCTTGCGATTACCGTCCTAATCTTGACATTTCAACGGCTTGGTAGTATACTTAACATGAGTTATAGCCGTGTTAAATAATTGAGTGACCATTTTCAAACCCCATAACATCAAAAGAAGATTCAGCTTACGCTCCAGTGTAAAGTTTGAGGCTAAACCATTGAAATTTTAAGAAAATGCCCACCTACGACTACCAGTGCACCAAGTGCGGCCACCGGTTCGAGCTTTTCCAGTCCATCAAAGCCGAGCCGGCCAAGGCCTGCCCCATCTGCCAGGGCCCGGTGGATCGCCTGCTGGGCACGGGCGGTGGCATGATCTTCAAGGGATCAGGGTTCTACATAACCGACTACCGCAGCAAAAGCTACACCGAGAAGGCCAAGCAGGAAACCAGCGCCATATCCAGCGGAGGGGAAGCCAAAGCCACAACAAAGTCCGAGCCCAAGAGCGAGGCCAAAACACCAAACAAAACCGCCACCTCAAGCGGAGGTTCGACATGAGGCATCTTCTCTGTCTCCTGCCGATACTGGCCCTGGCCGCCAGCCTGTTGGCCGCCCAGGAGCCGGTGATTCCCACCGGAAGCTATAACAGCCTGAACGGGCTGTACTCCGGGCTTCTGGACCCCAGCCGGGTGACCATGAGCCAGAGCTTGTCCATGAGCTACTCCACTTGGGGGAAGACCGGCCTGTTCTCCAACCTCTATTCCAACCGCATCAACTACCGCATAAGCGACAAGCTGGACCTGGACCTGAACCTGGCGGTACGCTTCACCCCGCAGCAGCTGAACGACCGGGCGCTGTTCCAGCAGGGCCGGGCCAGGGAAAGCCTGTTCCTCCCGTCATTCGGCCTGCGATACCGGCCGGCCAGCGGGGTGCTCCTGGAGTTTCAATACCAGCAGGTCGATCCCCTGGCCCCCCAGCGCTACTGGGGTTGGTGATGCGGTATTTTACAATTTCGCTGACAATGGCCTCGGTCCTGGCCGTAAGCGCGGCCGCCGGGGTCCATCCCCGGGCCGGCACCACCTCCATGGCCTTTCTCAAGATCGGGGCCGGCGCCAGATACACGGCTTTGGGAGATGCCGGGGCCGCCCTGGCCGACGACGCCTTCGCCTGCTTCTGGAATCCGGCCCGGCTTTCCGAGATGTACGGGAAACATTCCGTCTGCTTCCAGCACAATTCCTGGATAGCGGGCACCTCGGTGGACGAGGCCTACTATGCCCTGTGTTGGGGAAAGCACCGATTCGGCCTGTCCTCCCGGCTGCTGGCCACCGACGACATCCCCATGCGGGGCGAGATTCCCAGCGATCAACCCGTTGCCTATTTCCGGGCCTACGATTTCTTTGCCGGGTTTTCCTATGCCTTCGTCCCCAACCGCCATCTTTCGGCCGGGATTTCCTACCGCCGGCTCTACGAAAAGATCTATCTGGAGGCGGCCTACGGCCATAGCCTTCAGGCCGGCCTGAACCTCAACCTTATCGATCCCGAAGTCTCAATAACGGCCAATGCCGACAATGTGGGCACCCGCATCAACTACAGCGGGGCCTATTACTACAAACAGCCCACCTCTTTCAGCCTGGGGGTCTCGTGGCGGCTTCCCTGGGAATACCAGCAGATCCGGTCTCAGGCAGCAGCGGCGGCCGCCAAGTCCATCGACGACAGCTGGCAGGGCCGGCTGGGGGCCGAGCTGGTGTGGCGGGGGATGCTGGCCCTGCGCCTGGGCTACAAGTCGGGCCACAGCACCGAGGGCTTGACCGCCGGCACCGGACTGGCCTGGCGCCAATACAAGTTCGATTATGCCTTCGTTCCCCACCGCTACGATCTGGGGACCAGCCACCGCTTCTCTTTGGGTCTGGGGTTTTAAGCGAGGGACCTTTCGCCACGGATTTTTGCAGACTATCCTTTGGCCTGTTGCTGGCCATGCCGCTGGCGGCTTTTATCTCCCCGGCCGCGGCCCAGGAAACCACGGTCCGGACCAGCGACTCCTGGCTGGCACGGGATAAGGCCTCGCATCTGGCCATCAGCTGTTCCCTGGTAGGCTTCGGCTACCATCTGGCCAGATTCGAGGGCGGTGAGGAAAGGGGGCGGGCCCGGGCGGCCAGCGTCAGTTTGGCTTTGGGGTTGGGAATAATCAAGGAGTTTTGTGACCAGGGGCGGCCTTCCGGCCGCTTCAGTTATAAAGACCTGGTTTTCGATCTGGCCGGAGCCGGATTGGGCCTGATGATATTTACTACAAATAAATAGCTATAAGATGGGGCTGGAGGGCAACCTCAAGGACTTCGACCTCTCGGACATCCTGCAGCTGATCCACATGGGCAAGAAGACCGGGGCGCTGGAGGTGGTGACTGAGAGCGAGTCCGGGGTTATATTTTTCCATGAAGGCGGGGCGGTCCACGCGGTGGCCCAGGACCTGTCCGGGGATGAGGCCGTCAACCGCATTCTTCGCTGGAGGCAGGGGCATTTCGTCTTTAAGCCGGATGCCGCCACCACCTATAAGAGCATCAAGACTCCCCTGCAGCACCTGGTGCTGGACGCCGCCCGCCAGATAGACGAATGGACGGACATCCAGAAGCTGATCCCCAATCTGGAGCTGGTGCCGGCCATTGAGGAGAACCCCTCGGCCGGGACCGAGGATATCAAGCTGCAGCCCAACGAGTGGCGGGTGTTGGCCATGGTTGACGGGACCAAGAACATCCGAGAGATCATCCGCGACGGCCACATGGGGGACTTTGAGACCTGCAAGATCCTTTACGGACTGATCTCCTCGGGCCTGCTTAAGGCCACCCAGCCGCCCAAGCCGCCGCCGGAAGAAGTCCGGCCGTCTCCGGCATCAACCCCGCCGCCGACTCCGCCGGCCTCATCCCAGGCCGCTGGATCAAGCTCGGGGCAGGCCCCTCGACCAAGCTCGGGACAAGCCCCTCGACCAGGCTTGGGTCAAGCCAAGCCCGAGCCCGAAAAGAAGGGCCTGATGGGCGGGCTTTTCGGAAAGAAGAAGTGATACCGGAGCTTGGGGCTTCGGTATTTTCGCATGACGGTCCCTATGGAACACGGACAACACAGACAGGACGGATACACACCGATGGCGACGCCCTTTACCTTTAAGCACAGGCAAAACCCGATATCAACCTTGGCGGCAATCTGCCTTCTGGCGGCGACCGGGACGGCGGCCGACGGCCTGCCATCCAAGGTTTCTCCAGCTTTGGGGAGGATGCTGGCCGAATCCGAGCCTGGATCCAAACACCTATGCTGGGTGTTTTTCAGCGACAAGGACCACCAAGACGCCTTTCCTTTTTATGACCCCAGAGCTTTGGAACGCCGTGCCAAGGTCGGAGCAAAACTTTCCTATGGCGATCTGCCGGTCAACCGCCTTTATGTCGGCCAACTTTGGGCCAGCGGCGCCAGGGTGCGGGCGGTCTCCCGCTGGCTGAACGCGGCCAGTGTCGAGGTTGATGCCTGCCAGGTGGCCGCCTTGGAGGCGCTGCCGTTCGTAGTCCATTTGGAGCCGGTGGCCGTTTACCGCTATCCATCGGAGCATCGGGAAACCAGGCCGGTATCGGCCAAGGAGATTCCGGCCCTGGACTACGGCTATGCCGACGAACAGATCCGTTTGATGCGGGTGAACGAGCTCCATCAGAAGGGATATACCGGAAGCGGCGTCCGGCTGTGCATCATCGACACCGGGTTCGACCGGGAGCACGAGGCCCTGCAGCGGGCCAGGGTGCTGGCCGAGCGCGACTTCCAAAGGATGATTTACGATACGGTTTCGGTCAGTCCTCTGGTGATCGACACCCTGCCCGACCTGGTGACCTCGTACCAGGATGAGCAGGACAGCAGCCGCATCCAGACCTGGCACGGCACGGCCATGCTCTCCATCATCGGAGCCTTTCGGCCCGGGGTGCTGGTGGGCAGCGCCTACAACTGCGACTTCATCTTGGCCAAGACCGAGCACCATCATGCCGACAACGAGCCCGACTTCTACCAGGAGGAGGACTGGTGGGTGGCGGCCCTGGAGTGGGCCGACTCCCTGGGAGCCGATATCGTCTCCAGTTCTTTGGGCTACCGCCGGTGGAGCAACTTCGCGCCGTACCTGTACCGTGAGATGGACGGGGTTACTGCCAAGTCCTCCATAGCCGCTGACAGCGCCGCCCAAAGGGGGATCCTGATAGTCAACGCTTTGGGTAATATCAACAGCAACACCAGGCCCGATACCTGCATTTTGGCTCCGGCCGATGCCAAGGGAATCCTAAGCGTCGGCGGGGTCTGGTCCAGCACCAGACGATGGGCCTACTCCACTCTGGGAAGTGCGCCCGGCGCCGGGCCGGCCGCGGACAGCCTCAAGGTGAGAAGGCTGGGCGGAACCGACTCGGTCTGGATGCGGCGCATAAAGCCCGAGGTTTCCTCGGCCTGGCAGACCTCTTTTGCCTACAATCAGCAGGACAGCCTGGGAAACTTCAACCTCATCAGGAGTTCGGTGGGCACCTCGGGCGCCTGTGCCCTGACCGCCGGATTGTGCGCCTTGCTGCTACAGGCCCATCCGTCATGGGGGCCGGAACAGGTGATCGAGGCCCTTAAGGCCAGCGCCAGCAATAGAACATGTGTCGAGGCCTACCTGACCGTGCCGGAATCGCTGGCTTGCGAACTGGGCTCGGGGTCCGCCCAGAACCCGGCCTTTGCCGGAATGGCCACCGGCCACAAATACTACACATATGGCGGCACTACCTACGACCTTTACGACGCCTACCGAGTGGGCTGGGGCATCCCTGACGGAGTGGCCGCCCTCAACTACACCGCTTTGGAAGTGGTATTGCCGAACAAGGACGAGATGTACGACCCCTATCCCAATCCGGCCAAGATTTCTGATGGCGGGATCTATTTCCCCTACTTTCTTACCCGGGACTCCTATAAGGTCAACCTATACATTTATTCTCTTGACGGCAGATTAATAAGGGCCTTGGACCTGGGCCAGCAGCTGGCCGGCGAGTATCCGGGAACGATAGATCAAATCCGCCAACGAAACGGTTCCCGTCAGCCGGCTTTCTGGGACCTGAAAAACGACCAGGGCCGGACGGTATCCAGCGGACTTTATCTGGCCCTTTTAAGCACGGGATGGGGCCAAAGCAGCAGGAAAATTATGATACTCAGGTGATAAAAATACCTTGACTTATGGCCAAATATTAAGTAAAATTAACCATTAATCATTCTCATGGCCGCATGTTGCATCCCATTGGAATACAATGAGTAATAAAATACACCGAAAAGGCTCGCCGACCTGATGTCAGCGAGCTTTTTTACAAAAACCGTCAGTGGTAAAATCGCAGCAAGGCTTTAAACCACAAAATGTTATAAAATTTAATCAGAGGGGACAGATGAAAAAGGACCTTGTTTCGGTGGCTGATCTATCCAAGCAGGAGATGGATGAGATCTTCAAGCTGGCCATTCAGATTAAAAAGAAGACAAAAAAGGGGCATTCACCCAAACTTCTGGCCGACAAGACCATGGCCATGATTTTCGAGAAACCCAGCCTGCGCACTCGGGTGACCTTCGAGACCGGCATGACCCAGCTGGGAGGCCATGCTATCTATCTGGCGCCTTCGGATATCCAATTGGGCAAAAGGGAGACGGTGCCCGATGTGGCCCGCAACCTGTGCCGCTGGGTGGACATCATCATGGCCCGCACCTTTGCCCATAAGACCATCACCGATCTGGCCGAGAACAGCTCGGTGCCGGTGATCAACGCCCTATCAGATCTGGAGCATCCCTGCCAGATCCTGGCCGACTTCATGACCATTCTGGAGCACAAGCGTAAATTCAAGGGCCTTAAACTGGCCTATATCGGCGACGGCAACAATGTCTGCAATTCGCTTCTTCTGGCCGCCGGCCTGACCGGCATGGACATGAGCGTCGGCTGTCCCCAGGGCTACGAGCCGGACAAGGGCGTCTGGGAGAAGGCCCTGGAGCTGGCCGCCAAGACCAGGGCCAACCTCCAGATAGTCCGCGATCCGCGAGAGGCGGTCCGAGGCGCCGATGTCATCTACACCGATGTCTGGGCCTCCATGGGCCAGGAGTCTGAAAAGGAGCTCCGCGCCCGGGTGTTCGCCCCCTACCAGGTCAACCAGCAGCTGGTGGACGGCTCCAAGCGCGACTCCATTGTGCTCCACTGCCTGCCGGCCCACCGGGGCGACGAGATCACCAGCGAGGTGCTGGACGGGACGCACTCTCGGGTGCTGGACCAGGCCGAGAACCGGCTTCACGTCCAGAAGGCGGTCATGGTGATCCTGTGCCGCAACCGCGCCCGGATGCAGAAGCGGAAGTCATCCAAGAGGAAGTAAACGGCCAAACCGGAAATCCATATCGGAGGATAAAAGATGATGGGCGCATGGGGAGGGCTGTTCTGGATAATCTACAGCATAGTGATGGCGGTCAGTTTGGCGCTGGGTCTGGTGTGGTTTTATTTCAGCATCAGGTTCTTCAGCCGGGCGGCCGAATACTATCAGAAGCAGAACAATTACTTTAAGAAGCGCGACGAGGACATGAAGGAGCTTCTGGCCAAGTTCGACCAGCTGGTGGACGTCCTCAAGGTCAAATAGCCGGGTTACGGATTGAACGTTTCGTGTTGCGGGTTCGGCGTTTCCCACGGCAGATAAGGCGGACCTGCCCAAACATGCAACATGGAACACCCTAAAAAGCACAATGCGCTTCTATAAGCTTTCGGGCAGCGGCAACGACTTTGTTCTCTTCGACAACCGGGACCTGGCGCTTAAAGGCGACCTTAGGGACCTGGTGGCTCGGGTTTGCGCCCGCAGGACGGGCGTCGGGGCCGACGGGGTGCTGCTTTTGGAGCCGGCCCAGGGCGCCGATTTCCGCATGCGCTACCTCAACGCCGACGGCGGCGAGGTGGAGTTCTGCGGCAACGGGGGCAGGTGTTCGGCCTTCATGGCTTTTCGGCTGGGCCTGGCCAAGGAGATTATGTCGTTTCTGGCCGGCGACGGGCTCCATCGGGCCGAGGTCCGGGGGGAACGGGTCAAGCTGGGCATGTCCGACCCCAAGGACATATCACTGGGGTTTTTGTTGGAGGTCGAAGGCAAGGGTTACGCCGCCAGTTTTGCCGATACCGGGGTGCCGCATCTGGTCATCCAGGTGGGCGATGTCGAGGCGGTGGATGTGGTCGGTTTGGGCCGGGCCATCCGCCACCATCACCGGTACCAGCCCAGGGGGACCAACGCGGACTTTGTGGAAGTGGTGGACAGGCACAGGCTCAAGGTCAGGACCTATGAGCGCGGGGTGGAGGACGAGACCCTGGCCTGCGGCACCGGCTGCACGGCAGCGGCGCTGGTGGCCGTGCTGCGGGGGCTGGCAGAATCTCCGGTGGAGTGTTTGACCCAAGGCGGCGAGGTGCTGACCGTCCACTTGAAAACCCAGGGCGACCGAGCCGGCGACGTTTTCCTGGAGGGAGAGGTCAAGCTGGTGTTCCAGGGAGAGTGGCCGCCTAATATTTGAAAATGATTATCCCATCCGTTCAGGAAGAAACCAGCTGAGCGTAGGTGACAGG
>CAZPNX010000006.1:0-104029 GCA_964588285.1 uncultured bacterium
TCCGGGCTTTTCATTTACTCTTTGACAACGAGCCGGGGTTGGGTTATAATAAAACAGGGTTTTCTGTGTTTAAAGTGGGTAAGTTTAGGTTGTATTACCATTAACCTTTTACAATGTAACTTTATTTAGACATATTTTTACTTTACAAATATTACAGTAATACGAAAGGGATGATATGTATAAAAACACATATTACCAAATCTTGAATGTTAAGGAAACTGCTTCACAATATGAGATAAAAGAAGCGTATCATTTAATGATGAAAATGTTGCATCCTGACAGATTTGATAGAATAAAACAAAAAGAAGAATGGCTAAAAGCCAATGAAATGGTGAAATCGATAAATGAAGCATATGATACTTTGAAAGATCCGGAAAAAAGAAAAAGATATGATGCTGAAATAAGAATTGAACAAGGGAAAAGCCAAGAAGTTATAAACCACGAAGAACGTAGTGATAGTGGAAAGAAAGTGGAAAAAATAAAAGACGATGTAAAAAGTGGAAACGTTTATCTAAATGAATTGCCTGAGCAAACTAAGCAAAAAATACTAGCCTTATTCAATAATAATATTCCGGAATCTATAGTCTTTTGGAAAAGGGAAATATCATTCTATATTTCGATTCTGGTTTTTTGCTTAATAGTGTCAATAGTTAGTATATTTTTAGCTTTGGATTATAAATGGTCGGAAAACAAGTTACTAATAATATCTTTAGCAAATATATCAAGCTTTATCGTTGTATACTTTCAGATTGTATTTATAAACAAATGGCGTAAATCGGCAATTAAACCAAGAGCTATGTTTACACCAATGTATATTATCAAAAGCGGATTTGATAAGATTTCATTTAGATGGCTATGGGATATGGATGATTTTAAAGTTACAAATCATTTTAAGAAAAGTGGATATTTTGGCGGAGAAAAATTCGAAAAGACTACAATTTCAATTAAATACGGTAAAGAATGGGTTATTGAAGAGATTACCAAAGAAACTTTAGCCGAAGAAATAATTGAAAGCCTAAGAAAATGGGAAATATTAATAAAAAATCTTATACGTAACAATGATATTAAAACATTAATCAAGTATGACACTTTTTATGGTGTTAAGAACTATATGCTGAAAAACCACTCCCAAAAGCTATTTTCATTTAAAACAGCATCTGTACTGGCGGCAATATATGTTATCTTTATTTTAAGCCTTATTCAATTAAATTTATATTATGATGACTATAAATCTTGGAACACAGCAAAAGAAAAGAATAAAGCAAGTAGTTATCGATTGTATATTACCACACATCCAAAAGGAAGATGGGTTGAAAATGCTAAATATTCAGTTTTGTTATTATACGACAAAGCGGTTAATAGTTATAAAAACAGACTTTCACCACATTGTGAAAATAAAGCAGTTAATGCGATAATTGGGATTATTAAAGAAGCAAAAGGGTCGGATAATTATCGTGTAGGTGTCTATTTTAAAGGCAATAATAAAATACCAGCAGATATACATGCTCAATTAGAGCGTATGAAAGGTTATGGTGTTATACTTGAGGTTGGCGATGCTTTCTCAATATCGAAAATGCAAGCAAGGCATACAAAACTTTTATCCGAAGTAAAACAAGCGCTAGAAAGAACGATACCGAATGATATTATTGAACTTGAGTTAACACAAGATGAGGGAAACGCTAAAATTATTATTGATTATTCAATATCATGTAGTTACAAATTATATTATAGAGAGTCGGATGAGTCAGTTCCTCATTATCTCAGACCTTATTATCCTGGCATTTTGATTTCGTGGGTATGTTATATCAAACCAATATCCGAAGAAGGTTATAAATTCAGTTTACGCTCGAAACCGGCAGAACGTTTTACAGATAGACAACGGGGTGTATATGAAGATATGACGGATTCAGCATTTGATGATTTTAGAATGTCATTAATTAAAAAAATCGGTGTATAATAAGGATATCGATATGAAAGCACTTCTTTCCGGAAACGAAGCGGTGGCCCGGGGGGCCTGGGAAGCCGGGGTCAACGTGGTCTCGGCCTATCCCGGGACTCCATCCACCGAAATACTGGAGAACCTGGCCAAGTATAAGGAGGTCTACGCCGAGCTGGCCACCAACGAGAAGGTGGGGCTGGAGGTGGCGGCCGGGGCCTCATTCGGCGGGGCCCGGGCCCTGACATGCATGAAGCACGTGGGCCTGAATGTGGCCGCCGACCCCCTGTTCTCCATGGGCTACATCGGGGCCACCGGCGGCTTCGTGGTGGTCAGCGCCGACGACCCGGGTATGCACTCCTCGCAGAACGAGCAGGACAACCGCTATTATGCCAAGATGGCCAAGATCCCCTGCCTGGAGCCGTCCGACTCCCAGGAGTGCCTCGATTACGCCAGGCTGGCCTTCGAGATCTCGGAGAAGTTCGACACCCCGGTGTTGCTGAGGCTGACCACCCGCATCTCGCACTCCAAGGGGGTGGTGGAGCCGGGGGAGAGGAAAGAGCATAAACCGTCGGGATACGTCAAGGACATCCAGAAGCGCATCACCATCCCGGCCCATGCCCGAAAGATGCACGTGGCGGTCGAGGAGAGGCTTAAACGGTTGGCGGAGTATGGGGAGACGTTTCCGGGGAACAGGATGGAGAAAGGCGACCGGAAGCTGGGCATCATCACCAGCGGCATCTCCTACCAGTACGCTAGGGAGGTCTTCCCCGGGGCATCGTTCCTCAAACTAGCCCTGACCTACCCCCTGCCCAAGAAGCTGATAGCCGATTTCATCTCCTCCGTGGACGAGGTTTACGTCATCGAGGAGAACGATCCCTTCCTGGAGGAGCAGATCAAGGCCATGGGCTACTCGCCCAAGGGCCGGTGCGCTTTAGACAAGCCGATAACCGGAAAGGATAGGGTGCCCATCGTGGGCGAGCTGGACCCGACGGCGGTGGCCCGGGCCTTCGGCCTGCAGGCGGAATCGCCCTATAAAAATATGGAGGTGCCGGGACGACCGCCGGTGCTGTGTCCGGGCTGCCCCCACCGCGGGGTGTTTTATGCCATCAGCAAATTGAAATTGACGGCCACCGGGGACATCGGCTGCTACACCCTGGGGATGATGGAGCCACTGGAGGCCATGGACACCGTCATCTGCATGGGCGGCTCGGTGACCGCGGCCATGGGGCTGGAGAAGGCTTTGGGTCCGGAGATGGCCAAAAGGACGGTGGCCGTCATCGGCGACTCCACCTTTTTTCACTCCGGAATTACCGGGCTCATCGACATGGTCTACAACAACGCCCAGGGGACGGTGGTCATCTTAGACAACCGGATCACGGCCATGACCGGGCATCAGGAGAACCCGGGCTCGGGCAAGACGCTCCAGGGCCAGCCGGCGCCCGTCCTTCCGTTGGAGGATATCTGTCGTGCCTGTGGGGTAAGGGATGTTCAAATTGTCGATCCGCTGGACCTCAAGGCCACCGAGGCGGCGCTCAAGGCGGCAACGGCACACCTAGGGGTCTCGGTGGTCATCGCCAAGTCGCCCTGCATCTTGATAGAGAAAAAGTTCAAGCCGGCTCTGCAGGTGGACGAGGACGCCTGCGTCGGCTGCCGGCTGTGCCTCAAGCTGGGCTGTCCGGCCATCTCCTTCGACTCAAAAAAGAAAAAGTCGCACATCGACCCCATCTTCTGCACCGGGTGCGAGGTGTGCGCCAGCTTGTGTCCCAAGAAGGCCATGAAGCGGTGAACGGAGCAACGTTAAACGTAGTAACGGCTGACGTAGTTGAGTTGAGCGTGGCGGCATGAACAAGTTCAGAGAGTTGCGAGTTTACAAGAAGGCTGTCGCTTATACGCGTACCATTTACGAGTTGACGGCAAAGTTTCCGAGAAGCGAGGTACTGGGATTAACCTCACAATTACGCCGCGCGGCCTATTCCATCGTATTGAACATCGCCGAGGGAGCGGGAAGTGCTTCGACAAAAGAGTTCATACGCTTTCTCGATATTGCACAGAGGTCGACCTTCGAGGTAATGGCAGGTTTGGATATCGCTAAAGAAATCGGGTTCCTAGTCATGGAGGATTATCTATGCAACCAGCAGGAGGCGATAGAGATCAGCGTTATGCTCAAAGGGCTTCAACAAAGCCTGCGAAAGCGGCAATAGGGCCTTAAGTCAAACGTCAAACGTTACTACGTTATACGAGGAAAAAGTGAAAACAGTCAACATCCTTATCTGCGGCGTGGGCGGCCAGGGGGTTCTTTTGGCCGGGGACATCATCGCCGAGTGCGCCATGGCCTGCGGGCACGACGCCAAGAAGTCCGAGGTCCACGGCATGGCCCAGCGCGGCGGCAGCGTGGTCAGCCACGTGCGATACGGGGACAAGGTCCGCTCGCCCCTGATCCGCCAGGGCCAGGCCGACGTCATCCTCTCATTCGAAGAGATGGAGACGGCCCGCTATTTGGACTTCCTGAGGAAGGAAGGCGTAGTCATCATCAACCGCCAGCAGGTGATGCCAATGACCGTGGCCACCGGCAAGGCCGAGTATCCTGGGGATATCGTCGACCGCATCAAGTCAGCTATCACGAATACCGTCCTGTGCGACGGCCTGAAGCTGTCGGAGCAGGCGGGCAGCCCCAAGACCATCAACATGGTGCTGCTGGGGGCGCTATCCAAAAGGCTGGAGCTGCCAGTGGAAAAATGGATCGAGACCATCTCCCGCCGGGTGCCGCCCAAGACGGTGGACATGAACAAAAAGGCCTTCGAACTGGGCCGGAGTTGCTGAGACTCTTACCTAACCCCTCTATCCCCTTCCCCGCTGGGGAAGGGGTAGGGTTAGGTGAACATGAGTAAAATGGAACCCGCCCTCTACTCCCAGATAGCCCCGGTCTACGACGCCCTGATGTCTGAGGTTGACTATCGGGGGTGGGCATTCTATATAACCGAGATACTTTCCAAGCAGGGCATTGGCCCCCCGGCCAGGCTGCTGGACCTGGCCTGCGGCACCGGCACGGTTACCCTGCTCCTGGCTGAGGCCGGGTTCAGAATGACCGGACTTGACCTGTCCGACCGGATGCTGGAGATGGCTCGTTCCAAGGCCGAAGCCAAGAGGGCCAGGATCGACTGGCGGCTGGGCGACATGCGGCGGTTCGAACTGGAGGAACCGTTGGACGCCGCCATCTGCCTGTTCGACAGCGTCAATTATTTGACAGAAGAATCGGATCTAGTGGATTGCTTCTCCTGCGTCAAAAAAGCCCTTAGATCTGGCGGTATATTCCTCTTCGACATGAACACCATCCACGACCTCTCGGCCAACTGGGGCAACGGCACCAAGGTACGCCAGGACGGCGACGTCCACTCCATCTGGCGGAGTTCCTACGCGCCCTGCGACCGCACCGCCCGCATGGAGCTGACGGTATTCAGCCCCGACGGCAGCGGCGGCTACCGGAAGCTGAGGGAGGTGCACGTGGAGCGAGGCTACGAGGCGAAGGAGATAGAGTCGTTGCTGGAACAGGCCGGATACGGGGAGGTCCAGGTCTACAAGCACGGCACCTTCGTCAGACCTGAGGCGGACACGCCCCGGATAATGATAACCGCGAAGGCTTGAGATGAGCTTCATCGCCGACCTCCACATCCACTCCAAATACAGCCGGGCCACCAGCCCGGAGATGGACCTGGAGCACATCACCGAGTGGGCCAGGATAAAGGGGCTGGACCTGCTGGGCACCGGCGACTTCACCCACCCGGCCTGGTTCAAGGAGCTGCGCTTCAAGCTGGAGCCGAACGGCAAGGGGCTCTATCGCTACAAGGGCGTCCACTTCATGCCAACGGCCGAGGTCAACACCATCTTCACCAAGGACGGCCGCACCCGCAAGGTGCACCACGTCATCGCCGCTCCATCGCTGGAGGCGGCCTCGGAGGTCTCGGCCAGGCTCAAGAAATTCGGGGACCTGTCCATCGACGGCCGGCCGATACTGCCCATCTATGCCTCGCGGCTGGCCGAGCTGGTCTTCGACGCCTCGCCGGACTGCATGCTCATCCCGGCCCACGCCTGGACCCCGCACTTCTCGGTCTTCGGCTCCAGCTCGGGCTTCGACCGGATCGAGGACTGCTACGAGGAGTTCACCGACCGGATATTCGCTTTGGAGACCGGGTTGTCCTCCGACCCGCCCATGAACTGGCGGCTTTCTGCGCTGGACCGCTTTTCCCTGATCTCCTGCTCGGACGCCCACAGCCCGTCCAAGCTGGGGCGGGAGGCGGTGGTCTTCGACTGCGAGCTGGACTATGCCGAAATCAGGGAGGCCCTGAAGGAGAAGGACCCGAGGCGGCTCAAGGCCACCATCGAGTTCTTTCCCGAGGAGGGCAAGTACCATTACGACGGGCACCGGGCCTGCGGGAAAAGGCTGACGCCGAAGGAGGCGATCCAGCACGGCAACAAGTGCCCCCAGTGCGGACGGAAGCTCTCCCCCGGAGTACTGCACCGGGTGGAGGAGCTGGCCGACCGTAGGGCCGGGGAGCGGCCGGAAAACGCCATCGACTACTTCAGCCTGGTGCCGCTGGAGGAGATCATCGCCGCCGCCCTGGAGATGGGGGTGGGCACCCAGACCGTAGGCCGCGAGTACCGCCAGCTGGTGGCCCGGTTCGGCAACGAGTTCACGGTGCTTCTGGATGCCAAGGAGTCGGAGATCCTGGAGGTGGCCCAGGAAAAGGTGGCCCAGGGCATCGCCGCGGTTCGCCGGGGCCAGGTGCACGTAGAGCCGGGCTACGACGGGGAGTACGGGAAGATAGAGCTCTTCGGACCGAAGCCCAAAAAGCCGGCGGGCGGCAAGAAGGAGCAGATGGAGCTGTTCTGAAAGGGTCTATCGTGGAAAGAAGAATGAATCGTCTCTGGGCCCCCTGGCGCATGGCCTACATAACGAGCGAGGAGCAGAAGAAAAACAAGGGGTGCATCTTCTGCCTCAAGCCGAAGCAAAAAGGCGATGCGAAGAACCTGATTCTTCTCCGGGGGAGGGAGGCCTTCGTCATCATGAACCTATATCCCTACAACAACGGGCATCTGATGGTGGCTCCCTACAGACATATAGGAGACCTGGGGAAGCTCAGCGACTCTGAGCTCCTGGAGATGATGAACCTGGCCCGACGCTGCCAGAGGGCCATGGCCGCCACCATGCGGCCGGACGGGTTCAACCTGGGCTTCAACCTGGGGCGGACGGCCGGGGCCGGGATAGCGGACCACGTCCATCTCCACCTGGTGCCGCGCTGGAACGGGGACACCAACTTCATGCCGGTGCTGGCCGGAACCAAGGTCGTCTCCGAGGGCCTAGCGCAAACCTACCGAAAGCTTAAAAGCGTACTGTAAAGATGCGGCCAGCACTTCTGGCGGTCGCTTTTGCCTTTTTGGCTTTAGGATGTCGGAACAACGAGAAGAACCCTTTGGAAGGATTCTCCGGCGAGGTCTCCTGCCAGAGGCCAAGAGTAAGCCTGCATTTTATTGAACCGGGCGGCAAGGACAGCCTGCTGGCGGTGCGAGTGGGAAACTTTTTCGCCGAAAGGCCGGTGGTGCTGGATTCGCTGGCCTCGGCCTGCCAGTTCTCGGCCCGGGAATCTGGCGAGGGATGGACGATAATGGGCTGCTTCGAAGACGGCAGTGGGGGCCTGCACCTGGTCTACTTCAATCGGTACCGGCGCGAGCGCATCATGGCCGGGCGCAAGCTGCATTTGTGCTACGACCGGAACAGGGAGCTGAGGGACATCTTCGTCTACGAGGTGCCGCTGGAATGAATGTCTGTTTGCCGCGGACTGGAAACAATCCCCCCTCGAGAGGGGATTGAGGGGTGTGTCCTAGGTTCCGACATGTGAAAAACCAAACACACCCCTGCCCCTCTTAATAGAGGGGATTGTTTTTAGCGAAGAAGATGATCAGAAGCAAAGCAGATAAAGGCCCCGTCGCCGTGGCCATGAGCGGCGGGGTGGACAGCAGCCTGGCGGCGGCCCTCCTGGTAGGCAAGGGCCACCAAGTCGTCGGACTGACCATGAGGCTGTTCTGCCACAAGGAGGCCGGCCACGAACGCAGCTGCTGTTCCCTGGACTCGATAGAATCGGCCAGGCAGGCGGCCGACAGGCTGGGTATCCCGCATTACGTCATTGACTGCCGGCGGGTATTCAGGAAAACCGTAATCGACCGCTTTGTGGAAGAGTATAGAAACGGCCGGACTCCCAACCCATGCGTGGAATGCAATCGGCACGTCAAGTTCGGATTCCTTCTGGATAAAGCCCGATCGCTGGGATGCGAGTCCCTGGCCACCGGACACTATGCCCGGATAGTCAGGCAGCAGGGGCGGCCGGTTCTGGCTCGGGGGGCCGACGAACGGAAGGACCAGTCCTATTTCCTGTGGGCGCTTACCAGCAAGCAGCTGGGGCGCGTCATCTTTCCCCTAGGAGGGATGACCAAGTCCCGGGTGAGGGAAAAGGCCAAAGAGCTGGGGCTGGTCGCCGCCGGCCGGCCGGAGAGCCAGGAGATCTGCTTCATCAGCGGCTCTTATTCAGAATTTCTCCAGGAACGTTTTCTCCAGGTACCGGGAGACATCGTCGATATCGAAGGAAAGGTCCTGGGCCGTCACCGAGGCATAGCCTGTTATACCATCGGCCAGAGGGAGGGGTTGGGAATTGCCCTGGGGCGGCCCCAGTACGTTTTGAAGACAGACCCGGTAAAAAACCTGGTCACCGTGGGCGACGACATCCTGTTGCGCTCGGCCGGATGTTTGGTCGAAGACGTCAACTGGATTGTCAAACAGCCGCAACGGGCGGTCCGATGCACGGTCAGGATACGCCACCGGCATCCCGGGGCCGGGGCTGTGGTCAAAATGCTATCCGGAAATAGGGCCGAAGCCGTATTCGACGAACCGCAGAGGGCGGTGACCCCGGGGCAGTCGGCTGTTTTCTATCGGGGCGACCTGGTGCTGGGCGGCGGGGTCATTGCAGCGACGCAGAAAAATCACCCGGCCTCTTGACAGGAAATTATTTTTTGGGTTATACTTACATCGCTTCTGGGTTTTTCACAAGCCCTCAAGAGGTTTGAGGGCTTTTTAGTCGCATTTCGGGAGGACAGGATGAGGAGCTACGTTGCCAAGAAGGGCGACATCGAACACCGCTGGCACTTGGTGGACGCCAAGGACAAATCGCTGGGCCGGCTGGCCACCAAAGTGGCCTGGCTGTTGCAGGGCAAGGGCAAGCCCCAGTTCACCCCCAACGTGGACTGCGGGGACCATGTGGTGGTGGTCAATGCCAAACAGATCAAACTGACCGGCAGGAAGGCGGCAACCAAACGAGCCTACCGCCACAGCGGGCACCAGAGCGGGCTGAGGACCATCGATTATGGAAAGCTGCTGGCCCAAAGGCCCTCGCAGGCACTGAGGATGACGGTCAAGGGGATGATGCCCAAGACCAACCTGGGCCGGTTGAGCCTGCGGAAGCTGCACGTTTACGCCGGGCCGGAGCATCCCCACGCTGCCCAGGGACCCAAGCCCCTGGAGGTCTAGTTCCAAAGACGAAACAAAAACCATCCCAAGGATACAAGGAGAAGGAATGACCGAACAGCTGTTTAGGGCCACGGGCAGACGCAAGTCATCGGTGGCCCAGGTTAAACTGAGCCCGGGCCAGGGCAGATTCACGGTCAACAACCGCACCTGCGAGGATTATTTCTGCCGGCCGACCCTGGTGATGCTGGTCAAACAGCCGCTGGAGCTGGTGGGCGGGCTGGGCAAATACGATGTCTGGGCCAAGGTCGAGGGCGGCGGCATCGCCGGCCAAGCCGGGGCGGTGAAGCTGGGGATCTCGCGGGCGTTACTATTAGCCCAGGAGGGAGTCAGGCCGGCCCTGAAGTCGGCCGGGCTGCTGACCCGGGATCCCAGGGAGAAGGAGCGCAAAAAGTACGGACAGAAGAAGGCCAGGAAGCGGTTCCAGTTCTCCAAACGTTAAAAAGCCAATCTTTGGCTTTAAAGCCAAAGAGCGGAAATTCCAATGCCCGATTTCAAAACTCGAAATGGCGGACGAATATTGGGTTCCAGGCATACCAGGCAACGATATAACCACATTTCACACGCCCGGAGCAAATGCCTCCGGAGGTGTCCCTGAAGACGGGGATCCCGGCGGCTGCGGGCGGAGGCTCCGGAAAAAGGCTTAAAAGCCTTCCGGGGGAAAACCAAAGAAACTAAGGAGGTTCGGTCACTTGGTAACCTACACCATCAAGGATCTGCTGGAGGCCGGGGTCCACTTCGGGCACCAGGCGCCTCGCTGGAACCCAAAGATGAAGAAGTTCATCTTCGATGAGCGCGAGGGCATCCACATCATCGACCTGCACAAGACCATGCAGTGCCTGGACACGGCCCTGGCCCAGGTGCGCAAAACGGCCGAGGAGGGGGGGGAGTTCCTGTTCGTCGGCACCAAGCGCCAGGCGGCCGATCTTATTAAGGAAGAGGCCGACCGCTGCGGCATGCACCACGTCAACGAGCGCTGGCTGGGCGGGATGCTGACCAACTTCGCCACCATCCAGAAGAGCGTGCGGCGCCTGAAGGATTTGGAGAAGATGGCTGAGGGCGGCTACCAGGGCTACACCAAGAAGGAGGCCCTGAGGCTGGAACATGAACGCGCCAAGATGGACAAGGTGCTGCGCGGGGTCAAGAACATGTATCGGCTGCCGGCCATGATATTTGTTGTGGACTGCAAGAAGGAGAAGCTGGCCATCGACGAGGCCCGGAAGCTGGACATCCCGGTGGTGGCCATGGTGGACACCAACATCGATCCCGACCCGATAAACTTCCCCATTCCGGCCAATGACGACGCCCTGCGCTCCATCAAGCTCATCTCCTACCTGGTGACCGAGGCCGTGCTGGAGGGACGGGCCAAATACCAGAAGGAGCAGGAGGCCGCCCAGCAGGCACAGCAGGCCGGGGGCGAAGGCGCCCCGGGCCGTCCGGTGAGGCACCTGACCGATCACAAGCCCCGGACCTCGGCCGGAAGGGGCGAACCCAGGCGGGGAGGCGGTGACCGGGGGCCAAGGCGAGGAAGCGACCGGCCGGCATCGCCGCGGGGACCCAGGCCGTCGGGGCCGAGGCCTTCCCGGGGGACGGCCAAGCCCGATGCCAAACCGCCGGTCAAGGAAACGCCCAAGGAACAATGAAAACATACGGATTCAGGTATCCGAGCCACCCGCCTTCCTGGGAGAAATTTGCCGGAGTATCTGAAACTGTTTGAAAGCTGCTACTGGGGATAGGAGATATCAAGAAGATGCCGTTCACTGTCGAGGATATAAAGACCTTAAGGGACAAAACCGGAGCCGGAATGATGGCCTGCAAGGAGGCCTTGGCCGCCAGCGGGGGCAGCATCGAGGCCGCAGTGGAATACCTGCGCAAAAAGGGAGTGGCCACGGCCGAGAAGAAGGCGGGTCGGGCCACCGGAGACGGAGCAGTTGAATCCGCCATCTCCCCCGACCGCAAGTCGGGAGCCATCATCGAGCTAAATTGCGAGACCGACTTCGTGGCCAAGACCGATCAGTTCAAGGCCCTGGCCGCCTCCCTGGCCGGCTGGGCGCTTATGGAGCCGGACGGCGAGATCCCGGCCGACAGGCTGCCCGAGAACAGGCTGGCGGAAATCAAAGAGGCCATCGCCAAGATGGGCGAGAACATCAAGTTCAGGCGGGGTTCAAAACTTACCGCCTCCAAAGGGGTGGTGGAAAGCTACATTCACCTGGGCGGCAAGATGGGGGTGCTCATCAAGGTCGACGGAGAGGACGGACCGGAGTTGCGCGCTTTGGCCAAGGAGCTGGCCATGCAGGTGGCGGCGGCCTCCCCCCTCTACGTTACCAAGGATCAGGTGCCGGCCGAGGCTTTGGAAAAGGAAAAGGATATCTATCGGGAGCAGGTGCGCGGCTCGGGCAAACCGGAAAAGGTGGTAGAGAATATCGTGGCCGGAAAGATAAAGAAATATTACTCCGAGGTCTGTCTTATGGACCAGGCCTACATCAAGGATCCGGCCAAAACGGTGGAAACGGCCGCCAAGGAAATATACAGAGGTCCGCTGGGCCAGGTGCAATTCGTCCGTTTTCGTCTGGGGGAATAGTCGGCCGGCCTTTTCCGCCGGATTTCACAATCCGGCATTCAGCATCAGAACAAAATGGCAGACCCAGCCCCGATATATAAGCGCGTGCTCCTCAAGCTGTCAGGCGAGGCCCTGGGGGGAACTGACGGACGAGGGGTGGAGACGGCCGCCCTCCGAGCGGTGGCCGACGAGGTGCTTTCGATACAGGGGCTGGGTCTTTCCATAGGCATCGTGGTGGGCGGGGGCAACCTGATACGCGGGGCCAGGATCGGGGATAACGGCATTGCCCGGGTAGCCGCGGATCAGATGGGCATGCTGGGGACGGTCATCAACTCCCTGGCTTTGCAGAGCGTGCTGGAATCTCAAAACTGCCAGACCAGGGTGATGAGCGCCGCCGACATGCCCAAGTTCGCCGAGCCCTACATCAGGCGCCGGGCCCTGCGCCACCTGGACAAGGGGCGGGTGGTGATCATGGCCGCCGGCACCGGCAACCCCTATTTCTCCACCGATACCGCCGCCGCCCTAAGGGCGGTGGAGATCGGGGCCGAGGCCTTGCTCAAGGGCACTAAGGTGGACGGCGTTTACGACTCCGACCCCATGGCCAACAAGGAGGCCAAAAGGTACTCCCAGCTGAGCTACGGACAGGTGCTGGCCCAGAAGCTGGGGGTGATGGACGCCACCGCCGTCTCCCTGTGCATGGAGAACCGAATGCCGATTGTGGTTTTCGACCTCACCTCGCCTGGCACCCTGAAGCGTATAATATTGGGCGAGCCGTTGGGTACCATCGTCAAGGAGTAGTCAGATGCTGAACCAGGTCTATCAGGAGATGGAGAGAAAGATGTCCAAGGCGGCCGAGGCCCTCAAGGCCGAGTTCGCCGGCATCCGCACCGGCCGGGCCAACCCGGCCCTGCTGGAGGGAGTCAAGGTCCAGAGCTACGGAGCCCTGGTGCCGCTGAACCAGGTGGCCGGAGTCTCGGTGCCCGAGCCGCGGCTGTTGGTGATCCAGCCCTGGGATAAAAACGCCCTGCCCGAGATCGAGAAGGCCATCCTCAAGTCCGAGCTGGGGCTGACGCCGATGAACGACGGCCGGGTGATCCGCCTGCCCATTCCCACCCTGACCGAGGAGCGGCGCCGGGAGCTTTCCAAGGTGGTCAAGAAGATGGCCGAAGACCAGAAGGTGGCGGTGCGCAATATCAGGCGCGAGGCCAACGACGACATCAAGAAGCTGGAGAAGGACAAAAAGATCTCCGAGGACGAGTCCAAGAAGGCGCTGGAGAAGACCCAGGAGCTGACCGACAAAGCCATCAAGGGACTGGACGAGATACTGGCCAAGAAGGAAAAAGAGATCATGGAGGTATAGGAGAGGGCCATGCCATACGTCATCACCGAGGACTGCGTCTCCTGCGGCAGCTGCGTGGATTCCTGCCCCAACGGGGCCATCATCGAGGGCGAGGATCGCTACGAGATAACCGACGACTGCGTGGATTGCGGCGCCTGCGTGGACAGCTGTCCGGTCAACGCCATCAAAGAAAGCTGACAGCAAAAACGATTTTCAAGGGGCGCGCTCCGACCGGCCGGAATATCTACCTGGGCCGGTGAGGGGTAGCGCTTTTATCATATGCCGGACAAGCGATCAATAAACAGGATAAGACAGGATGCCGCGAGCTCTTCCGTCATGCCGGAGCACCTGGCCATCATCATGGACGGCAACGGGCGCTGGGCAAAAAAGCGGGGTCTGCCCCGCCTGGCCGGACACCGGGCCGGGGTCAGGGCGGTCAAGAAAATCGTGACCGCCTGCGGCGAGTTGGGGATCAAATACCTAACCATTTATGCCTTCTCGGTGGAGAACTGGATGAGACCCAAGACCGAGGTTCGGGGGCTGATGCGCCTTTTGTCCGAGAGCGTGGTCAGAGAGATAGACGAGCTGGATGCCAAGGGGGTGAAGGTGGTGGTCAGCGGCCGGCTGGAGGACATCGAGCCCACCGCCCAAAGGCTTTTGCGACAGGGGATAGCCAGGACGGCCGGCAACCGAGGTCTGGTGCTGAACCTGGCCCTGTCTTACGGGGGGCGGGCCGAGTTGGTGGACGCCTTCAAGTCATTGGCGGCCGAAGTGGCCGAGGGCCGGCTGAAGCCGGAACAGATTGACGAGGCGACGGTGTCCCGCAGCCTCTATCATCCGGAGATACCGGATCCGGATCTGATCATCAGGACATCAGGAGAGCACCGATTGTCAAACTTTCTTATTTGGGAGAGCGCCTATTCGGAACTTTACTTCACCAAAATTCTTTGGCCCGATTTCGATCGCCAAGAGCTGCTTAAAGCCATCGAGGACTTTGGCAGTCGGGAGCGGCGCTTCGGAAGGCTATAGCCGTTCTTACATAATGAAGCCAGAAAAGCATGAATTTAACTGCCGATAAGGAAAGCAGAAAGCCGGACCGTAGAGAGGAAAGGTTCAACACCCTGGGGGTGCGGGTGGCGGTGGCGGCGGCCGGCATCCCGCTAATGGTCGGGGCCGCCTGGCTGGGCGGCTGGTGGCTGTTCTTCCTGGTGCTGGCCCTGTCCCTTTTGGGATATCGGGAATATGGTCGCCTGGCCGGGGCCGATTGGCGAGAGCCCATCTGGCTGTGGGGGGCCTCCGGTGTCCTGTTGATCCTGCTTTTCTTCCGGCTTCCCATATTCCCGCCTGCGGCTGCGGCCGCCTGGCTGATGGTGCTGATGGGCTTGATGCTGGTCACCTCCGGCGACAGCCAGCCGCTGAAATCCGCCGGAGCCGTCCTGCTTGGTCTGTTCTACGTTCCCGGACTGCTGGGGCATCTCATCTTGATTCGGGAGATGGAGCCGACCAGAGGTTATCTTTCGCTTATGATCCATAGAAGCGGGGCGGACAAAGGTTTCCTTTTCCTGGTATGGATCATGGCCCTGGTGTGGCTGGGAGACACCGGCGCTTATTTCAGCGGACTGCTTTTCGGAAAACACAAGCTGGCACCGGACGTCAGCCCCAACAAGACGGTGGAAGGCCTGCTGGGGGGAGCGGCGGTGACGGCGCTGGCAGCCGTAGGCCTGGCCGGGTGGTGGCGTCTGGGCATCGGAACGGGCCAGGCCCTGGTCCTGGCCCTGTTGATAACGGCCTTGGGCACCTTGGGCGACCTGGTGGAATCCAAGCTGAAGCGGGCGGCCGGGCTCAAGGACTCGGGTTCCCTGCTGCCGGGACATGGCGGGGTGCTAGACCGGTTCGACAGCCTAATGTTCGCCGCCCCGGCGGTATATTGGTATTGGAAAATACTGCTGCGCTTCTGAGATCGATAAAAACCAAACGGACGGACAAAGCGCTTTTAAAAAGGCAAACCATGCCTTCATCCGACTTCCTGGTCATCGGCTCCGGCATCGCCGGGCTGTCTTTCGCTCTGAAAACGGCCGAGCAGGGGACGGTGGCCGTCATCACCAAGAAGGCTGAGACCGACAGCAACACCAACCTGGCCCAGGGCGGGGTGGCGGCGGTGGTGGGCCCGGACGACGACGTCCGCTCCCATGTCGAGGATACCATCAGGGCAGGATGCGGGCTTTCTAACCCCGAGGCGGTGGAGGTTATGGCCGCCGAAGGGCCGGACTTGGTGCGTCAGCTTTTCGAGATGGGGGTGGGGTTCAGTCTGCGGCCTGACGGCGACTTCGACTTGGGGCAGGAGGGAGGGCACTCGCACCGGCGCATAGTCCATGCCCGGGATTACACCGGACGGGAAATCGAACGGGTTCTGGTGGAACGGGTCAGGGCCCATCCCAAAATAAAAATCCTGGAACATCATCTGGCCGTGGAGTTGGTGGTGGAGCGCTCCGGGGGCGCGGCTCGCTGTCTGGGCGCCTATGTGCTCAACCTGTCTTCCCAGGAGATGGAAACCCAGGCCGCCGGCTGCACCCTGCTGGCCACCGGTGGTATGGGCCAGGCCTACCTCCATACCACCAATCCGCCCATTGCCACCGGAGACGGCATAGCCATGGCCTACCGGGCCGGGGCCACGGTGGCCAACATGGAGTTCGTCCAGTTCCACCCTACTTCCCTCTATCAGCCCCAACCGGATAAAAGCGGCCGGGCTTTCCTCATTTCCGAGGCGGTCCGCGGCGAGGGCGGGATACTGCGCACCCGGGAGGGGAGGGCCTTTATGGCCGACTATCATGATCGGAGGGAAATGGCTCCCCGCGACGTGGTGGCCCGGGCCATCGACTCCGAGCTCAAGGCCTCGGGCGATCCCTGCGTTTACCTTGACATCTCATCCATAGGGTTGGCGAGGTTTCGCGAGCGCTTTCCCAACATCGTCCAGGGGTGCGCTGAGAGGGGGATTGAACTGGAAAGCCAGAGGATTCCGGTGGTTCCGGCCGCCCATTACATCTGCGGAGGGGTGTTGACCGATCTCTGGGGCCGCACCGACATCCCAAGCCTCTATGCCGCCGGGGAGACGGCCTGCACTGGCGTCCACGGGGCCAACCGCCTGGCCTCTAACTCCCTCCTGGAAGCCTTGGTCTTCGCCCACCGGGCCGCCAAGTCGGCTCTGGATGAAGGAAAGGCTCCAGGGTCTCTGCCGGGATGGGATTACGTGGGCTCGGTACCCAGCCGGGAGAAGGTGGTGGTCAGCCACAACCGTCAGAGCATCAGGTCGCTGATGGCCGATTATGTCGGCGTGGTGCGCAGCGACGAAAGGCTGCGGCGGGCCGGACAGAGGCTGGCGGTCATCGAACAGGAGATCCGGGACTATTACTGGCGCTACCGGGTGACAGAGGAGCTGGCCGAATTGCGCAACATCTCGACGGTGGCCAGGCTGGTGATCGCCTGCGCCACCGCCAGGGAGGAATCGCGGGGATTGCACTTCAACCAAGATCATCCTAAGATCGAAGACCCGCAATGTAGAAAGAACAGCCTGATGCGCCGTGAACCGGGCACGCCATAATCGAAAACCGGCAGGCGGGACAAATCCAAAAAGGAATCCGACTGACGGCTGCAGCGCTTGACAAGGCCTTGTTATAATTGATATAATGACAATGTGGGTCGTTTCGTTAATGCAACGGAGCGGCCTCATTATATAAAGGAAGCAACCGCCAACAGAAAGCAGATGATCCATAGGGCATGGGCTAAGGCCGGTGCCCTATTTAAGATATGCCCCTCAAACTTTCCAGCCTGACCGAGCCTTCGCTCATCATCGTCTCGCTGGCGGCGACCGAATCCACGGAAGCCCTGCGGGAGATGCTGGCCCGGGCCTTTTGCTCGGACCGCATCGCCTCCCATCAGGCGGCCGAACAGATAGAGCAGATGGTGCCCGGCATTGGGGCCAAGGTGGGCCAGAGCATCATCCGCCAGGGCGAGGACGAGATCCTGGGCGAGCTGGTGCACCGGGAGTCTTTGGGCACCACCGGCATCGGCGAGGCGGTGGCCATACCCCACACCCGGCATCCGCTGGTCAAAGAGATGGTGCTGGTGATGGGGCGGTCGCACCGGGGTATAGATTTCAACTCCCTTGACGGCCAGCCGGTGAGGCTTTTCTTCCTGCTGTTGATACCCCAGGAGGAGAGGGTCAAACACCTGGCCGCCCTGGCCGAGATAGCCAAGCTGGTGAAAGCTCCGAATCTGGTGGCCCAGATGCTACAGGCACCGGACGCCAAGGAGATCTACAAGCTGTTGAAGAAGGCCGAGGGATGAAGCCGAGGCCTAAGATCTACCGCCGTCTTTTCCAGGTGGAGATCACCCCGGCCCGGATCCTGGTGCTGGGTTACCTTATCGCTATCTTAAGCGGCTCCATTCTTCTGTGGCTGCCCTTTTCCTCGCCCCGGGAAAACCCCTGCAGCTATATGGACGCCCTTTTCACCGCCTCCTCGGCGGTCTGCGTCACCGGTTTGATCGTCCGCGACACGCCGCGGGACTTCACTCCGGCCGGCCAGGCCGTCATCCTGGCTCTCATCCAGATCGGAGGCCTGGGCTACATGTCGATCGCCACCGTTCTCTCTCTGCTGGTGGGCCGGAGGATCTCGCTCAAGGAGAGGCTTATGATCCGCGAAGCCTACAACGTCCTGACGCTGGAGGGACTGGCCAGCTTTGCCCTGAGGATACTCAAAGTGACTGCGGTGCTGGAGCTGGCCGGGGCGGCGGTCTTGACGCTGCACTGGCAGCGCCAGGGTTTGACCCTGCTGCGCGCAGCCGCCCTGGGCGTCTTCCACTCGGTGTCCGCATTCTGCAATGCCGGATTCAGCCTCTTCTCCAACAACCTATCCGGGTTCGTCGCCGATCCGGTTGTCAACCTTACCGTCTGCACCTTAGTGATCTCCGGCGGACTGGGATTCATCGTCATCAGCGACCTGTACAAGACCAGGATCCAAAAGTCGGAAAGGCGCTTGACGGTTCATACCAAAATGGTGCTGATGATAACCGGCCTGCTGATTTTGTCCGGCACCCTGTTCATCTACTTCCTGGAGCGCCACCATACCCTGAGGGGGCTGCCCGAAAACGCCAAGTGGCTGGCGGCTCTTTTCCAGTCGGTGACTCCGAGAACGGCCGGCTTCAACACCGTCGACATCGGGCGGATGTGCTTTCCCACCTTGATGCTGATGATGATATTCATGTTCATCGGGGCCTCGCCCGGGGGCACCGGCGGGGGGATCAAGACCACCGCCTTCGGAGTAATCATGGCCTCGGTCTGGGCCACTCTCTCCGGAAGGAGCAAGGTCAATTTCCTCAAGTCGCGGATATCGACCGAGTCCATCAACCGCTCCTATGTGCTGGCCTTCATGGCCGCCATGCTGGTGGTGCTGGTGGCCCTGCTGCTGCTGAGGGCCGAAATGCGGACCCTGACCGCCGACCGCATGCTGCCGGTGCTGTTCGAGGTGGTCTCGGCCTTCGGCACGGTCGGCCTGTCCACCGGCTCGGCCATCGATCCGGCCTGCAGCCTGGCGCACGACTTCAACCACTGGGGGAAACTGCTTATTATCCTGACCATGTTTGCCGGCCGGGTGGGTCCGATGACCCTGGGCACGGCCGTGGTCTGGCGGCGGCGGGATCAGCCGTTCGACTATCCTGAAGGCCGGGTGCTGATAGGCTGACCGCCGGGGGCCAAACCGAAGACCGATGGAAATTTGCAATAGGGCTGGTCTATAAAATTAATAAATGGTAAAAGACGACCTATGAGGCAATTCGCGGTAATCGGGCTGGGACAGTTCGGCGCCAGCGTGGCCCGGTCCCTAGCCCAGAAGGGCGGCGAGGTCATAGCCATCGACAAGGACCCGGACCGGATAACCGAAATATCGGATCAGGTGGCCCAGGCCATAGCCCTGGATGCGGTGGACGAGAAGAGCCTTTCGGCCCTAGGCCTCAAGGAGGTGGACGTGGCCATCGTCTCCACCGGACAGGACATCGAGGCTTCGATATCGGTGGTCCTAATCCTTAAAGAAATGGGGGTCAAAGAAATCGTGGCCAAGGCGGTCAGCGATATGCACGGCACCATCCTCAAGAAGGTGGGCGCCGACCGGGTAATTTTTCCGGAGAGGGACATGGGGGAGCGCATCGCCGAAAGCCTGGCTTCGCCCAATGTCCGGGATTACACCGAGATTTCGGACAATCACGGCATCATGGAGCTGGTGGCCCCTAAGCGGTTCTGGAGGAAAACCATGGCCGAGCTGGACCTGGACGACGAGTTCAATGTCTCGGTTGTGGCCATCAAGCGCAAGGTGCCCGCCATCCGCCAGGACGGGGAGACGGAGATCAAAGAGGAGATCATCATCAAACCCCAGGCCGAAGAAAGGATCAGCCAGGGCGACGTGCTGATCATCATCGGCCGATACGAAGACATCCAGAAAGTGAGGGGGCTGTGAGCGCCGTGGGCGACCGAAAAAAGGATGCTATGAAACTGGTGGAGCTGGGAAAGTTCTACTATCTCAATCAAAAATACGACCAGGCGGTGGCCGAATACCGAAAGGCGGTGGAACTGGATCCCAAGAATGCCGACGCCCGCTTCAACCTGGGAATAGCCTTGGAGACCATCAACGACCTGGAGGGAGCGCGGGACGCCTTCGAAAAACTGCTGGAGCTGGAACCAGATTACAAGGGGGCCCAGGAGCATTACGACCGCCTGGTGGGTCAGTGATGGACGGGTATTTCACGGGGAACCCAGGAAAGCAATAGATCCAAGACAATAGATATCCAGCCTGAAGAGACAGAAACAATAACGGTCAATTTCTATTAATGGATCATTCATGCATGGATTGCTGTTTTTCTGATAAAGACGAAGGGGGATGGCTGGAGGCCATCCTTCTCTTGTAAATATGGAAAGGCCCAGGAATTTTTGGCCGCTTATGGCCGTGGGGATCGTCTCCATCTCCAGCGCCGCGGTCATGATCAAGCTCTGCCAGGCCGGGCCGCTGGCCGTGGCCTTTTACCGCTTGTCCTTGGCCAGCCTGGCGTTGTGGCCGGTCTTCCTCTATAGAAGGTCGTGGCGGGAGCTGGACAGAAAAAAGATCGGCGGAGCATTGCTGGCCGGTTTGTTTCTGGCGCTGCATTTTGGCTTTTGGCTCTATTCTCTGGAATACACCAACGTGGCCAGTTCGGTGGTGCTGGTGACCCTCAACCCGCTGTTCGTGGGGATTTTAGGCTGGATCCTTCTGGGCGAGCGGGTGGGGCTTAAGCTGGCGGCGGCCGTGGTCCTGGTGATCGCCGGCGGGGCCCTTATCGGAGGCGGCGCCCTGCAGACGGGCGGTCCGGCCATGAAGGGAAATCTGCTGGCCCTGGGCGGGGCCCTGATGGCCTCCCTCTATCTTTTGATCGGGCGCAGACTGAGGCCGAAATTGGACATCGTCCCCTATGCCACGGTCTGCTATACCTCCACCTCGGCCCTGCTTTTTGCCGGTTGCCTGATTTGGGGCCAGAGTTTGTGGGGCTTTGATCCCAGGACATGGATCCTGTTCCTGGGACTGGCCCTGGGGCCGCAGATTTTGGGCCACACCCTCTTCAATTGGGGGCTTAAGTATTTACCGGCCTCCAAGATAGCCATGATGATCGTGGCCGAGCCCATCGGAGCCACGGTGCTGGCCTTCTTGGTGCTGGGACAGGCCCCGACCCTCGGGGAAATCGCCGGCGGACTTCTGATACTGTGCGGCGTCTATCTATCGGCCGCCGGGTGAGGATCGGATTTGCCGGCAGCAGGGATGTAAGAAATGCTGGTTTCGAATAGGGTTGAAAAAGTTTTATTTGCTTGGTCGGCCATCGGTTTTCTTTTAATTACCGTCCCCCCGGCCGTCGCCACATGCCAAGAGCTTCCGGAGTTGGAGGCTGAGACCGAATCCGAGGATCTGGCCGAGTTGCTGAGCTACCTGCAGGACAACCCCATCAATTTGAACCGGGCCACGGCCGAGGAACTGATGCTCATCCCCTGGCTGAGCCCGGCCCAGGCCCTGCGCCTCCACCAGTACCTAAAGGGCAGACCGGCCTCCGACCCCTCCCGGCTGGCAACAGAGGGGATCATCGATCAGGACACCTGGAAAAAGATATTACCCTATATTTATATTGAAGGCAGACCAGGCTCTCCCGTTCGGCCTTCACTATCATCCCTTTGGCAGAGATCATGGCCGGCTCAGGCGGTTTCGGAGTCGGAGCCTTGGAGCCACCGGCAACGCTTAGAACGTTGGAAGCCTGACGGCTGGTCGGCCTTTCTTCAAACCCAGAAGGACAGGGGGGAGAGCAACTGGCTTGATTTCTGGTCCGGCGCGGCCGGATACCGGGATCCGCGGGGAAGGTTCCAACTGCTGGCCGGCGACTTTCAGATCAGGATAGGACTGGGGCTGATCTTTGGCGGAACCGGCCCCAGGTTTCTTTATCCAGGATGTTTCCCCAAAACGGCGGTACCGGCCGCGGCCGCCATCCATACTTCCAGCAGCGAATGGTCGGCCCTGCGCGGCGGGGCGGCCTGGGGCCGCCTGGGAAGCTTCAGGATGCTGGTCGCCGCTTCGCAGCGCCGGATAGACGGCCGCATCGACAGTACCGGCACGCTATGGCACATCTACCAGGACGGCTACCATCGGACCGACCAAGAGCTGGCCAGGAAGCACAACGCCTCAGAGCAGATGGGCGTCCTTTACCTTGGTTGGGAGCCGATCAGCCTAGGATGGATGGGAGCCGCGGCCTATGCCTGCGATTACGACCCTCCCTTTGCCGAATCGCTTTCAATCAAGTCCGGCGCCAGTCTTTCCGGAGGCCTGGCCGGAAGTCCGGGCTATGTATCGTTCGAGCTGGCTGCCACCGAGCAAAAAGCCGGAGCCTTAAGCGCGCTGGCCGGGGCTAGGGCCTGGGGAACCGAGGCCTCACTTCTGGCGTACTTTTACCAACCTGGCTACCGTTCCCCCAGGTTCAATGCCTACGAACGCTATGGGGGAAGCGACGAGCAGGGAGCGGCCGTCTTCCAAAAATCATCGCTGCCGCTCCGGACATCCCTTTCCACGCTTTTCCACTGGTACCGGCCTTGGTCGGCTTCGGCCGCCGTTGATAAGGGGCACGGCGGTTTCCTATTGGATTTGAAGGTCGATAATGATATAATAAACCATCTTAATGCCGGTTGCCGTTTCAGGCTGAAGGAGGCAGAAAAGCCCTGTCAATCGGAAGAGGAAATTCTTTTGGGCCGGGAAAGATATTCTTTAACCAAAATTATGCTGGATTGGACGATGGCCGGAGGCTGGATCGTTTCCAGCGATTACGCCGCCAGCCGTTTTCAGCCTGCATCCGGAGGGGGCGGGGAGAAGGGTGAAATGCTTTCGGCCGGAGTAGGCTGGAAAGAACGATCCGGGCTGTACATGTGCGCCCAGAGTTCGTTTTTCCGCACCGACAGCTACGGTGCCGCCATCTACCAAAACGAACCGGAATTGAAAAGCACCGGCTCCTTCCACCCGCTGTTCGGGTCCGGCCGCCGCGACGCCCTGCTGGTCCGATATGCCTACGCCAAACGGCTTAGCGCCGAGTTCAAACTGGCCTACACTTACCGGGAGTACCAGGGGGAGACGGTGCGCCAGCCGGAGTTGGGGATGCAGATCGAAATCAAATAACCCAACATTAGTATTGTAAAGAAAAATGTCGATCACCATTCTGGCCACCGCCTTCGTCCTGGGCATCCTCATCTTCGTCCACGAGCTGGGCCACTTTTGGGCGGCCCGCAAGATAGGGATAAAAGTACTGACCTTCTCCTTGGGTTTCGGGCCCAAGCTGATCGGCTTCAAGCGGGGGGAAACGCTTTATAAGATCTCGGCAGTGCCCTTCGGCGGCTACGTCAAGATGGCCGGCGAGGAGGCCTTCGACGAGGGTTATGCCGCCAAGCCGGGCGACTACATGGCCGCGCCCTGGTGGGGCCGGGTGTTGATGGCCTTTGCCGGCCCCGGGGCCAACCTGGTCACCGCCTTCCTGCTTCTCTGTCTGGTGGGGGTCATCGGCGTCCGGCTTCCGGATTTTGCCCCGATGGTCGGCTTGGTGGAAAAGGGAAGCCTGGCGGACAAGGTCGGCATACTGCCGGGCGATCACATCGTCTCCCTGCAGGGCCGGCCGGTTAAAACCTGGCACCAGCTGAGCGAGTTTTGGCCGCAAGAGTCCAAGGGAGCGGTTGCCGATAGCCTGGCTCTGATGCTGTCTCGCCGCGGTACCCGGTTTACAGCAATGGTCCCTTCAGCCAATAAGGAAGACTTTTTGGCCGGCACCGGCCCGGCCATCGAGCCGGAGCTGGGCGAGGTGATGCCCGGAGCGCCGGCCTACCAAGCCGGAATGCAGAAGGGGGATGTGGTCCTCTCTATCGACGGAAAGCCGGTGGCCACCTGGGACGAAATGCGGACCGTCATTTACGCCAGCCCGGAGAAGACGATAAGGCTTCAAGTCAAACGCGGTTCGGACACGCTCGCCATCGTCGTCACCCCCATGCCGCAGCAGATGCCGGGGCAGGGCACGGTGGGGGTCATCGGCATCTCGCCGCCGTCCTACGGCAGCTACACGGTCAGGTGGCCGGTTCACCAAGCGATTTTGTTGGGGGCAGCCAATACCGTCAGCTCCATGGTTCGAACCTACGGTTTCCTGGGACAGCTGATCACCAGGCCCAAGGCCGCCTCCCAGCAGTTGGGCGGCTTCGTGATGATAGGGCAGATGGCCGGGCAGTCGGCCAAGAAGGGGCTGTCCGACCTGATGCAGTTGATGGCGGTGCTTTCTATCAGCCTGTTCGTCCTTAACCTGCTGCCATTGCCGGTGCTTGACGGAGGGGTCATCTTCTTTTCGCTGCTGGAGGGTCTGCGGAAAAGACCGCTGCCGGGCAAGGTCCAGGCGGCCATCCAACAGGTGGGGGTGACCCTGCTGCTGCTGTTGGTGGCCTACACCCTGTTCAACGATTTCTCCAGGATAGTGGGCCGGAGGCAGGCGCTGAAGGGCAAGCCGGCCCTTGAGCAGAGAGTAGATTAAACATCTCACAAAGACACAAAGGCACCAAGAAAACTTTCCGGATAATCCCCCAATTTGATTCAATTTCCGTGTCTTCGCGTCTTTGTGAGAGATAATACACAGAGAAATATGAAGAACGCCAAAGAACAATTTGACATCATCAAGCGGGGCACGGTGCACTTAGTGCCCGAGGACCTCCTGATGCGGAAGCTGGAGCGGTCCATCAAGAAGAACAAACCCCTCAAGGTCAAGTACGGGGCCGATCCCTCGGCGCCGGACCTGCACCTGGGCCACGCCGTTTGCTTCCGAAAGCTCAAGGAGTTCCAGGACCTGGGCCATCAGGTGATCTTCGTCATCGGCGACTTCACCGCCCGCATCGGCGACCCCACCGGCAAGTCCGAGACCAGAAAACCTCTGTCCAAGGGGCAGGTAAAAGAGAACGCCAAGACCTATATGGAGCAGGTCTACCTGCTGCTGGACAGGGAAAAGACGCGGGTGGTCTACAACAACGACTGGCTGGGAAAACTCTGCATGGCCGAAATCCTCAGGCTGACCTCGGCCTTCACCGTGGCCCGGATGCTGGAGCGCGACGATTTCTCCAAGCGTTTTAAAAGCGAGACGGCCATCGGGGTCCACGAGTTCCTCTACCCGGTGATGGTGGCCTACGACTCGGTGCACCTGGAGGCCGACGTGGAGATGGGCGGCTCGGACCAGTACTTCAATTTTCTGGCCGGCCGGGAACTGATGCAGGAGCTGGGCCAGGAGCCGCAGGTCTGCCTGACCATGCCCATCCTCACCGGGACCGACGGGGTGCAGAAGATGAGCAAGTCGCTGGGCAACTACATCGCCATCAAGGACAGCCCCAGCGAAATGTTCGGCAAAACCATGTCCATACCAGACTCCTCCATCCGCGACTACGCCATGCTGGCCGCCTTCTATGATGACGGGCAACTGAAGTCACTGGAGGAGCGGCTCAAGTCCGAGAATCCCCGTAATGTCAAGGCCGAGGTGGCCAGGGACATAGTGGCCGTCTATCACGGAAAGGAGAAGGCGGAACGGGCCGAGGAGGAGTTTGCGCGGATATTCAGCAAAAAGGGACTGCCCGACGAGATCCCCAGGCACTCTTTTGCCGGAACCAGGATCTGGATTGTAAAGGCCCTGGTGGAGACCGGAATCGCCAAGACCAATTCCGAAGCCCGAAGGCTGATCAAACAGGGCGCGGTATATATAGACGACCGAAAGGTGACCGACGAGAACGAGGAGGTGGGTCTGGAGGAAGATACACTTATAAAGGCCGGGCGTTTTTTTCGGAAGATCGGAAAATAGCGACATGGCCAGGAAACGCCTTAAAGGCACTGCAGTTTTCCTGGACCGCGACGGGACCCTCAACGTCGAGGTTGACTATGTCAACCGGGTGAGCGATTTCCGCCTGCTGCCCGGGGTGGGTCCGGCCGTCCGGGCTTTGAACCGGGCCGGGTTCAGGGTGATCGTGGCCAGCAACCAGTCTGGAGTGGCCCGCGGCTACCTAACTCCGGCCACCTTGGGTCGCATTACCGAAAAAATGCGGCGCCAACTGAAGCGTCAGGGAGCCAGATTGGATGCGGTCTATTACTGCACCAATCATCCGGACGACCACTCCCCCTGCCGCAAGCCGGCCATCGGCATGGCCCTGGAGGCCAGGAGGCGGTTTAGACTCGACTTGTCAAAGTGTTTCATGGTGGGTGATGCCCGGGCCGATATCGAGTTCGGCAGAAATATGGGCGGCAGGACGGTCCTGGTTTTAAGCGGACACAGCAAAGGCAATGAACCTTGGTTGAGAAGGATCCGGCCGGATTGCGTGGCCCAGGATTTAGCCGGGGCTGTCGCCTGGATAATTGGAGAGCTGGAGAAAAGGTGATACCGCTGACAGTGCTGATACTGGCCAAGGACGAGGAAGCCAACATCGGCCGGGCCTTGGAAAGTCTGAAAGGCCTGTCCCGTGTTCTGGTGTTGGACTCAGGCAGCCGTGACCGGACGGTTGATGTTGCCAATGAATTTGGCGTCGAGATCGTGGTCACCGATTGGCCCGGATTCGCCGCCCAGAGAAGGCGGGCCATCGGCATGGCGTCCACGGAATGGGCCATGTTTCTTGATGCCGACGAGGCCTTGGATGATGGGCTGCGAAGGGCTTTGGAGGAATTCGCCCCGGCACCGGGCATCAACGGCTTCTATCTGCGGCGCAGAAACTTCTTCTTGGGCAAACCCATGGAGCATGCCCGCTGGGACAATGACTGGCAGCTGAGACTCTTCCGGCGTCAGGCGGCCTCTGTTCCCGAGGCACAGGTGCATGAGGGGGTGACGGTAGCCGGAAGGACGGAGAAGATGTTGTCGGGCTGCATAGAGCATTACACCGCACCGACCATCGGCCGCTACCTGGAGAAGATGAACCAATATTCGTCGTTGGAGGCTTCTCAGAAACTGGCCGGCCGAAGGCGGGCCGGACCCGCCAAGATGCTGTTCGACCTGGTATCGGAGTTCTGGAAAGTCTATGTGGCCCATCAGGGCTGGCGCGAGGGCTGGCGCGGCTACGCCCTGGCCCACCTGACCGCTCTCTACAAGTTCAGCACCGACGCCAAGCTTTGGGAGGCGCGCCGTGCCCGCTGACAAGCTCTCGGTGATGCTCAATACCTACAACGGAGGCCTGAAGCTTAAGCGCTGCCTGGAGGCGGTGAAATGGGCCGAAGAGATAGTGGTCATAGACTCGGGCAGCAGCGACGGCTCCATCGAGCTGGCCCGGAAATATACCGACAAGGTTTTTGTCAATCCCTGGCCGGGATACAAAGCCCAGCGGGAGTTCGGCATGGCCAGGTGCTCTGGCGAGTGGATTCTGATACTGGACCAGGACGAGTACGTCACTCGGGAGCTGGCGGAGAGGCTGAGGCAAATCTGCTCGGATCCGGAACGGCATCGCGGATACAACGCCGGCTGGATCAGGCGTATCGAGCATTTCTGGGGGAAGCGGATAAACTACGGAAACTACAACCCCAGCTCCCAACCCAGGCTGGCCAGGCGGGGCAAATGCCGCTGGACGGGCCACGCCCACTCCTACCTGGAGGTGGATGGCGGGGAGGCGGCCATCATCCGCATCGCTGAGCCGCTTTGGCACGATTCCTACGACACCCCGGCCGAGTTCTTCGACAAGATCAACCGCTACTCGGACCTGGACGTCGAGGAACGCCTTCCCAAAGGCTACGATCCTTCGGCTTGGCACGTGGCCCTCTCGCCCCTGAGCATGTGGTGGAAGTGCTACGTCGTCAAGCAGGGCTTCCGGGACGGGGCCCACGGTTTCATGAACGCGGCCTCCATGGCCGCCTACTGGTTCTTCAGGCTGTCGAAGGCCTGGCACCGGCGCTGGCAGGAGAGGAACAAGCCGGCCCGCTGGGAGGACTATGGAAAGGGCTGAGGGCCGGGCCTCGATAACGGCCTTGATAATCGCCAGGGACGAGGAAAGGAACATCGTCCCCTGCGTCAGGAGCCTCGACGGCTTGGCCGGCGAGGCCCTGGTGGCCGTCGATACGCGGACCTCGGACGGGACCTTGGATCTGGCGGCCGGGGCCGGGGCCAAGGCCTTCCCTGTGGATTGGAAGGGATACGGGGCCACCAAGAACGAGGTCCTGGACAGGGCATCCGGCGACTGGGTGCTGTGGCTGGACGCCGACGAGAGGATGACTCCGGAGCTGGCGACCGAGATCAAGAAAGCCTTGTCGGGCGGAGAGCAGGTGGAAGCCTTCTCCGTTCCGAGGAAGGCTTTTTTCCTGGGCAAATGGATCAGGCATTGCGGCTGGTACCCGGGTTACGTGACCAGGCTCTTCAGGAGGGGCCGGGCCAGGTTCTCGGACAAGCCGGTTCACGAGGGGCTGGTGGTCGAGGGCCGGACCGGCAGGCTCCGGCACCCGCTACTGCATTACACCGACCCCGACCTAACGCATTACCTGGCGAAATTCAACTCGTACACCGACCTGGCGGCCGGCGAACTCTTCGCCAGAGGCCGGAGACCGGGGGCCCTGGACCCGGTCGCCCGGCCGTTTTGGTTCTTTTTCCGCTCCTACCTTCTTAGGCTGGGTTTCCTAGACGGGGCCGAGGGCCTGATCCTGAGCGTCCTCTCCGGGTATTCGGTGATGTTCAAGTACCTGAAGCTCCGGGAGCTTTGGGAAAACGCGGGGAAGTCGACGTGAAGGTGCTCCACATCTGCAGCTCCCGCTCCTGGGGCGGCATGGAGATGAGCGTGGGGCGGCTGGCCGAACTGCAACAACAGATTGGCCACCAGGTGCTGATGGCGGCGGCTCCGGGCTCGCCCCTTTGGGGGCAGGCCGGCATTCGGCAAATCCCGGCCATCGGACTGGGGGAAACCGGCCCCTGGGATCTGCCCGGCATCGCCAGACTGGCGCGGACCATCGGATCGTTTAATCCTGAGGTCATCCATGTCCACTACTCCAAGGACTTGCACCGGGTGGTTCCGGCCAATTTAATATCCGGGAAAAAGCCGCTGGTCCTGACCAAGCAGCTGGGCTCGGCCGTGGCCAAACGCGGATTTTGGCACCGCTTCCTGTACTCGAACGTCTCCCGGGCCACCGCCATATCGACGTTCATCCGTAACAACCTGGATGAGACCACGGTTCTCAAGCGCGACCAGATCGACCTGGTCTATCTGGGGACGGACACCACCAAGTTCTTGCCCGAAACGGCCTCCAGGAATGAGGTGCGCCGGGAACTGGGATTCGGGCCAAAGGAGACGGTCATCGGCATGATGGGCCGGCTTTCTCCGGGCAAGGGATTTGAGGACTTCATGGAAGCGGTTTCCGGGCTCAGCCAAAGCCGGCTTCGATTTTTGATGATAGGCGGCGCCAGCCGGGGCGAGGAGCCATACGCCGAAGGCCTTAGAAAGGAGGCCGGGGCGAAGTTGGGAAAGCGGCTGGTCTTTCTGGGATTCAAACCGGACCGGGAGCGGTACCTTCGGGCCATGGACATATTTGCCTTTCCCTCGCACGCCGAATCTTTCGGCCTGGCGCTGTGCGAGGCCATGGCCACCGGACTGCCCTGCGTGGCCTATGCCAAGGACGGGGTGCTGGATATTATCGAAGACGGGGTCAACGGATTGAGGGCCAGGGTCAGGGAGCCGGGAGACCTGAGGCAAAAGCTGGGCATTCTAATTTCCGACGGAGGACTGAGAAAGCGACTGGGCGCCACCGCCAGGAAGACGGTCGAAAGGAAATTCTCGGAGCCGGGCATGCTGGCAGGCTACCAAGCGACCTACAGGAAGGCCATGGAAGATGCCGGTTCCTGAAAGGCTCCTGGTGCTCAGGATGAGCGGGGTGGGGGATGTCCTCTGGACCACGCCCCTGCTTAAGGCCTTGCGCCGGGGATTTCCACAGGCCAGGATCCACTATGTGGTCAGGGAGTCCTGCGCCCCGGTGCTGGAGAACAATCCGGACGTGGACGAATTGTTGGTATTGCCCAAGGGGGGATTGATAAGCCAGTTGGCTTTTCTCAGCCGGATCAGGAACAAGCGCTGCAACCTGTGCCTCGACTTGGTGGGCACGCCGCGCACCGCCATCCAGTCGCTGGCAAGCGGAGCCGGGATGCGGATCGGGTTTGACTTCGGCTATCGGAAGTTTTTCTACAACCGAGTGCTTTCGGCCAGGGAGGCCAACTACGGCCATGAGGTGGAGTTCAACCTTTATGCGCTCAAGACGCTGGGGCTGATGGAGGCCGGAAGGGAGTTGGTATACAACCTCACCCGAGAGGAGAGGGAATACCGAAGCAGGGCGTGGCAGGAACTAGGCTATAATCAACGGGACACGGTGGTCGGGCTTCTTCCCACCGGAGGCTGGGCCTGTAAACGCTGGCCGGTGGATAACTTTTCGGAGCTCGGCCGCCTGGAAAGGCGGCATAGCAGAAGGAAATTCCTGGTCTTCTGGGGAAGCAGGTCAGAGCAGGAAGATGCGGATAGGATAGCACGGGGAATAGGACCGCATGCGGCCTTGGCCCCGCAGACCACTCTTCGCCAGATGGCGGCCCTGCTCTCGGGTTGCGCTGCGGTGGTGGGCAACGACACCGGACCGCTGCACATCGCCACCGCCCTGGACGTGCCGGTGGTGTCCTTCTATGGGCCGACCAGCCCCAGGTCCCAGGGGCCGTGGGGGAAAGGCCACCGGGTGTTGCGGGACGATTCGCTGTCATGTCTGGAGTGCAACCGGACTGATTGTCGCCAGCCAAAATGCATGACAGGCATCAAGGTTTCATCCGCGGCCCAAGCTCTGGAAGAAGTGCTGACGGAAAGGAAGCAGAGTTGACGTCTCGGGCCATATCCCAGGTATCAACCATCTTGGAGCAATGCTATGGAGTCCCGCCCAGGCAGGCGGACCGGCCGTTGTTGGATGTGCTGATCCAGACCATCCTCTCTCAAAACACCAGCGACGTCAACAGCCTGCGGGCCTATGCCGGCCTGAGGAAAGCCTTTCCCAGCTGGTCGGCTTTGGCCGAAGTCGATGTCGGAAAGGTGGCCGTCGCCATTCGGCCGGGAGGCTTGGCCAATATCAAATCCAGGAGGATCGTTCAAATACTCAGGGATCTAAAAAAGGCTTACGGAAGGCCTACCCTGGAACACCTGAGAAGAATGAAACCGGAAGCGGCCTATGCCGCCCTCAAGGATATGGCCGGAGTCGGACCCAAGACCGCGGCCTGCACCCTGCTGTTCGGCGCCGGTATCCCCATCTTTCCGGTGGACACCCACATCCACCGGGTGTGCCGGCGGCTGGGATGGGCCGGACCCCGTGAGACCAGGGAAAAATTCCAGGAGAGGATACGAAGGTTGGTTCCGGGCAAGAAGGTCTATCCCCTGCATCTGAACCTTATCGAGCACGGCCGCCGGGTGTGCCGTGCCGGGAAACCGGCCTGTCCGACTTGCTGTTTAAAAACAATCTGTCCATTTGGGAAGGTCAAAAAATGAAGCAGACCCTGACCATTCTTTTTGCTCTAGCGGCCGCTTTTGGCTGTGTTCCGGCCAATCGAGACGACGGTTTTCGGGCCCAAAAGCCATTGGGGGCCGTTCCGGCCGACAGCGGACTCGTTTCAGCAGACACGGTTAAAACCGTCATGGCCTCGGATAAGGCCCCCTTCGGTTTCTCGGTGGAGATGTCCGGTCCCGGAGAGCTTCACTTTACAGACGAAAGCGGACGCCACACCGGTCCGGCCACGGCCGAGGAATATCTGCCGGTGCTGGAGGCGGCGCTTAAAAACCCGGCCCTGCACGAGCAGGAACGGGCCGGTCTGGAGAAAATGCGCCAACAGATCAGAAGCACCGGCAGCGCCGCCGGACTGGCGGTCACCAAAAGAATACCAAACCTTGATTACCAGTTAAAAGGGGGGACGGCGCTGGCATCCTACCAGGGGGCGGAAGAGCTCGACATGAAAGTGGCGGCCTCGGACTACGCCGTCTACCAACTGATAGTCACGGTCTGGGATCGAGAGAGAGTAAAAACGGCCAGCTACAATATTACGGCCGGCCCAGGCCAGGAGGGAGGCCTGGACATCGGCGCTATGATGGAGGATTTTACGCTTTCCTGGGACGCCAACGGCGACGGAGAGCCGGACCGGGAGATCCAGCCAGCCAAAACCGAAATATCAGGACGCCGTTAGTCGGATCATCGGCATTGTGGTGAAAGTTAATGATTCGGCTGATTGCCCACTTAGACATGGACAGCTTCTTCACTGCGGTGGAGGTGCATGATAATCCGTGGTTGGCGGGACAGCCGGTGATGGTGGGGGCCGATCCCAAGGGCGGACGGGGGCGGGGGGTGATTTCGGCCGCATCCTACGAGGCCAGGAAATTTGGGGTGCACTCGGCCATGCCGGTCTCCCAAGCCTACCGGCTCTGCCCCCAGGGCATCTTTCTGCCGGGAAGGATGGGGCGATACCATGAGGTTTCCGAGCGGGTGATGTCGGTGCTGTCGGGCTTCACTCCGGTGGTGGAGCAGATATCGGTGGACGAAGCCTTCCTAGACCTGACGGGATGTCAAAGATTGTTCGGCGGGCCGAGCCAGATCGGGATGAAGCTCAAGAGCGCGGTTAAAGAGGCCACCGGACTGACCGCCTCGGTGGGGATAGGACCCAACAAACTGGTGGCCAAGATCGCCTCGGACCTAAGGAAGCCGGACGGATTGGTGGTGGTCGGTGAATCGGAAGTGTCCGATTTTCTCGATCCCTTGCCTATAAGAAGGCTCTGGGGGATCGGACCCAAGACCGAGGAGGTCTTGAAAAAAAGATTCCGCATCGCCACTGTGGGCCAGCTGGCCGGCATTCCGGCCGAGCTTCTGGAGAAGGAGTTCGGACTTATGGGACGGTATCTGCACGCCAGGGCCAACGGGTTTGACGACGACCCGGTGGGCGGTGAGGAGGAAGCCAAGTCCATCGGCCGGGAGACGACCTTCGATTCGGACACCTTGGACCAAAGGCAGATCCATAGGACCATGGTCTACCTCTGCGACCGGGTAGCCTCAAGGGTTAGAGCCGCCGGGCTGGCGGGCCGCACCGTCACCCTGAAGCTGCGCTACGAATCTTTCGAGACCCATACCTTCCGCCACACACTGGCTGCGCCCATCGACCTCTACCGGGAACTGCTGGAGCTGGCCGAGGGGCTGTTCAGAAACAACTATCAACCCGGCCGCAAGGTGAGGCTGTTGGGGGTGTCGGTTTCCAACTTCACCGGGGCGGGGCCGGAGCTGGAAATGTTCCAGGACGAGGCCAAATACAATGACAGGGAGCGCCGAGTGGACCAGGCGGTGGACCGGGTGAGGAAAAAATTCGGAAAGCGTTCGGTGATCCGGGCCGGTGAGCTGTAAGCTTTCCACTCACAAAGGCACAGAGGCACCAAGGTAACTACCTTATTCTTCCTTAAAGCGTGCCGTTAACGGTTGAAAATGAACGAGAACGAAATCGGGAAGATTATCATCGATTGCGCCGTGGCCCTGCACAAAGAATTGGGCCCCGGCCTTCTGGAGTCGGTATACGAGGTGCTTTTGGCCCACGAATTGGAGCTAAAGGGTTTGAGAATCCAGAGGGAAGTGCCCGTGCCCATCGAGTTTCATGGCGTCAAGTTCTCCGAAGGGTTCAGAGTCGATATGGTCGTTGAGGGACTGGTTATTGTTGAAATGAAATCCGTGGAATCCTTGAACAATTCACACAAGAAACAAGTGCTGACCTATCTGAAACTCACCGGCTTGAAAATGGGATACCTTCTTAATTTTGGAGAAGCATTGATGAAAAACGGAATTGTAAGGATTATCAACGGGAAAATTGATTGATCCTTCGTGACTTGGTGCTCCTTCGGTTGCGATCAGGATAAGCTTTATAAGAACCGAAAAATGACCCTAAATTGCGGAGATGCATTGATAAGTAACGGGATCATCCGGATTATTAAAGACAAAATCGACTGAACCTTTGTGCCTTCGTGTCTTTGTGAGATGAACAATGACCCCTTACGAGATAATCTACAAGAAGCGCAACGGCCAAGCTCTGGGTCCGGAGGAGATCGGCTGGTTCGTCTCCGAATACACCTCCGGCCGCATTCCCGACTACCAGGCGGCGGCCCTGCTGATGGCCGTGTTCCTCAAGGGCATGGATTTTTCAGAGACCACCGCCTTGGCCTTGGCCATGATGAACTCGGGCCGGGTGTTTGACCTGTCGGACATACCCGGGATCAAGGTGGACAAGCATTCCACCGGCGGGGTGGGAGACAAGGTCTCCATCATCCTGGCTCCGATAGTGGCGGCGGCCGGGGTGCCGGTGCCCATGGTCTCGGGACGGGGGCTGGGCCACACCGGGGGAACCCTGGACAAACTGGAGTCCATCCCCGGCTTCCGCACCAATCTGTCATTCGACGAGTTCCACCGCATCCTGGCCCGCACCGGCCTGGCCATGATGGGACAGACCGCGGACATGGCTCCGGCCGACAAGAAGCTTTATGCCCTGCGCGACGTCACCGCCACGGTGGACTGCATTCCGCTGATCTCGGCCAGCATCATGTCCAAAAAACTGGCCGAGGGCGCCGACGGCCTGGTGCTTGACGTCAAAACCGGCTCCGGAGCCTTCATGCAAAAGCTGGAAGACTCCATAAAACTGGCCGAAACCATGGTGGCCATCGGCAAAGGGCTGGGCCGCCGGATGCGGGCGGTGATCACCGACATGAACCAGCCGCTGGGCCAGGCGGTGGGCAACGCATTGGAGATCCAGGAGTGCCTCGAATGCCTCCAGGGTGGCGGTCCCCAGGATCTGATGGCGGTCACCTACCGGCTGGGGGCGGAGATGTTGGTGATGGGCGAGCGGGCCCGGGACCTGGATTCCGGAGAAAGGGCGCTGAGACAGATCGTTTCGTCCGGCCAGGGTCTGGAAAAATTTCGGGAAATGGTGTCGGCCCAGGGGGGGGATCCCAGGGTCGTTGATGAGCCGAAAAAAACATTGGCCCAAGCTAAATATATCCTCGAACTCAAGTCCAGAGCCGACGGTTACGTAAACAACATAGATGTCAGAGAGATAGGAATGGCCGGGGTGGGTTTGGGCTGCGGAAGGGTGAGGATGGAAGATTCAGTGGATCCGGCGGTGGGTTTCATTTTCCATTGTCGGATAGGCCACCAAGTCATAACCGGGCAGCCGCTGGTTTCAATCTTTGCCAACGACCAGGCGTTGGGACGGAGGGCCGTTACAAGGCTGGAGGCGGCGATTTCCCTAAGCCAGGAAAGCCCGGCCGTTCCGGAGCTGGTGGTTGCCACCGTCTGACCCTTGCAAAAGGCCTGCGAAATTGGTATAATATCTCCAATTGAATAGGAAAAGCAGAAGCCATCCGCCCCCCTTGGGGGAAAGCTTCTCACCCGGCGGCCCTTGCCATTGGGCAAGCAAATGCCAGCCGAGGTAAAAGGCAGAATATGGCGGGTGGTCGGTTATTTCCGGTCGCCGGCCTTTCTTTTTGCCTACGAAATACTCGAAAATATTAAGGCGGCATTGTCTTTTCCGGTCATTTAGTGTATTTCGTGGGACTGCGATAAAAATTGATAAAATCCCGCACCCGCGGCGCTCTTCAACCGTCGGATGCGGCCATAAGTCAAACCGCTAGGGAGGCAAGCCTATCATCAAGGAACACCGTATCAACGACCGCATCCGGGTGCCCGAGGTTCGGGTCATCGGCCCGGACGGGAGCCAGCTGGGCATCCTGGATATCAAGCAGGCCCTGCGCGCCGCCGAGGACGCGGGCTTGGACCTGGTGGAGATCGCCCCCGAGGCCAAGCCTCCGGTCTGCAAGATCATCGATTACGGAAAGTTCATCTACGCCCAAGAGAAGAAGCTGAAGGAGTCCCGCAAGAAACAACACCAGACCAAGGTCAAGGAGATGCGCTTCGGCCCGCAGATGGCCGAGCACGACTACCAGTTCAAGCTCAACCTGATCAAAGAATTCCTCGCCAAGCGGGACAAGGTTAAAATCTCCATGCGTTTCCGGGGGCGGCAGATGAACCACATCGACCTCGGGCAGAAGCTGATGGAAAGGTTCGTCAAGGACGTCTCCGAGTTGGCCACGGTGGAGCAGCATCCCAGGATGGAGGGACGGATACTGCAAATGCTAATCTCGCCCAAGTAGCCTGACTCCGGGATTCTGGAAAGGCAACCGATATTTGCCGGCTGGGCCGGCCACAGATATAAGCGGTGACGGGAGGGCATCTTCGGGAAGAGCTCTTACGACCTGCAATATGACGTTTTCGGCCAGAAAACAATCAAGAGGAGGTATCATGCCCAAGGTAAAGACCAGCAAGTCGGCCTCCAAGAGGCTGAGGCTGACCGGCACCGGCAAGGTCAGAAGGAACCGGGCCGGCAAGAGCCATCTGCTTTCGTGCAAAACGCGGAAGCGCAAGCGCCTGCTGCGCCAGGGGGCGGTGGTGGACGGCGCCAACATCAAGCGGATCAGGCATCTGCTTCCCAACGGTTAGGAACGACACATTTTAGGAAAGGAATGATAGAGGTATGTCCAGAGTGACCAGCGCCGTGGCCACCAGGCAGCGCAAAAAGAAGATCTTCCGCAAGGCCAAGGGTTTCTGGGGAGGCCGCAGCAAGCTCTACCGGATCGCCAAGGAGGCGGTGATGCGGGCCGGCCAGTTTGCCTATCGCGACCGCCGCAACAAGAAGCGCGACTTTCGCCGGCTGTGGATCGTCAGGATCAACGCCGCCTGCCGGCTGAACGGCATCAGCTACAACGCCTTCATCAGCGGCCTAAAGAAGAACTCCATCGCCATCGACCGCAAGATGCTGGCCGAGCTGGCGGCCCGGGAGCCCGAGGTGTTCGCCAAGGTGGTGGAGGCGGCCAAGGCTTAATATGCCAGGCAAGGGGCCGTTCCTGAAGTTCGAAAAGTTCGAGAGGTTTGATGGAAGGTAGGCTGGCAGCGATCGCCGCCGAGGCAAAAAGCGCCATAGCGGCCAGCGGTTCGCTGGAGGCCCTGGAGGAGCTGCGGGTGCGCTATCTGGGGCGCAAGGGCGAGCTGACCGAGCTTTTGAAGTCGGTCTCCTCCCTGCCCCAGGATAAAAGGGCCACCTTCGGGGCCGCGGCCAACCGGGCCAAGCATGAGCTCTCGTCCCTGCTGGAGGCTCGGCAGGCGGAGCTGTCGGCCGAATCCGACCTCCGACGGAGAAAGGCCGAGGCCCTGGACGTCACCCTGCCGGGGCGCCGGGGCTGGATCGGCCGCCGCCACCCGCTGTCGCAATTGATGGACGAGGTGGTGGAGATCTTCCACGGCCTTGGGTTCTCGGTGGCCGAGGGGCCGGACTGCGAGACCGAGTGGCACAACTTCGAGGCCCTGAACACGCCGCGCGACCATCCGTCCTGGAACCTGCAGGATACCTTCTATCTGGAAAAGCCCCCCAATCTCCTGATGAGGACCCACACCTCGCCGGTGCAGATCAGGGTGATGGAGTCCCAGAAGCCCCCGGTGCGGATCATCGCCCCCGGCCGCTGCTACCGCCGCGACGCCATCGATGCCTCGCACATGCCGGTGTTCCACCAGTGCGAGGGACTGTACGTCGACCGGAATGTCTCCTTAGCCGACCTCAAGGCCACCCTGACCTATTTCGCCCGACAGCTGTTGGGCGATAACGTCAAGATACGCTTCCGGCCCCACTTTTTTCCCTTCACCGAGCCCAGCGTCGAGTATGACTTCTCCTGCGTCTTCTGCCGGGGCCAGGGCTGCCGGGTGTGCAAGCAGTCGGGCTGGCTGGAGATCTCCGGGGCCGGGATGGTGGATCCCAACGTCTTCAGGAACGTGGGTTACGATCCGGAAGTCTACTCGGGCTACGCCTGGGGCATGGGGCTGGAGCGGGTGGCCATGCTGCGCTACGGCATAGACGATATCCGGCTGTTCTACCAGGGGGACCTCAGGTTTTTGGAACAGTTCTGAAGCTTAACCTGGATAAACTAGAACGCGGATTTCGTTGTTTTTAAGGATTTTCGCAGATTACATTAATGTTCAGTAAACAGGATTACTACTTCATTTGTCATAAAAACATTATTTTAGTAGTGCTGATAACTATCTTTTTTATATGAACATCTCCTACAAATGGCTCCGTGAGCTGATCCCCTTCGACCTGGACGTCGCCCAACTGGCCGACCGGCTGACCTACGCCGGGGTGGAGGTGGAGGCGGTGCAGGAACTGGGGGGGGCCTCGACTCCGCTAGGGGACCGCGATTGGATGCTGGAGCTGGAGGTGACGCCCAACCGGCCGGACTGCCTTTCCATGCTGGGCATCGCCCGGGAGATCAGGGCCCTGTGCGGCGGTGAGATCAGACAGCCGGACTGCTCGGTTAAGGAAACGGAGGCTGATGTCAACTCGCTGGCCAAGGTAATCGTGGAGGACAAGGAGGGCTGCCCCCGGTATGTGGCCAGGGTGGTGACCGGGGTCAAGGTGGCCGAGTCGCCGAAATGGCTTAAGGAGAAGATCGAGAGCGTCGGTCTGCGGCCCGTCAACAACGTGGCCGACATCACCAATCTGGTTCTCTACGAGCTGGGACACCCCCTGCATGCTTTCGACTTGGACAAGCTGACGGACAAGACAATCGTGGTACGCAGGGCCAGGGCCGGCGAGGCCATGACTACCCTGGACGGGGTGGAGAGGAAACTGACCCCGGAGCACCTGGTGATAGCCGACTCGAAAAAGCCGGTGGCCATAGCCGGGATTATGGGCGGGGCCGACAGCGAGATCTCGGATTCCACAAAAAACGTTCTTTTGGAAAGCGCCTACTTCGAACCAAAACTCATCCGACGCGGCAGCCGGTCGCTGGGCCTGAAATCAGATGCTTCCTACCGGTTCGAGCGCGGGGCCGATCCCCTGGCCCTGGAGAGGGCGGTGGACCGGGCGGCCAGGCTGATAGCCGAGGTGGCCGGGGGGCAGGTGGCCAAGGGCAGGATCGACGTCTCCGCCAGGAAGTTTCCGGAGTCATGGCAGGTCGAACTCAGGCCGGAGAGGGTCGAAAAGCTCTTGGGCATACCGGTTCCTGTCGAGAGAATCTTGGAGATACTGAAAGCCCTGGATCTGAAATCGGAGAGCCGGGATGGAAAGATTGCGACCACCGTTCCCAGCTTCCGCCGCGACCTAGAGCGCGAGGTCGATCTGATCGAGGAGATAGCTCGAATCCACGGCTACCACCGGCTGCCGGAGAACCAGGCTCCAACTTGGTCAGTTCCGGCCAGAACCCGGCCCAAGGATAAGAACCTTAAAACCATATCCCAGACCATGGCCGGGCTTGGCTTTTCGGAGCACTATGGATTGCCGATGGCCGATCCGATTAAAACAGGCAAACTCCTGCCCGGCGTAGTCACGGTGAAACTGGCCAATCCCATGTCCCAAGAACTTTCGGTGCTCCGCCCCAGCCTGCTACCCGGTCTGCTGGAAGCCTTGGTTTTCAACAGGAACAACGGTGCGGCCGACGTCAGGCTGTTTGAAATCGGGCCGGTCTTTTTGGATAACGGCCAGGCGCCGCCGGTTGAAAAACTCATGCTGGGGGCCGTGGCTATCGGCAGTTTCTCGCCGGTTTGCTGGGACCGCCAGCAGAGAGGCTACGATTTCTTCGACCTCAAGGGAATGGTGGAATCGCTGATGGATGCCCTAGGGTTGGATGCGGACATAAAGGCGGCGGCGGAAAACACTCCTTGGTGGCTTTACCCGGGCCGGGCGGCGGCCGTGTTTCTTAAAGAAACAAAATTGGGCTTTCTGGGCGAACTGGAGCCCAAAGCAGCTCAAGACTGGGACATCGATGGAAGGGCCAACTGTCTGGAGCTGGATCTGTGGCCGGTGTTGGAGGCCATGGCCTCGGGAGGGAAACGCTATGCCGGTCTGCCCAGGTTCCAGGCGCTGAGGCGGGACCTGGCCCTGATCCTGCCCGAGGCTGTCAGCTACGGGGAAATCAGGCAAAAGACCATCGAGGCCGGCCGGCCGGAGCTGGAGAGCGCCGAGCCGTTCGACCTTTACCGCGGAGAGCAGACCGGCCCGGGCCGTAAGAGCCTGGCCTTATCATTGCGCTATCGGATGGCAGACCGGGCAATAGGCGACCAGGAGGTGGGCCGGGCCCAGCAAAGAATCATCGAAGCCCTGAGGAAAAGCTTCGGGGCGGAGATCAGATAACCCACTACATCAATACATATAGGGACGCGAAGATGACCACCGATCCACTGGCGATGCTCGAGGAAAAGGTCAACAAGGCCCTGGCCGTCATCGGCACCTTGAAATCGGAAAAGGAACAACTGCAGAAGGAGATACAGCAGCTCAAGCGCGAGAACCGCAGGCTCCAGGATCAGCTGGCGGAGCTTACCAAGGCTTCCCAGCAGGATCGGGACCTGGCCGAGGAAAACCAGCGCCTGAGCCAGGCCCAGGACGAAGCCAAACGCCGCCTAGCGGACATCGTGGCCAAACTGGAAAAATACCAGGAGTAGCCGGCCGGGCGCTGCGGGGCACCATTGTTCAAGAAGCAATAGAGCTATGACACAGGCCAAAACGGGAACCAAGGTCGAGATCTTCGGCACCGAGTACCGGATCAAGGGCGAGGCCAACGCCGAGTACATTCGGCGGGTGGCCGCTTACGTGGACGGCAAGATGCAACAGCTGGCCCAGGCATCGTCCACGGCATCGGTCTCCAAGCTGGCGATACTGACCGCCATCAACATCGCCGACGAGCTCTTCCGAGAGCGGGAGGACAGGGAAAAGACGCTGGCCGCCCTGGCCGAACGTCTGAAGCTGGTCGACGACTAGATACCCCTTGAAATCGGTCCGGCCTGGTGGTATATTTGTCTTGAGCAAGCATTCCCTGCAGTGCTCGAAGCTCGCGGACAGTTTTTGAGCCAACACCTGTTACTAAGGGCCACAACCTTCGGACGTGGTGTGCACGCCCCGCACGGTGCGGGGAAGCCTGAAGCGTTCGAGGCGGCACCACTTTAGAACGGGTTCAAAACGTTCGCCTGCCCGACACAGGCGGGGAATTTTACATATGAGCAGCGGAAGGGAGGCATCATGGGGATCATAATCTGGATCATCATATCGGTGCTGGGGACGGCCCTGGGTTTCTTCCTGGGCTATCTGCTGCACCAGAAGATGGGGGAGGCCCGGCTGGCCGGGGCCGAGAAGCTGGCCGAAAAGATCGTGGCCGAGGCCCAGCGGGAAGCAGCCACATACCAAAAGGCGGCCCAGGTCCAGGCTAAGGAGGAATGGTACCGGCTTAAAGCCAATTTCGAGAAGGAGACCCAGGCCAAGAAGGGGGAGCTCAAGGAACTGGAAAGCCGTCTGGTCGAACGGGAGAAACAGATCGACCACAAGGTGGACATCGTCAACCGCAAGGAGCGGGAGGTGGAGAACCGGGAGCGGGAGGTGACGGCCAAGGAGCGGGTGCTAAGGGCCAAGGACGAGAGGCTGACCACCCTCATCGACGAGCAGAACACCAAGTTGGAGCAGATCGCCGGGCTCACCCAGGAGGAGGCCAAGAAAGTGCTGATGCAGAACCTGGAGGTCCAGGCCCGGCACGAGGCGGCCCAGCTCATCAAGAACATCCGCGATGAGGCCAGGGAGAACGCCGAACGCGAGGCCAAGCAGATAATCGTCCAGGCCATCCAGCGCTATGCCGGCGAGCACACCGCCGAGACCACCGTCAGCGTGGTGCCGTTGGCCTCGGACGAGATGAAGGGCCGGATCATCGGTCGCGAGGGCCGAAACATCAGGGCCTTCGAGGCGGCCACCGGGGTGGAGGTGCTGATCGACGACACCCCCGAGGCCATCGTCATCTCGGCCTTCGACCCGGTGCGGCGCGAGGTGGCCCGGATAGCCATGGAGCGCCTGGTAGCCGACGGTCGCATCCAGCCGGCCCGGATCGAGGAGATCATCGAGAAGGCCAAAGGCGAGGTGGACCGCAGCATCAAGGAGGCCGGCGAGTCGGTGGCCCTGGAGGTGGGGGTGCCCGGCCTGCATCCCGAAGTCATCCAGCTTCTGGGCCGCCTCAAATACCGCACCAGCTACGGGCAGAACGTGCTGCAGCATTCCAAGGAGGTGGCCTTCCTGGCGGCCACCATGGCCGGCGAGCTGGAGCTGGACCAGGCTCTGGCCAAGCGGGCCGGCCTGCTGCACGACCTGGGCAAGGCGGTGGACCACAGCGTCGAGGGCACCCACAGCCAGATAGGCATGGACCTGGCCAAGAAATACGGGGAGAACGCGGTGGTGGTCAACGCCATCGGCGCCCACCACGAGGATATCGAGGCCGTCTCGCCCATCTCCGTGCTGGTGGCCGCGGCCGACGCCATCTCCGGGGCCAGGCCCGGGGCTAGGCGGGAATCGCTGGAGGCCTACATCAAGAGGCTGGAAAAACTGGAGGAGGCGGCCTACTCGTTCAAGGGAGTAAGCAAAGCCTACGCCATCCAGGCCGGCCGCGAGGTGCGCATCATTGTCACCCCGGAGGAGGTCAACGACACCCGGACTGTGGACATGGCCAACGAGATTGCCCAGAAGATAGAAAGCTCGCTCCAGTATCCAGGACAGATCAAGGTGACCGTCATCCGGGAGACCAGGGGCATCGGATATGCAAAGTAACGTTTGACGTAGTAACGTTATTACGTTAAACGTAGTACGTCCAACGTTGACATGAAGGTCCTGTTCATCGGCGACATCATCGGCAAGCCGGGGCGGCAGGCGGTCAAACAGTTGCTGCCGGGGCTGGCCTTCGAGCATAAGATCGATCTGGTGATCGCCAACGGGGAGAACGCGGCGGCCGGTTTCGGCATCACCGAAAAAGTCGGACAAGAGCTGTTCGCATTGGGGATAGATGTTCTCACCAGCGGCAACCACCTGTGGGATAAGAAGGAATCCGTATCCTATATAGCGAAGGAGCCAAGGATACTGTGTCCGGCCAATTATCCCCAGGGCGCGGTCGGAGCCAGGTCGGGTCTTTATTTAACCAGGAGCGGAATCAAGGTCGGAGTCTTCGGCCTTCAGGGCCGGGTGTTTATGCCGGCGCTGGACTGCCCCTTTAAGGCGGCTGACGGGATGGTTGAGAGGCTTAAAAAGGAAACCGATAATATCATCGTCGACGTCCACGCCGAGGCCACCTCGGAAAAAATCGCTTTAGGCTGGCACTTAGACGGTCGGGTTTCGGCAGTTATCGGCACCCACACCCACGTCCAGACGTCCGACGAAAAAATCCTGCCCCAGGGCACGGCTTATATCACCGACATCGGCATGACCGGCGGGGGGGACGGAGTCATCGGGATGAAAAGGGAGGCGGTGCTGAAGCGATTCCTGACCGGCATGCCCCAGAAGTTCGAGACGGCCGAGGGAGAGATCAGGCTAAACGCAGTGGTGGTGGACATCGACCAGCAGACGGGGTTTTCCAGAAATATAGAAAGAATAATTATAGAAGCCTGAAAATGGCTCAGATTATTGACGGCAGGAAGATAGCGGCCGAGATCAAGCAGGAGGTCGCAACCGAGGTACAAGGGTTAAGGGTAAAGGGGATAGAACCCCATCTAGCGGTCATCATCGTCGGCTCGGACCCGGCCTCGCAGGTTTACGTGCGCAACAAACATAAGGCCTGCCAGGAGACCGGGATCAAGTCCACGGTCATCGAGATGCCGGAGGCCACCACCCAGGCGGAGTTGCTGGTACAGATAGACAAGCTCAATACCGATAAAACTGTCCACGGAATTTTGGTCCAGTCGCCCCTGCCCAAAGGCCTTGACGAGCAGGCCGCCTTCCAGGCCATTTCTCCGCTCAAAGATGTGGATTGCTTCCACCCGGAGAACGTGGGCCTTTTGACCCAGGGGCGGCCCCGCTTTTTGCCCTGCACTCCGGCCGGGGTGGTGGAGATACTGGTGAGGGCCGGGATCGAGATACCGGGAAAATATATAGTAATAGTGGGCCGTTCCAGCATCGTGGGCCGGCCTTTGGCCAACATGCTTACCCAGAAGTCGGACCGGGGAAACGCCACGGTCACCGTCTGCCACACCGGCACCCGGGGGCTGTCCTATTACACCAAACAGGCGGACATCGTCATCGCGGCCGCCGGATCTCCGGGCATCATCACCGGCGACATGCTCAACAACAACTGCGTGGTCATAGACGTGGGCGTCAACCGGGTGGAGGATCCGTCGGCCAAAAGCGGCTTCCGGCTGGTGGGCGACGTGGACTTCGCATCAGCCGAGCTGGTGGCCTCGCACATCACCCCGGTGCCTGGCGGCGTGGGGCCGATGACAATCGCCATGCTGCTGAGGAACTGCTTGAAAGCGGCCACCTATCCGCTTACACTTCCTTGTTAAGGAGGTGATTAAAGGGTGGTCAGCGATATGGCTGAGGAAACCCGCAACATACTGACTGTCTCCCAGCTTACTTCAAGGGTCAGACAGGCGCTGGAGGCCGGCATCCCTCGTCTCTGGGTCCAGGGAGAGGTGTCCAATTTCACCGCCCACGCCTCGGGCCACCTCTACTTCACCCTCAAGGACGCCGGAAGCCAGCTGCGCTGCGTCATGTTCCGCGGCGCCGCCCAGGCCCTGAGGATTTTCCCCCAAGACGGGATGCAGGTCTTGGCCCAGGGCGATGTCACCGTCTTCGAGCGGGCTGGCCAGTACCAGCTGAACGTGATCCAGCTGCAGCCGGCCGGCCAGGGCGAGCTGGCCCTGGCCTTGGTGAGGCTCAAAAGAAAGCTGGAGGCCGAAGGGCTTTTCGAACAGGCCAGGAAACGGCCTTTGCCGAAATTCCCCAAAGCGATCGGGCTGGTGACCTCGCCCACCGGTGCCACCATCAGGGACATAATCAAGGTGGCCAGAAGGCGCTGGCCGGGTATCGAATTAATACTGAACCCGGTGCCGGTGCAGGGGCCGGGCGCGGCCGAGGAGATCGCCCGGGCCATCGGCGAGTTCAACGAATACGGGCGGGTGGACGTCCTGATAGTGGGACGGGGCGGTGGATCGATCGAGGATCTTTGGGCCTTCAACGAGGAGGCCGTGGTCCGGGCCATCGCCGGCTCCAAAATACCGGTCATCTCGGCGGTGGGCCACGAGGTGGATTTCACCCTGGCCGACTTGGCCGCCGACCTCCGGGCGCCGACACCGTCGGCGGCGGCCGAACTGGCGGTTCCCAGCCGGAACGAGATTCAGGAGACGGTTGCCGAATGTCGGGAGAGGCTGTCCTTGGCCGTGCAGGGATTGATCGACGGCTATCGCCTGCGGCTGGACGCTTTTAGGCGCAGCCATGGCATGAAACTGCCGGGCTCCATGGTCGAACAGCGCCGCCAGCTGTTGGACTCGCTTTGGGCCAGGGCCGGCCGGGGACTTTGTCTAAGCCTGGAGAAGGCCGCATTCCGGGCCGACAGGCTGAGGGCCCTGTTGGCGGCCTTGGATCCGAAGGCGGTACTGGGCCGGGGCTACAGCATCTGTTTCGACCGCAAAGGCCGGGCGGTCAAAGAAGCCGGCCGGCTATCATCCGGGGAGAAGGTCAGGACCAGGTTCTGGAAGGGAGAGGCTTCAATGAAGGTGGAGGAGATCCATGGCCAAGGCTAAAAGGGATGCCGGTTTCAAGTTTGAGCGGGCGCTGGAGAGGATCGAGAAAATAATTGAACAACTGGAATCTGGAAAGGCCGAGTTGGAAAAGGCGCTGGCCCTGCACCAGGAGGCCACGGAATTGATGGCCAGATGCCAGCAGGTTTTGGACGATACCCAGAAAAAGATTAAGAAGCTGGTGCGCGACGAACGCGGATGGCGCGCCCAGGACACGGATTTTGAGGAGACGCAGGGATGACTGTGAAACGGAAGACCGTCAAAGCCAAGGCGCCTTACAAAGCCCAGCGCCGGGAGGCCGACCAGGGGCTGGCGCTGTTGTTGGAGGAGGTGGCCAAGCGCAAGAAGCTAGTGCACCAGTATCTGGCGGAGAAGGACCGGCCAGACCGGTTCAAGCCCGATGACATCTACCGGGGGGTGCACAGCTATCTGGGGGCCGGAGGCAAGTCGCTGAGGCCGGCGGTGCTCCTCTTCAGCTGCGGGGCGGCCGGAGGCAGCGAGGACCGGGCCCTGCCGGCGGCGGCGGCGGTCGAGGTCTATCACACCTGGACCTTGGTCCACGACGACATCATCGACCGAGATCCCCTGAGAAGGGGCATTCCCACCGTCCACGAATCCATCAAGCGGCAGGCCATGAAGAAGCTGGGACTCAGGGAGGCCGAGGCCTCGCATTACGGTCTGTCGATGGCGGTGCTGGCCGGCGACCTGCAGCAGGGATGGACCATCTCCCTGTTGACCGAGCTGGTCAGGGAGAAGGGGGTCAACCCCATCCTGGCCCTGCAGTTGATACTGGACCTGGAGGTCGACGTCCAATGCGCCCTGATCGAGGGCGAGGCCCTCGATGTCCTCTATTCCAAGCTGCCCATTCATCAGCTTACCGAGGAAAAGATCATCGACATGCTGTGGAAGAAGACCGGCGCCCTGTACCAGTTCGCCGGCCGGGCCGGGGCCATGATAGGCATCGACCAGCCCAACGCCAGGCATCCCTCGGTGGAGGCTTTGGCCACCTTCACCTCCAACTGCGGAATAGCCTTCCAGCTGCAGGACGACATTCTGGGGATAACCGGTGACCAAAGGAAATTGGGCAAACCGGTGGGCTCCGACATCCGGGAGGGCAAACGGACGGTGATCATCCACCACGCCATGGGCGAGGCCGGGGCGGCCGACCGCCGCATCATGCTGCGCACCCTGGGCAATCCCAAGGCCACGGCCGGGGACGTCAGGCGGACCGCCAAAATACTGGAGGAAACCGGCAGCCTGGCCTACACCGCCGACCTGGCCCAGAAGTACGTGCGCAAGGCCATGGCCGCCCTGGAGCCGCTGCCCATCTCGGAATACAAGAGGCTGCTGCTGGCCTGGGCCAACTATATGATCAACCGGGAATTCTAACCTTAGAAGACGGAGCACCAGTCAGCCGATATGGCGGCCGTGCCTTTCTGGGATATGCTGGCTAACAGAACGCTGTGGGCGGTCTTGGTCAGCGGGCTTTCGACCCAGGTTCTTAAGGCCTTCTCCTCGATCATCCGGGAGAAGCGCCTCAACTGGCACCGGGTGCTGGAGGCCGGCGGCATGCCCAGCTCGCATTCGGCTTCCTCGGTCACCCTGGCAGCCTTGGTCGGGCTGAAACTGGGCTTCGAAAGCATCTATTTTACCGTGGCCCTATACATCGCCTTCGTGGTCATGTACGACGCCGCCGGCATCAGGCGGGCGGTGGGGCGGCAATCCATCATCCTCAACCGGATCATCGAAAGCCGGACGCTGAAGAAACGGACCGGAGGCGAGACCCTCAAGGAACTGCTGGGCCACACCCCGCTTGAGGTCTTGGTTGGCGCCGTCATCGGCCTGGCCTGGGCTTTGATATTCCATTATGCCTAAGCATCTTGAGAAAATCGAACATCCCGGCGATCTCCGGAAACTGGACATGGCGCAACTGGTGGAGCTGGCGGCCGAGGTCCGTTCCCAGATCATCGAGGTCATCTCCCGAAACGGAGGCCATTTAGCTCCCAGCCTGGGGACGGTGGAGCTGGCCATCGCCCTGCATTATGTTTTTCAAGCCCCGCAGGACAAGATCATCTGGGACGTCGGCCACCAGTCCTACGCCCACAAGCTGCTGACCGGGCGCCGCAGCCGCTTTGCCACCATCCGCCGGGCCGGCGGGCTTTCGGGTTTTCCCAAGATCGAAGAAAGCCCCTACGACGCCTTCGGCACCGGCCACGCCTCCACCTCCATCTCCGCCGCCCTGGGGATGGCCTGCGCCCGGGATCTGACCGGCCAAAACCACAAGGTGGTGGCCGTCATCGGCGACGGTTCGCTGACCGGCGGCATGGCCTTCGAGGGCTTAAACCATGCCGGCCAGCTCAAGAAGAATATGCTGGTGGTGCTCAACGACAACTCCATGGCCATCTCCAAACGGGTGGGCGCCTTGGGCCAGTATTTGACCAAGATCACCACCACCCAGACCTATACCGGCCTGGAGAAGGGGGTTTGGGATTTTCTGGGCCGCCTGCCCAACGATGTCGGCCAGCCCACCCGCCAGCTGTTCCGCCGCATCCGAGAGGGTTTCAAGAACCTGATCGTTCCGGGGTTGACCTTCGAGGAGTTGGGCTATCACTATGAGGGTCCGGTAGACGGGCACGATCTGCCGGAGCTGATAGAACTGTTGCAAAGGATACGCGACCTTCCCGGACCCACTCTGCTTCACGTGCTGACCGTCAAGGGCAAGGGTTTCCAGCCGGCCGAACACGATGCCGAAAAGTTCCACGGGGTGGGGGCCTTTGATCCCGAGACCGGCGAAGCCCGCCACTGCGGCGCAGCCTACACCTACACCCAGGCTTTCGGCCAGGCCCTGGTGGAAATGGCCCGGAAAGACAGGAGGATCGTGGCCATCACTGCCGCCATGCCCGAAGGTACGGGTTTGGACATCTTCCGCCGCGAGATCCCGGAACGGTTCTACGACGTGGGCATTGCCGAGCAGCACGCCCTGACCTTCGCCGCCGGCTTGGCCCGGGGGGGGATGCGTCCGGTGGCCGCCATTTATTCCACCTTCCTACAGCGGGGATTCGACCAGATCATTCACGACATCGCCCTGCAGAAGCTGCCGGTGGTGCTGGCGGTGGACCGAGCAGGGGTGGTGGGCGAGGACGGGCCCACCCACCACGGCGCCTTCGATCTCTCCTACCTGAGGCTGGTGCCCAACCTGACGGTCATGTCGCCCCGAGACGAGCAGGAGCTGCGCTCCATGCTGTGGACCGCCCTGCAGCTGGAGGGGCCGGCGGCCATCCGCTATCCTCGGGGGGCGGGTTTCGGGGTGCCGCTGTCCGAGCCGGTCCAGCTGGAAATAGGCCGGGCCGAAGTATTGGAGTCCGGCCGGAACGCGGCGGTAATCGCCATCGGCCCCATGGCCAGCCTGGCCCGCCAGGCGGCGGTAAAACTCAGGGCCGAGGGAATCTCACTGCAGGTGGTCAACGCCAGGTTCTGCCGCCCGCTGGATGTTGAACTCTTGTTGGATTTGTTCCGGAGATACAAGAGGATTGTGACCGTCGAGGAGAACGTCCTGGCCGGAGGTTTCGGTTCGGCCGTCGATGAGTTGGCGCAGGAGGCCGGGGCCCCCTGCCGCATCCTGCGTCTGGGCCTGCCCAACGCCTTCATTCCCCATGCCGCCAGGGACGAGCTATTGGCCAGGTACGGCCTTGATGTGGAAGGTATAATCGGGCAAATCCGGGATTTCCTGAAAAAGTAAAACTTATTTCCCAGATGGCCGACCTGGTTCTCAACATCGACAAGCCGTCGGGGCCCACCTCCTTTGCCGTAGTGTCCAGGGTCCGGCGGCTTTGCCGCATCCCCAAGGCCGGCCACGCCGGAACCCTGGACCCCCTGGCCTCGGGCGTTCTTTTGGTGCTGCTGGGCCAGGCCACCAGAATAGCCAGATACCTGGAAGCCCTTCCCAAAGAATATGAGGCCGACGTCCGACTGGGAGTGGAGACCGAGACCGACGACTTGGAGGGCAGGGTGATCTCCGAAAAACCAGTGCCCGGTCTGACCAAAGGCGAGGTCGTAAATCTTCTGGAATCGTTCACCGGGGAGATCGAGCAGGTTCCCCCGAAATTCTCGGCTCTGAAGAAAGGCGGAGTGCCACTTTACAAGCTGGCCAGACAGGGCCGTCAGGTAGAGCCGGATCCCCGCCGGGTTTTTATATACGGCTTGGAACTGGTTGACATGAAGCCGGACATATTGCAGATTAGAGTCAAATGCTCCAAGGGCACCTACCTGCGATCGTTGGCCCGCGATATCGGCCGGTCCTTGGGATGCGGGGGGATTCTCTCCCGCCTGAGGCGTACCGCCGTCGGCCATTTCACCGGCCACCAGGCCGTCGGCCTGGATGAACTGGACCCGGAATCGGCCGCCGCCAAAGGCTTTTCCATCGACCAGGCCCTGTCCTTTATTCCGGAAGTGGAGCTCAACGCCGATCAAGCGGTGAAGGCCGGCCACGGCAATGTTATCGCCCAGGACAGCGGCCGGCCTTCGGGTTCGGTTTTACGACTAAAACACGGCCGGCAGTTGCTGGCCCTGGGCCGGGCATGGGGGAGGACGATCCGCCCGGAATGCGTTTTCAGCCGGTAGATTATCATACAATATGCTTATAGTAAAACGGCTTGGAAAATACGGTGATTCCCGCCCGGGATCGGTAGTCGCCCTGGGGGTGTTCGACGGGCTGCACCGCGGGCACCGGGCCATCATCAGTCGTCTGATATCTTTGGCCCGAAGCAGGGGCCACGACAGCGCCGTGGTCACCTTCGATCCTCCGCCTCAGGCAGTGCTGCTGGGCAAGGACTGGCCGGGGTGTCTGACTACCTTGGCAGAGAAGGAGAAGATGCTGGAGGCGGCCGGGATCGACGTTCTGGCCGTCATCAGGTTCGACCGGAGGGTGGCCCGGCTTTCGGCTGAGGAATTTGTCAAAAAGATGCTGGTGGACCAGCTGCGGGCGTCACATGTGGTCTGCGGCAGCGACTGCGGCTTCGGCCGGGCTCGTTCGGGAAACCTCAAGATTTTAAAAGCGTTGGGAAGGAAATACGGCTTTCAGGTCACCGAGGTTCGGCCGCTGCTTTTCCAGGGAAAGAAGATCGGCAGCAGAAACATTAAGCGATTGATCCGGAAGGGAGAGGTCGCCTTGGCCAGGAGGATGCTTGGCCGGCCGTATTCGATATCCGGCCGGGCGGTTAAGGGCCAGGGGCTGGGGCGAAAGCTGGGGTTTCCCACCATCAATCTCCGGCTTGACCCCCAAGGCAAGCTCCTTCCCGCCCATGGCGTTTACGCGGCCACAGCCGGCATAAATAACAGGGTTTTCTTGGGGCTGTTATACATCGGCAGTCGGCCGACTATTGCCCCAGGAGGAGACCGCCGCATTGAGTTCCATTCTTTAAAAGCAAGACCTCCGGTCAAAACCAGGGGAATAGAGATAAAACTCCACAGATTTATCAGGCCGGAGCGGCGCTTCAGAAATTTGGAGGAACTGAAGCTGGCTATGACAAGGGACGCGGCCCGGGCGGCCAGGCTTCTGGGAAGACGAGCGTCGGCTAGTTATTTATAGAGCTTAAGGCCTGGCCCATAAGGCCGTTGACAGGCATGGGGATTTCGGTTATAATTACATGGTAACCGCCCCTGCACCGCTTCGCGGGGGACGGCGTTTAACAAAATAAAAAATCCAGGAGGGGCACATGCCGCTGGCTAAGGAGAAGAAGCAGGAACTTATCGGCAAGCATCAGGTGCATCAGGGCGACACCGGTTCGCCCGAGGTTCAGATAGCCATGCTCACCGAGCGCATCAACCATCTGACCGAGCACCTCAAGAACAACAAAAAGGACCACTCGTCGCGCCGGGGGCTGCTGATGATGGTGGGCCGGCGGCGTCGGCTGCTGGACTATCTGGCCAAGCGCCATCTGGACCGTTACCGGGCCATAGTGGAAAAGCTGGATCTGCGCAAGTAACATGGAAGCCGTCCCCGAATAATCACTAACAATCAAAGAAATCCGCTTGGCTGTTTTCCCGCCTATTATTAGCGACCATTGGTGTTCATCGGTGGATAACCCTAACAGCGTCTGGACCTCCTTGCTGGTAAAGACCGTTGGTTTGAGGGGGTTTAGGCGCTCACTTCATTTTTCCCCGCGCTTTTTACCAGGGGCGTCGGGAAGATTCGGCCAAGGGGCCGGATAGGAGGTTTTTAATGGCGATTACCAAGAAACTGGAGTTGGGCGGAAGGACGCTGACCATCGAGACCGGCCGGATGGCCAAGCAGGCCGACGGCTCGGTCACCGTGCGCTACGGCGACACCATGGTGCTGGTGGCGGCGGTGGCGGCCGACGAGCCGCGGGAGGGGATAGACTTCTTCCCCCTGACGGTGGAGTACCGGGAACAGGCCTATGCCGCCGGCCGCATCCCCGGCGGGTTCTTCAAACGCGAGGGCCGGCCGCGGGACAAGGAGATCCTCTCGGCCCGGATGATCGATCGGCCCATCCGGCCGCTTTTCCCCGAGGACTTCCGCAACGAGGTGCAGGTGGTCTGCTACGTCATCTCGGCCGACCAGGAGAACGACGCCGACGTCCTGGGCATGGTCGGAGCCTCGGCCTCGCTGGCCATATCCGACATCCCGTTCAACGGGCCCATCGCCGCGGTGCGGGTGGGGCAGGTGGACGGCCGGTATGTGGTCAACCCCACCTTCCAGCAGCTGGAGAGAAGCCGGATGGACGTGGTGGTCTGCGGCTCCAAGGAGTCCATCACCATGATAGAGGCCGGCGCCAAGGAGGTGAGCGAGGACGAGATCGCCGGGGCCATCGACTTCGCCCAAGGCGAGATCCGGCGGATCATCGAGATCCAAGAGGAGCTGATCAGGGAGTGCGGCAAGCCCAAACGGGAGGTTAAGCCGCTGGAGATCGACCGGGAGCTGGAGGAAAAGGTCCGCCAGATGACCCTGGAGAAGATTCGCCAAGCCAACGTCCTGCCCAAGAAGGAGCATCGGCAGGACGCCATCAAGCGCATCCTCGACGAGACCTACGAAGCCCTAAGCGCCGATTATCCGGACCAGAAGAAGATCATCCGCTATATGATCGAGGGCATCCAGAGCGCCGACCTCAGGCAGAGGATCATCAAGGAAAACCGCCGGGCCGACGGACGGGCCATGGACGAGATCCGGCCCATCACCTGCGAGCTGTCGGTCCTGCCGCGCACCCACGGCTCGGCCCTGTTTACCCGGGGTGAGACCCAAAGCCTGGCGGTGGTCACCTTGGGCACCGGAGAGGACGAGCAGCTGATGGAGGAGCTGGAGGGAGAATACTACAAGAGCTACATGCTCCACTATAACTTTCCCCCATTCTCGGTGGGGGAGGTCAAGCCCATCCGGGGTCCGGGCAGGAGGGAAATAGGCCACGGGGCCCTGGCCGAACGGGCGGTGGCTCCGATGATCCCTTCAGAGGACATCTTCCCCTACACGGTGCGGGTGGTCTCCGACATCTTGGAATCGAACGGCTCCTCCTCCATGGCCTCGGTCTGCGGCGCCTCCCTGGCCCTGATGGACGCCGGCGTCCCCATCAAGGCCCCGGTGGCCGGGATCGCCATGGGCCTGGTGATGGAGGGGGACAAGGTGGCCATACTCTCCGACATCATGGGGCTGGAGGACCACCTGGGCGACATGGACTTCAAGGTGGCCGGCAGCCGGGCCGGCATCACCGCCTTGCAGTTGGACATCAAGGTCCAAGGGTTGACCCGAGAGCTTCTCAAGCGGGCGCTGGACCAGGCCCACGCCGGCCGGATGCATATTCTGGACGTCATGGAGAAGGCCATTTCCAAACCGCGGGCCGAACTTTCGAATTACGCGCCCCGGATCCTGTCCCTGATGATTCCGCCGGACAAGATCGGCATGGTCATCGGGCCCGGCGGCAAGATGATCCGCGGTTTGCAGGACGAGTTCAAATGCAAAATCGACGTGGACGAGGACAACTCCGGACGCATCCGGGTGGCCTCGGTGGGGCTGGAGGGAGTGGCCGGGGCCCAGGCCTGCGTGGAGCGCATCAAGTCCATGACCGCCGAGCCGGAGATAGGCAGGATCTACCAGAACGCCCGGGTGGTCAAGATCATGAACTTCGGGGCCTTCGTCGAGTTCATGCCGGGCCAGGAGGGCCTGGTGCACATCTCGGAGATGGACCACAAGCGGGTGAACAAGGTGGAGGACGTGGTCAAGGAGGGAGACCGGATAGACGTCAAGCTGATCGGCATCGACCCGGAAAGCGGCAAGGTCAAGCTGTCGCGCAAACAGGCGCTGGGCGGGTGAGAGAAAGGCTTGTAAATGGGGCGGCTTAAGGCCGCCCCATTTTATATAACGATGATATTGACACCGTGAGTCTTTGGTGATATAAATACAGCATGATGTTGATCTCCACTTCGGTTTTACAGGCTATGTTGCTGCTGGCGGCCGGCGGGATGCTTCAGTCTCGAAACCTGGAGCATTCGGTATTTTTTAGGCGGCCCGAAGTCATCGCCTATAAGCATGGGGACTATGACCTGGTTGTCGTTTCCGGCCTGCCCCTGGACAACCGTCCCGGCGCGCCCCTGCTGCCGGTAAAGTATGTCCATCTGTTGCTGCCGCCGGGAATAAGGGCAACGGCGCTCGATGTCGTTTATTCGGATGAGAAAATAATTGAGGGAAGGTATCTGCCTGCTCCGGGGATGAAAGAGCTTCCGCTGTCGGAGCGTCCCGGGGGGGTGGGCCCGAAGCCGGATGACGCCATCTACGGCAGCACCGACATCTATCCTCCGCTCCAAGCTGAGCTGGCCCACCAGGGCTCGATGGGGGGGATGGGGGTGGCCACCATAAAGGTTTATCCGGTAAGGTACCGGGGCGCGGAGCGCCAACTTCTCCACAGCACCCAGATCACAATATCGCTCCGGTGGGATGGAGAAAAGAATACGAATTCTATCACCCAGAGCGCTGCCATGCGAGAACTGGCGGCCCGGTTGGTTGACAATCGTCCGGCAATGGAGGCCTGGTATCCGAAAGACCGGTTGGGAAAGGGAAGGGACAGCGCAGCCGATCTGTTAATAATAACCGCCGCGCCCTTCGACACCGTGCTTGGAAGGCTGGCCGAGTGGAAGGCAAGCCGTGGCCTGGTGACCGTAGTCGCCGCCACCGAAAGCATCTATGCCGGAACCTCCGGGTCCGACCGGCAGGAAAAGATCAGAAATTTCATCCGGGAAAAATTACAGACCTTGGGCATCAGTTATGTCATGCTCGGAGGAGACACCGCGGTGGTGCCGGCCCGGGTGGCCTTCGCCATGGCCAGCGGCTACGACAGCCTGGCACCGGGCCGTGACAGCCTGAGGGCCGACCTCTACTATTCGGACCTGGACGGAACCTGGGACGAAAACGGAAACTGGCTGTACGGCGAGCTGGCCGACAGCGTCGACTTGTACCCGGACGTCATCGTCGGACGAGCGCCCATCAACATCCTATCGGACGCCCAGACCTTAGTGCGCAAGGTCATGGAGTACGAGCAGGGGACGGTCTGGGATCACCTGGACAAGGCCTCGCTCTGGGCCGAGATGCTCGACAACGTAACCGACGGGGCGGCGGGCGCCGAGATCATCAACCGGGACCAGCTGACGCCTTTTTTCAAACCGGCCGAAAAACTCTATGAGACTTCGGGAAACCAGACCCGGGCCTCAACTATCGAGGCCTACCGCCAGGGGAGACATTTGATCAACCACATAGGCCACGCTTGGTACACCTCGATGAACGTGGGTCCTGGCTTCTCCAGCCTTCACGAGATCAGGGCCGGCGATTTCGACACCATACCCACCAACGGGCGCTGGGGCATCATCTACTCCATCGGCTGTATGCCGGCGGCCATCGAGAGAAATTGCATAGCCGAACGTTTTGTCAACAGTTCAACGGGAGGCGGCGTGGCCTTCATCGGCAATTGCAGCTACGGCTGGTATTTGCCCTATTTCGCCGGATACGGATCGTCCGACCGCTACAATCAACAATTCTTCCTAAAACTTCTAGCGGAGGAGGCGCCGGCGCTGGGAACGGCCCATGCCGCCGCCAAGGCCCATTTTATCGGGGCGGCCCAGGGGGAGAACGAATACCGCTGGATCATGTACGGCTTGAACCTGATAGGCGACCCCACCCTGGCGGTGTGGACCGATTCTCCTGAAAGCTTGACAGCGGCCTGCCCCGACAGCCTGGCTGGCGGCGAAAACATGATGGCGGTGGCGGTCCTGAAAAACGGGATGACCCAGGCCGAAGCTATGGTCACGATCATCGGCGACTCGGTTTTCGGCAGGGCGATGACGGACGGGGCCGGACAGGCATTTATTACGGTTCTGTCTTCACCGGGAGATACCTTGAGATTGACGGCCACGGCCCGGAACGCCTTTCCCTTGGTAAAAAGCATACCAGTTGTCGATTCGGGACCGCAGGTCTCGTTGCTGGGGTGGCAAGCGGCCGAAGCGGCCGGCAACGGCGATGGGCTGGCCGGGCCGGGAGAAGAGATATCCCTTTGGCTCCGGCTGATGAACACCGGAAACCAAAGCTTGGGCGACAGCCTGCAGCTTGTCCTTTCCCGGCTCGACGCCAATTCCAGGCTGCTGGACAGTACCTTCTCTGTGGCCGCGCCGGCCCCCGGAGAAAGCCTTGGGACAGGGCCGGGCTTCTTGTTTATGGCCGATTCCGGGCTGGACGACGGGGAGATGGCTCTTTTCAACCTCTCTATTTACGACAGCTGGGGGAGATGCTGGAGCCGTCCCTTAGGCGTCCGGCTGGCGGCGCCGGCGCCCTCATATGCCGGCTACCGGATCGACGATCGCTCCGGAAACGGAAACGGCATTCCGGAGCCGGGGGAGACTTTCAAGCTCTATGTAAATATCATCAACAAAGGCCGGGCGACGCTGGAGGGCTCATCCGTCTATCTGACGACAAACGATCCCTATCTAACCATGGCCGACAGCGCCTTATTTCCCCCGACTCTGTGGCCGGACTCCATCGGCTCCTATGCGTTTCAGGTGTACATAGATCCGGCTATGCCCGGCCCCTGGCGTGTCCCGATGTTCTTTCTGCAATGCCGGCAAGGCTGGATGGAATGGCGGGATTCCCTGGCGGTGCCCCTAGGCCAGGTGGGCCTGGCCGACGACATGGAGACCGGCGTCCCGGGCTGGCAAGCCGGCGGCGGCTGGCACCTCTCCCAGATCCGCAGCCAGTCCCCAAGCCACAGTTGGTATTTTGGCTCCGAAAGCGACACCCTGACGCCACAGTATTCTATCGACACCTTGGTGACCCCGCTTTTTGCGGTCGGGCCGCAATGCAGCTTGGCCTATTGGCAACGCTATGAGTTTATTCCGGGTTGGAGCTGGGGGGTGGTTGAGATCTGCGGCGACTTTGGGGCCAGGCTGCTGGAGGTGGTGGAGGGTTCAAGCAATCAATGGAGGCTTTCCTGTCACGATTTGTCCGCTTACCCACCGGGCGCTGCTCTTTTTCTTCGCTTTATTGCGGTCTGCGACAGCTTCCGCAGCGAGGGTTGGTACCTGGACGATGTCAATGTCTTTGGGCCGCCTACGGGCGCCAGCGGGATACCTACATACACAGGTCAACAGCGGTTTATTCTGCATCAGGCCAGGCCCAACCCGGCCCAGAATCACGCGGCCATCGGGTTCAACCTGCCGCAGGCCGGAAAGGCCAGTCTCGGGATCTACAACATCCAGGGACAGCTGGTAAGAAGCTTGGCATCAGGTGAAATGAAGGCGGGCTGGCACAACGTTGTATGGGACGGACAGGACGACCGGGGACGGGCGGTGGCCGGCGGGGTTTACCTCTGCCGATTGAGGGCCGGATGGGCGACGGCCACCAGCAAAATAGTGATCGTCAGGTGAACGGTCGAGGCCTGCTTGGGGGCTGGGCATGGGTCCGGCCCCTTTTGCTTGGCGGGATGACGGAAAAGGGGATAGTATCATTTGACAACAATCTGAATATCTTGATATAATTATGCTTCTTGGCAATTTTACATAACACTATAGACTGCGGAGGCCTCAGTGAAGAACTACACCCCGGACCTTATCCACAACATCGTGCTGGCCGGCCATGGCGGCTGCGGCAAAACCACCCTGGCCGAGGCCATGCTTCACACCGCCCGCCCCACCGAGCGCCTGGGGAGGGTGGATGAGGGCAATTCCCTCTTCGATTTCGATCCGGAGGAGACCGCCCGCAAGATTTCGATATACTCGGCATTGGCCGCCTGCGAATACGGCGGCCACAAGATCAATATCATCGACACCCCGGGCTATGCCGACTTCGCTGGCGAGGTCAAGGCCGGGATGCGGGCGGCCGACTGCGCCCTGATAGTGGCTCAAGCGGTGGCCGGGGTGGAGGTGGGCACCGATAAGGTCTGGAAGTTCGCCGACGAGGCGAAGCTGCCTAGGGCCATCTTCGTAACTCGAATCAAGAAGGAGCATTCCGACTTCTACAAAACCCTGGAGCAGGCCCAACAGATATTCGGCCACCAGGCGGTGGCCATGACCCTGCCCATAGGGGACCAAGTGGACCTCAAGGGAGTAGTGGACCTGGTCAAAATGAAAGCCTTGATGGAGAATGAGGGCAAATCCACCGAGGCCGAGATCCCCGCCGATCTGGTCGACCGCGCCAAAAAACACCGGGAGAAACTGGTGGAGGCGGTGGCCGAGTCCGACGACTCCCTGATGGAAAAGTATCTGGGAGGCGAGTCGCTGACCGATGCCGAGATGGCCGAAGGACTGAAGAAGGGCATAGCCGCCGGCAGGATCATTCCGATATTCGCCGGCGACGGCTATTTTCTGGTGGGCGTCAAGACGCTGATGGACTGCATCGTCGGCTCCTTCCCGACGGCAGCCAACACGGCCGAGGTGAAGGCTTTCAGGGCCGGCAGCGAGGAACAGGTCAATGTGCCCTGCCGGGAGGAAGGCCAACCGTTGGCCTTTGTCTTCAAGACCTTCATTGAGCCGCATGCCGGAAACCTCAATTTCTTCCGCGTCTACTCCGGCTATCTGGAGACCGGCCAGGACCTTTACAACGCCAACGACAGCAAGTCCGAGAAGATCGGCCAGCTGTTCTACCCCATGGGCAAGGACCGGATCGACGCCGGCCGGGTGACGGTGGGCGACATCGGCATCGCCGTCAAGCTCAAAGAGACCGGCACCGGCGACACCCTGTGCCCCAAGGCCAACCAGCTGGTGCTGCCAGGAATTTCCCTGCCCAAACCCTCGATCTCAGAGGCCATCTCCACCAAGTCCAAGGACGACGACGCCAAGATAGGTCCGGCCTTGGCCAAGCTGCACGAGGAGGATCCCACCTTCACCTTCGGCTATGTTCCCGAGATCAGGCAGACCCTGATCAATGGGCTGGGCGAACTGCATCTGGACATCATGGTGGGCCGCCTGAAGCGGCGCTTCAACATCGAGGTCAACCGCATCAAGCCGCGCATCCCCTACCGGGAGACCATCACCAAGACCGTCCAGAGCGTGGAGTACAAGCATAAGAAACAAACCGGCGGCCACGGCCAATACGGCCACGTGGTCATCCGCTTGGAGCCCCAGCCCCGGGGCGCCGGTTTCGAGTTTGTGGACGAGATCGTGGGCGGGGTCATCCCCAATAACTTCATCCCCTCGGTGGAGAAGGGCATCCGGGCGGCCATGAACGAGGGGGCGGTGGCCGGCTACCAGATCGTCGACGTCAAGGTGGCCCTGCATTTCGGCAGCTACCATGAGGTGGATTCCTCGGGCACCAGCTTCGAGATAGCCGGGGCCGGTGCCCTGAAGAAGGGAATGCTGGAGGCCGGGCCGGTGCTTCTGGAGCCGGTGGTCAAGCTGGAGGTGGCGGCGCCCGAGGAGTATGCCGGCCAGGTGATGGGTGACCTCAACTCCCGCCGGGGTCGGATCCAGGGCATGGACTCGGTCAAGGGGGTGCAGGTCATCAAGGCCACCGTGCCCCAAGCCGAGCTCTATAAATACTCCACTGCTCTGCGCTCCATGACCCAGGGCCGGGGCAGCTTCGAGATGGAGTTCTCCCACTACGAGGAGGTGCCCTACGAGATCACCCAGAAGATAATCGCCGAATCCAAGAAGGAGAAGGAGGAGGCCAAGAAGTAATGAAGCCGAAGGATTTGTCATGCTGAGGGCGGCTTTGCGCCCGGCGACCGAAGCATCTTCCTTGAATCTGCGTCTTAAAACCGCCCCGGAAACGGGGCGGTTTTTCTGTTGCATCGGGCCTTTTTTTGCGTTATCATAAGGGCAACCATAATCCGGAAAGGACCCAAAGGCATGGGAGAGTATGCGACCTTGACAGAAGCCGAATGGCAGGACCTGCGGGAGCAGGTGTTCGTGCTGCTGGACGTCACCTGGGACTACAGCGTCAATGTGGCCACCTTGGACCAGATATCGGTCAAACGGAAGCCGGGAGAACCGCTGGCCGACTACAACAAGCGGGCCCACCAGGTCTACGAAAAACGGTTCCGGGAGATAAAAGGCGACAGCTTCGATCGGGTGGTGAAGCTGCTGGGTTACCTCAAGCGGCTGGGCATGCCCCGGGAGCTGTGGCCCAAGGAAATGGAGATCAGGAACATCACCGGCGAGGGGGGTGATCCCGAAGGGAAGGTCGATTACGCCGGTCAAGACTAAGTGGAACGGAAAACATCCTTTACGATCGCACAATGATCAAGGTGAAAAAACTTAGGCTGGCCATCGTCTTCACCGGGGGCACCATCGCCATGAAGGCCGACGCCAGGAGGGGCGGAGTGGTGCCGGCCCTCAAGGGGCGTGACATCATCCGCCAGGTGCCGGGACTTTCTAATCTCTGCTCTTTGGTGGTGCACGATTTCGGCCAGTATCCCGGACCGCACATGACCCCGGAATTGATGATGGATCTATCGGCATTGGTGAGAAAGTATTTAACGCGTCCCGATATTGCCGGGGCCATCGTCACCCACGGCACCGACACCCTGGAGGAGACCGCTTATCTGCTGGACCTCACCCTCTCCTCGGCCAAGCCGGTGGTAGTGGTGGGAGCCATGAAGGATTGCACCGAATTGGGCTGGGACGGCCCGGCCAACCTTCTGGGTGCGGTTCGAACGGCCATTTCCAAAGAGGCCGGCCATAAGGGAGTATTGGTGTTTCTCAACGATCGCATCAACTCGGCCGCCGAGGTGACCAAGACCAACACCGAAAGCTTCGAGACCTTCGCCAGTCCGGAGCTGGGCCCCCTGGGCTGGGTGGATGAGGATCGGGTGGTCTTCTACCGGAAACCTCTCTACCGGGAAAGCTATCGGACCAGAAATATCGAGCCCCGGGTGGACCTGTTTAAAATCGCCGTGGGCATGGACAGCCGTTTCCTAAGATATGCGGTCGATTCCGGGTCGCGCGGCCTGGTGATCGAAGGCATGGGCCGGGGCAATGTGCCGCCGGCGGTGGTTCCGGGGATAAAGTACGCCATCGGTAAAGGGCTGCCGGTCATCCTCTGCTCCCGCTGCCTCGGAGGTCGGGTGCTAGACACCTATGCCTACGAAGGCGGAGGGAGGCAGCTCCGAAAGCTTGGGGTTATTCTGGGCGGGCACCTGCCGGGACAGAAGGCCAGGATCAAGCTGATGGTGCTGCTGGGGATGGGGCTGAATTCCGCCCGGATAAAGGATGCGTTCGAAGATAGAGAATACACCTGTGGGTAAGAATTCCGGGCCAGGAGGTTCAGGGCCGTTGGCCGATGCCGTCCTCCGGATGTACTACGGCCGGGGCGAGGCTCTTGACAAAGTGGTGGGTTATCAGGAGTCCCTAGAGAACTATCGGGCCATGGCGAGGTTGGCCGCCGCCCTGGGAAGGGATGAGGAACGGCTCCGGGCCCAGGCGGAAGCGGGATACAGGTTGACGCTTCTGGGGAGGCTGGATGAATCGCTGGCCATCCATCAGACCCTGGCCAGGGAGCTTCAGGCATCGGGTTACGAGGCCGCCCGGAACAGGAATGAGCAATGCCTGTCCATTGTCCTCAGGCTGCTGGGGCGATATCAGGAGTCTCTGGCCGCCCACGACCGCTCTGGCGACGCCGTTTCTACAGACGGTACAAAGTACCATACTTGGCTGAACAGCCGGGGACATACGCTTTGGCGCATGGGCAGGTATCAGGAGGCCATCGAGTGTTTCCAAAAGGTGCTGTCCTGGGCTGTGCATGACTCCCAAATAGTATACCAGGCAACCGCCCACAACAATCTGGGTTTGGTCTATTCAGACCTGGAGATGTTGCCGGAGTCGCGGGCGCATCATCAGGAGTCTCTCCGGCTGAGGACTATGCTGCATGACTCCGGGGCCATGTGCTCCTCCTTTCTCAACCTGGGCAATGTCCTGGTCCAGATGGGCGATGTGGACCAGGGCACGGAGCTGTGGGGGCGGGCACTTGAGATAAGCCGCCGGTTGGGCGACGCGGCCACCGAGGCCATGATCGAGAACAACCTGGGCGAGGTCTGTTACAACTCCGGCGACTTCCACGCGGCGCTGGCCCACTTCGAGCAAAGCCTGAGGATGAAGGAGGACCTCAACCTCCAGTCGTACCTTGACACCAGCCTGGAGGGGCTGGTGAAGACCCACTACGAACTGAGAAGCGAACCTGGCAATAGAGAAAAGTGCCGTCTGTACGGGGAGCGGATCCTGAAACTGGGGGCGGCCAGGCCGCAGAAGAAGATAATGGTTAGAGAGATCCTGGCGGCCCTGGACTCGGCCAGGACTTGATCTGGCTCCGCCCACCTGTCCAAAGACAGATTGACAAGAAAGCGCCTCATTGATAGAATTAAAGGGCAGTAAAAATCGAAATGGTCAGGCCTTCCTACTTGGACGGTCGGGCAGCAGCAGCGGGCAGTTGAAGCCTGCGGAACCGCATTGAAGTGGTTCCGCGGGCTTTTTCGGAATACCCAGGTTAGAGGGCGCTCAAAATCCAGTATTAAGTACATGAGGGTAAGTAAAGACGTAAACGAAAAAACCCGGGTGGCCGCCAGCTCGGTGGCGGCGGCAGTGTTCCTGACCGGCATGAAGCTGGCGGTGGGCCTGATGACCGGCAGCTTGGGCATTTTGTCGGAGGCGGCTCATTCGGCCCTGGACCTGGGGGCGGCGGTGATGACCCTGGTGGCGGTCAAAATCTCCTCCCGGCCGGCCGACGACAGCCACCACTACGGCCACGGCAAGGTGGAGGGAATGTCGGCCTTCCTCCAGGTTTTGCTGCTCTTGGCCACTTGCGGCTGGATAATCTACGAGGCCCTGCACCGGATACTGGTGCGCCACGCTGAAATAGAGGTCAACTTCTGGTCCTTCGCGGTGATGTCCGTGTCCATAGTCATCGATGTTTCCCGGTCACGGGCGCTCTACCAGGTGGCCAGGAAGGAGAAGAGCCAGGCCCTGGAGGCCGACGCCCTTCACTTCTCATCAGACATCTGGAGCTCGGCGGTTGTCATTCTGGGGCTGGTAGGGTACAAATTTTTCGGCTGGATTCTGGCCGATTCCATAGCCGCCCTGGTGGTGGCGGTCCTGGTGATCGTGGTCTCGGTCCGCCTGGCACTGAGAACACTGGACATGCTGCTGGACCGGGCGCCCCAGGGCCTTAAGCCATCAATTGAGAGGGCGGTGGGGGATATTCCGGGAGTAAAACGGATAGACTGCCTGCGGTTGAGGGCGGCCGGACCCCAGACCTTTGTGGACATGCGGCTGCTGATCGATTCCGGAAAACAGTTTGTCGAGGCCCACCGGATTGCCGAAGCCGCCGAGAGAAAGGTCTCGGAGATGGTGCCCGGGGCGGATGTGGTCATCCACGCCGATCCCGAGGACTCGGACCAGGCCGATAAAGAGCCGGGCCGCGGCCTTTCGGATTTGCTGGACGCCCATCGCGGGATGTTCGCCGGCTATCACGACCTGAGCATCGTCAGGCACAACGATAGTTACTTAGTGAGCATGCACCTGGAGATGGAGCGGGACGAGCAATTAGAGAAGGTGCATAAAGTCTGCGATCACCTGGAGCGCGACATCAGGCAGCGGATGCCCGGCAGCAAGGTGACCATCCACGTCGAGCCCTGCCGAAGAGGCAAGCGCCACTGAGAGTACTATGCCGCCCAAGATAGATGAAAATATGATAGACAGGCTGGAGGCCATTGTCGGGCCGGGGAATGTGGTTAAGACCGAAGAGGAGATGGAGCCCTACGCCCACGATGAGACCCTGGGGCAGCATTTCATGCCGGCGGTGGTGGCCAAGCCGGAGAACTCCGCACAGGTGGCCGATATCCTTAAGCTGGCGGCCGGCCAGAACATCCCGATCACCCCGCGCGGCGCCGGCACCGGGCTTTCCGGCGGGGCGTTGCCTGTCCATGGCGGCATTTTGCTGTCGCTGGAACGGCTGAACCGCATTCTGGAGATCGACGAGGATAACCTAACGGTGACCGTCCAGCCGGCGGTCATCACCAAGGTGCTTCAAGATTCGGTCGAGGAGAAAGGGCTTTTCTATCCGCCGGACCCGGCCAGCCTGGAGTCCTGCTCCATAGGCGGCAACGTGGCCGAGAACGCCGGCGGGCCGCGGGCCTTCAAGTACGGAGTCACCCGGCACTACCTCTGCGGTCTGGAAGTGGTCTGGCCGTCAGGGGAAATATCCCGGCTGGGGGGCAAGACCATCAAGAACGTCACCGGCTACGACCTGATGCAGCTCATCTGCGGGTCCGAGGGTACGCTGGCGGTGGCCACCGAGATATCCCTTCGCCTTTTGCCCAAGCCCAGGTTGACGGCCGACCTGATGATTCCATTTCCCTCAATTGAGCGGGCTGTGGCAGCCAGCACCGCCATGCTGCATCAAAGGGTAGTGCCGGCGGCCATGGAGTTCATGGAAAAAAAGGCGGTGCAGGCTTCGGAGAAATTTCTGGAGAAGCGGGCCCCGTTTCCGGAGGCCGAGGCCCACCTGCTGATCCAACTGGACGGCAACGACCGGGAACAGATCCGCCGGGAGTACGAAATAGTAGGCGAGGTGGCCTTAAGCCATAATGCCCTGGAGGTGCTGGTGGCCGAGGACCGGCCGACTCAGGACAGAATCTGGGAGATCCGCCGGGCCCTGTCCGAAGCCCTGACCCAGAAGAGCCCGATAAGGGAGCGGGAGGACGTGGTGGTGCCCCGGGCAAGGATACCGGAGCTGTTCCAGGCCATGTCGGAAATACAGTCGAAGCGCGGGGTGGAGATCATCTCCTTCGGCCACATCGGGGACGGCAACATCCATGTCAACGTGCTCAAAGAGGCGATAGACCAGGATACTTGGGAGAGGACCCTGCCTCGGGTGCTGGACGATCTGTTCGCTGCGGTGCTGGGGCTGGGGGGGACCATATCCGGCGAGCACGGCATCGGATTCGTCAAGAAGCGCTTCCTGCCCAAGGCGGTGGACCCGGCGGCGCTGGAGATGATGCGGGCGCTTAAGAAGGCGGTGGACCCAAAGGGGATATTGAACCCGGGCAAGATTTTTCCCTAAAGAGCAACCTGTCATCCATTAAAGGCTTGGCGGAGATAACTATATGAAGATAGCAATAATCGGCGGGGGGCCGGCCGGATACGTGGGCGCCATCAGGGCGGCCCAGCTGGGGGCCGAGGTGGTCTTGGTCGAGAAGTCGGTTTTGGGCGGCACCTGCCTCAACGTGGGCTGCATCCCCACCAAGGCCCTGCTGGCTTCGGCCGAGATCTGCCAGAAGGTAAAAGAGGCCGGTCAATTCGGCATCCAAGCCGAACTGCGGGGCTTCGACTGGCCGGCCATCCAGAAGCGTAAGGAGCGGGTGGTGCGGAAGGCGACAGCCGGAGTGGCCTCGTTGATGAAGGCCCGAAAGGTCGAAGTCGTCTACGGCCGGGCCAAGCTGATCGGCGATAAAACCGTTGTGGTTGAAACCGACGGCAAGCCGTCGGCCGAGGTCAAGGCCGATTCGATTCTCATAGCCTCGGGCTCGGAGCCGGTAAAATTGACCATCCCCGGGGCCGATCTGCCGGGCGTTATCGACAGCACTGGGGCGCTTGACCTGTCGGAAGTCCCCAACAGGCTTTTGATAGTGGGGGGCGGAGTCATCGGCTGCGAGATGGCGGAGATATTCAGCGCTTTCGGCTCCAAGGTCACCATCGTCGAGATGATGAGCCAGATCATTCCGGGCGAGGACCCCGAGGCAGCCTCCCTACTGCACCGCTCATTAATTAAAAAAGGGGTGGAAGTTCATCTTGAGGCCAAGGTGTCGGAGTTTCGCCAATCCGACTCTGGGATCCAATGTCAAATTCAAGACAAGGAAGGCCAGCAAAAGGCCATCGAGGCCGACAAGGTGCTGGTGGCGGTGGGCCGAAGGCCTGCGGTGGCCGGCCTGGGTTTGGATGAATGCGGCCTGACCCTGGAACGCGGATTTATCAAGGTCGGTCCGACCATGGCCACCAGCCGGCCGTACATTTACGCGGCCGGGGACTGCACCGGGGGGTGGCTGTTGGCCCACGTGGCTTCGCGCGAGGCCGAGGTGGCGGTGGAGAACATGCTGGGCAATCCTGTGAAGATGGACTACCGGTCGGTGCCGCGCTGCGTCTATACCCATCCCGAGATTGCTTCGGTGGGGGTGCTGGAACGTCCGGCCAATGCCGGCGAGGTGTTGGTGGGAAAATTTCCCTTTTCGGCCAGCGCCAAGGCCAGCTGCTTGGGAGAGCTGGAGGGGTTTGTCAAGATTGTTTCCGATCGGGATAGCCGCCAGGTGCTGGGCGGGGTGATAGCCGGACCCTCGGCCACCGAGCTCATCGCCGAGATCAGCTTGGCGGTGTCAGCCCGGGCCAGGCTGGACGACATCATCCATACGATTCACGCCCACCCCACCCTGCACGAATCGGTGGCCGAAGCGGCCCTGGGAGGCCTGGGTAGGGCCATACATCTTCCCTGAACAAAAAAACATCAAGCCCCAAAATTTTTTCTTGCATAAACAAGGCATTTCTGCTATATTCACTACTAAGGCATCTGGGCCGATGACGTAATTGCCATAGTAAAATGAACCAGGCCGAGGAACGCCCCAAACCGCCGTGGGCCAGGCCGCGGCGGTTGGCCGCCGGCTATCTCGCGGCCGGAATTTTATGGCTCCTAGCCACCAAGCTGGTCCTGCCGCTGGCCATCAAGGACCTAGCGGTGTTGGCTTGGGGCTTTGTCATAAGTCCGGCCCTGTTCCTCCTGCTGGGCCTGGCCCTCCTTCTTCTCTTCCCAAAATTTATTTCTCGCCTGACGTCAGCCAAAGACGATTTGCATGAGGGGCGCTCCGCCCTGCCGGCCGAGTCGCTTTTAAAGGCGGTAGAATCCATGCAGCTGGGACTGACCATAGCCGACACCGAGGGCCGGATCATCTACGCCAACCCCTCGGAGGCCAGGATGCACGGCTACGAGCCCGGGGAGCTGGTGGGCCAGGACGTCCAGATTTACTCCCCTGAGGAGCGCAAGCACCACCTGACCTTCGAGGACCTCAAGCGGCTGAAGCGCTGGCGCCGGGAGAGCGTCAACCTGAGGAAGGACGGCAGCACCTTCCCGGTGCAGCTGCTTTCGGATACGGTCATAGACGCCAAGGGCCGGCCGCTGGGGGTGATCACCACCTGCGAGGACATCAGCGAACGCAAGGCCATGGAGCGCTCCCTGCGGGAAAGCGAGGAGCGTTACCGCCACGTGGTGGAAGGGGCGGCCGAGATGATCGTCTGTCTGACCGGTGAGGGCAGGATCTCCTACGCCAACCGGGCCTGGATCGAGGCCATGGGATACACCGCCGAGGAATCGGCCAGGCTGGACTTCTTCGCCCTGATAGACGAGGACTCCAAACTGGGCTGCCATCAGGCGCTGGCCAAGGCCCTGGCCGGCACCGCCTGGCAGAACCTGCAGCTGACCTTGGTGGCCAGCGACGGACATCAAATACCGGCCGAAGGCAACCTGACCTCCTACCACCGCGAGGGCCGGGCGGCCGGGGCCATCGGCATCTTCCGGGACATCACCTACCGCAAGCAGATAGATCTCACCCTGCGCAAGAACGAAAAGCAGTTCCGGCTGCTGATCAAGAACGCCCTGGACATCATCATGATCCTCAACCGGAACGGCACCATCCGCTACACCAGCCCCTCGGCCGAGGGCGTCTTCGGCCGCCGACCCGAGGAACTGCTGGCCAAGCCCCTCTTCTCCCTGCTGCATCCCGAAGATCTGCCGGAGGTGGAGAGAATGTTCGATCGGATGAGGAAGGGTGAGCTGCCGAGCGCTTCCTTCGAGGTCAGGGGGCGGCGCCGCGACGGCAGCTGGCGCAGCATCCAGGTGATGGCCAACAACACCCTGGAGGAGCCCTCGATCGAGGGCATTGTCCTCAACGCCCGCGACGTCACCGAACAATCCACCGCCCGGGAGAAACTGGCTGCCTCCGAGGAGCGCTTCCGCTATCTGGCCAACTCGGCCGCCGACGCCATCATCACCGTGGACGAACAGGGGAGCATCATCTTCTGGAACAAGGCAGCCGAAACCATTTTCGGCTACAGCGCCGAACAGGCCATCCGGGAAAAGATAGACTTCATCATCCCCAAGCGGTTCCTCTCCCGGACCAGCGAAAGGCTGGACCAGCTTTTCGCCAAGACGGCCACCGGCTCTGGGGGGCGGCCGGTGGAGCTGATGGGGCGGCGCCAGGGAGGCATCGAGTTCCCGGTGGAGCTGTCCTTCTCCACCTGGGTCACCCGGGAGGGATCCTTCCTGACGGCCATCATCCGGGACATATCGGAGCGCAAGGAGGCCGAGCGTCAGCTGAAATACCTCAGCTTCCACGACCCGCTGACCGGGCTCTACAACCGTGCCTACTTTGAGGAGGAGATGAGCCGGATGGAGAAGAGCCGGTTCCGCTCCATGGGCCTGATCCTGGCCGACGTCGACGGCCTGAAGCTGATCAACGACACCATGGGGCACAAGACCGGCGACGGCCTGCTGGTGGTGATGGCCGGGATCATCAAGGACAACTGCCGGCTGGGCGACATGGTGGCCCGCATCGGCGGTGACGAGTTCGCGGTGCTGCTGCCCAACTGCGAAAAGGCCATGATCGACGGCATCTGCCAGCGCATCCGGGAGACCACCTCCCAGTACAGCCAGCAGAACCCGGAGCTTCCCCTGAGCCTGTCGGTGGGCTATGCCGTCCGGAGGATGGAGGAGACCACCATGAGCGAGGTCTACCGCGAGGCCGACAACAACATGTACCGGGAGAAGGTCAAGAACCACGACGTCCTGGTCAAGGGCTTCATCGAGGCTCTGGAGCGGCGGAACCTGCTGGACCCGGGAAAGGCGGCGGCCCTGGAGGAGCTGATGCTGGACCTGGCCATCGCCGCCGGCGTCCCCCACCACCGCCTGTCGGAGATCTCCCTGCTGGCCCGCTACCATGATATCGGCTGCGCCCTGCAGACCGGGGAGGCGACGGGCTTGGAGGAGGAGCAGAAGCGGCATCCGGAGATCGGATACCACATCGCCATGTCCACTCCCTATCTCAGCTCCATCGCCGACTGGATCCTCAAGCACCACGAATGCTGGAACGGCAAAGGGTATCCCCTGGGGATCAGGGGCGAAGACATCCCGTTGGAGTCCAGGATCCTGTCCCTGGCCTCGGCCTACATCGAGGCGGCCGGCCCTCCGGAGAAGCAGACGGCCGAGGCCTGCCGCCAAGCAGTGGCCGGCATCAGGAAGGAAGCCGGCAAAAGATACGATCCCAAGCTGGCCGAGGCGCTGGCCAGGATGATGGAGAAGAGAATTTCGCTTTCGGGCCCGGCCTGAGAAAAAACGCCGCGGGCGTTTTTTTTATTGATAATTGCGGCCAATCGTAATATAATTGCCGGAAATCAAGACCGGGAGGAGATGGAGGATGAAGTACAAGCGGCGCAACCGGAGCTACTGCCAGGACAGCCGTCCCGAGGTCAAGCCCATCAAGAAGCTGAAGCTCTACGGCTTCAACAACCTGACCAAGACCCTGAGCTTTAACATGTACGATGTCTGCTACACCCGTAACATCAAGAACCGGGACGACTACATCCAGTACATCGACGAGGAGTACAACGCCGAGCGGCTGACGGCCATCCTCACCCAGGTGTCCAACATCATCGGCTCCAACATACTCAACATCGCCAAGCAGGACTACGACCCCCAGGGAGCCAGCGTCACCATGCTGATCTCGGAGAACAAGACCATGTTCGACGACCTGCTGAAGAGGCAGGAGAACCCCCAGCTAGTGGCTCACCTGGACAAGAGCCACATCACCGTCCATACCTATCCGGAGAGCCATCCCGACAGCCGGATATCAACCTTCCGGGCCGACATCGATGTCTCCACCTGCGGCGTCATCTCGCCGCTGAGGGCTCTGAACTTTCTGATCAACAGCTTTTACTCCGACATCGTCAATATCGACTATCGGGTGAGGGGATTCACCCGCGATGTCGCCGGCAAAAAATACTTCATCGATCACAAGATCAATTCCATCCAGAACTACCTGTCGCCCGAGATATTGAAGTGGTACCACATCGTGGACATCAACGTCTATCAGGAGAACGTCTTCCACACCAAAATGATGCTCCGGGACTTCGACACCGACGAATATATCTTCGGCAGCGGGCGCAAGGGGCTGAGGGGCGCCGAGAAAAACCGGATCCGTCAGAAACTGCAGAAGGAGATGTCCGAGATATTCTACGGAGAGAATGTGCCGACCATTTGATCGGTCGTTGATAGGATCTTGGCAAAATCGGCCCGGGGGCGGCGGGCCGGTACCGGACGCCCCCGGGATTTTCATCCAACGGGCAAGGAAAATTTCAAGGAGGGAAGATGCAAGCCGAAAATTTTTTCATGGAGTATTCCGAGAACGAGATCCATCTCCACGGAATAAAAAGGATCGTGGCCACCGCCCAAACCCGCTACCAGAAGGTGGCCATCGTGGACACCTTCAACTACGGACGAACCCTATTTTTAGACGACCGGGTGCAAAGCTCGGAGCGCGACTCCTTCATCTACCATGAAGCCCTGGTCCACCCCCCGCTGCTGCTTCATCCCCATCCCCGTAAGGTGCTGGTGGTGGGGGGAGGCGAGGGCGAAACCCTGAGAACGGTGCTGGAACACGCCACGGTGGAGCGGGCGGTGATGTGCGACATAGACGGGCAGCTGGTAAAACTCTGCGCCCAGCACCTGCCCCAATGGTCGGGCGGGGCCTTCGGCGATCGCCGCACCAAGGTGGTCATCGACGACGCCAGGGGCTGGCTGCAGCGGACCAAGGAGAGATTCGATGCCATCATCATCGACCTGCCGGAGCCGATGGAGGGGGGGCCGGCCATCAAGCTCTACACCAGCGAGTTCTACCGCTTGGTGCACGCTCGGCTGACCGAGCACGGCATGATCACCCTCCAGGCCGGGACCACCAAGCCCGGAGACACCGACATGCTGGGCTCCATCGTCTGGACCATAGGAACGGCCTTCCCGGTAGTCTCCGTCTACCAGGTGAACGTGCCATCGTTCGGCCTCCCCTGGGGTTTGGTATACGCCTCCAAGGGCATCGATCCCCTGACATATTCGGCGGTTCAGGTAGACAAGCTGATCGCCCTGAGAAAACTGCGGAAACTGAGATTCTACGACGGTGTGGCCCACCAGGGTATGTTCGCCCTGCCGCGCTACCTGCGGCAGGATATGTGCCGAAAGCATCCGGTGATCACCGACAAGAAGGCGCTGGTCACCAGCTTCAAATAGGGAGGAGCCAAACCGCGAATAAAGGCCGACCACGGCTGACCCGCGACTAGAACAAACCCAAGATGAACGGCTGCATACAAAACCGAGAGAGGCAGAATCCAAACGACATCGGGACGTCGGCCGGATGAAGATGAAAAAGGGCCCGGGCGGGCGGGCTCAAGTCCGGGCCCCGCTGTACGAGGCATTGGCCCGCTACCTGGGACAGGACATGGTTCCCTTCCATACCCCGGGACACAAGCAGGGGGCGGGCATCGATCCGGAGTGGCTGGACCTGGTCGGCCGGAATATCTTCAAGATGGACCTGACGGTGCTGCCGGAGACCGATTGTCTTTTCCATCCCACCGGCGCCATCAAGCATGCCCAGCAGCTGGCCGCCCTGGCCTACGGGGCCGACCGCAGTTATTTTCTGGTGAATGGGTCCACTGGCGGCAACCTGACCATGTTGATGGGCGTCCTCTTTCCCGGGGATAAGGTGATTGTTCCCCGCCACACCCATAAATCGGTGATTGCCGGGCTGATCATGACCGGGGCCCTACCGGTTTACGTACATCCGGAGACGGCCCCGGACTGGGATCTGATACTGAACGTCAGCCAGGAATCGATCCGCCAGGCCCTGGCCGAGCATCCCGGGGCCAGGGCGGTTTTCGTCTCTTCGCCCACCTACCATGGGATCTGCTGCGACCTGGAAGCCGTAGTCAAGGCCGGCCACCTCAGCGACCGGATCGTGATGGTGGACCAGGCCCACGGGCCGCACCTTCGTTTCCATCCCCGGCTTCCGGTCTCGGCCATGGAGGCCGGGGCCGACATCTGCGTCGAGAGCTCGCACAAAATCATCTCGGCCCTGACCCAGGCGGCCATGCTTCACGTCAAAGGGCCCAACATCGACATCAGGGACCTGGAGAGCGTCCTGCTTTTAACCCAGACCACCAGCCCCTCCTACCTGCTGATGGCTTCGCTGGATCTGGCCCGGAGGCAGATGGCGGTGAGCGGCCGGGCCATGCTGGACCGGGCCATCAACCTGGCCCAGGATATCAGGGCCGAGCTCAACCGCATCAAAGGCCTCTACTGCCTGGACGCCCCGGATGTGGCTCCATTCCGCTTCGACCCCACCAAGCTGACGGTCTTTGTGGACGGCCTGGGGCTGACCGGCTATCAGGCCAGCCGCTTGCTTAACCGCGAGTACGGGGTCCAAGCTGAGATGGCCGACTGGGACCACGTGGCCTTCATCGTTTCCATTGCCGATGACAAAAGTTCGGGCGACCGATTGCTGGCGGCCTGTCGCGGTCTGGCCAGGGACCACCGCCGAGGCCGAAGCAGAAAAAAACTTAAGGTTCAGTTTCCCTCCAAATACCCGCCGATGTCCATGACCCCGCGCGAGGCCTATTTCGCTTCATATAGAACCGTGGCCCTCAAGCAGGCGGTGGGCGAAATACCCACCGAATTCATCACCGTCTACCCGCCCGGCATCCCGGTGGTGGTACCCGGAGAGCGGATCACGGCCGAGGCGGTGGAGTATGTGGAGACCATGCGCCGGCTGGGAGCCATCATCGTCAGCCCCATGGCCAGAGGCTCGGAACACATCCGGGTGGTGGCCTGAATTGGTTGAGGAAAGCAAGGGAAAGGGAAGGGACAGGAGGCGGGGGGGCTTGACAAAAAGGGAAAACAGGGCGATAATTACCCGACAGGGACAGGCCGGAACTAAAACACTGAGACGCCAAGGGCACGAAGGTTTTTCTCTGATTCCATTTTGGTTCGGCGGGGAGCGGAAAATTCTCCAAAGTCCACATATTATTCAGAATGACTTAGTGCTCTTTGAGCCTTAGTGTTTTAAAATTCTTTGCCATGGTTCAAACGCTTACTATAGGTTTGCTTAAACTTCATCCGTTAGGAATCAATTAACAAGAAAAAAGGAGAAGGCCATGTGTAAAACATGCGGCTGTGGCGGCCAAAAGACCTACAAATGCGAAAAATGCGGCCGGACCTCGGGCGTGCCCAAGGAGTGCTGCGGTAAACCGATGAAGAAACAGTAAGGCGGAAAAACGGACATTAGAAAACCGTCCCATGGATCAGATCACCAAGGACATGGCAATAATGGAGGTGGTCAACAAGCACCCCCAGTGCATTAAGGTGTTCTATCAGCACGGGCTGTTCTGCATCGGATGCAGCGTGGCCTACCGGGAGTCGGTGGAGCAGGGGGCTCAGGCCCACGGCATCGACGTGGACCAGCTGATGAAGGAGCTCAATCAGGCGGTGGGGGAAAAGCCACAGGAGTAAGCCGCCCTCTTCCGGTATAATACCCGACCTGTCAAAGGTCGGGTATTTTTTCATGGGGGCGGATGATCACCAGTCGGCTAAAAGCGTGGGGACCGAGGCTACAGTGGCCGCCACCGGAGCCGGGGCTGGGTCGGAAGGGCCGGCACCATTTATCCACACCGCCCGCATTCCGGCCCCCTGCGCCCCGCGGACGTCGTTCTCCAGGCTGTCGCCTATGTGGACCGATGTCTCCGGCGATGAGCCCAACTTATCCATGGCCAGCCTGAAAATGCGGGGATCGGGCTTGCGGACGATGGTCTCGTCGGAGAACAGGGCGGCATCGATCAGCGGCATGATGCCGTATCCCGAAAGCAGCCGGCGCAGGACAAAGCCCGGGGTGCGGCCGGTGTTGCAGATGAGCCCGATCTTAAGTCCCCTGGCCTTTAACTCCGAAACAGCCCGAACGGCTCCGGAAACGGGCGAGGGGGGAAAAAGCAGGACGGCTTCTGCGTAAATGGCACAAACCCGCTTAAGTGCGTTCTCTGGAATATCGGAAGACAGGCCGGGACGGGCCAGGTCCAAAAAAAGAGAGACTTGCCGGTCGTAAGGCAGGTCGACTGCACGCTCCCAGGAGCGGGCGCATTCTTCCCAAACCGACTGGTGGGCGCGCTCCAGTTCAGCTGAAGGAAGTCCCAGGCCGTTGCCTGTCAGAATCTTTCCGATCTCCGCAATCCGGTAATCGGTGCGCCGGCAGTTCAACTGGGGGGAGTCGGCTATCAGCGTCTCCCACAGGTCGAAGGTGACTGCCCTCAGAGCCATCGGTCAAACAGCGGCGGCCTTCTCGATCCGCGAGGCTAGAGCTTGAGCTTGGTCCGGGTTCAAAGCCTGGCCGTTTTGGGTCAGGTTGAAAAGAAGAACGGACATCCGGTCCAGGTCGGCCCGGCAGACGGATTGCACCTCAAAGCCGTCCAATGATCCCAACACCGCCGAGACCGGTTCGGGCCGGTTATCGACCGCTACCGCCATGACGGTGATCTCTCCCTCTTCTTCCGACAGGCTGAGGTTCTTCCAAACCACGGCCGCCGGCCGGGTAGGGATAAAACCGGCCTTGGCCTGCAATCCCAGGGAAAGCTGAGCCAGTACCGCCGAGTCGGTTATTTTGGGATTAAGCAGGCAACGGTCGCCCAAGGTGTAGAACAGAGGCTTGATGTTTTTGAGATCGAGTCCTTGGGCCTCGGCCAACCGGTTGACCGCTTGGAGCCGCATCTGGCGCATAGCCCGGGAGGTGCGATCGAAGATTCGAAGCTTGGGCCCGAAGTCGGGCACCGCCCTGATCAAGGCCTCGATGCGGTTGTAGATCTCCTCGTCGTTCCAGCGACCCTGATCCGGGCCGAAAAGCAGGCGACGGTCCACCCACAAGTCGATGATGGAGATCTCCTGCTTCCATTCGATACCGTTCTGGGTGTAGGCGACATAGGTCGGCATATCCGGTTTGGCGGCCGAGAAACCGGGCTCGCGCGACAGGATTTTGACCAGCTCCATGCCGTAGCCGGCATCAGGGCCGGAGGCCACCACAATGATTTTGAAATGGTCCGGGGTGTGGGGGTGGATGTATCCCTGCGGAATCTTGAGCTCTTTCTCCTCGTCCAGCATCGGGGGCACGATCTTGCGCCGAATGAGCTCCACCCCGGGGGTGGGGCCCAGGGTCTCCTGGGTGTTGGGCAGGGAGACGATGGTCTCTCGGACTGCGGCCAGCTCGGGTTCGGAAAGCGGACGGTCATCGCGTCCGCTGATCTCCAGGTGGAAGACCGAAATGCGGTCGGCGGTGAAATAGGCATAATCGTGGTGCCGGCGAAAACCGGGGACCGTCTCCTCCAGCCGACGCAGAATGCGTTCGAAGGTGATGGACGGCTGGCTGGTGATCACCGACAGTCCGGTCAGCTCCCGATCCTTCAGGGACAGGCGATAGTCAGAGACCTCCAAGGTAGACAGGCCCTGGCGGATCCGCTTTTTGAGGAAATAGTTGGTCTGGATCTGGTCGGCGATGGACTCTGGGCTAAGCTCGTTGAGGTAGGACTCTTGGCGGGCCACGAAGAACTTGAGGGCCTCGCCGCTGTCGCCCATCATCTCCCGAAGGTCCTCGTCCGAGACCCGGCCCCGCAGGATGTCGGTGACCGTGGTGAAGGCGTAGAGGCGGCGGGCCTCCTGCTTCTGCAGGGTGCGCTTGGCCTCGTCCTCGGCGGCGATGCGCGACAGCCGCTCCTGGATTTTGGCCCGGGCGATGTCCATGGCCTTGAGGCCCAGGTCCGGGGTCAGCTCCACTTCGATGAGCACCGCCCCCAATTTTTCACGGTTCCGGCGCAGGATAAAGCCGTGGGTATAGGCAATGTTCAGACCCGCCTCGTGGACCGTGCCCAAGCAGGCGTCGGCCAGTCCGGCCCAGTCAGGGGCCAGCACTGCAAACAACAGGGAGGGCAGGGCCGACTGATCCTTGTCCGCCTTGACACGCTCGGTGATGACATGGGCCATGCCCGGCAGCATCTCCTCCTCGCGCAGCAGGCGGATAAGCACCGCCCGCTCCTGAGCGGTAAGCCGGGAGGCGTAGGCCGTACCCTTGGAGATCATCCGGTTGTACCGGGCCACCTGGCGCGGGGTGAGGGACAGGTGGGAGAGGAAGGGGTAGATCTGGGATAGGCGCATAATAGCTAATGATACCAATTTTCGGGATAAAGTCAAGTCCAAAGTGCACTGAAGGCATTATTGAAAAACATCGCCTGACGTTTAAGCACAAAAACGCCACCATAGTCCGAAACCTATATAATTTTCATGAATAGAATCCCTCTTAGTCATGACAAGTGCGGCGGGCATTAAGCCCACCCCAAGGGCAGCATCTGCGAAGTGAGCGGCAAAGCATTTTGTCCAGAGCACCTCGTTTGTAATGAAGCAAATATAAAGTGGACCAACAAAAGGAAAATATTATTAAGAAACTTTAAAATATCACTTTTGGAAATTGTCCATGCTTCGGCCATTCAACATGACCGGGAAATGCAACATTTTGAAATTTTGAGCAAGGTCGAAACATCGACAAAATGCGATATTTAGAGTTACCCTTTATTATGCAGGTCGTTTTTATATCGGAGTAAAAGCGATCGGGATTGTTTACTATTTCAATCACGGGTCATGAAACGAATTATTGCGCTTTATCGCTCCGTCAAACAACGGGGCTTTCCTATTGCCCGGCAAAGGGTTGTTCATTAGCGTTGACAGTTTATGCAACTTATGATAAAATCTCAAGTTAACTCATGCACGCACCCAATCATTTATACAAGATATACAAAATTATTTTTAACGCTTTCGGACCCCAGCACTGGTGGCCGGGCAGGACGCCCTTTGAGGTGATGGTCGGCGCCATCCTCACCCAGAACACCAACTGGGGGAACGTCGAGAGGGCTATAACTAACCTGAGGGCTGAGGACGTATTAACGCCCCAACGTATCAACGTTACTACGTTACGACGTTTGAGGCGTTTGATACGTTCCTCGGGGTTCTTCAACCAGAAGGCGGCGCGGCTGAAGGCTTTCTCGCGTTTTCTTCTTGACAGGTACGGCGGCAGTGTCGCGAAATTACGAAAAGAAGAAACGGCAAAGTTACGAGAAGAGCTGCTGGCGCTTGGCGGGATAGGGCCGGAGACAGCGGACTCCATTCTGCTCTACGCCCTGGGCAAGCCGGTCTTCGTCATCGACGCTTACACCAGGAGGATATTTTCGCGCCACGGGTTCCTCTCCGAAAAACATGGATACGACGATTGGCAAAGGCTTTTCACGGACAACCTGCCAAGGGATGCCAAGCTTTACAACGAGTACCACGCTCTCATCGTCAGGCTGGCAAAAACCTTTTGCCGCAAGAAGCCGGACTGCGCTGGTTGCCCGCTGAAGGGCGTGAAAGCGCCACGGGGTCTTTCCGAGAAAGGCTCCCAAGGCCAAGTCGGACTGAGGAAACGCCTGATCGATCAGGGATGGCTTCGCCTGTCGGGCAAGGTGGTGCGTTCGCGATGACGTTCGGTAGTTGTCAAGTAATCAGTTAACAAGATGCCGATTATCGAGGTCGAGAACCTCTCCAAGCATTTCAAGCGGTTCCGCCGGAGGCCCGGCCTGTTGGGCTCGGTGCGTGACCTGTTCCACCGCCGGCAGGAGGTCGTCAAGGCGGTGGACGGGGTGGCCTTTTCCATCGAGCCCGGCGAGATCGTGGGTTACATCGGGGCCAACGGGGCCGGCAAATCCACCACCATCAAGATGCTGACCGGAATCCTGGTGCCGACTTCGGGGAGGATCGTGGTCGACGGCCTGGTGCCTTATCGTAACCGCTACAAGCACGTCAGAAAGATAGGCGCCGTCTTCGGCCAGCGCAGCCAACTGTGGTGGGACATCGCGGTCATCGAGGCCTTCAAGCTGCTGCAGAAGATCTACGAGGTGCCCAATGCCGATTACCAGAGGCGGCTGGACAAGTTCACCGAGGTTTTGGGTCTGGGCGGGCTGCTGAACATCCCGGTGCGCAAGCTCTCCCTGGGCCAGCGGATGCGCTGCGATCTGGCCGCCGCCCTGCTGCACAACCCCTCGATCCTCTTTTTGGACGAGCCCACCATCGGACTGGACGTGGCCGTCAAGGCCGGCATCCGCGACTTCATCAAGGAGGCCAACCGGGACCAGGGCACCACCGTCATCCTGGCCACCCACGACCTGGGCGACATCGAGGACCTGTGCCGCCGGGTGATCATGATCGATTCGGGAAAAATGATGTTCGACGGCTCTCTGAGCACTCTGTCGGGATTGGTAACCATCGACCGGCGGCTAGCGGTCAAGCTGGAGGCCCCGGTGTCCCAGGCGGAGATGGCCGGCCTACTCAAGGATTTCAAGGTGCGGGCCGAGGCCGACGACCCCTATAACTGGAGGATCGAGTTCGACCGCGGCCGGGTGAGCGCTCCGGAGCTGACCGGTTTCCTGCTCTCCCGGCTCAAGGTCCACGACCTGGTACTGGAGGAAGCGGCCATCGAGGACGTGGTGCGCCGGATATACGAGCAGCGTTCAACGTTAAACGTTTCGTGAATCGCAAGCTGGAGAAATACTGGCAGTTCATGCGGGTGGGCTACCTCACCTACCTGGCCTACCGTTTCCAGGTGCTGATGAACGTGGTCTCCTACCTGCTGATCATCGGGCTGAACTATTTTCTGTGGCGGGCCATTTATGCCAAAAAGGCGATGATCGCCGGGTTTACCATGGAGCAGATGATGACCTACGTGGTCATCGCCTGGTCGGCCCGGACCTTCTTCGCCAACCGCATCGACCGGCTGATCGGCGATGCGGTGCGCGACGGCTCCATCGCCATGGACCTTTTAAGGCCCACAAATTTCCAGCTGTACCACTACTTCCGGGCCTTCGGCCGGGCTCTGTTCATGATGCTGTTCATGACCCTGCCCATCATCGCCATCGCCACGCTGATATTTCCGGTGCGTCTGCCGTCGGGCCGTCTGGGGCCCTACCTCTTCCCGTTGTCGGTGCTGCTGTCGTTCTTCCTCCACGCCGGCATCAGCTACCTGACCGGGCTGGTGGCCTTTTTCACCCGGAACAACGAGGGGGTGCTGCGCTTCAAGCAGATGCTGGTAGAAGTGTTCTCCGGGGTGATGATCCCCATCACCTTCTTCCCAAACTGGGTGCAGGACGCCCTGTTCTGGCTGCCATTCAAATATATCGCCTACGCCCCGCTGCGCATCTACCTGGGAATGGAGCCGCTGTCCAAGGTGCACCAAGGGGTGCTGCTGCAGATAATGTGGATCGTCATCATCTACCTGGCCGGCCAGGTGCTGTGGCACTTCGCCATTCGTAGGCTTGAGGTGCAGGGGGGATGACGGCCCAAAATCAGAAGGCAAAAATCAGAAGTAAGTGGTAAATACCGAGCAGGTCCGGAAATCTATGTAGTGTCATGAAACGCTTCGCACTATATATAAAGCTTTACGGAGCCTACCTCTCCAACTCCATCAAGATGCGGCTGGCCTACCGGGAGGACTTCCTGTCGGGCTTCGTGGCCGGGATCATGCAGCAGCTGATAGGCGTCCTGTTCGTGGCCACCATCTTCGTTAGGGTGCCGGACATCAAGGGCTGGACCAAGGCCGAGGTGTTCTTCATCTACGGATTTGCCCAGGTGACGCTGGGGCTTTTCTACACCTTCTGCTCCAACCTGCTGGACATGAGCGAGAAGTACGTGGTGGAAGGTAGGCTGGACCAGGTGCTGCTGAGGCCCTTGGACAGCTTGTTCCAGGTGATCACCGAGCGCATCCATTGGGAGGAGTTCTCGGTGGTCCTGGTGGGCCTGGCCGTCTTGGGCTATGCCGTCGGCAAGATGAGAATGCCGATCGAACCATGGCAGTACCTGGCCACCGGGGCCTTGGCGGTCTCGGCCTGCCTGGTGCTGCTGGGGATATTCGTCATTCTGGCCAGCCTGACCTTTTGGTTCAACGACCGGGGCGGGGTCTCCTCAATGATGCTGGTGCTGCAGGGCTATTCCCAGTATCCTCTGACCATATATGGACAGACCATACGCCTTGCCCTGACCTTGATCATACCCTACGGCTTCACCGCCTTCTATCCGGCCATGCACCTGCTGGGCCGCCGGGAATACGGGCTTTATGCCTGGATGACACCGGCGGCGGCGGCGGCGGTCATGGTCATAGGGATCTTCTCCTGGCGGCGGAGCCTGCAGGCCTACGAGAGCACCGGAAGCTGATCCATAAACGAACCAGCCAATGTCACCCTGAGCCCGGTTCCCCGGCCTCGCAACGCCTACCCTGAACCTGGCAATAATGACTTGCCAATAAAGGGTTGAAGGGTGACCCCGGGTTCAAAACGACGCTATCGTCCTCATCCCTTAGCTAGTCAAGCGGGAAAACCTCCTCGGAATAACAGGGAAGTCCATACTTCAGTCCGTCGGGCAAAAAGAGACGCCTCGGGATGATTAGATAACTTGGAAAAACGGAGCATAGATGTTCAAATTCCCCAATTTCCGCGATCTGATGGCCGGCATCGTCTCCCACGACATGTCGGTGGACCTGGGCACGGCCAGCACCCTGGTCTTCGTCGAAGGCAAGGGCATCGTCCTCAACCAGCCGTCGGTGGTGGCCATCGAGAGGAAAACGGGCGTGGCCATCGCCGTGGGCGACGAGGCCAAGAGGATGCTGGGCCGCACCCCGGACGAGATCCAGGCGGTCCGTCCCATGAAGGACGGGGTGATCGCCGATTTCGAGATCTGCGAGGAGATGCTGCGCAACTTTATCAAGATGGCCATGAAGCAGCGCTCGCTGGTTAAGCCCCGGGTTATAGTCTGCGTGCCCTCGGGGATCACCGAGGTGGAGAAGAGGGCGGTGCGCGACTCGGCCGAGCACGCCGGGGCCCGCGAGGTCTTTCTGCTGGCCGAGCCCATCGCCGCCGCCATCGGGGTGGGGCTGCCGGTGGACTCGGCCGTGGGCAGCATGGTCATCGATATCGGCGGCGGCACCACCGAAATTGCGGTCATCGCCCTGTCGGGCATCGTCTCCAACACCTCCATCCGCACCGCCGGCGACGAAATGGACGAGGCCATCGTCGAATACCTGCGCAAAACCTACAACGTGCTCATCGGCGAGCAGACGGCCGAGGAGATCAAGATCAAGATCGGCTCGGCCTTTCCGGTGGAGGAGAACCGGGAGATGGAGGTCAAGGGCAAGGACCTGGTGAGCGGCATCCCCCGGGCGGTCAAGGTGCGCTCCGACCAGATCCGGGAGGCGCTCCGGGAGCCCATCAACCTCATCGTCCAGGCCGTCAAACGGGCCCTGGAGCAGACGCCGCCCGAGCTGGCGGCCGACATCGTGGACAACGGGATCGTCATGACCGGAGGCGGATCTCTGCTGAGGGGGCTGGACGCCCTGCTGCGGGAGGAGACCAATCTACCCATCAGCGTGGCGGAATCCCCCCGCGAGTGCATCGTCATGGGCGCCGGCAAGGTGCTGGAGAACGCCGCCCGATACGAGAAGGTGATCATGCCCAGCCGCAAAGAATGACAGGAGCTTCTGGCTCTATAAGGAACCCAGGAAAGCATGAAACAATCCCAAATCAAGAAAAGGCTGATGGCCGCATCTTTTTTCGACTTTTTCCTTAGAGCCTCTAGTCCTAAAGGGGGAATATGCAGTCGCTGACCCGGCGCCTCTGGCAGCGGACCGATGTGGCGGTGCTGGCCGCCTGCCTGGCCGGCGCCGCAGTGCTTACGATTCTGCCGCTTTCGGTCAAGGAGGCGGTGGGCCGGTCGGTGGTGGCCAACATCTTCGCCCCTTTGGAGAAGCCTCTGGCCCAGTTGCGTTCGCTGGTGGCCAGCCGCCGGGAGAACCTGGAGCTGAGGCAGAGCCTGGTCTTGATGGAATTGGAAAACGCCGGTTTAAGGCAGGCGGCCGCCGAGAACAGCCAGCTGAGGGAACTGCTGGGCTTAAGGGACCGTTGGCAGTGGAAACTGGCGGCGGCCGAGGTCTCGGCCCGCCAGCCCGGAATCCTGGCCCCGGATCTGGTCATCGACCAGGGTTCGGCCCAAGGACTGGCCACGGGCATGGTGGTCATCTCGACCATGGGGCTGGTGGGGCGTTTGGCCGGGGTTGAGGAGAAGGCGTCGGTTGTTCAGACCGTCTTTCATCCCGATTTTCGGGTGAGCGCTATCGACCTGCGCAGCCGGGTGCTGGGGATTCTGAGGCACCAAATAGGCGTTGGCATGATTTTGGACAGGGTGCCGCTGCGCTCCGACATCAAACCTGGCGATACCTTAGTCTCCTCAGGATACGGAGGGGTGATGCCCTTCGGTCTGATGCTGGGGACGGTGGAGAGCGCCGAGCCGGACCCCATCCGTCTGAGGGTAGACGCCAGGGTCAAGCCGAATCTGGATCTCAACCGGCTTTCCCAGGTCTTCGTCGTCACCGGGGGAACGCCGCCGCCGCTTCTGGGCTTGTTCTCACCGCCTGCCGACACTTCGACAAACAGGCCGAAGCCAAAGCGCCCGGCCGTCATCAAACCCACCCTAACCATCAGGCCGGCCCTGCCGCCGGACGAATCTTCCGAGGACAGTCCATGACCGGGTGGCTGAGAACTATCTTGATAGCCTGGGGGACGGTTTTCCTGCAGTCATCGGTGATCCACCTGATGGGAGTCTACGGCAACATACCGGATCTGTTGGCCATCGCCATCGCCGCCAAGGCTCTAAAAGACGGTACGGCCAAAGGCACCTCCTTTGGCGCTCTGATCGGCTTTTTGGCTGATTGCTATCACCCGGCCACCATGGGCTTGATGGCTTTGAGCGGGATTGCTATGGGATGGCTGGCCGGGATCCTGAGGGAAAGAATCTACCGCGAACAGCTGGCCAGCCAGATGGCGCTGGCCGGCGGGCTGGCCCTGTTGCGTCAGCCGTTCGAGTTTCTGGGGATGTCCGGCGGCAGCCTGGGTGGCTATCCTTGGTTTCTGTTGAGATACGGCTTAGGTAGCGCCGCCTACACCGCGGCCCTGGCTTTTTTCGTCATACCCTTACTGGCCCGGTGGTGGACGGTCAAAACGGGCGGCAAGCTGGCCAAAAGCAGCCGGGGGATATTGTCATGAAAAAGACTCAATGTATTCTTTTTACCGCAGAGGCAATTTCTAGTCAAAAGGGACAACGATAAGATAATCCGACGTTCTCTTTGCCACCACTTACACAGTTCAATTATTGCATAACTTTGGGCAAGGGCAGTGCGGATTAAGGTCAACTCGAACAGCGAATATTATAAGGTTTGCCAGGCGTATAATATTTCTCTGGAAAAATCCACGTAATCCGCGGATGGAAAATCGATAATTAGGTATTTCCATGACTAAGCCCAGGCATATCCGGGCGCCATCGTTTATAAATAATTCCAAGGCATCAAGCCATGTCCGCTGAATGGGGCGGCCGGGAAAGAGCCCTGGCTCTGTCGGCCGCCGTCCTGCTGGCCATGGCCGCCATGTTGGGGCGGGCGGCGCATCTACAGATAATACAAGGCGGGCAATACCGGATGCTTTCCAACCAGAACCGGGTGAGGATGACAAACATTCCCTCGCCGCGGGGCCGGGTGATCGACCGGAATGGAACCGTCATTGCCGAGAGCCGTCCGGGTTACGCTCTGGTGCTTTTCGGAACGAGCAACTGGCGGCCGGCGGTCAGAACAGCCGCCAGGCTGCTGGGACTGGACAGCATGGCGGCCGAGGCCACCATCAGACAGCAACGGTCAGCCTATCCCAAGGATCCGGTCAAACTGGTGCGAGATCTGTCCCCGGTCCAGGTGGCCGTGCTGGAGGAGCACCTTGACAGCCTGCCCGGATTGCGCCTTGAATATGAGGCCCTGCGGCAGTCAAATTATGGGCAGTACGGCAGCCATCTGCTGGGCTATGTTTCCGAGATCGGCAAGAAGGAGCTGGAGAAGCGCCGCCAACAGGGGTACCGTTTCGGCGATGTCATCGGCAAGGCGGGCTTGGAGCGCCAGTACGAAAACATGTTGCGCGGCGCCGACGGCTGTGAGTACGTGGAGGTGGACGCCCACGGCCGGGTTCAGGGCAGCATTACCCAGATGCCCGAACAATTGCCGGTGCCGGGGGTGGATATCGTCCTGACGGTCGACTGGAGGCTGCAGGTTTTTCTTGAAGGACTTTTCGAACCGGGGCTCACGGGAGCCGCGGTGGCTTTAGAGCCGGGCACCGGTAGGATCCTGGCCTTGGTGAGCCGGCCCAACTTCGAGCCCAAGCTGTTTGCCGGAGGAATAAGCGCCGACCACTGGGAAAGGCTTTCGCAGGACCCTAGTTTCCCTCTGTGGGACCGGGCCATCCGCAGCCAGTATCCGCCGGGCTCGACCTTCAAATTGGTGACGGCCCTGGCCGCCCTGTCCGAGTCCTTAATTACCCCAGGCTCCCATATGCGTCAGGCCTGCCATGGCGGAATGAAGATCGGAAACCGTTATTTCAAATGCTGGAAGGGCGGCGGCCACGGCAGTCTGGATATGCGGCAGGCCATTGTCCAGTCCTGCGATGTCTATTTCTACCAGTTGGGCATGATGCTGGGCGTCGACCGTCTCAACAAATGGTCCAAAAAGCTAGGCCTGTCCCAGCCTACCGGGATAGATCTTCCCCAAGAGGTCGACGGCTTGGTTCCGACCACTGCCTGGTACGAGAAAAGTCTGGGCCGGGGTAGGGTCACCGCCGGCATTCCGGCCAACCTGGCCATTGGACAGGGAGAGATTTTAGCCACGCCGCTTCAGATGGCCTCTCTTTTTGCCGCAGTGGGGAAGAGGGGTCTTACGGCCAGGCCTCATCTACTGATGAAGGCCGTCGGCCCGGATGGCCGGGTTATGGCCTCAGAGCAACTGGACACCGTCAGGCTGCCGATCTCTTCGGACCACCTTGAGGCCGTTGTTTCCGCCCTGGCGGCGGTGGTCAACCAACCGGGGGGCACCGGCGGGGCGGCGCGGATAGAGGGAACGACCGTGGCCGGGAAGACCGGTACCGCCCAGAACCCCCATGGAAAAGACCATTCTTGGTTTGTGGGTTTTGCTCCGGCCGAGGATCCGGTGATCGCGGTGGCGGCTATCGTGGAGAACGCCGGCCACGGATCGGCAGTGGCCGCGCCTATTGTGGGCCAGGCCATCAAAGCCTATCTAAATATAGTGGCCCAGCCGGATTCCATCCGGATGGCCTCCAGGTATCCAAGATGAGGTTGTGGGGGGCAACCGAACGCGATTTCGACTGGCAGTTGGCGGCTGCCGCCTTGCTGCTCTGTCTGGCCGGGGTAATCATGGTCTTCAGCGCCACCCAAACAGAACAGGGCAACCTGGCCGGACTTTGGGCCAAGCAGTTGCTGTGGGTCGTCATCGGCCTGGCGGCCATGGCCGTTTTCACCGCTGTGCCCTTCAGGTATTTCGAGGCCTTAGCCTGGCCTTTTTATGCCGGTTCCCTGGCTCTGCTGGTGCTGGTTTTATTCGCCCCGGCCCAGGCCAAAGCCCATCGTTGGTTTACGCTGGGTGCCTTCCAGTTCCAGCCTTCAGAGCTGGCCAAGGTGGCCACGGTCTTTATAGTAGCCCGCACCCTGACGGCACGGGCATGGCAAAGACGCCCCATGCTCCGGGTGGCCATCTGCTGTCTATTGGCGCTGGTACCCATGGGGTTGGTCCTCATCGAACCCGACCTGGGAACCTCGCTCTCTTTTCCGGCCTTGCTTCTGGGAATGCTCTTTTGGGCGCGGGTTCCGCTCAAGACACTTTTCTTTATGCTGTCGCCTTTCCTCTCGGTGCTGGCAGTGGTCTCCATGCCCAGCTGGGTGGTTTTCATGGCCGTGCTGGTGGCCGCCTTCTGGCTTTTCAAAACCAGATTCAGAGTGGCGGTTCCCTTGTTCCTGCTGAACGCCGCCATCGGAAGCCTGGCCCCGATGCTTTGGAACCACCTGCGCGAATATCAGCAGAGGCGCATCCTGATATTCATCAATCCCGGGTTAGATCCCAAGGGCGCCGGCTGGCATGTGCTTCAATCAAAAATCGCCATCGGCTCGGGAGGTTTTTTCGGCAAGGGCTTTCTGGCCGGCACCCAGAAAAAGCTGTCCTTTCTTCCCGCCCAACAAACGGACTTCATCTTCTCCACCATCGGCGAGGAGTTCGGGTTCCTGGGATGCCTGGCCGTAATACTGCTGTTCGGATGGCTCATCTACCGGAGCTTGGGCATCGCCCAGCAGGCCAGGAACGGCTTCGCCAGTCTGACGGTCATCGGGCTTTTATCCATCATTTCCTTCCACGTAGTGCTGAACATAGGAATGACTTTGGGGCTGCTTCCGGTAACCGGCATCCCCCTGCCTTTCTTGAGCTACGGCGGCTCGGCCACCATCGCCATGATGAGCATGGTGGGGATAGTTCTCAACATCGGCCTGCGCCGTTATGAATACTGAAGGAGGAAGATGTTTCCCACCCTGATCAAGTTGGGCCCGGTCGGCCTCCACAGCTACGGCCTGATGCTGGCCTTGGCCTTCATTCTGGGCATTGGGATGGTGCAACGAGGGGCGGCGCGGCTGGGCATTTCCAAAGAGCAGGTGACCGATCTGGGCCTGCTGATCCTGGCGGCGGCCGTGACCGGCTCCCGGCTCTTTTACGTGGCCACCCACTGGCCGGACTACTCTTCGAATCCCCTCTCAGCCCTGGCGGTCTGGGACGGGGGTCTGACTTTCTACGGCGGGGTTTTGGCGGCTCTGCCGGCGAGCTTTCTTTTCGTCAAAGCAAAGAAACTGCCGTTTTGGAAGCTGGCCGACCTGGCGGCGCCGGCCTTTGCCCTGGGCTTGGGGATAGGACGCATCGGCTGTTTTTTAAGCGGCTGCTGTTTCGGCAAACCGTCGGATCTTCCCTGGGCGGTAATGTTTCCGCCGCACAGTTTTGCCGGTCAGGTTTTCCATTGCCCCGTCCATCCCACCCAGATCTATGAATCCCTGTTCGGTTTCGCCTGCTTCGGCCTTTTGTTCTTCCTGTCAAAGAAACGTCACTTCGCCGGTTTTCTGATGTGCCTTTTCATCGGCTTATACGGCGCCTGGCGGCTGGTGGTGGATTTTTGGCGTTTTTATGAAACGACCCAGGTCTGGGCTCTGGGCCTGACCAACAATCAGTGGGTCAGCATCATGATGATGGCCGGGGCCATGGTGATGGGAACGGTTCGATATCGGGGGCGGAGCGATCAGGCAAAGAATGCTTGAAAGTGCCTCAGCTTTAAGATATAATCGTGAAAGGCCGCAGTAGCTCAGTCGGTAGAGCGGCGCACTCGTAATGCGCAGGTCACCAGTTCGATTCTGGTCTGCGGCTCCACGTATTTTATGAACAGCAACGACAACCAGGGACATAAAGCCGGCCGCCTGATGATCAGCGTGGCCGGAATCCGGGGCATCGTCGGCGAAAGCCTGACACCCGAGGCCGTGTCCCGTTATGCCGCGGCCTTCGGCACCTTTTTGGGCCGGGGCAAAGTGGTGTTGGGCAGAGATTCCCGGCCCTCCGGCCAGATACTGGAGATGGCGGCCGAGGCCGGATTGCGCTCGTCCGGCTGCGACGTGGTCCGGCTGGGCATCGTTCCCACCCCCACCGTTCAGCTGATGGTCAAGCTGATGAGGGCCTGCGGCGGCATCGCCGTCACTGCCAGCCACAACCCGCCCCAGTGGAACGCCCTGAAATTCGTGGGCCGGGGCGGGGAGTTCCTGGACAAAGAGGCCGGTCGCCAATTCCTCAGTCTCCACGACGAGGGAAGGCTGGAATACGTACCCCATGACAGAATCGGAGAAGCCTCGGATTACCACCACGCCATATCCGATCATGTCGACAGGATTCTGGCCCTGCCCTTCATTCCGGTCACGAAAATAAAAAATAAAAAGTTCAAGGTAGCGGTGGACACCTGCCACGGCGCCGGCGGTCCGATATTCAAGGAATTGCTGGAACGGCTGGGATGTAAAACCGTCTCCCTCCACCACGAGCCTTCGGGAAAATTTTCCCGGTCCATCGAGCCCTTGGCCAGGAACCTGACCGAGCTTGAGGCTGCGGTTAGAAAGATCAAGGCCGACGCCGGCTTTGCCACCGACGCCGACGTCGACCGGCTCTCCATCGTCACCGAACAGGGAAAGGCCATCGGCGAGGAATGCACCTTGGCCTTGGCGGCCAGCCGCCGTCTTTCCCAAAAGCGCGGACTGGTGGTCACCAATCTCTCCACCAGCCGGATGGTGGAGGACATCGCCGAAAAATTTAAGGCAAAGGTTCTGCGCACGGCCGTGGGCGAAGCCAACGTGGTGGCCGCCATGAAAAAGAACCGGGCGGTGCTGGGAGGCGAAGGCAACGGCGGGGTGATCATCCCCGAACTGCAGTATGCCCGGGACGCCACCGCGGCCATGGCCCTGGTGCTGGGCTTGATGGCCGAATCCGGCCAAAAGCTATCGAAGCTGGCGTCAAGCCTGCCGGCCTACCACATGATCAAGGAAACCTTCCATTGCCAGACGCCGGCGGTGGCGGTGAAGAGGGTGGCCGTCTATTTCCATGACCGACCCCAGGACCACAGCGACGGGGTCAAAGTCTTCTTCGACGACGGCTGGCTTCACGTCCGCGGCTCGGGCACCGAACCCATCGTCCGGGTGATCGCCGAAACCTCCGATTCCAAGAGGGCCTATCTCCTGGCCAAGAAGGCCGGACAGCTGACGCAAAGTGCGCCGTCAGCGCAATGATTAATGACGGCAGAATGATATGTGCGGCATAGTGGGATACATTGGGTCCAGGAAAGCGGTGCCCATCATTATGGAGGGCCTGCGGCGGCTGGAGTACCGGGGTTACGATTCCGCCGGCCTGGCCCTGCTGGAGAACGGCCGGCTGGCGGTGGCCAAGAGGTCGGGAAAGGTCTCGGACCTGGCCGGGCATATCGAGGGCCGCGATTTCCAAGCCACCTTGGGCATCGGCCACACCCGTTGGGCCACCCACGGCGATCCCAGCGACCTCAACGCCCACCCCCACCAGGATTGTCAAGGAAGGCTGGCCCTGATCCACAACGGGATCATCGAGAACTTCGCCACTATCAAGAAGAAGCTGGCGGATGACGGCCACCGCTTCCTCTCACAGACCGACACCGAGGTTCTGGCCCATCTCATAGAGAGCCTCTATGACATAAAGAAAGATCTGTTCACCGCGGTCCGCCTGGCCCTGCATGAGGTGGAGGGAACCTACGGCATTCTGGTGATCTCCCAGGATGAGCCGGACCGGATTATCGCCGCCCGCCGCGGCAGCCCGTTGGTGCTGGGACTGGGCGAGGGCGAGAACTTTCTGGCCTCGGACGCGGCCGCCTTAGTGGAGCATACCCGCCAGGTGGTCTATCTTAACGACGACGAGGTGGCCGTGGTCACCAAAGAGGGATACATCACCAAGACCATCCATAACCAGGAGGTGGAGAAGGAAGTGGAGGAACTGACCTTCAGCCTGGAGCAGATCGAGAAGGGAGGCTTCCCCCACTTCATGCTCAAGGAGATCTATGAGCAGCCCGAGTCCCTGCGCAATGCCATGAGGGGGAGGCTGCAGCCGGAGGAGGGCACGGCCAAGCTGGGCGGCCTGATGGCGGTCCAGGACAAGCTGAAGAACGCCCGCCGCCTGGTGATCACCTCCTGCGGCACCTCCTGGCACGCCGCCTTGGCCGGCAAATACATGTTGGAGCAGATCGCCCGGGTGCCGGTGGAGGTGGACTACGCCTCCGAGTTCCGCTTCCGCAACCCCATCGTCACTCCCGAGGACGTGGTGGTGGTCATCAGCCAAAGCGGGGAGACGGCCGACACCCTGGGGGCCCTGCGTGAGGCCAGGGAACGGGGGGCGACGGTGGTGGGCATCGTCAACGTGGTGGGCAGCACCATTGCCCGGGAGACCGACGCCGGAGTTTACATCCACGCCGGCCCGGAGATCGGGGTGGCCTCCACCAAGGCCTTCACCTCCCAGATCGCGGTGCTGGGACAACTGTCCCTGCTTCTGGGCCGGCTGCGGGGGACGCTGGGACGGGAGAGGGGCCGGGCCCTGGCCAGAGACCTGGCCTCGATTCCGGACAAGGTGGCACAGGTGCTGGCCCTGGCCCCCCAGGTGGAGGCCATCGCCCGCCAGTACCAGGATTGCCAGAACTTCCTCTATCTGGGGAGGGGCAGCAATTTCCCCACCGCCCTGGAGGGGGCCTTAAAGCTCAAGGAGATCTCCTATATCCATGCCGAAGGCTACCCGGCCGCCGAGATGAAGCATGGCCCCATCGCCCTGATCGACCGGAACATGCCGGTGGTCTTCATCGTCCCCCGCGATGCCCTGTACGACAAGGTGATGAGCAACCTTCAGGAGGTCAGAGCCCGCCAGGGGCGGATCATCGCCGTGGCCAACAACGACGACGACCAGATCGGGGGCTTGGCCGAGCACGTCATCCGGGTGCCGCGCACCCTGAGCTACTTCGGCCCCATCGTCAACAGCGTTCCCCTGCAGCTGTTGGCCTACTACACGGCGGTGGCCCGGGGCTGCAATGTGGACCAGCCCCGCAACCTGGCCAAGAGCGTCACCGTCGAGTAACCGAAAAAACTGTTGCAACCGACCTTTTTTTCTGGCATAATAAAGCTCTAACCAAAGAAAGGCTTTGAGCCATGAAAACAGACCGGACCGTCCTGGAACGCTATTTCGGAGCCGAGGTCGCCAGATATCTGGCCGAAGGCCAGACCAGCCAGGCGAAGATGCAGGAACTATCCGGCCAGCTGTCACGCATATACCAGGCCATGCTTTCCTATCTGCCCTCAGGCATCAGGCGCCATGGGTCGGAGCTGGCCGAGGGGAAAAAGGTGGAGCAGACGTTGTTGATGGCCGACGTCACCGGGTTCACCGCCATGTCCGAGAAGCTGTCGCGCATCGGCAAGGAGGGAGCCGAAGAGGTGACCAACATCATCAACAGTTATTTCTCGCCCCTGATCAAGATAGCCCTGCGCTACGGCGGGGACATCATCTCCTTTGCCGGGGACGCCTTCACCGCCGGGTTCGAGAGCCTGCCCGGGGAGAAGTCGCCGCACCATCTGAGGGCGCTGGCGGCGGTGCGGGAGATGCAGGAGTTTGTCAAGAATTTTTCCGAAGTCAAGGTCTCGGCCGGAACCTTTCCCCTCAACCTCCACCTGGCCCTGCACTCAGGGCCGGTCAGCCTGTGCCGGGTGGGCGATCCCTCCAGCCAGTTGGAGTACCTGGTGGCCGGCAGCGCCACCCAGCGGGCGGCCGAGATCGAGGAACACTCCGGGGCGGGAGAGGCGCTGGTCAGCCAGGAGCTGTTCAAACTGGTGGAGAAGCAGGTCAAGGCCGAACCGGTGCCGGCTGCCAAAGCCCACCGACTGGTTTCGATAGACGTCAAGGCCGAGGCGGTCGAGGAAAAACCGGCGACCCTGCCGGCCGACTTGGACGCCGCCTTGGCCGAAGTCGAGGCCATCCGACCCTACATTTCTCCCTGGCTGCTGGCCACCATCATCGCCGATCCCCAGGCCGGCGGCTTTGCCGGCGAGCACCGCCGGGTAACCTCACTCTTCCTCAACCTCTGGGGCATGGACTTCGACGCCGATCCCCAGGCCGTCTCCAAGGCCCAGAACTATATCCGGGTGCTGCAGCAGACGGTGCATAAGTACGACGGCTCGATCAATAAAATAGATTTCTCCCGGCAGGGGCCCAGGGTTTTCGTCCTGTTCGGAGCGCCGGCCGCCCACGAGAACGACGAGGAGAGGGCCCTGCTCTGCGCTTTGGACCTGCTGTCCCACGAGGAATTCAAGTTCGGAGGGCTCAAGCAGAGGTTCGGGGTGAACAGCGGATTCGTCTACGCCGGAACCATCGGATCGGCGGCGCGGCGCGAGTTCACGGTCATGGGCGACGAGGTCAACCTGGCCGCCAGGCTGATGTCCTATGCCCAGGAGAACCAGTTGGTGATCTCGGCCGCGGTCAACCGCAAGGCCGGAAAGAAATTCGAGACCAAGTCGCTGGGCGAGCGGGAATTCAAAGGCAAGTCCCATCCGGTGGCCATCTTCCAGGCATTGGGGGAAAAGAAGGCCGGCGACGACATCTTCGCCCGGTGGGTGTCCGAGTCCAAGGCCATGGTGGGCCGGGAGAACGAGAAGGCGGTGATGGGCCAGGCCATCGAGAAAACCATTTCCGGCAAGGGACAGGTGATCTCCATCGTCGGGGAGCCGGGCATCGGCAAGTCGCGCCTGTCGCGGGAGCTGATCCAGAACTGGCTGGAGCGGGGCTACACGGTCTTCGGGGGAAACTGCCAGTCCTACGGCTCGGCCATCTCCTACCTGCCCTGGTCCGAACTCCTCAAGGGCTACTTAGGCATCAAGGAGAACGACAGCCTGGAGGACAAGGAGGCCAAGATCCGCAAGATGCTGGAGATCATCGATCCCCAGCTGGCCGAGTGGGCCTGCCTGGTGGGCGAGGTGGTGGGGGTGCCCATGCCCGAGACCGACCTCACCAAATCCTTAGACGCCAAGCTGCGCCAGCAGCGTCTGTTCGACCTGGTGCTGGACATCCTGTCCTGGGGAGCCCAACAGGAGCCGCTGATGCTGATCATCGAGGACCTGCACTGGGCCGACAGCGCTTCCTTGGGCCTGCTAAATTATGTGGCCCGCAACATCGGAGAAAAGCCCATCCTGTTATGCCTGGTCTACCGGCCCATGGAGGCCAAACAGGAGTTCGCCACCAAGGAGTATCATACCGCCCTCTCCCTCAAGGAGCTGTCCCAGGAGGAAAGCCAGCAGCTGATCCGCACCCTGCTGGCCATCGAGGGCATGCCCCAGGAGCTGGAGGACCTGATCCTGAAGAAGTCCCAGGGCAACCCCTTCTTCGTGGAGGAGGTCATCAAGTCCCTGATCGAGCAGAAGGCCATCACCCAGGAGGAGGGCAAGTGGAAGGTGGCCGTGGCCGACGTCAAGCAGGTCAACATACCGGACACGGTCCAGGGCGTCATCATGAGCCGCGTCGATCGCTTAAGTCCGGTGGCCAAGGACGTGCTGCAGGTGGCCTCGGTCATCGGCCGGGAGTTCGAGTTGCCAGTGCTGGCGGCGGTCTATCCCAAGAAGATGGACCTGGGGGCCATCCTGGCCGACCTCAACCGCTTCGACCTGGTGCTTACGGAAAAGGAGAACCACTACTTCTTCAAGCACATCATGACCCAGGAGGTGGCCTACGACAGCCTGCCCTTCAACCGGAGGCGCGACCTGCACAACCACATCGGCGACTACCTGGAGGAGGCCTTCGGGGAGAAGGTGGAGGAGGTCATGGGGCTGCTGGCCCACCACTACTACTATGCCGCCAACTGGGAGCCGGCCTTCTTCTACTCGGTGGAGGCCGGGGACAACGCCCGTAAGGTCTACGCCAACCAGGAGGCCCTGGCCCACTACGACCGGGCCTTAGAGGTGTTCGACAAGATGGTGGAGGCCGGGATGCTGCCCGAGCTGACCCGCCGCATCCAGGAGGAGCTCAAGGCCCAGGAGGCGGAGGCCCATCGACAGGGCTCGGGGCAGGAGTCGAAGGGAAAGGGTGGCGGGGCGTCGCCGCCGGCCTAAACGAACATACCTGCAGGCGTTCTGAAGGACCGCTTCTTGAAGATGGGGCGGTCCTTCGTAATTTGTCGAAAAACGGTTGACAAAAAATCAAAAATATGTCATAATCTCGGTAAATATATAAATATACCGAGGATATGACATATGCGCTATCGGGCCCTCGAAAAAATAAGGAGCATGAATAAAAAACGTTCTTTTTTTACCAGGGCCGATGCCGTTAAACATGGCATCCATTGGGAAGAACTCCGCCGGATGGTGGGCAAAGGTCTTATTGAACGCTCCGGTCGCGGCGTTTACCGTTTTCCGGAGGCTGAAATCGCCTGCGAAGATTCCTATGCGCTGGCCGCCATTACCGTGCCGCGCGGAGTGATATGCCTGGCGTCGGCCCTCAGGTTTCACGGCATCACCACCCAGCTGCCGGCAAATGTCTGGATGGCCATAGAGAACAAGATGTGGAGGCCAAAACAAGCCGGCATCCGTCTGGAACTGGTATTCCTCTCCGGGGCCGCCTTCAATTCAGGCGTTGAAGTGCACAAAGTCAACGGCATAGAGGTCCGGGTCTACAGCCCCGCCAAGACCGTGGTCGACTGCTTCAAGTTTCGCAATAAAATCGGGCTGGAGGTAGCCCTGGAGGCCCTCAAGGAGGGCCGGCGGTCCCGCAGGTTCACTGCCGACGAACTGGTCAAGTATGCTCGGATAGACAGGGTGCTGAACGTGATGAAGCCGTATATGGAGGCGGTGTTTTGAGCCGAAAGCAGGCAGCCGACATCGGCGCTTCGGTCCGGGATCGCTTGAGGCAAAAAGCATCCGGCCTGGGCTGCGATTTTCAGGTGCTGCTTACCCAGTATGCGCTGGAGCGTCTGCTATACCGCATAGGCCGCTCGAAATACCGTGGCCGGCTCCTGCTCAAGGGCGCTCTGCTCTTCAATGTGTGGTACCGGCAGCTTATCCGCGCCTCGATGGACGCCGATATGCTGGGCCGGGGTGAAAGCGATATACCGGGGCTGGTCGGAATATTCCGCGAACTTTGCTTGATTCCGGCGGAGGCGGACGGGCTGGAATTCCTGCCCGACACCGTCCGGGCGGAGGAGATCCGCGAAAACTCGGAATATCCGGGTGTCAGGATGACGCTGACGGCCAAGCTATCCGGAGCCCGGATACATTTGCAGATAGACGTCGGCTTCGGCGATGCGGTGGTGCCCCGTCCTGAGAAAGTAGATTATCCATCATTGCTGGATCTGCCCGCCCCAAGAGTCGAGGCCTATACCCGCTACACGGTCATCGCCGAAAAGCTCCAAACGATAGTGGACAAGGGCCTAGCCAACAGCCGGATGAAGGATTACTACGACCTGTGGTATATATCGCAACACAGCGATATCGAGGGGCCGACCCTGGCCCGGGCGATAGCCGCCACCTTCAAAAGAAGGAAAACCGTGCTGCCCCAGACTCTGTCGGAGGGATTGGGCGATTATTTCGCCTGGGATGATTCCAAACAGCGCCAATGGAATTCGTTCCTTAAAAAGAACAAACCGGCCGAGATTGTAAAACTGGATGAGGCCATAATCGAGATTAGGAACTTCCTGGCGCCGGCAATCGGGTCCCTTCTTGAGAAAAAAAACTTCCGTAAGAATTGGCGGCCGGGGAAAGGATGGTATTAAATACCGCCAACTGGCTGCCGGCCTTCTTCTGCTGGTGGAGGCCGGGATGCTGCCTGAGCTGACCCGCCGCATCCAGGAGGAGCTCAAGGCCCAGGAGGCGGAGGCCCATCGACAGGGCTCGGGGCAGGAGGCGAAGGGAAAGAGGGGGGAGGCGGCGCCGCCGGCATGAAAAATAACTCCGGTTCACAGACGGACGGCCACACAGACATCCATTGACGTTACTTCGGTGCCTCTCAAGGTAGGCATAAAGGGAAAGGGCTTGGAGCAAGCATCGGTCTGAAATAAATAATACTTGCATACAAGAGGCGGCAACTTGCAAGAAAATACAGAAATTTAGAATTGAAGGCACTTCATAAATCTCCGTTCCGAAAAGGGACGGAGATTTTTATTGACATATTTTTAAACAATAATGTATAATGTAAAAGAGCACAAAACAATATAAAGATGAAATGCTTCCTATATTTAAATATACGGTAAATTACCGTTTTCAAGATAAAGCCGCTTTCCCTCGTTATAAGGGATCGATTATACGTGGCCTGTTCGGCATGCATCTGCGCAAGTCGGTGTGCGTGAATCACAAACTATCTTCCTGCCGGCCATGTATCGTTGGAGATAAATGCGCCTATCGCAGGATGTTCGAACCGACAAGGCAGCAAGGCGGAGAAGTGATAGACCTGCCGCATCCGTTCGTACTGGAACCGCCGGAGGACAACAGGACCGAGTACCAAAGAGGAGATAACTTAATATTCCATCTTCTACTTTTCGGCGATACGGTTGAGGATTTCCCCTACGCCCTGGTGGCGCTCAAGGGAATGGAAAAAACACCGATAGGATTTCAGGGTAAACGAGGTGCAGTCGTGCTGGATAAGATCAACGTTTTTGATAAAACCATTTACGACAGCGAGGCCGACCGTCTTGAGGAATACCGGGTGCCCTGCCCTGTGGGACGGAAGTCGGCGCCGTTGGGGGGAGCAACGGTAAAGCTTGTAACACCCATGCGGATCATGCTCGACAAGAGGCTGCAGAAGCGCCTGACTTTCAAGGCATTTTTCAAAACGCTGATACGCAGGATTTCATCGTTGATGTACTATTACACCAGCATAAAAATGGACCCGGATGAAGTAAGACGGTTGATAGAACTGTCGGAAGACATAAAGACAGTTGAAGACAAAACCTTTTGGCAAGACTGGAAACGGTATTCCGCCAAACAAAAGGAAGAGATGAACATGGGCGGCCTGGTGGGGGCTATTAGATACCGCGGGGATCTGGAGCCGTTCTGGCCGTATCTGAAACTCGGGGAGCTGGTCCATGTGGGGAAGAACACCAGCTTTGGGCTGGGGAGGTACGAGATCATAGGAGTAAAGGATAATGAGCAACAATAATAAGCAAGCGGTGATATTGGGCGCATTGCTTCACGATATCGGCAAATTTGTGCAAAGAGCCAGCGGCAAACCAAGGCAACAGGACCATGAGCATTGGGGGTTGGAATGGTTCGACCGGCACTTGGCGGAGAAACTGACTTCCGTGTTTTGCGTCGATGAGAAAGACACCATACGACGGGCAATAAACAGCCACCACGAGAACTGCCCATTCATTACCATGGCCGACGCAATATCTGCAGGCATGGACAGGATACAAAGAGAAAAGGAGGAAGAAGGCGACCCATTAACCCAAAGGCAGATAGCGGTAATGACCTGTGTATCGCTGGGAGAAAAGCAGCCGGTACCACGCTATCATCTTCTGGATAAATTAGGCGCCCGAGGGCTGAATGAAATAGAACCGGTCGAGGATAAAAATACGGGGGTGAAGGAATATTCGAACCTGTTTAATGGGTTTACTGATGAACTTCCATCGATATTTTCGGGTGATTGCCGGCAAGAGAATATCATCAACCGTATTGATTCCCACTTGCAAAAATACACCTGGTGCATACCCAGCGCAGTCTATAAAAGCGATCCCGATGTTTCCCTCTATGATCACCTGAAAACAACGGCAGCCATCGCCGGGTGTTTGTACGATTTCTCAGACGCTCCGGGCGCAACAGCCGCCAATTTCGAAAGCTTGGCCTTCATACTGGTAAACGGGGACATATCCGGCATTCAACCCTACATATTCGAGGCATTGCACTACCAAGGCAAGGTGGCAAAGAGGCTGAGGGCGCGTTCGTTCTATCTTCAGATGATCGCCGAGGCGGCCGCGCAAACAATTGCCAGGCGTGCCAGCATGCCAATGCTGAACATAGTAATATCCGCTGGGGGTAATTTTACGATTCTTTTGCCTAACACGGATAAAAACAGGCAACATCTTGATGAAATGCAAAAAGAGTTTGAAGAATGGTGCTATTTGTTCAGCCGCGGAGTGATTAACATAAACCTGGCCTGGGTGGAATGCAGCGGCCGGGACCTGATAGATTTCGGCACTACCGCCGAAAAGCTGAAATTAAAACTGAGGAAGGCCAAGCAACAGCCATACCGAACCGTGTTGCAGCAAAACGGACAGTGGGACGAGGAAAAATTCAAGTTCGATGAACTGGTGGCCGATGACGAAACGCTCTGCCCGGAATGCCGTCTAAGGCCAAAGGAGGAAAACCAGGAACAATGTAATTATTGCAAAACGGACACCGAGCTTGGGGGGCTTCTTCCCCGGGCCAAGTACATTGCCTTTTATCAAAACCCAAAAGATGGTTATCAGGTTATCAACAGTTCATTCAAGCTTTTGGATGATATTGACATTGTTGGCAAGTCATACTGCATTTTGTCAATCAACGAAATCAATGCCAAGACCGATGGGTTCAAATTTATAGCCAACCATGTGCCGATAGAAGTTGATAACGAAGAAAACACCGCACCTAAAACCTTTGCTGATATGGCAGATTTGTCACACGGTGGTAAGATAGCCTACCTGAAGGGCGATGCCGACAACATGGGTGAAATATTCAAAGCAGGTTTTATTAATGCCAATAAAAAGGCCACCATATCTAGATATGCTTCTTTGAGCCGGATGCTGGACCTGTTCTTCGCCGGCAGGCTTCAGCGGCTGCTGGAAACCGATTTCAATAATATCTATGCCGCATACTCCGGCGGGGACGATTTTATGGTGGTCGGTCCGTGGAACGAAGTGATTGATTTTGCCATGAGGTTGCGAGATGAGTTCGGTAAATTTTCCGGAGGCAACCCCTGCTTCACCTTTTCGGCCGGTATTTTGGTGGCTGGGGACGACGACCCGGTGGCATTTTGTGCCCGCAAGGTAGATGAGGTTCTAGGAGAGTCAAAATCCGCAAAAAACAAGGACAGCACTGCATTGTTCGGTAAGGTTATGAAATGGAATGAACTTGTAAACCTCAAAACCGAGGCTGGTGCTATCATGCAATGGATGGAAGAGGGTATAATAGCCAAGGCCTTTGTCATGCATCTCTACCAGTACGGGATCATGTATGACCAATATAAAAAGACCGGCAAGGCACGGAATTTGGAATTCGTGTCGATGCTGGCCGAGGACATCAAGAGAAATCTGTCAAAGACAACCCAGGCAGAGGCGCGCAGCTGGGCCTTTGCACTTTTGAACGGAATGTCGTCCGGCAATGATGGGACAACGTTCCTGCCCTTACTAAGTGCAATTGCAGAATACGCATTAACCTATACTAGGAGATAGCCATGGCGACAAAGATATGCGAAAAATGCAAAAAGCCTTTCGAGGCAAAAAAAGACTACTATCGTACCTGTTTCAAATGCTCGCAAGCGAGTCAGGGCAATGTAATTTATTTGGATAACATAAATGCTCTGCTTCTGAAGTCTTATCACGATGCCGATGGAGATTTGCTACGCGAGGTTTTCATTGGCCCGCCTCAGAAACTAGCAGACGTATTCAACCAGGGCAAACCAAGGCTTAGCACAAAGCAGTTAGGTGAATACTTCATGAAGGTGCAGCGCGCTTACAAGCAGGCCATAAACGATAGAGACATGGGCATAGCCAGGTCAATGTTGTGGGACATTCAACCAGATCTAGAAAACCAGCTTAAGCGTGGTATCATACCTGTTAGTTTCGCCACTTTTATCAAACATCACCTCGCTTTAGCAGAAAAGAGCGTGAATGATTTAGAAGGTTTCTACAAACACATTTACAGCATAATCCGTTACTATCCAAAACAATAATACTTAAAGGAGACGATCATGAAACTTGCTGGCTACACACGGCTTACCTCGTACATAACTCTACGTAGCGGCCTGCATATCGGTACGGGTGAAAAGGAGGCAAAGGGCGAATCCGCGCCGGTTATAGAATCAAAACGGACAGGCATGCCGTACATACCGGGCTCATCCCTTAAGGGCAAGATGCGACATTTGCTGGAGATAACCTACGGTCGCAAGGAAACAATGCCCCTGGACAGCGGCTCACCCTGCTGTTGCGGAAACTGCAATATCTGTATACTGTTCGGAAGCGGTAATGCCAGAACCACCCACGAACCAAGTCGTCTTATATTCCGGGATTGTTACCTCGAAGAAAAGTCAGAGGAGCTTATCAGAAAAGTAGATCTTGAGGACAAACCCGGTGTGAGAATCGACCGGGAAAAGGGCAAGGCTGCCGAGCGTGCGGTGCTTCCCATTAAAAGGGTTCCGGAAGGCTGTGAGTTCTTCATGGAAATATCGGTTCGAATGTTCGAGAAGGACAATGCCGAAGGTATCCGTAAATGGCTGGCTCAGGGTTTATACCTTATGGAACAAGACGCCATCGGCGGCGGGGGAACTCGGGGATCAGGCCAAATCGAATTCAACGATATCGAATTTAACGGCCAAAAGTTCGTGGAAGATTGGCGCGAAGAATGCAAAAAGATGATGACAGGCATGGCCGATGTGAACGTGCGCCTGCCATGAAAACCTATGCATTAACAATTACTGCCGCCAGCCCGCACCTCACTCCCTTTCAGGCAGACACCGTCTTCGGCCACCTGTGCTGGGCGGTGGCCCACCGCGACGGCGACGAGGGGATAAAACGGTTCCTTGAACCGTTCCTGGCCGGGGCGCCGCCTTTCGTCCTATCCGACGGTTTTCCCGAAGGATGGGTGGCAAAGCCTGCTCTTTTCGAGCAAATGTTAATGGACCCCTCCGTCAAAAAGAAAGCAAAGAAGTCTGTATATATAACTGTTAAAGACTTCAAATCCTTTCAAAATGGAAAGGCTGAGTTACACCCATCGGACCCTAGCTGGTCGCGAACGCTATCTAAACATAACCGAATAGACCGGGAAACTGGACGGACGCCTGAGAAGGGCCAGGGCGGTCTTTACACTTTAGAAGAGACTTTTATTCCGAGAGTGGTTATATACATCAAGGCAAACGACGAAGCAACCAAAGGTCAGGTGGCCGAATTGTTCGAAATTCTTTCCCTGACCGGATTTGGAAAGAAAAAGGCTATTGGCAAGGGGCAATTCACCGTAGAATCGGTGAAGGAATGCGACGAATTTGCCGGACCGGCCGATGCCGACGGCTTTGTAACGCTATCCGGCTTCTGCCCGGCCGCAGGCGATCCGGTGGATGGCGCCTACCGCACCTTTGTCAAATTCGGCAAGCTGGGGGAGGAATTCACCTATTGCGGTAACCCGTTCAAGCGACCGTTGCTGATGGTAACCTCAGGGTCGGTATTTAAAACGAATGGCCAGCCCAAGGAATACTATGGCCGTATGGTTAAAGACGTATCAAAGGCCAAGCCTGAGGCTGTGCAGTACGCCTACGCCTTCGCAGTTCCGGTAAAATATCCATTTATATAAGAGGATAAATGCCCAAAGCCATTATCTTAACCGTTGGCGCACAGGTGGAGCAGATCATTTTCATGCTCAACCAACGCCGTCCCGACTACCTGGGCATACTGCACACTGCGACCGCCGGCAGCTGCGAAGGAGTGGCGCAAATTGCCAGGGCATACCCATTGCCGCCCACGCACTGCCGCGCCTTGGAAGTTAGGGATGACCCAGCGGAGATAGGCGCCATCATCTCAAATTTCCACAAGCTCTATGAATGGCTTATTTCCGAAAAGGGGTTGACGCCTGATGACATCGCATGCGATCCCACTGGCGGCAGAAAGTGGATGAGCGCAGGGTTGACTATGATCGCGTCATACCTGGGTTTGGAAATGCTGTATGTGGACGTCCTGTATCGCGATGGCAAGCCGGATCCCAAAACCATGCGGCTGATTGCTTTGGGGAACGCATACCGTCAAACGGGTTTCCTGCATGAAGCCCAAGCCGACGTGCATTTCAATAACGGAGATTACCTGGCTGCCGGCAGTATCTACAGGGTGTTGGCCAAGTCAGTAAATGACCCTCGTACGGTTGAGATAAAGCTTCTTATCAGCGACGGATTGCTCGGCTGGGGCCAACTGCGCTTTGCTGACGCCAATAAGAATCTTAAAGAGGCCGTACAGCGCGTTGATCAGTACAGCTTATTGACAGAATTGCGCCCACAACTTAATGATTACGTCCAGAGATTGGAGATATTGAGTCAAAATGACGCTCCAGGCATTGATTTTTTCAGGCTCATAGGCAATGAAGATTTCAGTCGGGAGATAATACATACCATGGTTGTTCTTGCCAAGCAAAATGCGCTGCGCAGTCAATATAACGAGGCCACAATCCTTCTTTACCGGGTGCTAGAGCTTATTGCACAGGCGAGGCTAGCTGTATATGGCGTTGACGTTGGAAATGTGTCCGAGGATGTAAAGAGCGCCCACGAAAAGGATTTCCGATTATTGAGTCAAAAGCTGCACGGGGCAGATTCCGGCATCAAGGATAAGTTGGCTTTGGTTGATAGCTGGATGCTATTACTTTGCATGAATGATCCTTTAGTCTCCGGCTGTAAAGAAATTCGTAAAATTATGAAAAAAGCGGCGACTCGCAACAACCTATGGGTTATCCACCGCAACTGCCACGTGGACCTTGAACTTTACGAGGAATTCAGGGTATTCGTTGAGGAATGGGTTGAAAAACATGATACTGCTCTAATGGCATCTGCTCGGACATTTCAGTTTCTAAAGTTTCAGGTGCCTACGGCCTGATCGCGTCGCTGTAACCCCATGCCCACCCTATACCTGCTGGAGCAGAACTCCCGGCTGTCCAAGACCTCCAAACGGCTGGTGATCGAGACAGAGGGGGCGGCGCCCCAAGAGATACCTGAGTTTAAGGTGGAGCGGGTTTTTCTGTTCGGCAATGTCCAGGCGACCACCCAGGCCTTGCGATTCCTCTTGTCCGAGGGCGCCGATGTCTGTTTCTTCACCATGGGTGGCAAGCTGTGCGGCAAGTTGGTGCCGGCCGAGGGCAAGAACGTTTTCCTGCGGATGAAACAGTATGCCGCCTGCCGGGACGAGGATTTCAAACTGGTCGTAGCCAAATCCATCGCCGCCGGAAAAATCTTCAACTGCCGGGCCATGTTGCAAAAGCATGGCCGAAACCACCCGACGGCGGCCTTGGAGCCGGAGATCCTTAGGCTGGGCGAACTGCTTGATGAGGTGCCGAGAAAAACCCAGATCTCCAGCCTTTTGGGGGTGGAGGGCATGGCGGCCAAGATCTATTTCCAGGGACTGGCCCGTTGTATGCGGCGTTCGTTAAACTTCGATGGCCGAAACCGCCGCCCTCCCCGCGATCCGGTGAATTCGCTTTTAAGCCTGTCCTACGCCCTGATCACCGCCGAGATGTTCTCCCTGGCCTCGGCCGTTGGGTTGGACCCCTATGCGGGATTTCTGCACGGCTTGGAATACGGCCGGCCCTCTTTGGCCCTGGATCTTATCGAGGAGTTCCGGCCGGCGGTGGCCGACCGTCTGGTTCTGGAATTGGTCAACCGGGAGATGCTGGCCGAGTCCGACTTCGAGTTCGAGCGCACCGAGGAGGGCGAGGTCCTAAAAGTCCTGCTCAATGCCGAGGGGAAGAAGACTTACTTCACCCAGTACGAAAAGCGGATGAACGCCGTGGTGGATACCGGCAGCGGGGAGACCGGTTATCGCCGTCTTTTTGAGTCCCAGGCCCGGCAGATGGCCGCGGCCATCGAGCGGCGCGGAGAGTATCGGCCGTTCAAATTGAGATGAAACCGGAACATTTCGTGCTGGTAAGCTACGATGTGGTCAAGGACGGACGGCGCAACAAGATCGCCACCATCCTTGAAGATTACGGCCGCCGACTGCAATACAGCGTTTTCGAATGCGAGCTGGACCGGGAACACTTGGAAGAGATGCGACAGAGGCTGTTGAAGATCTACTGCCCCGAGGAGGACAAGATAGGGTTTTATCATCTTTGCCGCGATTGCGTACAACGGCGGGAGTTCTACGGGGAACATGAAGAGCCGGAGGAACCAGAGGTGTACATCTTTTGAACCTTCGACAAGTGGTATAATGAGATAAAAGGTCTGTATAGGATAAACCGGCATTTGCGATATGCGTAAAGCATAATGGTTAAAGAGATTACAATAAACATGAATTTCACACAGAAGCAAAATACATTTAAAAAAGCTGGCTTTTGCGCAAATGGATATGTAACCCATTGCGCAGAAAGGAGGTGAAGTTTCCGCTGTCTGAACCCTTTCCCTGCTAAATAGGGGATTGAAAC
>CAZPNX010000007.1:0-99544 GCA_964588285.1 uncultured bacterium
TACTTTTGATTTCTTTCCTAATTCCGGAGGTGGGGAAATCTCCACTGTTCTTCCTCCATTTCTAACTATTAACTTTTCCTTCGTCACCACCGGCGGCGGAGTTCTTGGTTGATGCACTTTATAAAGATTTTCAATATAATCATGTTGCTCCTTGGTCAATGACGGCCAATTTGTTTTTTGTTGTTCTATAGCATCAGACCATATTTTGGTGATCGCACCATCCACCTCGTCCCGGGCCTTCTTACCCACAAACTTGCCCTCGTCGTTAAGCTCAATGTAGATCTTCCTCTCGCCCAATGTTATCAGCCAGGGCCAACCCACCATATACGGCCTTATCTTAAATCTGGCCGTGAAAACCTGACCCTTTTTGCCCCCTTTAATTCTAACGGCATCGCCGACAACCATCGTTTCAATGCCCGGGCCGCCCAAATCAATCAGCATGCCTGATGATGAGCCGTCCTGGCTGCCCTCGTAATAAACTGTGCCATGGCCTTCATCGGTTATTAACACTTGGTCCCTCAGCATTAAAACCGTCACGGTGACCCCGGTCCACTTATCCAGATCCGGAGGCTGGTCAAGGGTAATTGTGCTCTCGTATAGCGGCTTCTTCCACCAATACGGCGGCAATGTATCGTCACCAGGCGCTGCTGTAGTCAAAATCGCAACTATTGCCGCTGCCGGCAGCCATAGCCGGGTAAAAGCATTGCGTGTCATTTTAACCTCCTGGGTTTTATCGCGTTTTTTGATTATTTTGAGAAGGAAACTTGGTATATTTTTAAACCCCGGCCATATTCTGCAACATATGCGTAATTGCCCACAACTTCCAAGCTCACCGCATAAATATCATTTGTATATCTTCCCAACTCGATGGGGTCCGTTCGATCGCTGATATCGAAAACCTTTAATCCGCTTTCTTGGCAGGCTACATAAGCATATTTACCAGTCACATTGACATCCCGTGCCCAACCAATATCATCACAATAGCCAACCTCGAAAGGATTCGAGGGGGTTGATATGTCTATTATCCGCATGCCATATTCCCCGTCGGCCACAAAGGCGTGGCTGCCTTCAACGAAAACGTCATAGCCGCTCTGCGGCGCGTCGTAACGGCCTATTTCCAATGGGTTGAACGGATTGCCTATGTCTATGATCCTTAGTAATGTGCCGCCCCAATCCGTTACAAACACATGCCCGCCTTTTACAACGATATTTACACCTGCAACTTCTAGCAAACCCACTACTTGGGGATTTGCCGAATTGGTTACATCTATGACTCGAATGCTTGGGCAATTGTCAACAACATAAATATATTTTTCGCAGGCGGCAACGGCTTCCACACGCTTGTATGTAGCCGGTGAATATATGTTATAACATCCCACCTCGAACGGACTATTGGGATTTCCGATGTCGATTATTCTTATACCGTAATAGTCATCGGCCACATAGGCGTAATTGCCGTAAACGGCCACGTCGGTGGCGTATCCCGGCGTGTCGCAGAAGCCGATTTCCCTCGGCGCCGCTGGGTTGCTAATGTCTATTATCCTCAACCCGCACCTTCCGTTGGCCACATAGGCGTAATTGCCCGAAATGGCCACATCCCATACCTGGCCCGGCGTGGCGCATGCTCCCACCAGGGTTACGGTGGCTTTCAAAGTGGTAAAACTCCAAATCTGGGACCAGGGCGAGGCTCCGTACTTGTTTGCCGATTTTACCCGCCAATAATATCTCAGCGTGTCCGACAGGCCGCTTAATTGCTGGTTGTTCCAGGTCAGGGTGTCGCTGTTGAAAATAAAGCTTGTGAAATATTTATTTTCCGAAACCTGCAGGGCGTATCTTTCGGCCATGCTGTCCGGCTTCCAGTACAACCTGGGTGTGGTGGACACGCCCGCGAACTTGTCTGCCGGCGCGGCCAGCTGGGGCGCATTTGGAAGGCTGCCGGTTACTTGCTGATCCTCCGGCGTCATAGGCCTCGCTTTATTTCTGCAGCCTGCGGTTAAAATCAAAGCGCATAAAATGCCGGCAAGTATGGCCTTCATTCCTTTGCGCATTTCTTAACAAATATGCCGGCCATTCCCGGGTCGAACTGGCTGCCGGAGTTCTCCCGGACCTCGCGCAGCGCCTGCTCCTTAGTGAAGGTTGGCCGGTAGGTGCGCTCCATGGTCATGGCGTCGAAGGCATCGGCCACCGAGATGATGCGGGCAAACAGGGCGATGTCCTCCCCCGACTTGCCCGAGGGATAGCCTTGGCCGTCGTAGCGCTCGTGGTGCTCTCCGATGGCCGGCAGGATGTCCTCGATGTTGGCCACCGGCGACATGATGGACACCCCCATCTGTGGATGCTGTTTCACCAGCTCCCACTGCTCCGGACTGAGATCGCCCCGGTTGTTGAGGATGGCGTCCGGCAGGCCGATCTTGCCCACGTCGTGTAGCAGGGCCGCCAACTCCAGCCTCTTGGACTGCTGGCCGTCGATGCCCAGACCCTGGGCGATCAGCAGCGATAACTGCCTCACTCTCTCTGAATGCCCCCTGGTCCGGGGGTCCTTGGCGTCGATGGCTTCGACCATGGAGCGAACCGTGCCGAAGAAAAGGTCCTCCAGGTCCTGGTACAGCCGGTCGCTGTCGAAGAGCAGGGCGGCATAGGCCGCCAGGGTGGCCAGCACCTTGAGGTCGCCGGAGCGGTAGCTGCCGCTTTCTTTGGGACCCAAGGCCAGTGCGCCCATTATTCCATGGTTGTTGACCGCCAGCGGCATGGCGATGTGGCGGCGTTCCTCGACCTTGGTCTGCCCCTGGGTGCTGGCGTTTTCCGCCAGCGCCAGGAGCTGGCGCCGCTCCTGGTCGGTGCCGGTCTTCGTAAAGTAGAGGGTCCTCTCCCGCCCCTCCAAGAGCAGACAGCCGGCCGAGGCCCCGACCGACTCCAGGGCCGTCTCCAGCACCGCCCCGGCCCTGGCTCCATGGTCCTCGGCCCTTCCCAGGCGCTCGCTCATCTCGAACAGGATGGACAGCTGCTCGTAGCGCTCTACTATCTCCCGGGTGAGCGACAGGGACTCGGCCTCCTGCTGCCTCATCTCGGCCGCCAGGTTTTTCACCAGCTTGGAGATCATGGGTAACCGGTCGGGGAGGCTTACGATCTCGGCCTGGAGGTTGAATTCCGGAATGGGCACCATCATCTCCCCAGGCGAAGGCCTAGACGCTTTTCCCGGGGCCAGCGGCAACAGCCTGATCTCGAAACCGAGGCTGGAGGCCACCGTCTCTAAAATGGCCCTCAGCTTGTCCGAGGGCAGCAGGTTGTTTTCCGGATGCACGTCGGGGATGAATCGATAAGATTGGGAGCGGGTGTCAACAAGTTTCTCTTGACTTTGCCCTGAGGCTTTGTTAAACTAACTGCGTTATGAAGCGAATGGCAACGGCCGATGGCCAAAATTGACGAACTGTTGCGCCTGCTGGTGGCCCAGCAGGGTTCCGACCTCCACATCAAGGCCGGCCAGCCTCCGGTCTTCCGGGTCCACGGCCAGCTGGTGCGCTCGGCCCTGCCGATATTGGCCGAGGCCGACACCAAGGAGCTGCTCTACGAGATCATGAACGACGAGCGGCGGATGAAGTACGAACGAACCAACCAGATGGATATGTCCTACTCCATCCCCGGCGTCTCCCGCTTCCGGGTCAATGTCTTCCGCCAGAAGGGGGCGGTGGGAGCGGTGCTCCGGGTCATCCCCCTGAACATCAAGACCATCGATCAGCTGGGACTGCCCCAGGCCATGAAGAAGGTCTGCACCCTCCCCCGCGGATTCATTTTGGTGACCGGCCCCACCGGCTCCGGCAAGTCCACCAGCCTGGCGGCCATGATCGACCTCATCAACGAGCACCGTTCCTGCCATATCATCACCATCGAGGATCCCATCGAGTTCCTCCACCGCGACAAGCGGGCCTGCATCAACCAGCGGGAGGTGGGCATCGACACCCATTCCTTCGCCAATTCCCTCAAACACGTCATGCGGCAGAACCCGGACATCATCCTGGTGGGCGAGATGCGGGACCTGGAAACCATTTCCCTGGCCATCACCGCTGCCGAGACCGGCCACCTGGTGATGGCCACCCTCCATACCGCCGACGCCGCCCAGACAGTGGACCGCATCATCGACGTTTTCCCCCCGGGCCAGCAGCAACAGGTGCGGTTGCAGCTGTCGACCACCCTCCAGGCCATCTTCTCCCAGACCCTGCTGCCCCTGGCCGACGGCACCGGACGAGTGGTGGCCTACGAAGTGCTGCTGTGCACCCCGGCCATCAGGGCCATGATCCGCGAGGGCAAAACCCATCAGCTTTACAGCACCATCCAGAGCGGCTCCAAGTTCGGAATGATCACCCTGGACGCCTGTCTCAAAGAGCTGTGCAACAAGGGCCTGGTGACTGTTGACGAAGCCATGGCCAAGTCCTCCAACCCGGTGGAGTTCGAAAAAATGGTGATGAGGGCCTGATACCATGGAGCTTGCCGGCCTCCTGGCCCATATGGCCCAACAGCGGGCCTCGGATATGCTGCTCAAGGTCGGCAGCCCGCCGCTTCTTAGGATCGACGGCGACCTGATCCCCAGCAAGCTGCCCTCTATCCCTCCGGAAGAACTTAGGGGCTTTATCACCAGCCTTTTGACCCCCTATCAGTGGCAGCGCTTCCAGGAGGAATTAGAGCTGGATTTCGCCTACAATCTGCCGGGCACCGGCCGTTTCCGGGTGAACGTCTTCCAGCAGCGCGGTTCACTTTCCATGGTCTTCCGGCTGGTCCCGGAGCGCATCCCCGGCATCGACGAGCTGGGATTTCCACCGGTTCTTAAGGAGATCGCCATGCGGCCCCGGGGCCTGGTGGTCATCACCGGGCCGGCCGGCTGCGGCAAGTCCACCACCCAGGCGGCCATGATCGACTACCGCAACAGCCACGACCCCTGCCATATCATGACCGTCGAGGATCCGGTGGAGTTCGTCCACTCCGACAAGAAGGCCATCGTCAACCAGCGCGAGCTGGGCCGCGACACCCTGACTTTCGCCGACGCCCTGAAGTACGTGCTCCGCCAGGATCCGGACGTCATCCTGATAGGCGAAATGCGCGACCTGGAGACCATCCAGCTGGCCATCACCGCCGCCGAAACCGGCCACCTGGTGCTGACCACCCTTCACACCACCGATGCCGTCCAGACCATCGACCGCATCATCGATGTCTTCCCCACCCACCAGCAGGACCAGATCCGGATGCAGGTGGCGGTCAACTTCGTGGCCGTGGTCTCCCAGATATTGGTGAAAAGAGCCGACGGCCGGGGCCGCATCGCCGCCTACGAGATCATGACCGGCACCGGCGCAGTGCGCAACCTCATCCGCGAGGCCAAGACCTACCAGTTACAGAGCCTGATCCAGACCAGCGTCAAGCAGGGCATGACCACCTTGAACCTGTCGCTGGCCAACCTTTATCGCCGCAACCTGATCACCCTGGACGAGGCCATCGCCAAATCCACCGATCCCGACAACTTCCGCCAGATTCTAAAATCATAAAGAGCATGGGCGGCTTCTTCCAACGGCCGCCGTGATATTTTGGCCTCAAGCTTGCGCTTGGATTTTTGCTTTCTCCCTTCTTAAATTTTCCAGCTCGCCCAGCATCTCTTTCTCCAGCTCCTCCAACATCCTAAGTTTTTCAACGGCGGCCGCTCGCGGCAGTTCTCTGGATTCGGACTCCCGTGCCAGACCCGATGCTGTTACATATTTATCACCGGGGAACGATTCCAACAAAGGCTCGGCTGACGAGGCCGGAGCCGCCTCCATCTCCCGAAGAGCTTCCGGCAACACTATCTCGGCCGTTTGCCCGCTGGCTAAAGATTCCGAAAGAATGAAGTTTTTTTCTTCGACGGTTTCAACCGTCGGCTCCTTAAGCCACACCTGAGCAAGGTTTTCCTCACCTGTTGTTTCCGACTGGCTTAAGGTCGCCGCCAAACTTAGTTCCCTCTGGTCATCTGTTATCTGAGAAGCGGCCTGCGGATCGTCTCCAATCGGCTCGGCGGACGGCAGTGGAATGGCTGAGGCAGAGGTTTTGGCTGATTCTATAATGGTTATGGATTCGACTGCCGGCTCCTGGCCCCGAACGGCAATCTCGGCCTGGACCTCAGCTTCAGGCAACGCTCCCTGGCCTGACTTCTCTATCTCCCCGTTGTGGAACTCCTCGACCCCGCGCACCCTGGCCTCCAGCAGATCCAGTTCCTTGAGGAGATCGTCGTCCAGAAATTTCTCCATAGGAGCCTCGGCCTGGTCGGCGGTGGAGGCCAGGGCTTGGGCTAGTTCTGTTTTTGTTACCTTTGATTCCAATTCGTCCAGCTGCCGCAACAGGTCGCTCTCGGTGACCAGCTCTTCCAAAGCACCCGTTGCCGGTTCCGGCTGGAGGTCGACAGCGGCCTGGGGCAATACTTCTGGAATTGCTGCCGGTTCGGGAGCGGCCGGAGCGGCGGGTTCTGTTATCTCAGCTGCTTCGGCTTCCGTTCTCCCCACTTCGTCGAACATCGTCTCCAGCCGTGAGATCTCTTCCAGCAGGTTCTGGCCCTCCTCCCCCCAGGGCGTGATCAGCGGCTCGTTCTCTTTAAGCAGCCTCACCTGCCGGCTTCTGATGGCCTCGTTGGCCAGGTCGAAGGCGGTCTGGGCCGCATCCACCAGGTTATGCCTCTGGTAGAGGAAACCAAGGTTGTAACGGAAGTCCGGGTTGTCCGGATCAAGGTTGATGGCTTTCTTGCAATAGCGCTCGGCCTCGGCCAGCCGGTCCTTGAACATGCCCAAAGCCAGGCCCAGCTGGCTGCAGAAATGGCTGTTCTCCGGCTCCAGCTGCACCGCCCGGTAGAGGTAATCCACCGCATCCTGGAAATTTTTCTGCTCCATGCAGGTCACCCCGGCCAGATAGCACTTTTCGGCCTCGGTGGGAGTTTCGGGATTTTTCACCGAATACTTGCCCGAAAGCTCGTCCAGAAAGCGGTCGTACTCCGCCCGCTTGGACGGATTGGTCAGGGTGCGATAGGCCAAACTGTAGGCGGCAAAATCGGCCTGATCCCCCTTCTCCTGCCTCTCCCGAAGAAGCAACTGGCGGTAGGCGTTGGCGATCTCGGCGGGGCTGGTCTGGCGGCTGACGCCTAATATGGAGTAATGGTCGTTCATTTGACTCCGGATTCCTGCTTCTGCAGCCTCTCCAGTCTGGACTTGGTCCCCTCAAGAAGCTGCATGACCGCGGTCAGGTTCTGCTGCTTTTCGGCCACCTCGGCCGCCACCCGGTCGCGCTCCTGTCCCCACTGCTCGCAGATCTCGGCCAGCTCCTGGATCTCGGCCCTTTGTTGGGCGATCCGATCCTCCATTTCTTGAAATTCGCGCCGCCTCTCCTCGATGGCCTGTTCCAGCTCGCTCTCCTCCACCCTTTTCTCGGCGATGAACTGCACCAGGTTCTGCACCTCGACCTTGGAAGACTTCAGCCACTGGGCCAGGTTCTCCTCGCCCTTGCGCAGCTCGGCCATCCGCTGGTTGAGCTCCACTTCCTGCTTCTGCACCCTCTCCAGACGCTTGTCCAGCTCGATGCCCTCCTGGATGCGGGAGGTCAGCTGCTGGCTGATCTCATCCAGCTTGGCCTGCTTCTCCCGCAGCAGCTGCTCGAACTCTATCAGCTGTTTTCTCCCCTGCTCGATCTCGGCCTCGTGGGCGGCCCGCTCTTCGCGCATCTTTTTAACCTGAGCCGCCAGGTCGTTCTCCTCGGCCCGGAACATCTCCAGCCAGCGGTTGTGGTCCCCGGCCTCCGATTCCACCTTCTTGAGCTCCTTGCGTCGGTTCTCCAGCTCCCGCTCCACCTCCCGTTTTTTCTGCTCCAGCTCGGCCAGTTTGGCGGGATCGGCCTCGGCCGCCGGAGCCGAACTCCGCCCTCCCAGCAGCAACAGCACCAACAGCAACAGCAGGGCGGCCGCCTGGCCCAGCAAGAAAGGCAGCGGAAGCGGATCAGCCGGCGTCTTGGCCGGCGCCGCCAAGACCGATTTCAGATATACCGCACCGATCCTCTCCTTGCCCAAAAGCACGGGCACCGTGGTCCACAGACCTTGTTTTCCAGATTTGTCGGCCAATTCTTTTTGAGCCAGCATGGGCTCCGAGCCCAATGTCTTGATACCCTGAGGCAGAGAAAGCGTTCCTCCCACCGCCTTGTCGTCAGTGGAAGCCAGCACCTGGCCGTTGAGGTTGACAACGGTGACTAAGGCCACCTCCGGATGGTCGGCCTTGGTTTGGGTCAAAAGCTCCGAGAGGCTTAGATCATCTTGATTGGCTAGAGGCTCGGCTAAACTGCGGCCCAGACCTTTGGCAATGACCTCGGCCTTGGCTGCGGCCGGATCCTCCCCGGCCTTCTCCGGAGCACCGACCGGCCGGCGGTGGGAAAGATAGGACAGGCCGGCCACTGTAAAAACGGCTACCAGACCAAGAGCGATAACTATGCCTCGTTTCACTGTAGTCCTATTAACTATATGAATAAAGACAAATAAGCGTATCCCTGCCTCTGGCCCCGGCCGGGGGAAACGCCGCCCCTGCTGGAACACTGGTTGGCCGAAGACAAGATAAGTCGTTTATTAGTATAGACTATTGGGCCTCAAGTGTCAAGTGGAAAAAATAGACTTTTTTCATGTTGAAAGAAAGCCTCTGCATGCAGTGAAAGCCACCAGACTCCTATGCCATGCCAGGCTTTGGCCCTGCGCCGGCACCTGATCGGCCTCAGCCATCTGCTCTATAATAGATTTCGCTTATTAAAAACTTCGATAATGGGTAAATAATTGGTACACGAAAATGGCGGGAAGGCCTGTATTTATGCTATAATAAGGCAAGAAGCAAGTTGCGCGGTTTTGCGCATATAAAAAACAAGCGTATTTTTCGCCACCAACGCTGGCGATGCCAAGACTGCGGGTATGAAGGAAGATTTCCCTAAGGGAAGACCTGGCTACAAAATTTACGTGGAAGCAAGAAGTACCTTAAAAAACTAGTGCTTTATTTTGTGCTGGGTGTTCCAGCTTATAGACTTCGATTTGAGGCTCCAGTTTCTCTTAAAACGATCCAGCATGTGTAACCGAATCATACGAGAAGCAATTTATCAGCAAAGTGCTCGTGAATTTATAGAATCGGATGGCATTTTTGAAATTGACGAATCATTATTGGGACGGGGGGCGTCCGGGCAAGCGCGGATAGTGAGCCCAAGGCAAAGTCCTGGTATTCAGCAGCTACCAACGGGATGGCAAGGTTTTGACCTTTCCGGTTTCATCGCGGGCCACAGAGACTCTATTGCCCATCATCAGAGATTATACTAAACCCGGCAGCTTGTACTACGCCGACGATTGGCAGGCATACACCTCCTTGTCCGTGCGTGGAAATAATGTGGTCGTCCGGAAAGACAAAGGGCATCCCAATGGCAGAGATCATATAAATGGCAGTGAGGGCTTTTGGAGCTATGCCAAGCACTGGCTGTCTCAGTATTGCGGCGTCACCAAACAGGTCTTTCACCATTTGAAAGAACTGGAGTAATGATTTAACCACCGCAATGAAAACCTTGTCCCTTTGATCATGAATTTCTTACGTCGCCTGTGTACAAATTTAGGGGACATTACCTAACGCAAAGAAACCCAAACTTTGCCTTATAAAGTACCAACCATTGCCTTGTTAACAAAGTGGTGAAACTGAACAAATATAAAATATTATAACTATGTTACGTATATTTATATCTTTTTTATTAAATTCATAAAATATTTAATTCTAATAGACAGCAATCCAATAAGTTATAAAATATATATTTTGGCAAGTTTTATGCAGGTTATAGTATCGAGTTATAAAATATGGGTGATATTATGCCTGATGAATTCCCATTTTTTTTCGAGCTTAGCAGTTTCATTGGCGATAAAATAAACTCCTTCGAGAAATGGGACATAATTGTCTATTTCTGCCGACAAGTTGAAGCCCGGGAGAGTATACCCAGTTTGACAGCCCTTACCGGCAAGCCGGAATTTGCGGTGCAACGGGCCGCCGACGAGTTTGTAGCCGAAAGGATTCTGTCCGTGCGCCATTCCAATAATGGCAAGCCAGACCTTTACCAGGTATCGGCAGAGTCCAAATCCCTGCTGGAGATGTTGCGCCTTGGTTTGGACGACCGTCGCTACCGGTTCAAATTGATGATGATGGCGTTGGAGAACATCCGAAGCCATAGCACGTCCCTGCAGGAGGAAAAGCCATGAAAAGTTTTGTCATAATTGTCTTGCTTATGGTCGCACTGGCAGGCGCGACCTTGGCCCAGGATTCATGCCGTGCCTTTGTATGGGACAACGACGCCGGTGAGCCCACCCAGTGGTACACCTCGGTGGACATGGACACCTCCGAGTACTGCTACTACACCTGGGCCGACCGCCGATACGGAAAATGGGACATCTTCGTGCAGCGGCATTACGTCCCCAGCAATATCTTCGACAGCACCAACATCCTGGTCAATTCAGACCAGAACGAGAACCCGTCAAAAACGGACCCGGACATCGCCTGCGACACCGCCGGGAACTTCGTGGTGGCCTGGAGGCAGAATAGCCGCTCCATTTATTACGACATCTCCTGCCGCCGCTTCGACAAGTTCGGCAATCCCCTTCAAAGCGGACAGACAAAGGTCAGCAAGAGTGCGGATTCCTATCTGAAAGATTGGCCTCGTGTAGCCCGTAATAAAACATCTTATTCCGGGTTATACTCGGGATATTTTATAGTCGTATGGCATGAATACTGGGGCGGCACCCACAGGATTTATGCCCAGTATTACGCCAATTCGGGCACGGCTATTGGGGACACTATCAGAGTAAACGACAACACGTCGGGAAACGCCCAGCATCCTGACGTGGCCTTCAATGACAGCCTGGTCGTATTCACTTGGGCCGACGATCGTTCCGGAAATTATGACATTTATGCCCGTAACTTCCGTTGTTTCACAACAAGCTTACAACCACGCGGTTCAAGTTATAAGGTGAACGACGACACCGGCAACATGGACCAGGATTACCCGGTCATTGCCATGCCCTGCACTACCAGCCAGCACCGCTACTGGGTGATCGCCTGGCAGGATTCCCGAGACTATACCAACAATGTCTTCGCCGACATTTACTGCCAGCAATACGACCGTCTCGGTGCCACCTATGGCTACCAGAAGGAGGTCACCCCGACTTCCGGCTCCTATGCCAGCCGTAGGCCGGCGGTTGACAAGGGTAGGAACAGCTTTTCCTTCATAGTTACCTGGAAGGATTCGAGCAATTACGGTTGGCGTATCAAAGCGCGTTTCGCCGACACCCGCTACACCCTGGGCACCATTCACGAAGTCAACGACAGCAAGGAGCTTCCCGGAAAGCATTTTCCCTCGACCTGCTTCTCCGTCAACGAGCTGGTGGTGGCCTTCCTGGACTCCAGCCGGATCAAATGCCGCGGTGACGTTTTCGGCCAGATGTTCAGCATCTATTACAACCCTACCATCGGCGATACCCTGCAGAGGAGGGAACCAAACTACAAGGTGAACGCCGGGGACATCATTCGGTCCAACGGGTGCACCGGCTGGTACCACTTCCCCGACTATGATGACCCGGCCACCTCCTGGAACGAGAACCCCAGACCGGCCGTGGACCCGGACTCGGTTCAGATCCCCCTCGACTCCGCCTACGTCCGGGCCATCCTCTCGCGCAACATCACCCCGGGTCGTTACTACTTCAGAGTGGTCGACACCGACACCTTCATGGCCGGGCGCAAGCAGAAGGGCAACATCAACGAGGCGGAGTACGACGTCTGCGTCATGGATCTGGGTTACGCCAACTCCGATTTCTCGGCCGGCTCAATCACCGAGGCACAGCAGGAATCGCTCAAGGCGTTCTCGGACAGCGGCGGCGCCCTGCTGGCCATCGGCAACGACTTCGGCGAGATGTACGGTGGCACCAGCCTTTTCGGCCAGTACTTCGGAGCCGACTACCTGGGCCCGGGCAACGATGCTACCACCGGCAACATTGATTCCCTTGTTGGAATGAACGACGCCTTCACCAAGGGTATGGCGTTCGACTACCCCTACCAGCAAGCAGAGGACAATTCAGTAGACATAATCGCCCCGTTGCGGACGGGATGCGACACGATCTTTGTCGGCGGCGGGCCGGAAAAGTGGGCGTACTGCAGAAGCATCGCCTATTCATCTTTCTGGAAGGAACCCAAGGCTGCCAACCGGCGCAATGTCTACATCCCCTTCGTCATGTCGGCACTTACGTCCAACGGCCGTCATCCCAACACCACTACCGAACTCACCCGCCGAATACTGGGCTTCCAGGGTTTCAACGTCGAACCCGAGCCTATCTCCGACCTGACGGCCGATACAAGCAGCACCACTGAGGGCACTGTAGTCCTGCGTTGGACGGCTGTTAGCGACGATTCCTTGACCGAAAGAGCCAGCGATTACCTGCTGAAAATCCGCGAGTACAACCCCGCCCTACCCGAGGCCGGCAAGATCACTTCGGAACAGGAGTTCGTGGACTCGGGTTTGGTTTACTACCAAACGTGGAATCCTGCGGCGGTTGGAAGCAGCGAATCCATGACCATCTACCTGGCCCCGGGAAAATCCTATGTCTTCGCCCTCAAGGCTGGTGACGAGTCTACTCCCACCCGCTGGAGCGCTTTGGGCGCCGAACCCATGATTAAATCCCGGGGTGATACGGTTACCCCCCACTACATGAACTTCATCGGCAGCACGACCCAAGGATATGTAAATCATTTCGCCAATACTGAACTGATCGATGTGGACAATAATGACACGTTATATTTCACCTGGAGCCTCAACAACATTTTCTTCGGCTACAGCCGCTGTAACTGGCGGACATCCGGCGACCTTTTCATATACATGGACACAAAGCCGGGTGGAGCCGACTCCACCATCGGTGATTGGAACGGGGCTATAGCAGACACCGCCGCTTTGTTCGACACCGGCGGAGACTTCAAGCCCGATTTCTGCTTCGTCTTCGATAATTTCGGCGACCGTTGTAAATTGATGTACTGGAACGGCATCGCCTGGGCCGAGTCGATAGCCGCTTATCCTTCATACGATGGCTCTAAGGGCTACAGCCTCGATACCCTAAACGGCACCTATCACTCGGAAATCTGGATCCCAAACAGTAAAATTGGCTACACCAGGACCAATCCCTTCAAATTTCTTGTCCTCAATCTCTATGAGACCTCTGAGCGCTGCTTTGCTTCCTTCCCCCATCAAAATCCGTCGGGTTCGGTCGGCAAAGCCATCAGCAGGTATACATACTATTTCTTCTCCGATAGCCTGGGGAGCAACAAAATTCCCCGAAATGTCTTGACCCCATTGTCTGTCGAGCTTTCCGAGTTCTCGGCCCTGGAGGCCGGCGGCGCGGTGTCCCTTTCCTGGCGCACCGAGAGCGAGAGCGACAACTACCTGTGGCTCATCGATCGGTCGCTGGAAGCGGAAGCGAATTACCAGCGGATCGCCACTATAACCGGTCAGGGGAATTCGCCCATCGGGCACAGCTACAGTTACTTGGATAACACGGTGCTTCCCGGAATGAGGTACTACTACCTGCTGGGCGACCAGGACTTCAATGATAACGTCACCTGGCACGGCCCAATCTCGGTGACCACCGGCAGTCCGGCCATAGACAGGTTGGCCCTTGGGCCCTGTCTGCCCAACCCTTCTCGGGGTCAGATCTCCATAAGCTACCAACTGCCGTCCCCAGGAAGGACCAGGCTTAAGGTATTCGACATCTGCGGCCGGCTGGTCAAGACCTTGACGGATGCGGACCAGCCGCCTGGACGTTACCGCGCTGTCTGGGACGGTGTCGACGATCTTGGAAGGGCGGCGGCTTCGGGTGTCTATTTTTATCGGCTGGAAGCCATGGGTGCCAGCCTTACCGGTAAGCTGACTTTATTGCATTAAGAAGACACAGGCAACTTGAGGAGGATGACATGAAGATCTTTATCGTCCTTTTGGCCCTGGCAGCTCTTTCGGGCGCGGCGTTTTCGCTGCCCGACACCTGCCGCATTTTCATCTGGGACAACGACGCCGGGGAATCGGCTCAGGAAATGCCGGCGGCGGCCATGACCGGCAGCCGGCACTCGGTCTACGTCTGGTCTGACCGACGCGACGGCAACTGGAACGTCTACGGCCAGCGCTATCACCGCAGCGTCTACCCCCTGGGCGGCAATTTCCTGGTCAACCCCTGGCCCGACGCCGCCCACGGCTCGCAAAGGTCCCCGGCCGTGGCCTCTGATGCCTCCGGCAACTTTGTAGTGGTCTACCGCGATTCAAACCCAGATTTTTGGGGAAACTACAAATATAATTTATCCGGCGTTCTTTTTGATTACAACGGCATACAAATGACCGGCCAGTTCCCCATTTCCAAAGACGACAACTACCACAAGTTCACCCCTCGGCTCTCACGGCGCCGGGATGATGGCGATTTCGCGGTGGTTTGGTGTCAACAGGTGGGCAGTGCCGGATACGAGATAGTGGGAAGACTTCTTGATCCCGATGGCGGTTACCTTACCGACACCCTTATCCTTAACGACGTACACACCTACGCCCAATCCTTCCCCTCGGTGGGTTTCTGCGACTCTGGCATCGTGGTCGTCTGGCAGGACTTCCGCAGCAACAACTACTGGCAGATATATGCCCGGCAATTCTATCCCGACTTCACCCCTATGGGCCCCAGCTTCCTGGTCTGCGGCGGCTCGTCGAACAACACTTTTCTCCCTGACGTCTCGGTCTCGGGGAAGGGGATGTACACCATCGTCTGGGAGGACAACCGCTCCGGCCAGAAGATATTCGGCCGGCGTTACAGCTGGTCTGGCACGGTGGGCAACGAGTTCGAGGTGAGCGACCCGTTCACCTACCGCAACCTGCGGCCCTCGGTGACCATGGTCCAAGACTCATCGTTTGCGGTAGCCTGGCAGGATTCGGTCGCCAGCTTCAATTACCAAATACAGACCAGACTGCGTTATTATCCCCCATATCCCAAGGAGCCGGGTTCCATCTGGACGCCCAACGAAAAATCTTTCGAGAACCAGTGCACACCGGCCGTTTGTAGCTTCGGCGTCGACGGCATCAACCGGCTGTCGGTGGCCTGGCTGGACTCCCTTCGCTGGAACGGACGGGGCGACATCATGGGGCAGTACTACAACGTGGTGGTCGAAGGTATGATCGACAGCATCCTGCCCCTGGGCTCCAACTATCGCATCGACAACACCCGCGCCGCCGGCCGCAAGGTCTGGTACCACCCCAAGAAAAACTACGATAACCCAGCCACCCCTGATTGGAACGAAGACCCCATCGACGAGCCGGATTCCATTTACATCCCCTTGGACTCGGCCTTTGTCCGGGCTTTCGCCGAGCGCAACAATGTGCCCGGACAAAAATTCGTCATCATCCGGGACACCGACACCCTGGCCGAGGACTACCAGGGCCAGGGCAAGAGCACGGCCGACGGCTACGACGTCATGGTCGTCAATTTGGGCTACGCCACCGATGCTGCCGGGGCCGGGGAGATCGGCGACGCCCAGATGGACTCGATAGAAAAGTTCTCGGACAGCGGCGGGGCCCTGCTCTGCAGCGGGGGCGATTTCGGGGAGATGTACAACGGGACGTCCTTATATAACCAATATTTCGCAGCCAACTACCTTGGGCCGGGCAACCCCTTGACTATAGGGAATATAGACTCCCTAGGGGGTATGGACGGCACCTTCACCCAGGGCATGAAGTTCCACTACCCGTTCCAGCAGGAGCCAGATAACTCCATCGACTTCATCGCTCCCGGCTCATACGGCGGTTACAACGCCGAGACCATATTCATGAATGACGGGCCGGGGCCGGTTAAGTGGGCATATTGTCGAAGTATCGCTTATTCATCTTTTTGGAAGGGCACAAAATTTACCCAGCGCAGCAACATCTATATCCCTTTCGCCATGGGCTCCCTGATTTCCGACGGCTCTTACCCTAACACCCAATCAGAGTTAACCCGCCGCATCTTGACCTTTCAGGGTTTCGACGTCGAGCCCTCGCCGGTGCACGACCTGGCCGCATCCAGCATTGATGAAGGAAGGGTGGACATCACCTGGACCGCGCCTTGTGACGACGCTCTGACCGAGGCGGCCTCGGCCTACCAGCTGAAGTATAGCTGGTACAACGCCGTTGCCCCCGACCTGGGCAAGCTGAGCTCCGAAAGCGACTACGTGGATTCGGGCCACGTCTTCTACCAGGCCTGGACTCCCTCATCTCCCGGAAGCGCCGAGTCCGAACAATTGAGGGGCATGCCTCCCGGGGACACCATCATCCTGGCCATGAAGGCGGGGGACGGCAACAGCCCCAGGCTTTGGAGCGAGCTGGGCAACGAGCCCAGGGTGGTGGTGGCCGGGGACCGGGTGACCCCGCATGTCATCGGGATCGGCTACGGCTTCGGCTGCGTCCGCGATTTCATCTCCACCGAACGTATCGGGATCCGCTACGAGGACACCCTGTTCTGCACCTGGGCCGCCAGCAACGTCTACTTCGGCTACAGCCGCTGCGACTGGAGAACTGCCGGCGACCTGCTTATCTACATGGACACTCGAACCGGCGGGGCCGATTCCACCTACGACCATAACGGCTCCGGGGCCAAGTCGGCCTTCGACACCGGGGGCGATTTTCGACCTGATTTTTGCCTGGTGGTTGACAGCGACGCTTATTATGCCATCAAGTCGTGGAACTCCGGCACCGGCGCCTGGCGTGATTCCCTGACTGTTTTTCCGGGCTCTGCCTTCTCCATGGACAGCATCAACAATTATGAGTACACGGAGATCCGGGTCCCCTTCGGGTACATAGGCGACTACGACACCACCCGCGCCTTCCGCTATTTAGTGGTGTGCCAACAGGAGGCCAGCAACACTTCCTGGAGCGCCTTCCCCACCCAGAACACGCCCGGCAAGGATGGCAAGGCGCCTGCCCGATACCCGTATTACTACGAAGTGGCCGGCGGCCTGCGCAGCGGCCTCTACCCATCCGCTGCCAGCGGCGTTCTGGCGGTGGAGCTGGCGGAGTTCTCGGCCATGGCGACCGGGAGCGGGGTGACTCTCACCTGGCGCACCGAAAGCGAATCTGACAACTACCAGTGGCTTATAGACCGCTCCACCCAACCGGACGCCGGCTACCAGAGGGTCGCCACCGTGCCAGGGCGGGGCAACACTCCCAACGGCCACAGCTATTCGTTCACCGACGGCTCGGTGCTGCCTGACATGACCTACTACTACCGTCTGGGCGACCAAGACCTCCAGCAGAACATTACCTGGCACGGACCCATCTCGGTCTACACCGGAGATCAGTCCCTGGTCCGCGAGTTCCTGGCCGACTGCCGGCCCAATCCGGCTAAGGGGGCGGCCGAGATACGCTTTTCTCTCCCCAGCGCCGGAATCGTGGAATTGTCCGTCTACGACGTGTCCGGCAGGCTGGTCCGCTCCTTCGGCCGGCAATGGCTTGGGATCGGCCAGCACACTACAAGGTGGGACTGCGCCGATCAGGCAGGACGCAAGGTCCCATCGGGGGTCTACTTCTACCGGCTGGCGGCGGACGGCGGGGATGTCCTCAAAGGGAGGATGACCGTCATCAGGTAAACAAAGCTGTCAGATTAAAAAGGGCCGGGCTTCAAGCCCGGCCCTTTTCTTATTCATTTTCCCTCTATCCCAGGATGGCCGCGATCTCTTTCCTTCCCTTGTATTTCTCCTTTAAGTCGTCCGGGATATCCTTCAGTATGTCTCCAATGACCTGTCTGGCCTTCTCCATCTCCTCATCGTGGTCCTGCATTCTCTCCTGCTGTTTGAATAACTGGGCCTTCCAGTAATGTGCCTTGGCCTCCAGTTCTCTGGCTCCGGTCTCCTCCAGGGACTCTATGGCGTCCTTGATGTACCTCTCGGCGTCCAGAGAGGCGTTTTGCATCAAGGCCCTCCGGGCGAAAACTAGATAAATCCTGGCCAAAAGAAGCCTATCTTTTATTTCGCGCCCCAGTTCCAGGGCCTCGCCCAAAGGACCGGGCATCTCGTCCAGGCTCCTCGAGGCCATCATCAGGGAAGCCAAAGCCAACAGGCCGTAGGCCTTTTCTCGCTTATTATGAGTTTCATCGGCAATCCGGAGCGCGCGCTGGATGTATTGTTCTGCCTCGGTAAAATTTTCCGTTTCTAGGTTTAGATCGATTACCGCCCTCACCGTAGCCAAGATGACTTCTGGATCCCCCACTTGCCTGGCGGTCCCCATCGCTTCCTCAAGAATTGACGAAGCCGCTTCAAAATCACCTAGCATTGCTTGCGCATTTCCCATATTCGCCTTTGCATAGGAAACCATCCTTGGGTCGCCAATGCCCTGCGCCAATTCAATGCTTATCAGAAGATGTTCTATTGTCAGATTATAATTGCTATGTAAGTGGTAATTTATTCCAAGATTCCTTCTTGACTCGCATTCTAGACTCTTGTTATGTAGCTCAATAGCCATTTTTAATCCTAGAGAGTGTTTCTCCAGCGCCTTATCGAGCAATCCCCAAGTCTGGTAGATGCATCCAATATTAATATTTATCGCCAGCTGTTGATTTATATCTTGACATTCGATTGAAGCATTGTAAGAATTCTCTAAATATGTCAACGCTCGTTCATAGTTTCCCATCATTGCATTAATAATACCAAGGCTTCCTGAAGAATGGCTTTCAATTATTTTATCCCCTATCTTTCGAGAAACACTATAACTTTCTTGGAAATGCTTATATGCACCTTCCATATCACCCATCATCATCAATGGATTGCCTATGAGGTTGTTAAAAACGGCGACCATCTCTATATAATTGATTTCTTTGGCAATGTTAAGCGCTATTTTATAATATTCCACGGCTTTTTGCGGTTCACCCATCATTTCGTAAACCTGCCCTAAGCTACTATATATTTTTGAGGCCTCCCTCTTTTCCCCGGTCTCCTTACAGAGCGTAAGAGCTTTTTCAAAACCCTCAATGGCCTTTGCCGGATTACCACTCCTCATCTCCAGGTTGCTTAAATTTGTATAGGCGGTAATAAGTATTCTCTGGTCCTTTGCTTTTTCTGCTTCTTCTATCACTCGGTTTAACAATTTCAACGTATTTTCCATATCGCCCATGACATGGTGAATGATTCCGGCTGAAAGTTGGTACTTGTGGACAGCGTGCCTGTTCCCGATGCCCTCTGCCAGCTTTGCTGCCTGCTTGCACTTCTTCAAGGCCTCATCCATCTTGCCTATCAGCCTGAGTATCGAACCCTCGGCCCACAACAGTTCCGCCTTTTCCAAAACGTTGGATTTACTATCCACAGCCTTCTTAAGCACCCCGATGCCCTTGCCGTAATAGTCCAGGGCCTCGCTGTTAGCATAGAGGCTCCTAGCCTTGTCCCCGGCCTTGTGCAGGTATTTAACCGCCTTGTCCTCGAAGTCGCTGTTGTAGTAGTGGTGGGCCAGATCGTCGTAATGCGGCTCCAAATTATCCTGGTACGCTTTCTCCAGGGCCAGTCCCACCTTGCCGTGCAGCTCCCGGCGCCTGGTCTTGAGCAGGGTGCCATATGCCGCCTCGTAGGTGGTGGTGGAGTTAAACTCGTATATCTTCCGCCCCTCGACATGCTTGCCGTAAAGCAGGCCCTCGAAGTGCTCCAGGGTATCCAGCGAGTTCTGGATGCTCTCCGGCGCCGCCTTGCTGAGGTTCTCCAGCACCTCCCGGTCGAACTCCTTGCCCACCACCGCCGCGTACTGCAGCACCCGGCGGTGCTCCTCGGGCAGCTTGTCGATTCTTCCCAGCACCACCCCGGCGATGGTGGCCGGCAGGGTCATCTTGCCGAAGCGTTTTCCCGGCACCAGGTTTTCGCCCTCCCGGCGCACTAAGCGCCTCGAGATCAGGTGGCGGGTGACCTCCTCGACGAACAGGGGGTTGCCCTCGGTGCGCTCCATCAGCTTGTCCAGCACCTGGTCCGAGACGTCGACCGTTCCGGCCAAGGCCGAAGCCATCTGAAACACCTCGCGCCTCTCCAATTTGGAGAGGAACAAGTTTTCCACATAGGGCTTGGCGATAAAAGGCAGGGCGAGCTCCGGTCGGTAATCGCAGCAGATTAAGATGGACTTGTCGCCTATCTTCTCCACGATATGTTCCAAAAGCTCCTGTGATAGGGAATCTCCCCATTGCAGGTCCTCGAAGGCCAAAGCCAGCGGCTGTTTGGAGGCTGACTTGTCGATTACCAGCCCGATGCCCTCGAAAATCTTCCGCTTTCTCTTCTCCGGATCCAAGTCCTCTATTTCCGGATAGTGCAGGCCTAAAAGCGAGCCCAGGAACGGCTCGAAATCCCCCAAATCCCAGGCGTGCAGTTTTTCCTGAATCTTATCTTTTTTATGACCGCTTGAATCTCGCTCACCGATCTCAAACAGGGCATTCAACTGCCGTATAAAGGGCAGATAGGCGGTAGCGGAAGCGTAGGAATAACACTTGCCCTTGGCGAAGCGGAAACCCTCATCCCGGGCTAGAAGCTCCAGCTCCTTGGCCAGACGCGACTTACCGATGCCCGGCTCGCCGGAGATGGCCACCACCCGGCCCTGGCCGGCCTTGGCCGAAGCTATGGCTTGTTTGATGGCCTCCATCTCGGCCATCCGACCCACCAGCTTTATGCTGCCGGCCCTCAGGCCGCCGGTCTTCTCCTCTATCATCCGGCCTAAAATCAGGTAGACGTTCTGGGGCTTGGATTTCCCCTTGACCATCACCGGCTTCAGTTTCTTGAGCTTGATCTTGCCCTTGACCTGGCGGTAGGTGTTCTCGCCGATGACGCACTGCCGGGCGGTGGCCACCTTCTCCAGCCGGGCCGCCAGGTTGACGCCGTCGCCGATGACCGAGTACTCCATCCGCCCCTTGGAGCCGACGTTTAAGGCCACCACCTCGCCGGTGTTGAGGCCGATGCTCATGGCCAGCGGCATCTTGAGCTCGGCGCTGAAGCGGTCCATGGCCTCCAGCATCTCAATGGCCGCCAGGCAGGCCCGCAGCGGATCGTCCTCGTGGGCCACCGGGGCCCCGAACAGCACCATCAGGGCGTCGCCCATGAACTTGTCTATGTGGCCGCCGTAGCGCTCAGCGATGTCCACCATGGTGTCGAAGAACTTGTTGATGACCTCCACCACCTGCTCCGGGTCCATAGTTTCGGACATGGAGGTAAAGCCGGATAGGTCTCCGAAGAGCACGGTCACCTGGCGCCGTTCGCCTTCGACCTTGACCCCCTCCGGATTAAGCAATATCTTGTCGATAATTCTTTTGGGCAGATACTTCTGGATGGCGCTGATTATCTTGCCGGCCTGGTCCAGACGCCGGAAGACCGTTTCCTCTTGCTTTTCCTGGCTGACGCTTTCACTATGGCCGGTGATCTCATTCAGCCGCTCCAGCAACCTTCTAACCAGCTCATTGCTCTCCATCTTACAATCCCTTATAAGGTTTCTTCTTAATCCGGTTCAGTCGCTTGTCGTCGCGCTCCATGGCCCGCAGCAGCTTTCTCATCTGGTATTCCTGGCTGGAGAACTGGGTCTCCATCTTCTCCAGCCAGCGGTGGATCCTTTCGGTCAGCTGCAGCGCCTCTTCCGGAGTCAGTTCCCCGCAAAGCTGGGCGTCAAGTATTCTGTTCATCAGCTTGGGGCCCATCTCCAAGTCGCTCTCGCGCTTGAGCTGTTCCAGCACTTTAACCAATCTCAAATAGTGGTCAAAATTGCTCCCCATTTCCCCTCCCTTCCCGGCCGGGAACAGTTTTATCTTGACAGCGGCCCGGAGCTTTGCTATCCTTATGTGGCGGAGTCTCACCCCGACGAAATCAGGTTTTTAAACTTCTCGTCGGTGGCCCGCAGACGCTGGAAGACGGCCTTCAGCAGGGCGATAAGTAACTTGGAGGTGATGCCGGGGTCCGTCTCCAGCATCTGCTCGAAAGCCTTCTTGGTGATGACCACCAACTCCGCGTCCTCGACGATCTTGGCGGTGGCCGAACGGGGCTGGTCGTCCAGCAGGGACATCTCGCCGAAGAAGCTGCCGGGTCCGATGGTGGCCAGCAGCAGCTCCTTTCTATCGGCCCCGGTCTTGTAGATGCCCACCTGGCCGGACTGGACCAGATACATGACCTCGCCCGGCGTGTTCTCGAAGAAAAGAACCCTTCCCGCCTTGTAGCCGCGGCTGAAGATCATCTTGGACATCCGCTCCAGCTCCTCCGGGCTCAGGCCCCCAAAAAGCTGGTTGCCCTTCAGTACCTCGATGGATATCGGCATATAATCCTCTCGATACTTTTTAGGATAAGATCATGGACGAAATAGCCGAACTTCGCAAATGCATCCTTTTTCAGGAGCTGACCGACCAGGAGTTGGGAACCATCACCCAACTGATGTCCACTGATGCCGAAAGCTTCCTGCCCGGAGAGATGATTTGCCAGATGGACTCCCCCGGCGACAGCATGTACCTGGTGAAGTCGGGCAAGGTCCAGATCTTTCTTCCCGGTGATCCGGAGAATATTATTCTGGCCGAGCTTGGCGGCGGAAAGTTTTTTGGAGAGATGTCGCTTCTGGACAAGTCGCCTCGCTCGGCCAATGTGGCCGCCTTGGAGCAAACCGAGATCTACGTGCTCACCCGCAAGCATGTAGCTTATCTTCTGGAAAAGGAACCCAAGATCGCGGCCAAGGTAATGATCGCCCTGGCTAGGGTGCTCTCGGCCAGGATCCGGGTGCTCAACGAAAGGATCCAGTCGGCCCTGTCTTCAGGCTGATGCCTTAGCCCCGTCTCCGAAAAATCCGTGGTCGGTAAAGTCCCTCTTGGCCGATCCCGCATTCCTTGACCATGGCCAGAGAGTAATCTAGCCGGCACATTCTGTCTCGGCTATGCCCGTCCGAGCCCAGCGAGAAGCGAACCCCCGCCCGCCGGGCTTTTTCTATGGTCCCCCTGCCCGGCACCTCCCACCGCGAGCTGATCTCCAAAGCGAATCCGTATTCCAGCGCCAGGTCTATCAATCCTTCATCCCACTTAGCGTCTAAAAGCTTTTCCCTCTGGTCCCTGAGCCCCAGGGGCAGCAGCCCGGGGTGGGCCAGAATGTGAAAATGATGATCCCTGGCGCCCTTTTTAATTTCAGCCAGCATTAATTCGATTATCCTTTTAGGTTCACCGACCTCGGCCCCGGGATCAAAGAAATCGAGCCTTCTCTTCTTTTCCCCAAGTTCCAGAGAATGCACCCCGCCTATCAGATAATGGCACCGGGCCAGGCGGTCAGGCGTCACCCCGCCCTGGTTGCCTAGGTCCAATTCAGCCGAGATATAAACCGGCAGGCTGTCCAGCGCCTCCAAGTATTGATCGAACCGGGTGTTGTCCGCCAGCTGAAAACTGCCCCCTCCGCAATGGTCGGCGATGCCCACCCGGCATCCTTTTTCACCGGCGATCTCTACCACCTCTTCCGGCGACAGCCGTCCGTCGGAGAAAATGGTATGGGTGTGCAGGTCTTCCGGCTGGAAAGCGCTAATCGGCATGATCTTAATTCTATTACGTATCTCCTACAATGTCAACCTAAACCTCGGGCCCAGGGTTGCCGTATTTTTTGCTTGACAAGCTTTTCCGGCGGTGTTATAATATGGAAACTAAAAATACTAAATTAGTTTCCTTAGTATCCATGACTAAATACCACGCCCGCCGGGAGCGCATAGTGGCCGGGGCCACGGTCCGCTTTCTATCCCACGGCTTCAGCCGGGTGACCATGGATCGTCTGGCGGCCGACCTGGGAGTCAGCAAGAAGACCCTCTACCAGCATTTCGGCAGCAAGGAACAGCTGCTCTACGCCGTGGTAACCCGCTTCTTGGAGGAAACGGCCGCCTCGGTCGAGTCCATCATCTCGCCCAAAAGAAGCAGCGTGCTGGAAAAGCTGGCCTCCCTTATGGACTTCATGACCCGCCGCCTCTCCATTGTCAGCCTGGCCTTTCTGGAAGAACTGGAAAAATATGCGCCGGATATGTGGCGCGAGGTCCAGGAGTTCCGCCGCCGCCGCATTATCGAGAACTTTCATAGGCTTTATCGTCTCGGACAGCGCCAGGGGATCTTTTCCTCCGAACCCGACCCCCAGCTTACCACCCAACTCTTCCTGTCCCTGGTCCAGGGGACGATGAACCCCCAATCCCTGGCCAAGATCCCTTTCCTTCCGGCACAGGTGATGCGGGCCATCATTACCATTTTCCTTTTCGGAACCTTGGAAGAGAAGTACCGCCATACTTCAAGGAAAAAATTCATTAAGGGGCAACCATGATGAAAAGCACGGCTAGAAACATAATCGTTTTAGTCCTGGCGGCCCTTCACCTGATCATGGCCGGCTGCGGGTCCCGGGATCAAGGCACCATCTCCGGCTCGGGGATTATCGAAGTGACCGAGGTGGTGCTCCGCTCCAAGATCATGGGCCGGGTCACTGTCATGGATTTCGAGGAGGGCCAGGCGGTGGAGGCCGGCCGGCTGTTGGCCCGGCTGGCCACTGACGAGCTCTCGGCTCAGGAGCGGCAGGCTCTCTCGGCCGCGGCCGCAGCCAGACAACAGGCCTCCCTGGCCGAAACTAACTTCAGGCTGGCCGAGGACAACTATCTTCGCAACCGGGCTTTGCGCGATTCCGGAATGATATCGGAACAGTCCTTCTATCAGATCGAATCTCAGTTGAAGGCGGCCCGGGCCCAACTCCAGGCGGCCAGCAACGCCCAGGCCCAGGCCCAGGCCGGACTGGAGCTGGTCCGGATCCAATTGAGCAACGCCGCTGTCTTTTCGCCGGTTGCCGGAACTGTGCTGGAGCGCAACATCGAGGTAGGGGAACTGGCCATGCCGGGAACCGCCGTCTGCAAGCTGGGCGATCTTTCCCGGCCATTCCTCAAGATTTATCTGCCCGAAAACAGCTACGGCCGAATCAAACTGAACCAGGCGGTTAGGATAACGGTGGATTCATATCCCAATAAAATTTTCTCGGGCAGGGTGTCCGCTATTGCCGACCAGGCCGAGTTCACCCCCAAGGATGTTCAGACCAGGGAAGAGCGCACCAAATTGGTCTTTGCCGTCAAGATAGCGGTGGACAACACCCAAGGCCAGCTCAAGCCCGGCATGCCGGCCGATGCCGAGATTGTCTTGGAGTGATTTGTCCCATGCTGGCGGTAAAAGCCGAAGCTCTGTCCAAGCGTTTTCGGCAAACAGTGGCCTTGGAAAAACTGAGCCTGGCCATTGAGCCCGGCGAGATCTTCGGCCTGGTCGGGCCTGATGGCGCCGGCAAGTCAACTGCCATTAAGCTCCTGGCCTCGCTGCTGAAACCGACCTCGGGCCGGGCCTTCGTTTTCGAACATGACACTGTCCGACAGCCCGAGGCCGTCCGCTCCCAGCTTGGCTATATGGCCCAATCATTTGCCCTTTATCACGAATTGACTGTCCGCGAAAACCTGGACTTCTTTGCCGACATCTATCAAGTCAAACATGACCTAAAATTGGCCAGACTGCAGGAGCTGATGAATTTCTCCAGGCTGGAGGCCTACCAGGACCGCCTGGCCGGCCAGCTCTCCGGAGGCATGAAACAGAAACTGGCCGTCTCCTGCGCCCTGATACACACCCCCAAACTGTTGCTGCTGGACGAGCCCACCACCGGCGTCGATCCCGTCTCCCGCCGGGAGCTGTGGAGGCTGCTCTACGACATCTGGAAAAAGGGAGTGACTATAGTGCTGGCCACCCCCTACATGGACGAGGCCGAACGATGCAGCCGGGTGGCCCTGATGGATGGCGGCCGGGTGCTGCGCTGCGATACGCCTTCTGGATTGAAGTCCGGTTTGGACTTTGAGGTAATGGAACTGGAGCATCCCGACATTCAGTCTATCATTGAGCTGCTTTCGGACTCGGAGTTGGCCGACAGCCTCCACCGTTTCGGCAGCCGGCTTCATTTATTTTTGAAGGACCCAGCCCGTCAGCGGCCGGTCCTCGATTCCCTGCTGCGCAAAAGCGGCACCCTCCTGCAGCCGATAGCGCCCAGCCTGGAGGATGTTTTTCTCCATCTTACTGCCAGAACCTGATGCCCCAGACACCCGCTATCCTGGCCAAAGGACTGACCAAGCGCTTCGGCCGTTTCACCGCCGTCGATAGCGTCTCTTTCTCGGTGACGCCGGGAGAGGTTTTCGGCTTTCTGGGGCCCAACGGCTCTGGCAAATCCACCACCATCCGCATGCTCTGCGGCATCCTCGCCCCCACCGCGGGACAGGCCTGGGTGGCCGGGCATGATCTTGTCACCCAGCCGGAAAGGGTCAAGGCATCTATCGGCTATATGTCCCAGCGGTTCTCCCTTTATCCCGAGCTCACCGCCGGCGAAAACTTCGAGTTCTTTGCCGGCATTTATGGACTGTCGGGCTCGGAGATCGTCTCCGCCAGAAAATCTCTTTTCGAACGGTTCGGGCTCTCGGGCCGGGAGCGGTTGCCGGCCGCGGATTTGGCCGGCGGGTTTCGCCAACGCCTGGCCCTGGCCTGCGCCATCGCCCATCATCCCCCGGTGGTCTTCTTAGACGAACCCACCTCCGGCGTTGATCCTTGGGCCCGCCGTTCTTTCTGGAATTCCATCCGCTCTCTGGCCGATCAAGGAATCTCCTGCCTGGTGACCACCCATTATATGGACGAGGCCGAATACGCCGATCGGATAGCCTTTATCTACGATGGTAAACTGGTGGCCGTAGACAGTCCGGCCGCCCTAAAAAGGGGATACCGCCGCCATATCTATCAGTTAACCGGACCTCCGCCGCTTCAGGCCATGGAAAAGTTACAAGATCTTCCGGCCTACTGTCGGTTGTCCCCTCTCGGCAATTCCCTCCGTCTCTCCTGCAGTCCGGAGGCGGATGCCGCCTCCCTGGTCCGCGCTCGGCTGAAGGGGATAGAATACACCATGGATCCGGCCGCGCCCAACCTGGAGGATGTCTTCCTGTCACTGGTAGAAAGATAACCCATAGCCGCCGTCCATGATTCTGTTTAACCGCCGCCTTTACGGCGTCTTTCGCAAGGAGGCCATCCACATACGCCGGGATCCCCGGACCCTGTTCGTCTCCCTGATGTTTCCGTTGGTGATGATGCTGCTCTACGGCTACGGGATCCGTTTCGACGTACGCCATCTCCCGGTGATGGCTCTGGACTTGGACCGTTCCGCCTTTTCCCGGGAGTTGATCGGAGCTGTTTCCCGCACCGAGGCTTTCTCCTATCGCGGAGCCGCCATGGACTATGGAGAATTGGAGGAGGCGGTAGTCGGCGGCCGGGCCAGGGTGGGCGTCATCATCCCGCCGGGTGCCGGACGGCGCCTGACCCGCGGGGAAACCATACCTATTCAGGTGGTTATCGACGGCAGCGACGCCACCACCGCCAACATCGCCATGGGATACCTGTCGGCCCTGGGACGAAAGGTATCATCGGGTCTAGCCGTCTCGGCGACTGCCCAACCGTTCGTGCCGCCCCTCCAGCCCCGGGTCCGGGTCTGGTACAATCCCGATCTTAAAAGCGCCCATTTCGTGGTGCCCGGCATCATCGCCGTCATCATGATCCTGCTGGGAACCCTGCTGACCGCATTTGCCATCGTCGAGGAGAAGGAACGCGGAACCATGGAGATGATCATCGTCTCCCCGGTCACCCGTTTCGAGCTGATGCTGGGCAAGATCCTCCCCTACCTGGCGCTTTCCCTTTTGGCCATTGCCCTGATCGTAGTCATGGGATACCTTCTTTTCCGTGTTCCCATTAAGGGCAGCCTGCTGGCCCTGGCCGGCTCCTGTCTGGTTTATCTCTTCGCAGTACTGGGCCTGGGCATCATGGTCTCCACCTTCGCCCGCCGGCTGCAGGATGCCATGTTCCTGGCCTTCATTGTCTCTCTGCTGCCGGGCATTCTTCTCTCGGGCTTTGCCTTCCCCATCGAAAGCCTGCCGGCCGCCATCAAGCCCCTGACCTATCTGGTGCCCACCCGCTATTTTTTAATCATCATCCGGGGCATCTATCTCAAGGGCCTGGGACCGCTGGCTCTCTGGCGCCAGACCCTGCCCCTGCTGCTTTACGGGCTGATTCTGATCATCATCAGCTCTCTAAAGTTCAAAAAGAGCCTTGATTGACCTTTTCCGGCGGCCGGAACGCCGTTGCCGCATTTTCAGCTAATCATCGCATTGGGATAATGAGCCTGCGTCGTATTACTCATCTCATCCACAAGGAGTTCATCCAACTGCGCCGCAACCCTTTGACATTGAGGATGATCCTGGTGGTTCCCCTGCTGCAGACCATCCTCTTCGGCTATGTCGTCACCACCGACGTTAAGCACCTGCCTCTGCTGATATGCGACTTAGATAGTTCGTCCTTAAGCCGGGAGCTGTCCCATAAACTTTTTATCGGGGGATATTTCAATCCGGTCAATGCCGCACCGGATTACAAATCGATTGATTTCTATCTGGACCAGGGATTGGCCCGGGCGGTGGTGGTCTTTCCCCCCGCCCTTTCGGCCAGAGCCGCCGCCGGTAAAAACACACCTATTCAAGTGATAGTCGACGGCAGCAATTCCAGCCAGGCCCAGGTGGCCCTCAGCCACCTCCAAAGGCTGTTGGCAAACGAGTCCCTGATATTGGCCGAACGGACATATAACCGGTCGGGCTCCGCCCGGCCGGCCGGACCGGTCCTGGAACTTAGGCCCAGGGTCTGGTTCAACCCCGAGCTTAAGAGCGTCAACTACATGATACCGGGCGTCATGTGTCTGGTGCTGTTCATGATCACTTCGCTTTTGACCGCCCTGGGGATAGTCCGGGAGAAGGAACAAGGAACCATGGAACAGATAGCCGTTACCCCTTTGCGGCCGTCGGAGATCATCGTCGGAAAAACCCTGCCCTTCGCCTTAGTGGCCTTGGCCGAGGCCGCCCTGGTGCTGGCCGCCGGCACCCTCTGGTTCGGTGTGGCCCTCAAAGGCAGCCTGCTGTGGCTGTCGGCCGCCTCTTCCGTCTTCGTGCTGACGGTCTTGGGCATCGGCATGTTCGTCTCCACCCTGTCCCACACCCAAGCCCAGGCCATGATGGTCAACCAACTTTTCATGGCCATCAATATGATGCTTTCCGGCTTCATGTTTCCCATCTCCTCCATGCCGTCAGCCATGCAGTCCATCACCTATCTGGTGCCGCTCCGCTACTATCTGGAGATCGTCCGCTCCATCTACCTCAAGGGAGCCGGACCCTCGGCCTGGTGGCCGCAGCTATTGATGCTATTTCTTTTCGGATCGGCCCTTTTCACCCTTTCCGCCCTGCGCTTTCGCAAAAGGCTCGATTGATATCTATAAAGAGAGAGCCCCCGTTTTGGCGGGGGCTCTCTCTTTATCTCCGGGTATCAGCGAACCGTCTTGTGTCTGGTGTCCGAAATCCTCCGGCTGGATGTCTGTTCCAAGCTTTTGGCAAAATAGAGATGCTCCCCCAGCAAATTTCTAAAGTCCTCCTGGCGCAGCCGGAGCACCAGGCAGTCGCTCAGAGCGGTGACGCTGGCGGTCCGGGGAACATCCAAAAGAAGGGCTATCTCGCCGAAGTATTCGCCAGGCCCCAGCTCGGCCACCCGCCGCCTCTGTCCCTCCTTTTCCACCGTCACCTCCAAGCTACCTTCTTTGATGATGTAGAAGCTGTCCCCCATCTGGCCCTGAGTGACGACATTCTGCCCGGCCTGGTAGCGTTCCGGCAGCAACCTGGAGGCGGCCATGGCTATCTGGGCCGGGGCAAACTCGGAAAACAGCGGCAGGCGGGCCAGAAAGCCGCGATTTTCGATAAGCCGATCGACCTTTTCGGCGATGTTGATCCTCTGGGACATCATCAGCTCGAAATCGCCTTTCTCCAGGATCAATAGCGAGCACTCCGAAAGTGCGACCGCGGTGGCCGTCCTGGGAACCTTCTTCACCAAGGCGATCTCCCCGAAGTAGTCGCCCTTGGACAGCGTCGCCAGGTCGGTCTTTCTCCCCTGGCCGTCGGTAGCCGATATCTGGACCCGTCCGGATTTGATGATATAGAACTTATCGCCCTGTTCCCCCTGTTTGATGATCGTCTGTCCGGCGTGTTTTTTCTCCTCCTTGAGCCTGGCCGAAAGGACGGCGGCCTCTTCTTCGCTGAGATCCCAGAATCTGGCCACCGAAGACACCACATTCTGGGCGTCGCTTCTCTCCTTCTGGAGGTCGGCCATCGCCAGCCCTTGGGACCAGACGCTGCCCGGCATCAGGTACTGTTGGGCGATCTCCCTTTCCTCCCAGTAGAGGCTTTCGTAGGAGGCGCGGAAGGCCTTGCGGGCGAAATAGGCGCCGGCCTCGCGACCGATATAGCCGTGAAGCTCGTCCAGCATGCCCCTAAAAGCCTGGCTGCGCTCCACAATGCCGGTCGATCGTTCGAAGCGCTCCTCGCTGCCGTTGCCGTAGAGCCTGATGGGCCAGCCCTTTTCGATTAACACCAGGTTGAGGCGATCGTCCATGGCCCGTGCCTGGGCCTCGCCGTAAAAGGCGGCGAAGTAACCCCGGGCCGAAGTGTAGATGCGCACCGCCGCCCGCCTCATGCGGCGACGCTCCGAAGCGGCCGGTTCGAAGACCGCCGCCTCCGGCAGCCAGCGGGCGCTTTTTATCACCAAATAGAGCCAGACCAGGGAGAAGAACCCCAGCAGGGCGGTCAGCATGGCGAAGCGAACCTGGCCCGAGAAAAGGATGGCGTTCCAGGCCAGTGTTTGCAGTAGGAACGAGTACCAAAAATACTCCAGCGAAGAACCTTGGTTCATCCACACCGGAGACAGCAGCATCAGCAGGGCGGAAAGAGAAAGCAAGGCCGAAAGCATCTGGGCCGGCGACGAGTGGGTCACCGCCCCGGCCGCCATCAGCAGGCTCATCCACAAGCCGCCCCACAGCCATCGCTGCCACCGGCGCCACCTCCGCAGGCTGGTAAGCGAGAATTGGAGGTAGCTGGCCGCAAAAAGAACGGCTGATCCGGCTAAAGTGATCGCCCGATCCCCGACCTGAGACAGATACCTCTTACCCAAGCTGGCCAGCGACACTGCCATCAGACCGGCCAGAACCATCCATAGGTTGGATCCGCGATAATAGGAATAGACCCGGTGGTACACGGCCAAGGTGCCGGCCAGCAACAAGAGCGCCGCCATAATGCCGGGAATGCCCCGCACCCAGGCCAAGCCGAAGGCGGCGGCCATACAAACCAGGACTAGGGAAACGGCTGTCGGGCCCGGCCTTTCATTGATCATCCTGGTGAACCAGTCCCAAACATTTTTCATTACCACCGCCAGCCTTTTCCAGCTGAAAGCAGCCAGGGCCGCCAGCAGCAGTAAAATCAGCCATCCCAGCAGCAGGCGGGAGCGATGAGAGGTGAAGGCTATAAACACATGCAGCCATTGCGCCAGCTTTGACCTCCAGGAGTAAGCGACTACGGCCAAGGCCAGCGCCGACCAGGCCAAGCCGCCCAGTCCAAAGGCGGCATAGGTCTTTTCCTCGGAGCTGAAGGGGTTTTTCGACCTCAGCTTGGAAATAAGCTCCTTTTTGACAAAATCCCTGGCCCGTTCCTTGAGCACCGGCATCTCCAGCCAGTCTATCAGCAGGAAGTATCCGTCCAGTTCCAGAAATGGGTTGAGGTTGAGGAAGATGGAAAGGTAGGACAGCACCGCGAATTTAAAAAAAAGCGGGGACAGCGGCAGATGGGGAGCTGCCCAGGCCACGCCGGCAGAGACACCGGCCAAAAACATCTGGGCGAAGGCGCCGACGGCCGATACCGTCATCCGCTGCGGCTTGGGCAGCATCCAGGCATCGGTGGTATCCACATAGAAGGCCGGCAGACCCAGATAGAGCATGGTGCCGCCGCCGTTGACTTTCCGTCCGAAATGCTTGCAGGCCAGGGCATGAGCCAGTTCGTGGGAAATGATGGACGCATAGTTGAGGACTATCAGCAGTCCCAAGCCCAGTATCAGAGAGCCTCCGGTGGATACCAGGGAGAACCCGCCTTGGTGCAGGGTGAGCAGGAAGGCGGCCAGTCCGGCCAGGGAGACCGCCCCGGCCACGGCCTGAACCGGCCTTAGAAAGAAAATACTCAGCCCATGGCGGTATAGCCAATCCACCTTGGGGTCGAAGTCCCTAATGGGCCACTGCCGATAGGGAAGGGATTTGGCGAAGTCGACGGCCCGGGCCAGCCTTTTGCTCTGCTTCAGCCTGGCCTGTAGGCGTTGGTAGAAGAAGACCGGGTCTTCAGTCAAAAAACCGGCCTGCAAGAGCTCGCGCACCAGAGTCCCCAGCCGGGAGAAGGCCAGGGTGCCGTGCTTCCGGAAATATTCGGCCAGGATCTGCTGCACCGTCCGCTGCCCGTCTATCAGCGAGAAAAGGAAGAGGTCCTTGGCCCCCAGCTTGATGTATCCCCTACCCTCGGCCGACTTCAGTACGTAATACTCTTGGCGGTTTCGGTCGGTAAAGGCCGCTTGTTCGAAACCCGGCCTCAACTTGGGACGACTTAAGGCGAAGTCGAGCTTGGCCTCAAGCTGGCTCCAGAAGGACGGTTTGGATTTTTGGATAGGATTATCCACTTTTTCCAATGTTCATCCTTTTGCCTGTTTTGGCCGCCCGGTAAAGTTTTATCCGCCGTATGTAGGCGGCCACCGGGGCGGGCACCAGATGGGCTATGGAGCGTCCCTGTTTCGCCAGGCGGCGGACCCGGCTGGAGGAAATGTCAAGCTCCGGGATTTCGACCATCCTGATTCTATTCAGCCACCTAGGGTTCAAATCGGCCGGCCGGTATCCGGGACGGGTGAGAACGTCAACCTCGGCCAAGGCGAATATCTTCTCCGGATGCCGCCAGGTGTCAAGCTGCAGGGCCTGATCCATGCCGATAATCAGGTGAAGCCGGCATTTTCCCAGGCTCGAGGCCATCCGTTCCAAGGTGTTGACCGTAAAGGAGGGATTGTCGGAATCGAGCTCGGCGGCCGAGGCTTGAAAGCGTTTATTGTCCCTGATCGCCAGCTTGACCATGGCCAGGCGGTGTCCGGCTTCGGTCAGAACCCGCCCTCGCTTGTGCGGGGGATGGCCGGCGGGGACGAAGATTATGCGCTCCAAGTCCAGAGCCTCCAGAGCCGCCTGGGCCGCCGCCAGATGGCCGTTATGGATGGGGTCAAAGGTGCCACCGAAGATCCCGATCTTCTTCATGGAAGCGCCTTAGGTATTTTATTTCTCCGGGGAAGGAGCGCACTCCTGGCCGGATGTTTCCACCTTTCTGTCGGCAGGATACTCCCGGTCCAGCCTGGCCAGATAGTCCCTCGATTTCTGCGCCCAGACGGTATTTTGGTATTTTTCCAGCACGTAGTTGAAGTATATTCTGGCCGACTTGGGGTTTTTCATCTTGAAATATATCCTTCCGGCCTCGTATTCCTTGCGGGCCAGCTTGTCGTCGATCTTGGACTGGAGCTGTCTTACATCCGGGGCCAGTGGGCTTTCCGGAAAGCGTTCGAAGAACCTGACGGTGGCCTCCTTGGCCTTGTCTCCGGTTTCCTTCTGGTCCAGGGCATAGTGGGGCGACTGCTTGAAGTAGCCGTAGGCGATCATGTACTGGGCGTCATCGGCAAAGGGGCTGGTGGGATAGTCATCCAGCAGCCGGCTGTATTCGTCGATCGCCGCCTGATAGTCCTTGGTGCGGAAATAGCACTCCCCCAAGTAAAAGGTGGCCTCGGCCGCCAGCCTGGTGCCCGGATGGTTGTAGATCACCTCCTTGAAGCCCTCCATGGCGTCGAGATACTTGCGCTGCTCGAAATGTTCCTTGGCTCTGGCGAACAGCGCCTCGGGAGTGGCCGTTTTTTCTTGGGACAAAATCTTCTGGCGTCCCATGGCTTCCTCGCGCAGGGCCAGAACCTGATCGCGGAAGGCGCTTTCCGGAAAGCTGGCCAGCAACAGATCGGCCGCCGAGACGGCGGACAAAGATGCCTCCGGTGTTTTTCTTTGAGCCTGGCACCAGGCGATCCGGAACTGGGCCTCTTCCCTCTTCTGGGCGAAGGGGTAATCCCTCTGCAGTTTCCGATAGGCCTCTATGGCCCGGGAATACCGGCCGCCCAGCCGGTAGCTTTCAGCCTCCAAAAACAAGGCCTCCATTCCAATGGCGGTGCCCCCGAACCGGACCGATACCGCATGATAGAAATCGGCGGCGTTTCCGTACTGGCTTTTGTCCAGATATTTCTGTCCCTTGGCCAGAGGATGGCCTTCACCGTAATGATGGAGACTGTCTTTTCCCTGGGCCAGGCACCAGCCGGCCAGCATCAGCATGGCTGCCGTCAAGAAGGTTATGGAGTTCATGGATGAACCTCTTTTCATTGCTAAACCTTTTAGTTGGCAAAGGAATTTTTCCGGCCAGCCGAAATGGCCGGAAAAGGCTCTATGCCTTGATGAATGAAAAAACCTGGCGCCAGGATAATTGCTCCTGGCCGTAGCCCTGGCCCTATCCAGGTTAGATTACGATACCCGCCGGACCCATGTTTCCCTCAGCTGCCCCAGACGCTGCGGTCCAAGCTGCGGTACTGGATGGCCTCGGCGATGTGCCCGGCTTTGATGTCGTCCGATTGCTCGAGATCGGCGATGGTCCGGGCCACTTTCAGTATCCGATCGTGGGCCCTGGCCGACAGCCCCATCTTGTCGATGGCGTTTTTCAGCAGCTCTTGGCAATCGTCGTCGACCCCGCAGTAGCGGCGGATCTCCTTGGACTGCATCCCGGCGTTGCAGAAGATAGCGGTTCCGGCAAAGCGCCGCCGCTGGGCCTCCCGGGCCCGATCCACCCGCCCCCTGACCGTTTCCGAGCTCTCCCCCAGGCGTTGTTGGGCGATCTCCTGATAGCGCAGGGCCGGCACTTCGATGTGGATATCGATGCGGTCCAGAAGCGGCCCGGATACTTTGGATAGATAGCGCTGGATCGAAGTCGGGCTGCAGGTGCATTCGTGGTTGGGGTCGGTGTAGTAGCCGCAGGGACAGGGGTTCATAGCCGCCGCCAGCATGAACGAGGCCGGAAAGGTCAGGGACATGGCCGCCCGCGAGATGGTTACCCGGCCGTCCTCCATGGGCTGGCGCATCACTTCCAGCACGTTCTTGTTGAACTCCGGCAGCTCGTCAAGGAACAGGACCCCATGGTGGGCCAGGGAGACCTCGCCCGGCCGGGGATGGGCCCCGCCGCCTATCAGTCCGGCGTCGCTGATGGTGTGGTGCGGCGAACGGAAGGGACGAACCGCCACCAGGGCGGTGCGCGGCGGCAGCAGCCCGGCCACGCTGTAGATGCGGGTGGTCTCCAGGGCCTCGTCCATGGAGAGCCCGGGCAGGATGGTGGGCAGGCGCCGAGCCAGCATGGTCTTGCCCGAGCCTGGCGGTCCGATCATCAGGATATTGTGGCCTCCGGCCGCCGCCACCTCCAGGGCCCTCTTGGCGTGCTGCTGGCCCTTGACGTCGGAGAAATTGACGCTTTCGGACGAGGACAGGGAGAACAGTTTTTGAAAATCCTCGCGGTGGGGCTCGATCTCCAGCTGACCGCTAATGAAGGAGGCGGCCTGGGCCAGGCTTTTTACCGGATACACCCGGATGCCTTCGACCAAGGCCGCCTCCCTGGCGTTTCCGGCCGGAACCACCAGCCCCTCCAGCCCCTCCTGCCTGGCCCGGATGGCGATCGACAGGCAGCCGCGTATCGGCCGCACCTCGCCGTCCAAGGAAAGCTCTCCCAGCACCGCCAGCTTTTCGGAACGCCTCAGCGGTGCCTGGCCGTGGGCGGCCAGTATCCCCAGGGCGATGGGCAGGTCGAAGGCCGAGCCTTCCTTGCGAACATCGGCCGGCGCCATGTTGATGGTGATCCGTTTCAGGGGATAGGTGAAGCCGCTGTTCTTGATGGCGCTCTCCACCCGCTCCCTTGATTCCTTGACCGCGCTGTCCGGAAGTCCTACTATGGCAAAATAGGGAACATTGGCCCCCAGATCGGTCTCCACCTCCACCGGAAAGGCGTCTATCCCCAGTACCGCGGCCGAAATGAATTTGGACAGCATCTTCAGGCCCTAAAAGCGTCTTTCAGATGTTCTATGGCATCCCTGCCAGCCCCGGTTGAAATCGCCAATACGTCGAACCGGCAATCCACCCGGCCGTAGAGCCCGGTGCGGTAAAGGTAATCCGTGGCCAGACTGATCAGCCGTTTTCTCTTGGCGGCGGTGACCGCCTCCAGCGGCCCGCCCAGCGAGCCCCGTCCCCGGGCCTTCACCTCTACGAAAACCAGCACCTCCCGGTCGTAGGCGATGATGTCTATCTCACCCTTCCTGCCGGAGCGCCAGTTGCGCTCGGCCAGGCGGTATCCCCGGTTCAGCAGATAGTTGACGGCCTGTTCCTCTGCCTCCCCGCCTCGCATCATCCCGGCTTTAGGATATGAAAGTTTGAACGTTCCACCGGCGCAAAACTGCGGCGGTGAATGGCACAGGGTCCTAGCTCGGACAATTTTTCCAGGTGCTGTCTGGTGCCGTATCCCTTGTGCCGGGCGAAACCGTAGCCCGGATACTGCCGGTCGTATTGGCCCATGATGGCGTCCCGGACGCACTTGGCTACTATCGAGGCGGCGGCAATGCAATAGCTCTTGGAGTCACCGCCCACCACCGCCCGGGCCGGAATGGCAAGGCATTGCGGCGGCAGCTTGGGGGGCAGCCGCGGGCCGTCGACCAGGACCAAAGCCGGCCTGGCAGTCAGACCGCAGAGGGCATAGTACATGGCCTGCTCGGCGGCCCGCAGGATGTTGATGCGATCTATCTGCTCGGAATCCACCACCCCCAGGCCCACGGCCAAGGCGTTTTGCAGAATAGGCCGCAGCAGCTTCTGCCTCTGGGAAGAGGAAAGCTTTTTGGAATCGTCGATCCCGGCAATCGGGGACTCCGGGGGCAGGATGACCGCCGCCGCCACTACCGGCCCGGCCAGCGGCCCCCGGCCGGCCTCGTCCACTCCGGCCAGGGGCCGGGCGCCAGTCTTTAGGTCGAAATCGACCAGACGACTGACTCCCTCTCCTCTGGGCATGGCTGGGCGATCCTCAGGCAGTCTGGGCCTTCGGCTCCTCGGCCGTTTCCAGTTTCTCCTGGACCTTGGCCGCCTTTCCGGTCAGCTTCCGCAGGTAATAAAGCTTGGACCTACGCACCATGCCTTTTCTTACCACCGTGATCTTGGCGATGTTTGGCGAGTGGGTGGGGAAAATGCGCTCCACCCCGACGCCGCCCGAGATCTTGCGGACGGTGAAGGTGGCCGACAGACCCTGCCCCTTGCGCTGCAGCACCACGCCCTGAAACGCCTGGAGACGCTCCTTCTCGCCCTCGATCACCCGCACCTGGACCTTGACCGTATCCCCCGGCCTGAAGTCCGGCAGGTCCTTCTTGATGTACTCGGCCTCGACGCTTCTGACGGCCGCTTGTTTGTTCATGGATGTGCCCTTTCGTTTATTTTTTCTTGTTTTATGTTTTCGCGAATATCTACATTCGCTCCTTAAGGGAAAGGCTAATTTAACAAATACCGGCGTCTGGAAGATCAGATGCCAGCACCTTTCAATTTATCCAGCATTTCCCGGTCCCGATCGTCCAGGCCGGCCCTTTCCAGCAGCTCGGGACGAAATTTGAGAGTGAGCCGCAGCGACTCCCGCCTCCGCCATTCGGCTATCCTAGCGTGGTTGCCGGAGCGCAGCACCTCAGGCACCTTCATTCCCCGGAATTCTTCGGGCCGGGTGTAATGGGGGTGGTCCAAAAGACCGTTCTCGAACGAGTCCCTCTGGGCCGATTCCGGATCGGAGATGGCGCCCGGCAGCAGCCTGACCACCGAGTCGATCAGGGCCAGGGCCGCCGGCTCGCCGCCGGAGAGGATGTAGTCGCCCAAGGAGATGTCGTCGTCCACCAGGGACCGCACCCGCTCGTCGATGTCCTTGTAATGTCCGCAGACTAGGGCCAGATGCCTCATCCCGGCCAGCTCCCGGACCGCCGTCTGTTTGTAAACGCGCCCCCTGGGAGACAGCAAAATAACCCTGGCGTCCGGATCTTCGTCCTTGACCGATCCGATGGCCGCAGCCAACGGCTCCGGCTTCATCACCATGCCCGGCCCTCCGCCGTAAGGGGTGTCGTCGCAAACCTTGTGTCTGTCGTTGGCGAAATCCCTGATGTTCACCAGCCGGTACTCTACCAGTCCCCGCTCCCGGGCCAGGCCCAGGATGCTGGCCCCTAGGGCCCCGGGAAAAAACTCGGGAAACAGCGTCAGGACGTCTATCTTCACCTTAACCCCTCGCGGTCGTCGATGACCATGAACCCATGCTCTGCGTCCACTCTCTGGATGATGTCGCCTTGCGCCGGGATCCCGAAGCCGCCCAAAGCCCCCTCGACGCGGTAGACGTCACAGGCCGGCATGGCCTCGATCTCGACGATCCTGCCCAGGCTTTCGCCGGCCGCCGACCTGACCTCCATCCCCAGTATCTGGAAGGTGTAGTAGCTGCCCTGGGGAAGGGGTGGAAGGTCGCCGGCCTCGATCGCCAGCTCGGCGCCGCGAATCTCCCGCGCCTGCTCCGGGGAATCGAAGCCGGACAGCTTGACGATCCCGTAGCGCCCCTGGCCCACGAACCGTTCCACCTGGGCCTCCCTGATCCTTTCGCCCTGGACGATCAGCAGCCGGGCCCCCTTGCGGAAGCGTTCCGGATTGTCGCTGGCCAGCTCAATCCTGACGGCGCCCTTGAGTCCGTGCGGCTTGAGCACCGCGGCCACGGTCGCCAGGTCCCTGTCCTGTGGCATGGCCCCGCCGGTCGCCGATGTCTACTCGATGATCTCCAGGGTGGTCCGCTTGCCCAGCTTGGTGCCGGCCGCGGCCAGCAGGGTCCTGATGGACTGGGCGGTGCGCCCCTTCTTGCCGATGACCTTGCCGATGTCCTCCTTGGCCACCCGCAGCTCGTAGATCAGCGCTCCGTCCCGGGCCACCTCGGTCACCGATACCTTGTCCGGCTTGTCCACCAGCGATTTGGCCAGATAGTCCACTAGATCCTTCAGCATGGCCTCAGCCCTTCTTCTTGGCGGCCAGCCGGTCCTTGTGGGCCTTTTTGGTCTTCTCCGAAGCAAAGACGATCTTCACCGGAGTCTCGCCTTTGGACTCGGACTTCTCCGCCATCTTTACCAGCCGCATCACCGTCGAGGAGACGATGGCACCCTTCTTGATCCAGTCCTTGGCCCGGTCCAGCTCCAGAGTGGCCTGCCTGGGGTTGGCGTCCGGCCGGTAGTAGCCCAGGGTGTCGAGGGCCGAGCCGTCCCGCTTGGACCGGGTGGGCAGGACCACGATCCGGTAGAAGGCGTTCTTGTTGCTTCCCATCCGGGAGAGTCTGATGGATACCGACATGCCTTGGTTACCTCCGCTTTGTTTGCTGTTTATTGATAGTTCCCCAATTTCACCGATCATCTTTGTCCCCTCTTGAGAGGGGGCGGGGGTGTGTCAACGCTGTTGAAATGGAACCTACACACCCCATGTTCCCCTCTTGATAGAGGGGACTTAGTGCGCGGGATTATTGCATCCCCAGCGGCAGCTGCATCCGCCGGCCCTTGCCCTTAGCCGCCATCTTCATCAGCTTCTGGGCGGCCTCGAACTGCCGCAGTAGCTGGTTGACCTCCTGGACCGAGGTGCCGCTGCCCCTAGCCACCCGCATCCGCCGGCTGCCGTTGAATATCTGGGGGTTCCTCCGCTCCTTGGGGGTCATGGAGGAAATGATGGCCTCCATCCGGGTCAGGGCCTTCTCGTCTATCTCGGCTTGGGCCGCCTTGGGCATGCCCGGAATCATCCCGGCCAGATCCTGCAACGATCCCATCTTCTTCACCTGCCGCATCTGCTCGGCGAAGTCCTCCAGGGTCAGCCGGTCCTTTTTGGCCTTCTCCTCGAGCCTGGCCGCCTCCTTGGCGTCGAAGGCCGCCTGGGCCTTTTCCACCAGGGTGACGATGTCGCCCATGCCCAGGATGCGCGAGGCCATCCGCTCCGGGTGGAACTCCTCCAGATCGCCCAGCTTCTCGCCGGTTCCGACAAACTTGATGGGGGAGCCGGAGACCGCCCGCAGCGACAGGGCCGCGCCGCCCCGGGCGTCGCTGTCCAGCTTGGTGAGGATGGCGCCGGTCAGGCCGAGCTTGGCATTGAACTCGGCGGCCACGTTGGCCGCGTCCTGGCCGGTCATGCTGTCCAGCACCAATAGGATCTCATGGGGCCTGGCCGCGGCCTTGGTGCGCACCAGCTCGGCCATCATCTCGGCGTCGATGTGCAGGCGGCCGGCCGTGTCTAAGATGACCGCGTCGGCCAGCTTGCGCACCCCGGTCTCGACCGCCCCGGCGCAGATGGCGGCCACGTCGTTGGAATCCGACTTGAAGAAGATGCAGCCGGCCTGCTGGGAGAGTATCTCCAACTGCTCGGCGGCCGCCGGACGATAGATGTCAGCCGCCGCCAGCACCACCCTCTTGCCCAAGCGCTTGAGCAGCCCCCCCAGCTTGGCGCAGGTGGTGGTCTTGCCCGATCCCTGCAGGCCGCAGACCATGACCACGGTCGGCGGCTGGGAGGCGAAGCGCAGGGCCTCCCGTTTGCCGCCCAGGGTTTCCTTGAGCTGCTCGTGGACTATCTTGACGAACTGGTGGCCCGGGGTGATGCTGGAGAGGACTTCGGCCCCCAGCGCCCGCTCCTGCACCCTGGCCACGAAGTCCTCGGCCACCTTGAGGTTTACGTCGGCCTCCAAAAGGGCCAGCCGCACCTGGGCCGCGGCCTCCCGGACGTTGGCCTCGGAGAGCTTGCCCTGGCCGGTGAGGTTTTTGAATAGGGAGGATAGTTTTTCGGTTAAAGAATCGAACATGCGTGCCCTATGTCACGACAAATAAAATCGCTGCCAGCCAAGTGCTGCAATGATCCCTCAACTCCGCCAGGGATCCGGCGTAACTGACAGCGATCTACCTTTCGGGTTCGCCGTTATATGTATGTTCTCTACTTGCTGAGTACGATAATTATACCAAAACCGGTTGGTTAGTGCAACAGTGCAAGTCGTTATGGATTCCAGCCTTCAAGCCGGCGCCCCGCCACACTTCGACTCCGCTCAGCGTTCGGCGGGACTTTTGTGAACAAGCACGGAATGACAAGGGTGCGTAAAAGGCAGGAAAGTCTTAGTGTCTTGGTGGTTTGGTTACCCCGGCTACTCCCGCTTGCCCAGCTGATGATCTATCTGTATCAGGGCGCCCTTGGACTCGCCGGCCATCTTCAGCTTCTCGACTATGGCCAGGGTCTGGGCCTCCTCCTCCACCTGCTCGGTGACGAACCACTGGCACATCACCGCCGCGGCGTGGTCGCCCTCCTTCTGGGCCAGGTTGACAATGTCGTAGATCATCCCGGTCACCTTCTGCTCGTGGCCGTAGGCGGCCTCGAACACGGCCAGCGGCGACTTCCACTCCTTGGGCGGGGCCTCGATGGCCCTCAGGTCTATCCTGGCCGAGCGCTCCTCCAGGTGGTGATAGAACTTCATGGCGTGCTCCACCTCTTCCTTGGCTTGGGCCTTGAGCCAGTGGGCCATGCCGGTCAGGTTCTGGTCGTTGCACCAGACGGCCATGGACAGGTAGAGGTAGGCCGAGTACAGCTCGGCCTGGATCTGCTTGTTGATGATGTCCTGGACGGTGGGCTTCATCATGGGGGGTCTCCTTCTATCGATTACTAATTACTGAACTGCTGTCACCCTGAGATCTCTCACCTGCCCTGCTAGCTGAAGGATGAGCCTGATGATGTCATCCTTCAATTTGTCGGGCGGGATGTCTTATCAGGATGATATTGGATTGTCAGACGATCCCTATCGACTTGTGCTTCTCGAGTATAGTATCCGCCAACCTGTCCAGCGCCCGGAAGTCCTCAACCCGGGGCGCGCCCTTGATGTACACCGGCTCCAGCATCTCGGCTTTAAGGTTGGCCAGAAGCGATTTGACGGCCTCTGGAGCCTTGGTGCCCCAGCCGTAGGAGCCGATGAGCGACAGAAAACGAGTCTTCGGCCGCAGCGCCCCCACTAAGGCCGCGGCGTACAAGCCCTGGGGATGCGGCCCCACCAACGCGGTGGAGGTTCCCAAAACTACGGTGGCCGCGTCCACCAGGGCTGAGGCCAGCTCGCCCAGGTCGGTCTCAGTCAGCTTGAACGGTTTGACCTCCACCCCGCGAACCATCAGCGAGTCTATCAGGTGATGGGCCATGGCCTCGGTGCTGCCGTGCATGGACACCCAGGGCAGGACCACTATGTTCTTCACTTTATCGGATGACCATTCCCGGTAAGCGTCCATGATGAAGAACGGCTTCCTGTGGACCGGCCCGTGGCTGGGGCAGATGAGTTCCGGGGAGAGCGATTCTATCCTGTCGAGGTACTTGGGCTGGGAGCTGCGGAAGGGCATCATGATCTCGGCGTAGTAGCGCCTGGCCCCGGCCAGCACCTCGTCCCGGTCGGAGAAAAGCGATGAAGAGGCCAGGTGCGACCCCAGAAAATCGCAGGTAAAGAGGACCTTTTCTTCCTGGAGCCAGGTGAACTGGGTCTCGGGCCAGTGAACCCAGGGCGCCAGGATGGTCTCCAGGCTCAGACCGCCCAGGTCCAGCTTCTCGCCCTCGCCCAGGACCAGGAACTTGTCGTCGGGGATGTGCAGATGGTCCTTGAGGAGGTCGCGGCACTTGGCATTGGTGGCCACCTTGGCTTGGGGAAACCTCTCCAGCAACATGGGGATGGAGCCGGAGTGGTCCTGCTCGCAGTGGTTGGCCACGATGTAGTCGAGCTTCTCGATCCCCAGCGCCTTGAGATTGGCCGCCAGCTCCGGGAACTTGGGCGGGTCGACGGTATCTATCAGCGCCGTCTTGGAGGAGCCCCTGACCAGATAGCTGTTGTAGCTGGTGCCCTGCGGCAGGGGGATCAACTCGTCGAACAGGCGGCGGTCCCAGTCCTGGGAGCCGACCCAATGGACGTGCTCGGTGATCTTGCGATTCATAACGTGAAATTCAAAATCACAAATTCAAAATTCAAAATGGCATTTTTGAATTTTAAGTTTTGGATTTTGTGCTTTGGTTGTCAGTCCTCGGCTTCAAAGGCGTCCTTGGCCGCCCCGCACACCGGGCATACCCAATCCTCGGGCAGTTTCTCAAAGGCGGTGCCGGCCGGGATATTGCTCTCCGGGTCGCCCGCCGCCGGGTCGTAGACGTAGCCGCAGACGGTGCAGATGTACTTTTTCATGGTCGTTCTCCCTGTTGGGACACGGCGCGCATGTCCTTATGTTTTGTTGAAGGTCGGGGCGTTGGCCTGGGTCTTTCCGCCCTTCACCTGGTGATAGTAGTCGTAGGTCATGGGTACCCCTGAAGCGATGGTTCCGGTATCTATGACTTGTCCGATGAACAGGGTGTGGGTCCCCAGCGGAATGGCCTGGGTCACCTCCAGGTCCAGCCAGCCCAGCGAGTGATCCAGAATGACCGGGGTGCCGCTCTTAAGAACCCGGTGATTGACGTCGGAATACTTGTCCACCGAGCGACCGCACTTGAAGCCGAACAGGCCGATGAACTTCAGCGGCGTCTCCTGGGACAGGACCGACACCGATAACCTTTTCGATTCGACCACCAGCTCGTGGGTCAGGTTCTGGCAGTTGAGGCACACCGCCAGCTGCGGAGGGTCCGAGGTCACCTGGAAGACGGTGTTGGCGATCTGCCCGTTGAGCTTGCGATTGCTCCCGAGCGAAGTCGAGGGGCTGAAACTGGCCACCACATACATCCCGTAGCTCAACAGCCTGAAGACATTGGCGTCCATCAAACGGCCTCTTTAAGGAACCTTATCATACCGGCCTTGTCCGACGATTTGAAGACGGCCGCCCCCGCCACCAGCACCTCGGCCCCGGTTCGGACCGCCTCCCCGGCTGTCTCCCGGTTGATGCCACCGTCTATGGCGATCTCGGCCCGGTGGCGGCCGGCCAGCTTCAGATCCCTGAGCCGCCGCACCTTTTCCAGACTTTCCGGAAGAAACTTCTGGCCGCCGAATCCAGGATTGACGCTCATCACCAGCACCTGGTCGGCCTGTGGCAGGAAGGGCTCGACCTCGGCCAGGGGCGTTTGAGGGTTGAGCGAGAAACCGGCTCTCACCCCCAGTTTTTTCAGTTCGGCCAGCGCGGCCGGCAGGTCGTCAACCGCCTCGTGATGGACAACCAGCAGGTCGGCGCCGGCCCGGGCGAAAGAGGGCGCCAGCTTCAGAGGCTCGACAATCATCAGGTGGACGTCCAGCGGCAGATCCGTCATCCGGTTGACCGCCTCCACCACCAGCGGTCCGAAGGTCAGGTTGGGCACAAAGCGTCCGTCCATCACGTCCAAGTGCAGCAGATCGGCCCCGGCCCGCTCCACCTCGGCTATCTCCTGGTCCAGACGAGCGAAGTCGGCCGATAGCAGGGAAGGCGCCACCTTGACCATCTCTCAGCCTACAACAAAAATTCCGCCAGACACGCCGTAACGCGAAAATGATTCGCTGCCTCTTTTTTGGGGGAAAAGGGGCGCCGCTTATTGTTTGGCGTCATTGGCGTCTTTTGCGGGTGGTGGGGGGAACGGTCAGTTGCTGCTGACCGCCAGGTTGACGGTGTCGCCGCGCTTGACCACGAATCCGGGCTGGGGCGCCTGCATGACGATGGTGCCGGGCTCCAGCGACTGGCCGGGGACATATTTGATCTCGCCGATGACCAGGCCTTGGGCCACTAACTGGCCCTGGTGCTCGGCCAGCTTTTTGCCCACCAGGTCCGGCATCAGCATCTTGCCTTCGGTCGGCCCCTTGCTGACGGTGATCCTGACTCCGCCTCCCCGCTCCAGTTTGACCCCGGGCTCCGGCACCGATTTGATGACGCAGCCGTAGGCGATGGAGTCGCTGGCCAGGCTGTCGATGGCCTCCACCGCCAGGCCGGTCCGGTCCAGAAGGTTGATGGCCCGCACCATGGTCAAGCCTGTCAGATAGGGGACGGCTATCTTCTCCGCCCCCCGGCTGACGACCACCTTGACCGCCCGGCCCTTTTTGATCATCATCCTGGGTTCTGGCTCCTGTGAGATGACGGTGCTGTCCGGCTGTTCCGAATTGTACTGCCAGCCGCCGGAGGCGATCTCCAAACCTTTCTCGGCCAAAAGCTGGGCGGCTTTTGAATATTCCATGCCCTTGAGGTCCGGCACCTCGACCTCGGCCCCATGCCTGACAAACAGGGGCATCAGCACAAAATTGGAGAGCAGAAACCCGGCCAGGAAAAGCCCTACGACCCAGGCGGCCGACCTCCACAGGACCGGATTGTTTTGCAAAAAGGCCTTAAATCTCATTCCGGTTCAACGTCGGTCGATATCCAGAGGTTGACGTTGGATCCCTTGGCCGCCTTGGAGCCGGGCTGTGGATCCTGTCTGAGGACTATTCCGGGGTCGTTTTCCTCATCGTAGAGATAGCGGATGTTGCCCACGTTCAAGCCGGCCTGCTTTATCATGTCCTGGGCCCGGGTCCGGCCCCAGCCCTTGACAGCCGGCACTGCCACCTCGCCGGCTCCGGCGCTGACCGTCAGGTTGACGGGAACGTCCCGGGAGGCCTGGGAGCCGAAGGGCGGGGTGCTGGAGATGACGGCATCCTTCTCCACCGAGTCCGACGGCTGCATGATGACCTGGCCCAGCTTCAGCCCGGCCTGCTGCAGCAGCACCGTGGCCTGGGCCAGGGGCACCCCCCGCATCATGGGGACCAAACTTCCGGCGTTGTTGGGCCAGATTTTGACCATGGAGCCGCGGCGGTATCTGACCCCGGGCACCGGGTCCTGCTTGCTGACGGCGCCGTCCGGCACCCCGGGATCGCTGACCGGATCCTCCAGGTAGACCCGGAAACCCCGGCCCTCCAAAATCGACTTGGCGATCTCCACCTTCTTGCCGCTGACGTCGGGCACCTCGGACATCTCCAGCATCGGCTGGATAAAGGCCCAAAAGAGGATGGAGAACAACAGGCCGCTGATTCCTCCGACCACGGCCGCCCAGACCATCCCCTTGCCCCTTCCGCCGGTTTCCTCATAGATCGGCATGGCCATCTCCCTATATAAAATGTTATACTTTACGTATTAGCCTGGCGGCGAAAGCCCCGTCGGTACCCTGAAGGTGCGGCCAGGTCTGAAGCATCCCGGTCTGTGCGGTGCCCGGCGGCAGCAGCCTGTCCGCGGCATCGATCTCGAAATCTCGATGGGAATCCAGGAAACCGGCCACCTGTTCCTGGTTTTCCTCGGGCGTCAGGGTGCAGGTGCTGTAGACCAGGGCGCCCCCCGGACGCACCAGAAGTGCGGCGTTGTCCAGGATTCTGGACTGGATGCCGGCCAGCCTTCCGATGTCGTCCTCCCTGATCCTCCAGCGCAGATCCAGCCGGCGCCGCAGCACTCCCAGCCCGCTGCAGGGAGCGTCCACCAAAACGGCATCGAACTTGCGCCGGACGCTGAAATCGACGGCATCGCCGCAGACCGGAAGGATGTTGTCCAGGCCCAGCCTGGCCGCGTTTCCGGTTAAAAGATGGATCTTGTTTCGGCTGGAATCGACCGCGGTCACCGATATGCTCGGATGGCGGCCGGCTGCCCAGCAGGCCTTGCCCCCGGGCGCGGCGCAAAGATCAAGCAGCCTTTGGCCCGGCTTAAGATCCAAAAGCCTGCCCACCAGCTGGGCCCCTGGGTCCTGCAGGTAGAGGTGGCCGTCGGCGAACAACGGATGCTCGAAAATGCCGGCCGGCCTCCCCAGCTCCACTGCCTCGGAAACCAGAGGATGATGCCTGGGTTCGAATCCGGCCGCCTCCAGATCCGAGAACAGCCTGGTGAGGTTGGTGCGGCCGGGATTGGGCCATACAAAAACCGGGGCCGTCCGGTTGTCGACCTCGAGCAGCTCCGCCGCCCCCTGAGTGCCCAACTGGGCCAGCCATCTTTTAACCAGCCATTCGGGATGCGAATACTCTATGGCCAGATCGCGCACCGGGTCGCCGGTCGATGGTTTCCGGCCCTTGGCCCCTTTTTTAATTATATCCCTCAGCACCGCGTTTGTCAAGCCAATTGCCGCTTTGCGGGCGTAGCGCTTGCTGAGGCGGACGCATTCATCCACGGCCGCATAGTCCGGGATCCTGTCCATCATGGCCAGCTGGTAGACGCCCAGCCTCAGTATGCAGGCCTCGGGCACTGTCAGGGAGCCGACCCCCTTTTTAAGCGAATCGTCCAGCATCCAGTCCAGACGGCGGCGGTGGCGCATCACCCCGGCCACCAGCTCCCGGGCCAGGGCCCGGTCCTGCCCGTCCAAACCTGACTGCTTGAACTCTTCCCTGATCAGCCAGTCGCTAAGGCCCTGGCCGCGCTCGATCTTGACCAGCGTCACCAGGGCCAGCTCCCGGGGCGTCATGCTATCTTTCTTCCTAACAGCAATGAGAGCCCCTGTTTTAAGAACTCCAGATCCACCACGGTGTCCCGACAGGGGCCGTGCGGCCGCTGGTTTAGCACCCCGTAGACCGGAATGGGGTAGGCGTCCTGGATGCCGGAGACCAGATCGCGTTCACAGGCCACTGCCAGTATGGCCACGGGCTTGATTTCTCCGATCAGCCTTCGGGCCAAGGTGCCGCCAGTGGCCACGGCCACGGCCAATCCGTATTCCTCGGATATCCTGGCCAGATCTGCCAACAAACACTGGCCGCACCTCTGGCAGTTAGCCATATCGTTGGTCACCTTGTGCCGGCATTTGGAGTTCTGCAGACAATGGGGTAAAAGCAGCAGAATTCGTCCGGACTTTATCCTTTTCTTAGCGGCCCGCACCAAGGCATTGTTGACTGCCACGAACGATTCGCCTATCCTCTCCCTCCCGATGCCCAAGAGGCTTCCCAGAAGAAGGTTTATGGGATAGAGCACCCTGACCGTCACCTGCTTCTTGCCGTGGGGAAAAAGCAGGTCCACCTCGGTCAGGGCCGATATGATGATCAGTGTCAGCCCGCCTCCGACCACCATCACAAAAAGGCCGGCCAGCCCATAGATGGTCCATACCGCCCAGTTTCCCAGCAGGTAGAGCCTGGGCTGAACCAGCCACAGCAGTGCGGCCAGCGCCGCCATTAAAATCAACAGGCTGATTGCCGATAGGCCCAGAAAAAGCCTTTGGGAGTCTCTGTTTTCCCATTGGTTCTGCATATTCTGCCCCTTCATCCCAGCCTCTCCCCGATTTCAGGCCGGTAGCCCCTGACAAACTCGCTTCCGGACATCAGACGTTTGCCTTCAGGCCTCACCCGGATAAGGGCCAGCAGGCCGTCGGCCGTCCTCACCAGCGGCCCCATTTCTAGATCCAATCCCACCAGCCTTCCCGCCTCGGAGCCGATATCAGCCGTGCCCCAAGGGGATATTTCCCTGACCTCGGCGATCTCCAGTATCTTCCCCCGAAAGCGTGTCTGGGCACCCGGCTTGGGGGTCAGGCCCCGGACCAGGTTTTGTACCTGCCGGCTGGTTTTGTTCCAGTCGATCACCCGGTCTTGGGGCTTGAGCTTGGGCGCGGCAGTGGCCAAAGCCTCGTCCTGTTTTTTGGCTTCGACCCGCCCGGAATCCAAGAGATCCAGGCATCTGACCATCAGGCCGGCGCCTTGGGCCGCCAGCCTGGATTCCAAGGATCCGGCATTGTCCTCGGAGAAAATCTCGGCTTCCTGCTGGAGGATGATGTCCCCGGCGTCCATTCGGTCGCTCATCCGGATAACGGTCAGTCCGGTCTTGGATTCTCCGTTGATCAGCGTCCAATTAATCGGGGCCGCTCCCCGATAACGGGGAAGAAGCGAGGGATGGAGGTTGATGGCGCCCAGCCTGGGCGTGGAGAGAAAAGAGGCAGGCAGCTTCAGTCCATAGGCCACCACTGCCGCCAGGTCAGGCCGCATTTTCCCGAAATGGTCGGCCTCGGATTCATTCCTTAGCGAGGCCGGCTGCCGCACTTCAAGCCCCAGCTTTCGGGCCGCCTGTTTGACCGGCGGCTCCGAGATCTTAAGCCCCCTTCCTGAAGGCCGATCGGGTTGGGTGTAGACCGCCATTATCCGGTGCCCGGCCTGGCTTAGGGCCTCCAGGGTCGGCACCGCGAAATCGGTCGTGCCCATGAAAATCACATCCATAAAACCTTTCGTCGTCGTCCGGCGGCATCAACCACGTTTTTCGACCGGCGGCGGTTCGCAGGCCGGCTTCGGCCCTTGGCCCCGGCCCACAAAAAGCCATAGTATCCCGCCCCAGAGGGAGACCACCACCGCCACCACATGGTAGAGGAAACCCAAAGACAGGGCCTCGGGCCCGGTCATCCCCGCCCGTCCGAAGAAGACGATGAACGATCCTTCCATCAGACCCCAGCCGTTGATGGATACCGGCAGCATGCTGACGGCCGCGATCACCGGCATATAGAGGAAGAAGGGGACGATCGAGATGTCCGAGCCCAGGGCCCGGGCGATGGAAAAGACCGTCAGCACCACGCCCAGCTGCACCAGCAGCGAAAGACCCAGGGCCAAGGCCACTTCCCGGCGGTGGCTGCGGTAGACATAGAGCGAATGGTAGAACTCCACCGCCTTCTGCTCCAGACGTTTCAACAAGGGCAGCCTCAGTATGAATCGCAATCGGCCCATGATCCCCTTGTTCAGGAAGACAGCCAGCAGCAGCACCGTCAGACCGACCCCGATGAGCATGTATCTCAGCAGGGCCGTCTCCTGGCCGGTCCTGGCCACCAGTATCAAGCCCAGGATGCCGGTAATGATCACACCGAAAAGCCCGACGAACCGGTCCACCAACACCGAGGCCAGGGCCTCGGACCTGGTGCCGCATTGGTCGGACACTAAGTAGGCCCGCATCAAATCACCGCCTACCGTGGTCGGCAGGAAGTTGCCGAAGAACAGGCCGTTGAGGAAATAGCGCAGCAGGCGAAGGAAGCCGACCCTGACCCCGCGGCCGTCCAGCAGCACCTGCCAACGCCAGACACAGACGCTGTTGACCGCGAAATAGGCCGCCTGGGCCAGAAGCAGGTATCCCGGATTCAGGCTGCGCATGGATTCCTTCAGCTGGTTCAGGTCGACGCTCCTCAGGATCCAGGCCATCAGCCCCAGGCTGATGGCCACCCTCAGCAGCAATATCAGGCTTTTTTTCAGTTTTGCTTTTATCGATTTGTCCTTGCTTGTGGTTAATTGGCCTCCAGCTCGGCGGCGGTTCTCTTCCCACCCAGAAAGTAGGCCAGGGCGGCGCTTCGGCGGCACATCCGTTTCATAACCTGCCGATCATCCGCCCGCCGCAGGTGCTGAACGGCTCGCCTTTTATTGGCTATGAGTACATAGTGTTCCATCACCCAGCAGCCGGCAGCCACAATGGCCCGGGCCCAGGTCCAGTCGCCCGAGGCCAAGGCTTTGGCCAGCGACATGGCCTCCAGCGCCATCCTTGATGGCCAGGCCCACAGCAGGCTGGCCAGGGAATAGTTCTTGAGCAGCATCAGCAGGCTGTTGCGGTGGTTGAGGTACATCTTGCGGAAATCCCCGGCCGGCAGCGAGCCGCCGGACAGGTGGTAGACCAATGAATCTGGTACCGAGATTACCCGGTAACCGGCCAGATGCAACCGCCAGCAGAGGTCTATCTCCTCCATGTGCATGAAGAAGTCCTCGTCTAAAAAACCGACCTCCTCTAGGGCCGAGCGCCGGTAGATGGAGGCCGAGCCCGAGGCCCAGAATATGTCCGGGGGGCTGTTGTCATATTGGCCTTGGTCCTGCTCCAGGGTCTGGAAAAGCCGGCCCCGGCAATAGGGGTAGCCGTAGACATCCATCAGGCCGCCGGCCCCGCCGGAGTAGTCGAAGGTGGATCTCTCCCTGAGCCATTTTATCTTGGGCTGGGCGGCGGCGATAGAAGCATCGGAGTCCATGGCCAGGACCAAAGACCCCAGCCAGCCCGTCTCGACCTCGGTGTCGTTGTTGAGAAGAGCCACGTACTCCCCGGTGGTGGACCTGATGCCCAGGTTGCAGCCGCCGGCAAATCCCAGATTTTTTCCGGAAGCTATCACCGTGATGTATGGAAAAGCCTCCTTGGCCTTGGCCGGACTGCCGTCGGTCGATCCGTTGTCGATCAGAAAAACCTCATAGTCTTGGTCCCCGGAGCCGGCCAGAGACTCCAGACATCGTTTTAGAAGCTCCCAGCCGTTATAGTGAGGAATGATGACCGATATCCGGCTGCCCATTTTTTGGTCAAATCACATTTATTAATTCGTCTGCTGGACTACAGGCCGCTGGCCAGCCTTTCCGCCAGTCGGGCCGGCAGCCCGGCCCTGAGGATCTTGGCCTGGGTTGTAGCCAGGTCATACTCCACCCGGTGGATAACCGCCTCCCCCCTCTGGTCGTCGAAGACGGCGTATCCGGCCCGGGGATCGCCGTCCCGGGGCTGGCCCACGCTGCCCACATTCACGATGTAGCGGCGGCCCGGCTCCATCTGCAGATACTCCCGACCGACCACCGAACAGCGCCCCCCCGAATGGCATTGCCAGGCTACCGGCTGGTGGGAATGGCCCACAAAACACAGCGGCCGGTTCATCCGCTCAAATTGAAACTCGGCCTCGTCGATGGACAGGATATAACGCCACTCCTGGGGCCGGTCCGGTGTGGAATGGACCGCAATGAAGCCGTCGGCCCCGGGTATTTCCAAAGCCAGCGGCAGCTGCGACAGAAAAATTCTTTCGGATTCCGTGATTTTTTGGGCCGTCCATTCGGCGGCCGCTCTGGCGCTACGGTTGAAATAGCCAAGGTCGACCTTGCCCACCGCCCCCCAGTCGTGGTTGCCGGCCACCACCAGCTCGGTGCTCTGGCGGATTCTGGCCAAGCAGGGCCCGGGATCGGCCCCATAGCCCACTATGTCGCCCAGACAGACGATGCCATCGACCCGGCGACGGCCGATGTCGGACAGCACCGCTTCCAGGGCCTCTAGGTTGGAGTGGATGTCCGAGATGATGGCGTACCTCAGCTGCCTCCGCCCTCCACTCTTTTGTCCTTCAGATCGCGGTAGATCCTGTCCAGTATCCCGTTGATGAACCGCGAGGAATCCTCCTCGCCGTAAACCTTGGCCAGTTCGATCGACTCGTCGATGGCCACCTTGGGCGGCACCTCGTCTCCCATGAAGGCCAGCTGGGCTGCGCCCATCCTTAAAATGTTTCGGTCGACCACCGCCATCCTGTCCAGGCGCCAGTTGTCGGCAGCGGCCACAATCATCCGGTCGATTTTACCACGGTTCTGATGCACTGCTTCAGCCAGCCGGCAGGCGAACTGGCGCAGCCCTTCCCCCTGAATCTCGAGGCTCTCGGCCGAGGCCACCGCCTCGGCCGGCCCGGCTTCGGTGTATTCCATCAGATAGAGGGCCTTGAGCGCCAAAGCCCGGGCCTGCCTTCTGCTTCCCATCTACTTGGCGGACAGCTGACGGTAGAGGTCGGCCATCTCCATGGCGAACAGGGCGGCCTCCCATCCCTTGTTGCCGGATTTACTGCCGGCCCGCTCCAAGGCCTGCTCCAGATTGTCGGTGGTCACCACCCCGAAGATGGCGGGTACGCCCGATGACAGGGAGACCTGGGCCACCCCTTTGGCCACCTCGGCCGCGATGTAGTCGAAATGCGGGGTGTCGCCCCGGATGACCGCCCCCAGGCAGATGACCGCCTGGTATTTTTTGGACTGGGCGGCCCGGGCCGCCACCGCCGGGATCTCAAACGATCCCGGCACCCAGATGACATCCACTTTTTCCCCCTCACCTCCATGTCGCTTCAGGCAGTCCAGGGCGCCGTCCAGCAGCCGCTGGCTCACCAGGTCGTTGAAGCGCGAGACCACGATGCAGAACTTTTTCCCGGCGGCGCTCAGTTGGCCTTCGATCACTTTGGGCATGGCTTTCCCCCTCTATTTGGCTTTTCTGGTTTCAATTCGACCCGGATAAATCAAAGGGAGTCGGTCATATTTTAACGGCAGCTGATAACCGGAAGCAGGTGCCCCATCTTGTCCCGTTTGGTCCTCAAGTATCTGGCGTTGGCCGGATGACACTTCACCGGTATCGGTATCCGCCTGGCAATCCGCAGGCCGTGGCCCTCCAGACCGGCGATCTTGTCCGGATTGTTGGTGATCAGCCTGATGGAGGTCAAGCCCAAATCCTTGAGTATCTGGGCCCCAATCCCGTAATCGCGCTCGTCGGGGCGAAAGCCCAGAGCCAGGTTGGCCTCGATGGTATCCAGCCCCTTGTCCTGCAGCCGGTAGGCCCGCAGCTTGTTGTAGAGGCCGATGCCGCGGCCCTCCTGTCTCATGTAGAGGAACACCCCCCGGCCGGCCTTTTCAATCATTTGCAGAGCTTTCCCAAGCTGCTGGCCGCAGTCGCAGCGCAGGGAACCTAGGATGTCTCCGGTCAAACACTGGGAGTGGACCCGGACCAGAACCTCCTTCCGGCCCCGCACCCGTCCCTTGACCAGGGCCAGATGGTGATAATTTTCGACCTGGTCCTCATAGACCAGCAATTTGAAATTTCCATATTTGGTCGGCAGTTTTGTCTCCACTGCCAACCGCACCAATTTCTCCCTACGACGGCGGTAGGCGATCAGGTCCTTGACCGTGACGATGGGAAGTCCGTATCCCCTGGCAAATTTGTAGAGTTCCTGGCCCCGGGCCATACTTCCATCCTCGGACATTATTTCGCAAAGCACTCCGGCCGGATAGAATCCGGCCATCCGGGCTAAATCGGCTGCGGCCTCGGTGTGGCCGGCCCGGCGCAGTACCCCTCCCTCGGCCGTCCGCAAAGGAAAGACATGGCCGGGCCGGGCCAGATCTTTTGGTTTGGTTTTTGAGTCGATCAGGGCTTTGATGGTGGCCGCTCGGTCGTGGGCCGAAATGCCGGTGGTGGTGCCCTTTCTGGCATCCACCGAGACGGTAAAGGCCGTGCCGTGCAGGGCGGTGTTGCCCGAGGATTGTAGCGGCAGGTCAAGTTCCAGACAGCGCTCTTCCGGCAAGGAAACGCAGATAAGGCCTCGGGCGTGCTTGGCCATGAAGTTGACCGCCTGGGGCGTAACCTTGGCCGCGGCCATTACTAGATCGCCCTCGTTTTCCCGGTCCTCGTCGTCCACCACCACCGCCATGCCCCCTCGGCGGATGGCGGCTACTGCCTCGGGGACCGTGTCGAATCTGAATAGTTTGGTTTGATTCATCTGTTTATCTCTGGAACCGAGGCGCCTAGCTTCCTATGGTTCCCGGTAAAATCGGCCGTCACTGCGCCTCGGCTAAAGTGTCGGCTATCGAGCTTTTATCAATGCCTCCAGATATTTGGCCGCCATGTCCGTCTCGATGTTCACCCGGTCTCCGGCCCGCCAACTCCCGATGGTAGTAGCCGACAAAGTGTGGGGAACGACGGCTAGGCGGAAACCTGTGGATAGTTTTTCGGCCACAGTAAGGCTGATGCCGTTGATGGCCACCGAGCATTTGTCGGCAATGTATTTCCGCCATTCCTGATCCGCCCATAACTCGATGTCCCAATGCTCGGAGCGTTTTATTATCCTGTTGATCTTTCCCACTCCGTCCACATGGCCGTAGACCAGATGCCCGCCCAGCCGGTCGCCCAGCTTCAGGGCCCGTTCCAGGTTAACCCTTCGTCCGGGGCGGTAACCGCCGATTATGGTCCTCCGGAGCGACTCGGGGCTGACGTCGGCGGCAAAAACGTTCTTGAGCGCGGAAGCCACGGTCAGGCAGGCGCCGTCGACGTTGACGCTCTCGCCCGTGGATAAATGGCTCCAGGGCGTATGGATTTCAAGCCTGGCCGTACCCGTTTTGAGGCTAAGCGATTTTACGGTGCCGATAGTTTCGATAATACCGGTGAACATCGCTTCTTTAATCGGATTTCATCCTGCCTTCGCAGAGCAGGTCCGTCCCTATATTAACATAGCTGCAACTTGTAACACGCAACGAACTATCCAAGGTATCCACTGAAATATCTCCGACCGCCGCCGCTCCTTCGCTGCCGATAATCCTCGGCGTATAGAAGAAGGCCACCTTGTCCACCAGATCGGATCTCAGCATTGAAGCCGCCACCTGGCCGCCTCCCTCCACCAATAAGGTATAGAATTCGTGAAGTCCCATTTTTTGGACCAGCTTCGCCAGGTCCACCCGTCCTATGGCATCCTGTTCGATGGTCCAGACCTCGACCTCCTGCTTCGCCAGCTCCCTGAGTTTCACGGAATCCGCCCGGGAGGTGGTGGCCACCACCGTCTTGGCCGCCGACTGATCCCAGATCTTCCTATCCAGCGGCGTCCGCAAAGTGGAATCTACCACGAAGCGGGTCGGCTGGCGCTTCTCCGGATTATCTACCAGGCGCACCGTCAGCTCGGGATCGTCGGCCATCACCGTGCCCGTCCCCACCAGCACCGCCTCGGACTCCAGTCGCATCAGGTGGACCCGCTCCAAGGATTCCTGGCATGACATCCCCCGCGATTCGCCGTTCGGGGCGGCGATTCGTCCGTCAAGGCTCATGGCCAGCTTCAGGGTGACGAACGGCCGGCCGGTGGTCATGTATTTCTTATAGATTTGGTTCAGCATCTCCGCTTCTTTTTCGAGGATGCCTGATTCGACCCTGATCCCGTACTCCTCCAGCTCCCGCCCCCCTCGTCCGCATACTTTGGGATTGGGATCTCGGGCCGCGTAGACCACCCTGGTTATCCCGCTTTTTATTATAGCCTCAACGCAGGGGGGCGTCCGCTTGTCGGTATGACAACAGGGTTCCAAAGTTACGTAAAGGGTGCCCCCCTTGGCCAATTCCCCGGCCGAAGCGATGGCCAGGGCCTCGGCGTGCGGACTCCCCGGCCTTTGATGATAGCCCTGGCCGACCACCCGTCCGTCATTGACGACCACCGCCCCCACCATGGGATTAGGCCTGGTAAAGACCCCGCCCTTGGCGGCCAGGTCTAGGGCCAGGCGCATGAATCGTTCGTCTGTTTTGCGGTCGACGGGCATAAAAAAACCCTGAAAAATCTCTTCAGGGCGGACTCAACCCTTGTTCCTTCTTCCATCCGGACTTTTACCGTCGGCCCCGGATTTCCACCGGGTCTGCCCCACTTTTGCGGGACTCGCGGGCTGTAACCGCCGGTCGGGGAATTCCGCCCCGCCCTGAAGGATGAATAAATATATCGCATCGGCCGGGGAAAGTCAAGAATGTTTTGTCTCTTGGCCTGACGGCTGGCCCAGCAGGCTTTCGACAAAATCATCGGCCGAAAATTCCTGCAGGTCTTCGACCCCTTCTCCGGTGCCCACCCAAAGCACTGGAATCCCAAACTCCTGGCGGACGGCCAGCGCCATACCCCCCTTGGCCGTGCCGTCCAGCTTTGTCAGTATGATGCCGTCAACCGGCGCCGCCTCTGAAAACAGACGCGCCTGAGTCAGGCCGGTCTGGCCGGCGGAGGCATCCATCACCAAAAGCCCCAGATGCGGAGCCCCGGCCATCCTTTTGCCGATGGTGGCGTGGATCTTGCGCAATTCATCCTGAAGATGCCTCTTGTTGTGCATCCGGCCGGCGGTATCCACCAGCAGGACGTCGGCCCCCCTGGCTTGGGCCGCAGCCACCGCATCATAGGCCACTGCGGCCGGATCGGCCCCGGCCTTGGAGGTCACCAGTTCGGCTCCGGCCCGGCCCGCCCAGACGGCCAGCTGCTGTCCGGCAGCCGCCCGGTAGGTGTCGGCCGCGGCCATCATCACCTTTAAGCCCTGCCCCGTCAGCCTATGCCCCAACTTGCCCAGGCTGGTGGTCTTGCCCGATCCGTTGACCCCGTATATCAGCCATACCTGCGGCTTGGTCGCCATATTAGAAATTAGAAAATCGAAATTCGAAGTTTCAGCCTTGGCTTCCCGCAATATGGCCAGCATCTCCGCCTTCAGCCGCCCCAGAGCGTCTAACTCTGACGGACCCTGGCTTACCGCTGCCAACAGCCTGGCGGCGGCCGCCGTCCCGACATCGGCCGAAAGCAGCAGATTCTCGAGGTTTGCCATCTCCTCTGGCGTCAGCTGCCGTTTGCCGCCGAGCGCCCCAGAAACCGCGCCGAAAAAGGCGCTCCGTGCCTTGGCCAGGCTTTGTCCTATCGATTTTAGCATCGCCCTTTTTCAACCATTAGCTGGTGCGGATTGGAAGTGCCGATTTCCGATAAAAACAGCCGGCCTTGTCGGCCGGCTGTTGAGATATATTCCGGCCCTCACCACTTCTTGAACTTCCAGAACAAATAGAATCCGATTACCGAAACCATAGCCAGGCTCATAATGATCCAGAAGGCGTTATTATGACCGGATAGGGGTATGCGGACGTTCATGGAGAAGGCGCTGACCACGAAAGTGGGCACCATGATGCCGATGGTTATGATGTTCAGGGTCTTCATCAGTACATTGAGGTTGTTGGAGACGATGGAGACCCTGGCGTCCATCAGGCTGGCCAGGATGTTGGAGTAGATCTCGGCCTGGCGGTAGCACTGGTTGTTCTCGATGATGATGTCGTCCAGGTACTCGGCCTCCTCCTGGCTGAGGCCGGCCTTGGCGGCGTTCAGCTTCAGCCGTTCGGCCATGATGCCGTTGGCGTTGATGGCGTTCAGGTAGTAGACCAGGCTCTTCTCCAGGGTGAAGAGGTTCAGCAGGTACTTGTTCTCCATGGAGGCGTTGATCTTGCCCTCCAGGGAGTCGGAAACCATGTTGATGATCTTGAGGTGCTCGGTGAAGTGGTTTATGGAACGGTAGATTATCCTCAGAGCCAGGTCGCGCAACGAGTTTGCTCCCCGGAAGCACTTGCCCTCGAACAGCGGCACCTCCTCGCTGACCACCACCACCATCCGGTCGCTGTAGAGGAAGATGCCGAAGGAGGCGATCTTGAAGAGAAACTGATCCTTGGCCGAATAGTTCTTGGGCCGCTTGACGATCATGGCCAGGTGATCGGGTTCGAACTCCAGCCGGGCCGGCTCGTCCGGGTCCAGGGCCGAGGCCAGGGTGTGCTCGTCGATCTGATATTGGTCGATCAGATGCCGCCGTTCGGAATCGTCCGGAGCGCAGTAGACCTCGACCGGTCCGGATTCGGCCTCCTGGATCCCGGCTTCAGCAATGCGGTAGCGCTTGATCATGGCTCGTGCTTATTGGGGGACGGAATTATTCTATTGGAACTTGACCGATACCACCTTGGACACTCCCAGCTGCTCCATGGTCACCCCATACAGCCGGTCGGCGATCTCCATGGTTCGCTTGTTATGGGTGATGACCATGAACTGGGTGCTGCCGGTGAAATCCTTGAGCATGGCGCAGAAACGCTGGACATTGGCGTCGTCCAGCGGAGCGTCTATTTCGTCCAGCACGCAGAACGGGGCCGGCTTTACCAGGTAGATGCCGAACAGCATGGCGATGGCGGTCAGCGCCTTTTCCCCGCCGGAGAGCAGGGTGATGGACTTCATGTTCTTGCCCATGGGGGTAGCCATGATCTCGATCTCGGCCTCCAGCGGGTCTTGGCTGCCCGTCAGCCTGATGTCGGCCTCGCCGCCGATGAACAGCCGCTGGAAGATCTGGACGAAGCCGGTCTTGATGCCTTCCAGGGTCTGGAGAAACATGGCCCGGGCTTCCTCGTCTATCCGCTTGATGGTGGCCGAGAGGTCTTCCTTGGCCGCCAGCAGGTCGTCGCGCTGCTTGGCCATAAAGCCGAAACGTTGTTCCTCCTCCTCCAGCTCCTTGAGGGCGTCGAAGTTAATTCCCCCCAGTTTTTTGATGCGCAGGCGGAGGTCGGATATCCGGGGCCGGGCCTGCTCCAGGTCGATATCCACGGCGGCCGGCAGCTCCTCCAGTTCGGTTTCGTACTCCTCGGCCAGCCTCCGTTTGAGATTCTCGCGATCGTTGGCCACCCGTCCCAGCTCCAGCTGGGCTTGAGACAGGACATTCTGCAGTTCCTCGCTCTCCAGCCGGGTGCGGTGCAGGGCCTCCTCGGCCGTTTTCATTAGAGATAAAGACTGTTGGCGCTGCTGCTGCTGGGCTTCGCGACGGGCCAGCACCAGCTCCCTTTGCTCCGAGCGCTCCCTGAGCTCCAGGCTGATGCTTTCGTCCTCCTGTTTAAGCTGGGCGATGCTTCTTGAGGCCTCCTCATCAAGATTGCGCAGTTGCTGGATGTGCTCGATGGCTTCGGTGCGGCGGGCCTCCATGTTGCGCAGCTCCTGCCTGGCCTGCTCCTGAGCCGCCTGGGTCTGGGCCAGCTCCAAAGTGGCCCGGGAAACGGCCGCGGCCAGCTCCTCCCGACGCTGGTCCATCCCGCTCAGCTCCCGGTCGCGCTGGGCCAGCGATTCCCCCTCGTCCCGGTTGCTTTCGTCGAACTCCAGGGTCGTCTGCCGGGACCTGGCGATCTCCGGCCCCAGCTCCAGCAGCACGGTTTCATGCCTTTTTATCAGCTCCGTAATCCGAGCGGCCCGGCCCCGCCCTTCCTCGTGACGGGCAGCAATGGCGGCCATCTTTCCGGAAACGTCCGAAAGCTGGACCTGGTACTGGGAAGCCTGGGATCGGGCGGTCTCCAGGGCTTGCCGTGAGAGCGACTCGCGGTTCCGGGATTCCTCCAACTTTTGTCCGGCCTGTTCCTGACGCTGCCGGCATTGGGCAATGAGCTGGTCCAATTCGGCCAGACGCTGTTGGCGCTCCAGCAACCCGAACTGCCCGCTGGGCAAGGAGCCGGTGATCATCGCCCCCCAAGGCTCGGCCACTTCGCCGGACCGGTTGGCAATGCGACGGCCGGGATGGCGCTCGGAAAGATCATTGAGATCGAACCCGTCCGAAGCAATCAAGGCGTCGCCCAAAAGTTTTTCGATCAGGGGACGCAGCCGCTCCGGGCAGTCCACAAAATCCAGGCCGTTCCCTTCTATCCCCTGGCCGGACGAAGTCTCGGGCTTAGTCTGGGGCGTCAGTCTGTCCAGCGGCACCAAGGTGGCCCAGCCGCACTGACCGGATTTCAAGGCCTTAATGGCTTTGGCCATGGTCTGGACGTCGTCCACTGCCACCCAATGCAGTTTTTCCCCCAGAAGCGATTCCACCGCCCGCTGGCAGCCGGCCTTCACCCTGATGGATTCCGCCAGGGGCGCCGCCCTTCCCTCAAGCTCTGGCAGGCTTTCCATGAGATGTTTGACGCCTTGGTGATACCCCTCTCGCCTGCGGTGCAATTCGGCCAGCAGGTTCTTTTCCTTCTCCAGGGCGGCGGCTTCCGCCGAGGCCTCGGCCAGCAACCTGCCCTGTTCCTCTATCTGGCTGCGCAGCCGTCCGATTTCGGATTCGCGGCCCTGCTCCTCGGAGCGCAGGACCTGCAGGGCCTGAGAAAGCTCCTGCCGCCGTTGGGTCAGCTCTTTCAGCTGACCCTCCTGCGCCTCCAGCTCCCGCGACAGAGACTCCCCCTCCTGGCGCAAAGAGACCAGCTCGGCCTCGGCGCTTTGCTGACGGCTCTCCAGGCCGGCCAGCCGCTCCCGGTTTTCGGTCGTCAATCTTACCGACTCCAAAAGCTCGCGGCGGGCCTCTGAAAGGGCGGCTCGGCCCGATGATATCTCGGCGTCCAGAGCCGCCAGCTCGGTCTGCCGGCCGCGCAGCAGGTCGGTTCTCTGCAGCAGCTCCTGGGAGGCGGCGGCCATCCGAGCCTGAATGTCCCGGGATCCGGATTCGTACTGGGCCATGGCAGCCAACAGGGAGCGGATCTCCTGTTCCCGGGCCTGCATGGTCTGCTCGATGCCGGCCCGCCGCTCCCGGATGACGGCCAGCCTGTTTTCCGATTCCCGAATGGCCTCCGATACTTCGCTGATCTGGTCCTGGATCTGCCCGATCTGCCCTTCGTTCTCCTCCAAAAGCTCCCGGGCCCGGGTTATCTCATGCTCCCTCTGGTCCAGCTCTCCGGCCAACTCGGCCCGCCTGGCCGCGGCCTGCTCAATCCGTCCGGCCAACTCCCGCTCCTCGACGGCCAGCCGCTCCCGGTCCCTGGCCGATACCTTGAGGTCCAGCTCCTTGAGCTCGGCGCGGAACCTTTCGTAGATCCGGGCCTTGCCAGCCTGGCGGCGCAGCGAGCGCAGGCGCTTCTCCACCTCGGACACGATGTCCTGGATGCGGACCAGATCCTCGGCAGTGGACTCCATGCGGCGCTGGGCCGCCTTCTTCTGCTGGCGGTACTTGGCCACCCCGGCCGCCTCCTCGAACAGCGAGCGTCTGATGGAGGGGTCTTCGGACAGGATGGTCTCGATCATCTTGGACTCGATGATGGAGTAGCTGTCCGCCCCCAGGCCGGTGTTGAGGAACAGATCGACGATGTCGCGCAGACGGCAGGCCTTGTTGTTCAGCAGGTACTCGCTCTCCCCGGAGCGGAACAGGCGGCGGGTGACCGAGACCTCGGCATACTCCACCGGCAGTCGGCCCTCCTCGTTGGAAAAGACCAGGGTCACTTCGGCCATGGACAGCGGCTTTTCGTCCCGGGTGCCGTTGAAGATGACGTCCTCCATCTTGTCGGAGCGGAGAGACTTGGTGCTCTGCTCCCCCAGGCACCAGCGGATGGCGTCGACGATGTTGGTCTTGCCACAGCCGTTGGGGCCGACGATGGCGGTGATGCCCTGGCCCACCTCCATCGTCACCTTGTGGGGGAAGGACTTGAAGCCGAAAAGCTCTATGCGGGAAAGGTACATGGTCTGGCTCTCATAATCGGTTAATTTTACCACTTTAGGCCCGAAGCGTCAACATTAAAAGCCGCCGGCCGGGAGGCCGGCCCGGCTCTCCCGCAAAATACCAAGGGCAGTCCGGACAGGCCGCCCCACATGCATATATGGATTAAATACTAATTTTTTATTATTATATTGCCATATATCTTTGCTATGCCGCCTCCAGCGCGCAGGGGTAGGTGCCCTCGGCCAGTCTCCGCAGGTCCAGCCGGGTTGAGTCCCGCCCACCCGTTTCCCATCCCTGTGTTCTCTGCCTCTCCTGCCCGGCGATATTATAGAGTTTGAGGCCGTAATTCCCGGCCGCCGGCAGTTCAAACAAAACCTCGGCACATCCCCGGGCCGTATTGGGCCAGGGAAAGTAAGGCTGATGGCTTGCCAGCATGGCCGGCATCAGACAGGTTTTCTTATTTCTTCCTTTTTTATGTGGCCATTATCCTATGAATTAACCCTGGTATTAAGACTTGCCTATACTGGTGTAAATAAAAACCGGCGCTTTTAGCGCCGGTTTTCCTTGTGGTGTGCCGATCACTCGGTGTCAGTCCTCATTATCTGCAGGTCATAAAATTCCATAAAGTAAAGAAAACGGCCGTCCTGCGACTGGATCATCCTCATCGGAAACTGGCCCAATGGCGTGTTGAAGATGCCGCTCCAAGTGTTCCGGTCGAAGAGGAAGAGCGTGCCCACCGGCAGTGGTATCCCCGGGTTTCCCGTCTCCACCCCGGGGGTTCTGAAGATCCAAAAACTCTCCCGATTCCCGCTGAAGCAGGCCCCCCAGATATAGTCCCCCTCGGGCAAAGGAGTGGGATTTGGAAGCAACGGCGTCTCTATACTTGTCCACGAGGCCAACCTCAACGGAACGAATCTCCGGCCGAACACATTGCAGAAGCCGGCGAACTCGCCGTCATCGTCCTGGAACACCGTCCCCGGCGTCGGCCCGGTGGCCATCTCGTTCAGCACCGCCCCGCTTTCCAGGTCAACCCGCACGAATCTCTCGACGGCCGTCAGGGTGGCGTAGAACCAGCGACTGCCTGGCTCGACCGCCAGGTCGTTGACGCATCCGGGAAGTCCTATGCTCCGCACCAGCGCCCCGCTTTGCGGGTCCAGTATCAGCACCCGCCGCCCGGCGCTGTCGGCCGCCAGCAGAGCCCGCCCGTCGGGGGTGTAGGCCAGGCGGTGGTAATCGGTCCCGGGCGCCGGTACCGTCCAGCCGACCGTCCCCCAACTGTTTAGGTCGATCACCTTGACGGTTTCCTTAACGCAGACCGCCAGCCGGCCCAGGCCGGGATGACAGGCCAGTCTCACAGCCTCCGGACCGACTGTGATCTCCCCGATCTTGGCCACGGCGGAGTCCGCGATCTGGTAGACGCCTACCCAGGACACATATTTATGGCTCAAGTACAGCCTCTGGCGCACCGGATCGTAGGCCATGTCCCGAGGCGGCACCGGCAGGGTGAACCTGGCCGTCACGTGCGGCTCGATGGCCGTCAGGACCAGGTTCATCCGCCGCGTCTCCCCGGGCCTTATTTCGATGAAGCCTCGGTAGGTCTTGAACCTGGAAAGCTTTAGGCTGATGGAACGGGAGCCGACCGGTATTCCGTCCAATTTGGCCGGCGTCCGGTGCCCGGTGTAGGCTCCGTCCACGTAGATGGCCGCGTTTGTTGGCAATGAGGTGACTATCAGCGAACCCAGCTCCGGATAAACCGGCTTGTGCCGGCAGCCGCCAGCCGCCAGGGCCGCCAGCAGGACGAGCGCAAGGCAGAGTTTCTCTCTCATGTCATCACCAGTTCACTGTCAGCCCCGCCCGCAACAGGCGGGGAGCCCCGGTCAGGGCCGGATTTCTGTCATGGAGGTTCTTGAAGAACGACCAGCGATCATACTGTTCGCTCACGGTGAAAACGCCGTCGCCGTTGGCGTCTCCCTCCCGGTCGTAGTAGGGGCTGTCGCTCAAGTAGTCTACCCGGGGCGGCAGTGGTTGCCAGTCGTTGGCGTAGGCGTCGTAGGGTCCGATCTCTCGTACAAAGCTACTGTTGCCGTTGTCCCAGTCGAATAAATTGAATATCTCCAGAGTCAAGCCGGCCCGGAGAGGCCCCAGTTGGATATTTTTTGCCAGACGGATATCGAGTTGCTTGGTAGCGGGATAGCGCGCCGAGTTGGGATCCGGAGTTTCCTGGTTAAGCTTGTCAGCCACCATTGGGGTATAGGGCAAACCGCTTCCGTATTGGAAAATAAGGTTAAACCTAAAGTCGGAAAGCAACCAACGCTCCACAACCCCCTGTCCTACGACACTCTTGTTGAAAAGTGACAACTCGGCCACCAGCTTGTTGCGCTGATCGAAATCCAGCGGCATTTCTTTCCGCTCCATGGTGCCTAAAGACTCGCCGGTGACCGTGGCCAAATATTGTTCCAATACTTGGGATGGGTCGGAGCCGGTGCCCACTGCCCGGGCCAGACAGTAGCGGACGCTGCCGGTGAAGTGCTTGCCGAAGTGCTTTCTGGCCGCCAGCTCCAGTCCGGTGGAATTGGCCTGCTCTATGTTCTGGTATTGATAATAGCCTTCCGGGACGGACGGAATGTAGTTGATGGATATCAGGTCCTTGACGTCCTTGTAGTAGATGGCCAAGTCCAGACTCAGCTCCGGGGTCAGCTCGGTGACGGTGCCGAACTCGATGGAGGTGGTCCGGGGCGGGTTGAGCGATGGGTTCCCCAGGATGTTGCCCTTGACCTGCTGGGGGCTGGTCTTATCGATGTATTGATAGAGCTGTTGGAACAGAGGCATCTGGAAGAAGCGCCCGTACCCGAAGCGGAAGGTGGTGGAGGAGGAGACCACGTAGGAAAGCCCCAGGCGCGGGCTGACGGCCGACTTGGGCCCGGGCCTCAGGCCGTTGCCTTGGCTGGCCCAAAGGCTGCTGTCGGCGTCGCCCACCTTGGGATCCAGCCGCTGATAGCGCAGACCGCCGTTGACGACCAAACCCTCGTATTCCATCTTGTCGTGCAGGTAGAACCCCTGGACGCTGGGCCGACGGAAGTACTCGTCCACAATGGGCTTGCCGGTAGCGGTGGAGTAAAGGTGAAAGTTGTCTATTTCATACCAGCTGAGCTGGACCCCGGCCTTAATCTGATGGCGGGGACCGGACTGCAGCATCAGCTCCGCCTTGGCGAAGCTCTCTTCGGTTGACCGGTCGCGGTACTGCCAGTAATTGCCGTACCGGTAGAACAAGGTCCGATCATAACCGTAGGGATTGAAACCGGCGGTGAACACCAACTGGCTGTCCTGGTCGTAGTACACCTGATTGTCCAGATAGTTGAAGAAACGGATGTCTTCCCACCAATGCCGCCCGATATCCCAGAAAGTATCGCGAACCCCGAACTGGCCTTGGTTTATAAAGCGTCCCAAAGTCACCTGGTAAAAGGCGGAACGCGTCAGGGACTGGTTAACAGTTAACAACACCAGCGAACCTCGACGCAGATCGGAGCGGAAGTTGTCTGGCAGATAGTACCATTCGTGGCTGTATCTTCCAAACTGGGATCGGGACCAGGCCGCCAGCGTGCTGAGCCTAAGCTGAGCCGGAAGAAGAAAGGTGAACTTTGATATCCAAGAGTAATCCTCCCGGTCCTGGTGGGGCACTATGGACCGATGTGGATCCCAGTCATCGGTCAGAGAAACCTCGCCCGCAGAGAATAATAATGTCCGGCCGCCCCAAAATGACCGCCCCCAGTCGCCTTGGATCGAGTTGAAACCGCGCCCGCTCTGCGGAGAGAACAGCTCGCCGTTGTTGACCTGCAGGTTTAGCCCAGGCTCTCGCCCGTCTTTGATCGAAGCGTTGATCACTCCGGACATGGCTTGTCCGTATTCGGCGTTATAGACACCTGTCAGCAGGCTCAGCTCTGATAGGGCGTTGGTGTTGACCAACAAGCCGACATATCCCTCGGTAGCGTCTTTTACTGATATTCCGTCTATCAGATAGTCTACCTCGTCGGAACGGCCGCCCCTCACATGGAGTTCTTCTCCCATGCGGACCACCCCGGTCTGGGCGGCTACCGCTTGCTGGACGTTATCCCACGGCATCTCCTGCAGATCAGCGCTCCGGATGGTCCTCATGGTGGCCGTTAAGTCCTTGTCGGCAATGGGCTTTTTGGCGACCACTGTCACCCCTTCGGTAACAATGGGAACACTTTTAAGCCTGAAATTGACCTTGGTGGTTAGGTCCCGGTTGCAGCGGACATCGACAACCGTGGTAGGTTGATAGCCAATCAGCGAGGCCTTCACCGAATAGGAACCCGGTTGGAGGTTAATGAAATAATACTCTCCCATCTGGTCGCTGATGGCGCTATGTTCTGTTCCCAGCACTGTTATCAGCGCCCCCATCAGCGGCTGGCCGGTAGCGGCGTCAACCACCCGTCCGGCTATCTTGCCGGTTCCTGCGGCCCAAGCGGCGGAGATTAAAAATGCGACGGCGACCGCTAAAAAACTGCTGGCCCTCATCGGTTCCCCATTTGTATTGACACAAGGGGGACGATAGCTCTCGTCCCCCTTATCAGGTTATGGTCCGGTCTTTGGCTGTTCTAAAATCCCAGACCCAGGCTGAACCGGTGGACGTTTTCAAGAAAGCCCATGTTGGTGTAGGCATAGTCCACCGCTATCCGGGACGGCCCAAAGCGCCGCGAGATTCCCATGCCGGCGCTCATGTTGTCCATGCCGCCCTTGGTCTCGTACCAGTCGGGGTCATACTTGTATCCGCCGCGCAGGGCCATCTCGACGATGGGATTGTTCCAGCGATACTCGAAACCGGTTAAAACTTTTTCGTTGCCGTCGTTGGGGTGGATCATCTCAGCCGAAGCAGTCAGGATGTGCTGGCTGCCGAATTTAAAGTCGTAGGCGGCGCCGATCTTAAACTGCAGAGGCATGGGAAACGGCTGCGACTGTATCTCCCACTGGTTGCCCGTGTAGTTGGTCGGCCAGGATGTGTCGACCCAATCCTTCTGAAGATCAATACCCGAGAACTTGGCGTCGCCGCTGTAGTTGACGATGGCCATGCCTATCCGCAGGGTCTTGAAGCCGGTCAGGTAGTGGGTTCCCACATCGAAGGCCATCTGCGAAGCAGTCATCTCGGCGATCTTCTCCCGCACATATTTGGCTGTCAGGCCCACGCTGAATTTGTTGGTCAGGCTGCGGGCGTAGGTTAGCCCCAGCGCCAGGTCGCTGGAGGAGAAGGTGGGCAAGCCCTCGCCCTCGTCCTCCCTGGCCAGGGTGGCGATATCGTCGATGGTGGTCCACTGCATATCGCCCATGGACAGGAAGGAAGCGCTAATGCCGAAGTTGCCTAAAAGACCGCCCGGAAATACGCAGCCGATATACTCGTTGTTAATGTCTACGAACCAGTTGGTATGGGCGAAAGCGGCGTTGATGTTCCTCATCCGGGCGATGCCGGCCGGGTTCCAGTAGAGAGCGGTGGCGTCGTCGGCCACGGCGGTGAAGGCCCCGCCCATGGCCGAGGCCCTGGCACCGGCCCCTATCTTCAGAAACTGCATGCCGGAAAAGCCGACCTTCGAGAAACTGGGTTCGGCCCAAGCCGGGAGAGCGCCCAGAATGACGGCGGCCGCCAGCACCAGTGCTAGGTGTTTTCTCATCTTATCTATTCTCCTTGTCTTGGGCGTTACTTGATGACGGCGAACTTGTCGACCTTGGTCCCGATGCCCGGGGCGTCTATCTGGTATATGTAGATGCCGCTGGCGATCCTACGGTTGTAGGTGGTCAGCAGGTCCCAGCGCTCGGTCCCGTCGTTGTCCACATAGTTGGCCTCGTGCTGTATCACCCTCACCAGGTCGCCGCCCAGGGTGTAGATGCGGATGGTGCACTTGGCCGGCAGGTGGGTGAAGTAGATGTTGGGATAGTTCTTGCTGACGTCCCAGTTGGCCCGCACTAAGTATGGGTTGGGAACCACCTTCACCTTGTCCAGCAGGCTCTCGGAGAGGGTCCCCACCTGCCCGGTGGGCTCGGTGTAGAAGGTGGTGATGTTTCCGTCCACCGGCGGCCTGGGCCCGGAAGTGTATATCCGCCAAATGTCGCCGTTGTCCGGCCTGTTGTTCCATAGCGACCCGATACGGCGGGTTACGGCCCCGGCTTTATTGAAATAGAGTGAAAACCCGCAGAGGTGCATGCCCACGCCGGTACCGGAGGTGGCCCCGGACAGGGTGCTGTCGCAGAAGGAGCGTCCGGCCACGTCGGCCGGGTTGAACATGTAGCCGCTGGTGGTCATGCTCTTCTTGGTCAGCGTGTCCAGCGGTACCTCGATGTTATTGGTCAGGTCCCACACCTGGGCCCGCAGGATATTGCGCAGCAGGCCGCTGACCCGCAGGGTGTCCTCGATCCACCTGATCTCGAAGTCAGAGCCGCGCCACTGCCACAGGCAGTTCTGGGCGTCGAAGATCGCCGATTGGAAAGCCGTCGAAACGCTATCTCGAGGATAGGTTCTGGACCCGCTGCCCTCGATGATCACCAGGCTGTCGATGACGCAGTCGGCCATGTCCCACTCCACCCAGGGCTTGAAGACCACCCCGCCGAAGTAGAGCTGGTCGTCGATGGTGCCGGACGGCGTCTGGTAATACGTCCCCGTCTTGTCGATCTGGATGTTGGTCTTGAGGTTGGTGGAGTCGATCAGCGTTCCGCCGTTATAGAGGAATGCCCGGTAGTTCGGCAGATAGTAGGTTTTGCCTCCGGTTGTCCTCACCCATTTTTCGTGCTTCCATACCAGTCTGAAGGAGTCCGTCTTCACCAGGCCCGGGCTGGCCACCTCCAGCAGATAGTTGAAGTCGGTGGAGCCGCCCGATCTTTCGTCGGCCCCGCCCAAGTTGCTGTAGCGAACTGCTGCCGGCTTCCAGTCGGCGTTCTCGGTGTGGGCCACCGCGTACACCGCGTTTTCGGTGGGATTGGTCATCAGAAAGGTGGGACACTTATGGGTGAAATAGGCGTTGGGCTGAAAATCGTAGGCCACCAGGCCGTAATAGTAGCCCAGGCCGTTGACCACGTTGCTGTCCACAAAGGTGTAGATCAGGCCCCGGTCGCTGCCGATGGTGTCCCACACCCCCAGCTGGGTCGACCCCGACGGGGTCAGGTGGTAGACGGTGGTGAAGTTGGGAACGATCTGGACACCATCCTTTTTATCGAACATGTAGCCGCCGCCACCGCTGTAGCTGCAGGTGGCTGCGCTGTAGACTGTGTCTTGATTCTGGAAGCGTCCGCCCAGGGCCTCTCTCTTGTCGGGATTCAGCAGGTCGGCGATGGTCCGGGCCCGGTAGAGGATGTATCCCTGGAAATCATAGGGCTTGTACATCAGCTTTTGGTTGAACCTGGAGGCCACGGTGTCGGTGCCGCCGGTCGGGTTGGCCTGGCCCTTGGCGATCTTGACGGTGGTGGTGGCTCCGGTCTTGATCTCGAAGCTGTCCACCAGCTGCTTGTCGGTCAGATACTGCCAGCCGCCCTTGTAGTAGGTGTACCAGGAGGTGGTGTCGGGGATTTTATAGTAATAGGCGTCGGCCGAGTCCTCGGCGACGGTGTTCCAGGTGATGCGGATGTGCTTGTCGCCGGACACCACCGTCAGCTGCGGGGCCATCGGCGGGTTGGAGAGCTCGAAGTCGTTGTCGAATATCTCCTGGGCCACGTCCGAGGCTATCTTCAGGGCTTGGGTATCGTTGGCGGCCATGGTGCCCACGCACAGGGTGGTCATGGAGTCTGGGCTGCCCGAGTTCTTGGCCCGCAGAATGAACGGCCCCGAGCCCTGGATGAACCTCTTGTCTCCCGGTGTCTCCGCTCCGAACTGGTCGTAAGCATCGTTTACCCCTGACAGCCAGTCCACCCCCTCCATGGCCTGGTAGCGCTCCTCGTCTGTTTTGGGATCAATGGAGATGGTGAAGATGGTGAAGCAGGTCATGCCCAGCATGGAGTCGGGCTGGATGGAGTGGGGGTACTGGTCGTCAATGATGTTGACCACCTGCCCGGTGTTGTTGCGCGGCCCCTGGAAGAAGCGGAAGCCCACTACCCCGGTCTTGGGCCAGCCCGGTTCGGGATCAGCCTGGAACTGCATGCCCAGGTTGCGGGTGTAGTCGAAGGTGGTCCGGTCGTTGGCCGAGTTGCCCGCCTCGTTGCCGATGTCGCAGTCTATGCCCGGGCCCACGTAGCAGTTGGTCAGATCGTAGTCGTTCTTGTTCTTGACGTTGAAGAAGAAGAAGACGATGTCGTTGTTATCCGCGTAGTTCCAGGCGTAGGTCACCTGCTCGATCACCACGTTCAGTCTAGACTCGCCGGACCAGGTGTACTGCGGGTTCATGTCGCTGTACTTGCAGTAGCTGTCCTGCCTGGACTTGATCAGCTTCTTGCCCTGGCTGTCCAGCCGGGGCCATTCCAGAACGTCCACCGGCTCGGTGGAAACATAGACCCGGGAGGCCGGGTCGGAGAGCCAGGAGGCATAGTCCTCGGTCCGCGGGTTCACCGGCCCCATCTCGCTCTGCCCCGAGTTGGGGTTGTAGCCGCAGGCCACCGCCCGGGCGCCCGAGGGGGTGGTTCCCGCCACCCACGGTCCGGCCCCGTAGATGTAGTTGTAGCCCGGCCCCCCCCAGAAACCGCCGCTGCCGCCCTGGGTGGGGTTGACAAAAGGTCCGTAGTTGGTGCAGTAGATCCTCCAGGCGTTGATGCTCAGCAGCCTCTGCGACATCAACTTGCTCTGGGCCTGCGGCTGCTGGACGGTGCCCGTAGCTGTGGCCGCCCAAGCGGCCGCGGACAGGACCAGGAGCCCCAGGACCAGCGCCGTTATTTTCTTCCTTCCTGCCATGTATATGACCTCCATTCTCATTGTTTTTTTTGGTTCGGTTCTCGGGCCTTCATCAGCCTAAAAGGAGAAGGTCACAAAGAACCTCATCCGGCGTGGGCCGTCGTAGGCCCGGGTGCTGGGCTCCCGGCCGCCGCTGAACGGATCGGAGGCGTAATCGCGGTGCGCCTCCAGGTAGGTGATGTACTTTTCGTTCTGGTCTATCTCGCCGTTGCCGTCCAGGTCCCGCCACTTGCTGTAATAGGGGTTTGGTACCATCACCGGATCGTTGTTGCCGTCCACCGTATAGTAGGTGCTGTCCGGGATGGGGGTGGGCGAGAAGTCGTTGATGGTTATGTAGTCCCCGTCGTTCAGCGGATCGCCGGTGGTGGCATATACGTTCTGAACGTTCTTGCGGTTGAAGACGTTGAACATCTCCATGTTCAGCGACATGTTGGCGCCCAGCAATTTGAAGCTCTTGGAAAGCAGCAGATCGGTGTTCCACGTCCACGGCATCCGGGCGCCGTTGATGTCGGTAAGCGGTCGCTGCTTGCTGTCCTTCTTGGTGTAGGGCAGGCCGCTGCCGATATTGGTCAGCAGATTGACGGAGACATTGGCCAGCGGCCGGAACCTGCCCAGGGCCGGGCCGAACTTCTCGTCGAAGTCGAAGTTGGTGGTCAGCGAGATGGTGTGCCTCTGGTCGAACTCCAGGAAATTATCGTTGCTGGGGTTGGGGTAGGGCCTCCCGGTGGCCGGGTCGGTGCCCAGGTAGTAATACCAATAGCTGTAGCCCTCGTAGGCGTCCGAGGCCGTGCCCTTGGCCAACGACAGGGTATAGGCCAGGCGGCCTGAGAAAATGTCCTTGCCCGGCCTCTTCTGCATGGAGATTTCCAGGCCCTTGGTGTTGCCGTACTCGGCGTTAACCAGGGCGGTGTATTCCAGGCCGGTGCCCATCTCCCGGGTGTCGGACACCAGCCGGGTGCCCATCAGGTCGAAGATGTCCTTGTAGAATATGGTGACGTCGCCGGCGACGTTCTCCGAGAACTGATGAGAGAATCCGGCCTCGTAGGCGATGGTTCTCTGCACCTCCAGGTCCGGATCTCCCATGATGGAGTTGCCCCGGGTGATGTCGGCCTGCAGGGACTCGTAGAGGTATTGCAGCTGGGGCTGCTGGAAGAAGTGCCCGTAGCTGACGTGAAGCACCGTCCTTTCGGTGATGGGGTGAGAGATGCCCAGCCTTGGAGAAAGTTTGTATTTAGGTTTGGCGTCTATGTAGGAGGCGGTGTCGGTCAGGTTGAAGTAGTCGACCTTCTTCTTGGCCTTGGAGTTCAGGTAATCGAAGCGCAGACCGGCGTTGACGATGAAGCCCTCGAACTCCAGCTTGTCCTGGACGTAGGCGGCGCCGGTGACCGGCTTGAACTGGTAGTAGTCCTTGAACGGCTCCGGGTTCCAGGGCAGGGAGTTCGACTTCAGGTAGATGTCGTGCAGCTTGAAGTCCACCCCGGCCTGTACCAGGTTGTAGCGGTCGATCTGGGAGGTGATGTCCATCTTGCCCGCTTTATACTTGACGTCGTGCTTCTCCCACAGCCGAGCCAAGCCGTCGGTGTAGAAGATGCCGGCCACTCCGTAGGGGTTGTCGACGTCGTTGGCGTTGTATTCCCGGCCCTCGTAGTCGTCGTACATGCTGTCGCCGTCGGCATCAGCATCTGAAAGGAAGACGTAGTCCTCCCACCAGCTGCGGTCCTTCTCGGCCACCGTGTCCTTAACCCCAGTCATGGTCATATTGCGAAAGGTGCTTAGGATCAGGGTGTAGAAGGTTGTGTTGTTAAGCTGGTGCCTCCAGGTCAGATTAAATTGATTGGACTTGGACATGTACGAATAGTACCCGTCCAGATTGTACTTGAAGCTGGCGGTGTAGGACTCGTTTTGGTCGCGGTTGGCCAGCCCGCCCAATGAAAGCTTGATGTTGGCCCCCGGAATCTTGTAGCTCAGCTTGCCCTGCAGCCGGTAGTTCTGAAGTTGGCCGTGTGGCAGATAGTCCTTATCGTACTCTTTCCAGCCCCTCATGGTCCCCTTCTCGATGCGCCTGGCCTTCTCCGCCTCCCAGGAGGTGTTGGACGAGTCCACCCAGCCGCCGCTCCATGCGTTGGTCAGGGTGTCCCATTCCGATTGGCTGTAGCGCAGAGTGTCGGCCCAGAAGTAGTCCTTGCTGGGATCGTGTTCGTAGTATTTGTCCGGCATGACGCATGGCCGGGCGTCGTCGGTGTTCCTCATTTCGCCCGACAGGAAGTACGATAGGTTCTTCAGCCCGGGCACCGGCCCGCCGAAGCTGGCTTCCACCCGGTTATCGTGCCGGCTGTTGGAGAGCAACGGCTCGTCGGTGGTGTATTTAAGAAAGACGTCGTGCTTGTCGGTCCCCTCTTTGGTGACCACGTTCATCACCCCGGACATGGCCTCGCCGTATTCGGCGTTGAAGCCGCCGGTGATGACCATCACCTCCTGAATAGCCGCAGTGTTGACTTGTGCCCCCTGGGTGCCATCCAGAGCGTTGGTAACCGAAACGCCGTCGATGAAGACGACCATCTCATCCGAGCGGCCGCCGCGGACGTTCATCTGGCCGCCGGCGCTGACCACCCCGGCGGTGTTGGCCACCACGTTGTTGGTGCTGGCCGCCGGCATAGCCATGATCTCCTGGGCTGAGGTCACCCGGGTGGTGGTGGTGGCGTCGGGAATGACCATCTGCCGCTTGGCCTCGACCACCACGCCCTTGATCTCCAGCACCGTGGGCTTTAGTCTGAAGTTGACGGTGGTGGTCAGGTCCATGATGACCTTGACGTTGGTCACCGTCATCGGGTCGTAGCCCATCATCCGGGCCTGGACCGAGTAGGTGGCCACCGGCACGTTAACGATGATGAACCTGCCGTCCAGATCGGTGTTGGCGCCCATGGAGGTGCCCAAAACGGTGACCACCGCGCCGGGCAGGGGCTCCTTGGTGTCGGCGTCGATGACCACCCCCACCAGCTTCCCGGTGGTGGCGGCCCAGGCCGAGCCTCCGGCCAGCCCCAGAAAGAGCGCCGCTGCCATGAGTAACCTGAGGTGTTTCATGTTGGTTCTACCCTCCGCTTTTTTTATTTGGTGATTTCTTCCGTTTCTTCCAACGTTAAACATTCTCTATCGGCTTGCCTCCAGGAGTAATTTATAATATAAATTCATGCCATTGATCTCTTTTTCGGAATAAACTGGGTGGGATGTGGCGGCTGTTTGCCGAATTGACTAAAGATGGGATCGACCGGCACCTATGGCTGTCTATAGCAAATAGTCGGTTGAGCGGGGCCGTCACAAGGCGGCCCCGCTCTTTTTGCCTAGGTTACTTGACTACCATCATTTTCCTGGTGGCGCTGGCCCCGCCAGAGGTCAGCCGATAGAAGTACATGCCGTTGGACACACCCTTGGCGTTCCAGTTGACGCGGTTTGGGCCAGCCTGGCCCTGTCCGTTGAACTCCTTGACAGTCTGCCCGGCTACGTTGTAGATGCGCAGAGTGTAGTCGCCGGCCCGGCTCAGGTTGAACCTGATCTCGGTGTTGCCGGAGACCGGGTTGGGCCGGTTCTGCATGAGCACGAAGCTCTGCTTGGCAGGCTGAGCCGGTCCGCCAGATACTCCGGTCAAAGAATCGTAAGGCACCCAGCTGATGAAACCGGTGTTGGTCCTTTGGTAGTAGATGGGGAACAACGAACCGGCGCCGCCGACGTGCATGGCGATGTGCGGGTAATCGTAGCCTCCGTTGTCGGTGGTCACCTGATAGGTGCTGTAGGTGGCGCCATTGTCCTGGCTTATGGCAGCCCAGATGTTCATGGTGGCGTCGTCCTCAAGGTTGTCCCGGTAGGAGACTACCAGGTCGCCGTTTGCGTCGAGTGCGAAGTTGGCGAAGCTGGGGTACACGGTCCCGGCCTCGTCGGTGGCGTGGATCAGAGTGGCCACCCAGCCGCCCGAGGTCAGATGGTAGTCCACCAGACCGGTGTTCGGCCCGAAGCCCCCGGCCGCGGTGGTGTCCATAAACAGCCAGGTGGCGAAGTGCGGGTAGCCCTCCTTGTCCACCGCGATGCCCACGTCGTAGCTCTGGGCCGGCCAGCCCAGCCAGCCGCCATAAGGCGCCCAGGTCAGCGGTGTCCAGTTGGCCCCGTTGTCGTAGGACATCCGGTAGAAGAACGACATGGTGGTGTCGCTCCCGTCGCCGCTGACGCGCCCGGCGCAGGTGCCGATCATCACCGTGTCCCCTGTGGGCGAGCAGAAGATCTGCAGCTGGTTGACATAGCCCCCGGCCACCGAGTCGTGCACCACGGTGCCGCTGGGGAACAGCGCCAGGCTGTCCTCGGTGCCGACAAGGTCGTAATACACCAGCATGCGGTCAGACCAAGTGTAGCCGTTGTCGTCCGAATAGTTGTAGAAGGCGGCGTTTGGGGTATTGGCGCCCCAGTAGTTGGAGCAGACGTGGATGCGCCCGTTGCTCCCCTTGACCGCGTTGACCACATAGATGGCGGCCCCGGCCACCCCGCGGCCGGTGGTGTCGACGGACACCGGCGTGGCCCAAAGTCCGCCGCCGTAGCCTAGGTCGTCCCAGGTCACCTCGGCGCCCTCGTTGGCCGCGCCCCAGCCGCGGTTGTAGAAGGCGAAGGGCAGCTGGTTGGCCAGGTCGCACATCCCCGAAGGATAGCGTATGCTGCCGGACACCAGGGGACCCTGCCTGGTGTAGTTGGCCCCGTTGTCCAGGCTGCTCAGGCTGTACATGGTTCCGTCGGTAGACCGAAAGACGAGGTTCATGGCGTTAGCCGCCGGGTCGTAGTCCAAAGCCCGCACCGTGGAGATGTAGCAGGAATAGGCGTGGACGTCGGCCAGCACCGAGTCCTCCTGGTTCTTGGCAGCCGGGTAGACCTTGTTGGAATAGGGGTTGCCGTCCCTCTCGAAGCTCTTCGCCTGAACCGCCGCCAGCGACATGCCGGCCACCATGGCCAAAGCCAAAAGCAACAATCCTATTTTCCTCATTTTTTTCCCCTTGTTTGGTGTTTCTTGTTTGGAATCCTTGCTTTTTAACCGTAACAATGCAATGCCCTCTGACGCCAATCACCTCCTTTCCAGATCGCATTGACAACTGGGTTAACTGTAATATGTTCGATTAGATTAATTTAGCATAATCATGGTTGTTTGTCAAGTTTTTTTAGACTTTTTTTTAGAAGCCTAACGGCTTGTCCACCGGGTGTAGGTCCAGCCGGCGAAGATGGCGATGATGCCGGCCAAAAAGATGCCGGCCGCCTCCAGGCTCCGGCTTTGGCAGATCTGCATCAGCTGGTCGGTGCGCGATGGGTCCAGCCGGGGATAGATGGCCAGGGGCAGGAAGTGGAACAGCACCCCCAGGGCCAGAAAGACGGCCCCGATGATGGGCAGCACCCAGATGAACGACCGGCGCCGGATGACCCCCAAGAGCCTTCTCAGAATCCGACCGTATAAAAACAGGGCGATGCAGAACAGGGCCACCGCCACCGCGAACAGCAGCTCGGCCGGTATCGAGATCTCCATTTTGGTTCTCCCTATCTTTAAGACGAAATATAAAATATTTGTTTGGCAGAAAACCTTATAAATCAGGCTCCGCCGTTTCGAGTTATTTACCCGCCGGCAGGGTCGCCGCCGGGCCCGGTTTGGGGGCCGGCTTCTTGGCCGGAGTCACCACCTGTTTGAATTTGAGGGCGCCCAAAAGCGACAGGGCCCCGGACAGCAGAAAGAAGACGTAGGCCACCCAGGACTGCACGACGTTCAGCTTCACCTGGCTGGCGTAGGCCAGTATCTGGATGACGGCGTAGACCAGGATGCCCGAGGGGGCGAAGATCATGAACTGCCAGTTGGTCTTCTTGCGCAGCACCAGCTCGTACTTCCGGGCGATCAGTCCGAACAGGACGCAGGTCACCCACAGCAGGATGCTGCCGGCCACCGCCACCAGGTTGGTGACCGTTACGTACCACAGGTACTCGTCGGGGTAAAGTAGTTGCTGGAACATCGGGCACCTCCAAATCAGAAGTCAGAAGGCAGAAGGCAGAGATTGCGCTTTCTCGGCGTTATTTTCCCTGCTTGGCCTTTTTTATAATGGTGACGAAAATGGCGATCAGTTCTTCCGTTTCCTGGGCCGCCTTGTCCACCAGTTCGCTTTTCAACATCCCGCTCTCCTGGATTATCTCCAGCCAGTAACCTGATTCATCAAGCTCCTGGAGAGAGAGATTGGCCTTGGCCACATATTCGTCCTTCGATCTGGCCCTCAATGCCTCCCGATAATTGGCTCCGACGCTGGTGGCGGACCTAATGAGATGTTTTCCTATTATTTATCTGCGCCGCCATCTTGTTAGGCAACTGGGCAATAATACTGATAACTAGCAGGGAGTAGTTCTTTGTCCTTGTTCTTAAGTCGATCATCCTGCCAGCGATGTTTGCTCGTTTCTGGTTTCTGCCTTCTGCTTTCTGTTTTATTTGAGCAGCGCCATCATCTTGTCGGCCATTTGCTTGGCGGCCGAGGGGCCGATGATCATGGAGGCGTCCTTCTGCAGGGCGTAGCAAAACTTCATGGCCGCGTCCCGCGAAAGCTTTTGCGGGTTTATCTTGTGGTCGGCGTACTGGTTTTCGTAGATGGTAGCCCCAAGCTCGCCCAGAGCTTCCTCGGCCAGGGCCAACACCTTCTCCAATACGGCCCCGTCGACCATGGCCGGAGGCGGCTTGGGGGCGGCGGCCGGTGCCGGCTGCGGTGTAGCGGCCGGAGCCGCAGGTTTGACGGCCGGGGCCACGGCCGCCGGCGAAGCGGCCGGCTTTGCGGCCGGGGCCGCAGGTACCTGCCCTGTGCCGGGCCGAGGAGTGGGCGCCGGGGCCAGGGTGGCCAGCAGCTTGATCTCCTGCATGGCCCCGTTTAAGGCGGCGTCTATCACCGCCGGATCCACCGTCAGGTCGGCCTGGACGTTCAAATAGCCCTTGTCGGTGCGACGGATGAAAAGACGGGAGCCGCCGGTGTTCACCAGCAGCTTGGCGATGGTGAACTGGGCTACCTGGGCCAGGGCCTCCAAGGTCTGCGACAGCACCATCACCGAGCGCTGGGCATTCTCCTGGTTGAAATTCTTGGAGAGTGTCTGGGCGATGAAGCTGTTGTCGTCGCCCACATAGAAGCTGCCGGTGACCCCGGGCAGGCTGGAAAGGCGGATGAGTATCTCTTCCATGGCCTAGTGCTTCTCCGCCGCCAGGCGGGAGATGACCGCCTGAAACTTCTGTTTGACCTCGACAAAGCCCAAAGTGGCGATGGCCTTTTTGCAGGTAAGGTTGACCAATTTCTCGAAGGCGTCGCCCACCTCTTTTTTGGAGATGTCGGTCTTGACCCCGGATCGGATGGCCACCATCCCCGGCCCGGCCTCCACCATCTTGGCCAGCCGGCCGCCGGGCTCGACGTTTTTGAGCTCGGCCTCCAGCATCTGCCGCCATTCCTCGGCCTTGTCGCCCTTGGCTCCGAAGGCTTCTAAAAGCAGGTTGAGCAGATTGACCTTCTGCTTCAAAAGCTCCTCGGCCTCCGAGATCTCGGCCATCCTGCCCTCGGAAAGCAGATCCAGCGGGCTGTGTTGGGTGGCCCACCAGGGCGGGCTGCCTTCGCCGAACTCCACGCCCAGGTAGGATTGTTCATGGGGCACAATCAGCATCTGGTGTCCCGAGCCCTCGGCCAGCACCGAGTTCAAGCCTCCCAGATCCAGGTTGGAGGTGATGACCTCGGCCGCCGAACCCAGAAAGGCCACCACCTCGCCGAAGTTGCCCGGGGTGCCCGGCGAGGCCGCCAGCGACGACCCGTCCTCCTTGGATACGGCCGCGCAGTGGCGGACCCCCTCCATCTTCAGGATGCCGTCAACCAGTTCCGCCGGTTCTTTGGCCATCTTTACTTCCTATCGTTCTTGGATCCGATTCCCTGTTTGCTGCAACAAGCTCTGTAAATCCCCACCTCTCCATTTCCCTGTAGTCCGGTGATATTATATCAAATCTCCCTGATGTCAATGTTATCCCTTAATGGCTCCCAAATCACGAAGTCCACAAATATCTCGGGGATAAAAATGGAGAAATCCTCTGTGCCTCAGTGTCTAAGTGGCGAAAACTCAGACCTTGGACATGGCCGCCTGGTACTTATGCTTGGCCAGCATCGGCCCGAACTCCTTGACCGCCCTTTGGTGCATGGCCTCGGCCAGTTTGTCCCATATTTCAACCACCTCCTCCCGGCTGACGTCGGCCTTGCTGCCCGGCGCCAGGGAGATAGAGGCTTGGCCGAACTCCACCTGGCGGGCCATGTGCCCGCTCTTGTCCAGCGTCTCCAGGGTGGACTTGATGAATTCGATCCAGGGTCCGGCCCCGGTTCCCTTGGATCCGAACTCCTCCAACAGCAGGGAGGCGAAGCGGATCTTCTCCTTGAGTATCCTCTGCACCTCCAGAGGATCGACCACCAGGTTCTTGGACAGCAGCCAGGACAGGGTCTTGGCCACCTCCAGTATCCCCAGCTTGCTGTCCTCGACGATGGCCCGGATGTCCCGCTTGCCGTTGACTAAAGCCAAAATGGTCCAGTCGCTGCGCCTGATGGTGATGGCCGTCTCCTCCGGCGCCTGGGCGGTGCGCACCAGCACCGTCTCCATGGGCGGCAGGGTTTTTAAGATCTCGGCCATCTCCACCCGCCGCCGCTCGCCCTCCTCCAGCAGCCGGTCCGCCCCCTCCTTGATGGTCACCTCGGGCGATCGGGCCCCGGCGGTGAACTTCATCTCCCCGGCCGTCTCCAGACACAGGCTGTAGACCGCCTCCGACCCGCTCTGGTTTCCGAACAGGGCGTGGACCGCGTTGCCCTTGTCGAAATAGACCTCGCCCGATGTTTTCCCCGACTTGAAGGTGAGCACCCCGGTCTTGCCGAAGTGGCTCAGCAGGTAGATGACCTCGGAGACGGTGAAATCGGGCAAATTGGCCAGCAGGCTCATGTCGCCTCGATTGGGTCTATGGTGATAAGTCTACGGCAAACCATGCGTTTCTGTCAATATAAATCTTAGGGGAAACTTCTTTATACCAGCCCTTTAACCCAAAAGATTGCCCAACTAGAATTTTATCAGCGTTTTTCTGCACCCAAACAGTTAATTCTCCCCACCCCCAAGGAAAGGAGACTAGTTATATCGCGCGAAATTATCTCTTCGGTATAAAAATATAGCGGCGCCCTATCGCTTCCTTAGGCCGCATATCGTGAAGCTCTGTTCTTAGCGGCCAAGGCCTCGGCCTTTTCCACCATCTTAGAATCGATTTGGATTCCGGTCAGCTCCACCCCCCATTCCTCGGCCATCCCTTGCTTCATAGCCCGGGCTGCCTCGTCAAAGAATACCGGCCGCCCCAGCTCCCGCTCCGCGGTGGTGAACGATCCGGCCGGGGCCGGACTGCGGAAATAGCGGTGGTCCTGTACCTGGCAAAGCAACACCGAACCCTGCTGCAGAAACGACTTGGCGAAACGTCGTTGGGCGCTGCCCACGATCTTTCTGCCGCCAACCGCCAGTTCGTAGCGTCCACTGGCCGCAAAGCAGGAGGGAGAAAGGCCTGTCCTTCGATCAGGCACGGCGGCGCGGACCAACTCGGCCGGCACTCCCAGAAGCCTCAGTCCCCGGCACAGCCCCCGTCCGATGGCCCGGTAGGCGTCCCTGGCCGCCCCCCCAAAGATCGGATCATTCAAAGGACTGGCGATGCTGTAGGTCAGCTCGTCGCGATGGAAGACCGCCCGGCCGCCGGTGGGCCTTCTGACTACGTCCACCCCGTCGCTGCGGCAGGCGGCCACGTCCACCTCGTCGGCCTTCTGGTTGCGCCCCAGTGAGACGGCTGGAGGCTTCCATCCATAAAGCCTGACGAAGGTTTCCATCCTGCCGGCCTCGACCTCGCCGGCCAGCAGTTCGTCCAAGGCCATATTTAAGAAGCCGTTTTTTGCCGGTTCTTCCTCCAGCAGCAAAATCATCGCAGATTTTCTAATGCTTTTTGCGCCGGCTTAAACATGGGGTCCAACTCCAGTGCTTTTTTAAACCAAGCAATGGCTTCCTCCCTTTTACCTTGGCGCAGGCTCGCTAGCCCACAGTTGAATCGGATGACTGGAGAACTAGAGTTAATTATTGCCGCCCTGGAAAAACATTTTTCAGCCTCGCCCCACCGTCCGTTATAAAAGTGAAGGGTGCCTAGATTGTTGAAAACGTCGAATTGGGTGCTGTCCAACTCGATGGCCATTTTGTAATGGCGTTCGGATTCAATGAACCTTCCGCGCTTGGCCAGTTCGTTCCCCAAGTTGAAATGGGCCAGATAGCTTTTTGGAGCGGTACGAGCCATCTCTTGAAACAAAGTCAGGTCGTTTCTCCAAACAGAGTTTCTCCGGAAGGTCATATATCCCATCCAGGCAGAATATGTCAATAGAACCGAGATGATGGCTGCCGTCAAGATTCTGCAGCAAGCCTTTCTCGCTGCCGTCAGAAAAAACCAAGCTATAGCCAACGAAACGCCGAATGAGGAAAGAAAAGCAAATCTTTCAGCAAACTCGACGTTGCTGGTGTTGCGTACAAATCCCAGACTGGGCAGTAAGCCCCAGATGAATATCTGTGAAGCAAAAATAGGGACTCGATTATTTTTGAACCAAGGAGCAAACGTTACCACCACAGGCAAGATCAACAGCACTATACCTCCTATGAGTCCGGCCGTAGTTGGGGTAAAACGATCGGTGTAGTAAGCGCTCAGGTTGACAGGCAGTATCGTCAGATTTAAATATCTCCATACTTTTTCCGGTATGGTTCCTACAGCGGTCAAATCATACGAATCTCCCTGCCAAGGCGTATGCCCGGATAGCGCCAAAAACCGAAGGGCAGCATAAATTGCCAGGATGATCAGGTAGAGAAAATACTCTCTTCTCCAAATTCTTAGACCGCGACCTCCAAAAGTAAGTTCCATGCCGGCAATGATAAACGGTGCGGTTACCGCCGATTCCTTAGAACCTAATGCCATCAACCAAAGCACCAAGGAAATCACTAGATAGATTGTTTTCTTCAGCTTGCGCCAAGTCCAATATAGATGAATTGCGCCCACGGCAAACAGGCCAGCGAGTAAATCCGTCCTGCCGCCCACAAACGAAACGACTTCACCATGGATCGGATTAGCTCCGTAAACTAAAGCCGCCAGCAATGCCAGACTCAAACTCTGGAAAGAGATTTCCACTAAAAGAAACAGTACAACCAACGTCAGGCCGAACAGGAAGATGTTCGTTAGGTGAAATCCGATCGGATTTGCCCCCCAGCATTGATAGTCTATGGCAAAGCTCAGCAGGGTGATGGGTCGATAATAGTTGTTTGGGACGGTATTCTGCCGGGAATGTGTCTCAAACCAATAATTACTGGTGAATAATCCTAAATCTTTAGGCCAGTTTTTTATGCTTGGGTTGTTGACTATTATCTGGTGGTCGTCGAAAACGAAGCCGTTCCGCAACGAATCTCCATACAAAATAAACGACACTATAAAAAGAACGACAAAAATAAGTATTTTTTGCCTATTTTCCGCGTCCTTTATATAAGCACATTTCATAATGGGTTTGTAGCTTCTATTACAATACAACAAAACAATAATTATCAGGTATCATTCTTTATAACTTCATAGATCGCCGGCCATTTTTATTTTTCTATTTGGACCACTGGTCGGTTTATCCAGAGACCAGAGAAAAGTCTTGTGCCGTTTTGGGCTAACAGCTGGTGGAATGATAAAAAATAAATTTTCGGAGCGTTTAGATTCCTGGAATTATCTGTCGCCTTCATTAAAATTACCCTGCTCTTCTCCTGATTCTGTCAAACTCTAATATTCAATCATGTTGAACAACCACACACCAATAATCTTTTTCTCCTAATTTGTTTCCAGCAAGACTGGGAACGGTTCGATTCTTCAGCAGCTCGATGTCAGCTCGGGACAGACTTCAGAAATGTTTATTTCGAGGATACTATTATGCCCTGACCCCTTTAGATCCCTCAATCCTCTATCAATTCCACGTTGGCTCGTGTCATGTTTCGGTTAAACTCGGCACAGGCCACCGGGAACATTAGTCCTCAATCAATTCTACGTTTGCCCGGGGAACTATAGCCCTGCTGCCGTCCTCAAACTCCACCTCCAGCACCCGGGCGTGGCTTTCGGACTCCAGTTTCTGCAGCTCGTGGGGCAGGGCGGCCACCTTGCCGATGCGCCCGAAATAGGGATGCCGGATCACCCGGACGGCCATGCCCAGCTCCATGCCGCTGTCGGATCGGTGGGCCTCCTCGGCCTGGCCCCCGCCCTCCAAGGGTACGATGACTTCGGGCCGCATTACCCCGGCCCGGATCTGGGTGGCCCCGTTGACCGAGGCCTTGAGGCCCTGCTTGGACTTGAGAAGATTGAAGGTCTTCTTGGCCATGGTCATCTGGCCGAAGCCCTCAGTGACCACCAGGGTCACCCCCTTCTCCTCGGTTCCGGTTATGGCCACCCCGATGTCGTATCCCAAAAAGGCCTTGAGGTCGGCGTCGTTGATGCCGCCCACCACCACTGCCCTCACCCCAAGCTCGGCCGCACGCACCAGCGCCTGGTGCCGGATGAGCGAACCGCCGATTACCACCTTTCCCTTGTGTTCCGGCTTGAGCATCCCGGCTGTCAGCTCCTGGGATGGATCGTTGGCCGCCATCACTATCTCGCCGTTGGTCTCGCCGCCGATGCCGAAGATGCCCTGGACAAAGGTGCCGAAGGTCTCCACCGTCACCCCCTCGCCCTCGGCCACCGCCACCACCTTGCCGTCCACATAGGCCTTGACCTGCACCGGCAGGGGCGGCTCCCGCAGTATCACCTGCCCGGTGATGCCGGAGATGGACTCCACCGTTCCGGCCACCGGCGAGCGGCAGGTGGACTTGAACAAACCGAAAAAACTTTTGCTCTGGGCCAGCGGCTCGTCCTTGGCCACGGCCTCCCCCGGCTTCTTCAGCATGTGGGATTCGACGTCCTCGGGCAAAACGCCCAAAAGCCCGGCCACATTCACTGTCTGGACGTTGCCCGGCAGCTCGGTTCTGGCCACCACCTGATCGGCCGAAACCCTGTCGCCCACCTTGGCCAGCACCTGGCCCTTGAGCGGCAGACGGCGATCCTTAAGCACCACCGACTTCTCGGTGACCTTGAGCCCCGGCGTATATGCGTGTGCCATTTTTACCTCGTTCGACGTTTGACGTTCAACGTATGACGTTACTAAGTTACTTCGCCGGATAGATGTCCAGCGCCCGGTTCCACTCCGCCAGTTTGGCCACCCTCTGCTTTTTGTCCTCGGGAAGCTGCAGCGGCCTTCCCCGTCCGTCTAAAATAATGCCGACCGTGCCGCCCTCCAGAGTGGCGGTGAACTCCTTGCCCTTGCCGGCCCCGGCGTCGAAGCCCTTGGCCGGGGCGATGGTGGCCTGGACCTTCTCCGGCCCCAGCGGGATGAGCTTCATCTCGCCCACTTTGACGCTCTCCTCGACGGTCGAGCCGTCGGTTCGGGCGAACTTGACCGACAGACAGGGCTGACCCTCCCTCCCCTGACCGGACGGGCAGACGGCCGAGCCCAACCGCACCAGGCAGTCCTTGACGAAAACCTCGTTGGCCGCGGCCGAGTGCACCGTGGACAGCACCCCCAGGTGCGGGGCCATGAAGATGGAGTCCACCGCCATCATGGTCACCCCCTCGGGCTGGAAGGCGTCGATCATCATCAGGGCCGACTGGGCTCGCCGCGGCGCGTGGGACAGCACCCCGCCCGAACCGATGAGGATGCTCAGGTCCATCATGTTGATCAGGGTCTCGCCGGTGGCCGACTGGTCGAAGGCGTCGGAGATGGTCCGCTCCTGCTGGACGCCCTTGAGCCCCACCGCCATTTCCTTGTGCTGCTTGAAGGCCAGCCGCAGGGCCTCGCGACTGATGGCCTGCTCGATCTGCAGCTCCTCCAGGGCCTGGGGGATGGTGGTCGGCCGGATCATCTTGTTGCGGATTCGGTTTCTCAGGTCGGCCTCGTCCATATCGAAGGGCACCCAGCGCATGATGTTCTCCAGCCCGGCCTCGGCCAGGACATTGGAGATGGAGTAGCTCATGCCCAGGTTGGCTGAAACCGTCCGGTTGAAGACGTCCAAGCCGGTCCCCTTGTCGAAGAACACCGAGAAGACGTCGGTGGTGGCCCCGCCGATGTCCACCCCCACCGCCGCAATGCGCTCGGCCTTGGCCAGGGACTGGATCATCAGCCCCACCGCGCCCGGGGTGGGCATGATGGGCACCTCGTGGGCCATGGCCATCAGCTTCTTGTAGCCCGGGGCGTGGGCCATGACATGCTCCATGAAGACGTCGTGAATGGCGTCCCGGGCGGGTTTGAGGTTCTCCCGCTCCAGCACCGGCCGCAGGTTGTCCACCGTCATCAGGGCCGACTTGGCCGACAGGGTCTTATCCACCATCTGCCGGGCGTCCTTGTTGCCGGCGTAGATCACCGGCAGGCGGTAGGAAGTGCCGAAGCGCGGCTTGGGGTCGGCGGCCGAGATCAGCTCGGCCATCTCCACCACATGGGTGATGGTGCCGCCGTCGATGCCGCCCGAGAGCAGGATCATGTCCGGCCGCAGGTGGCGGATGCGCTCGATGCGCTGGTGGGGCAGGCGGCCGTCGTTGGAGGCCAGCACGTCCATGACGATGGCCCCGGCCCCCAGGGCCGCCCGGGCGGCGCTCTCGCCGGTCATGGTCTTGACCACCCCGGCCACCATCATCTGCAGGCCGCCGCCGGCCGACGAGGTCGACATGTAGATGTCCACCCCCTCGTTGCCCTGGGACGGGGTGATGATGTCCTCGCCGCTCAGGATCTTCCGGCCGGAAAGTTCCTCCACCTCGCGCACCGCGTTCAGCACCCCCTTGGTGACGTCCTCGAACGGCTTCTCCACCGTGGTCGGGGCCTCGCCCCGGGTGGTCTGACGGTACTCGCCGTTCCTGTATTCGATGAGGATGGCCTTGGTGGTGGTGCTGCCGCAGTCGGTCACCAGAATGGTCTTCAGCTTGTTGGGGTCAACTGCCATGGCAGTCTCCTGTCGTATAACGTATTGTTAGATTCTCATTGTTCAATCGGTAAGTTCCATGGCCCGAAGGATCTGCCTGACGATTTTGGGATGAAGCGTCCTCTTCCCATGGAAGGGGACAACGATGTGCCGGCCGCCCTTGAAATAGATCCGGTGGCTCCCCTTTGTCCGCAGGTGCTCAAAGCCGTCGCGCAGGAGCAGCCGCTCCGCATCCGCCGCCGTCAGCCGCTGTGTTTTAGGCAACCTTGACCTCGATGGAGGTCGACAGAATCTCCCGGCTAAGCAGCGCCTTCTTCTCTGAATTTGTCAGTGTCTCCAGGTACAACTCCACAGCCTCACGGATGTTCCCGATGACATCCTCCAGCGTGTCCCCCTGGCTCTGGCACCCGTCCAGTTCCGGGCTATAGGCATAGAATCCATTCGCGTCTTTTTCGATGATCACGCTGACTTTGTATGACATGTTCTTGACTCCGACGTTATCTCTTTCCCCTCAGCCTCTTCCACCAGCTCTCGCTTGCCCCGGACCCTGAGCGGACCTGTGCCGAGCCGTGCCGAGGCGGTCGAAGGGTTGCCCCTGTTCCCTCGACCCTTGTCCCTTGACCCTTATCCCTTAACCCTTGCTCCTTGCGCTCCGCCCTCTTTCTTCTCTCTTCTTCCTTCTCCCGTTTTTCCCTTTCTTGCCACTCCGCCTCCTGCTTCTCGATCTCGTACAGCAGCTTCTCCACGTTCTCCCGCTCCTCCATCATCAGGGTGATCTCGTCGTACTCCTTCCGGTTGAGGAAGGCCTGGACGAAGGGCTGGAGGAAGACCATGCCCTGGCTGCCCACGAAGGACAGGGGCTTGACGCTCTCGAAGAACATGATGGCCGGCGTTGTCAGCTTGCGTTTGACGATCTGGTGGGCGATCTTCTCCAAAAGCTCCTTCTGCCGCTCCGGCGAAGGCATCTGGCCATCTAGGTACACCGAGTCGCGCATTTATAGTTCGTTCGAAATCCGTGACACTTTTTCAGTCTTTCCAACCTCTCATACAGCTATCCCTCTCCTGCCGGAGGAGGGATATAGGGAGGGGTCACCCGCAGCCCCCCCCCGCCCCACCTCAGCCGCGGTTCCTTGACCGCCGTTACATCGTCCGACCGCCCCATGGGCTTTAGGCATCAGGATTAAGCTCACCTAGAAGCCGTTGGAAAATGCCAGCGAAATCCCTGTCCGGAAACGAGGCGTCGAATTCCTTCAACCAGCGCCTTATATAGGCGGCGTCGATATCCCTGTTCTTGAGGATCACCGAACTGGCATCGGCCTCGTCCTGCGGCCTCCCGGCGAACAACTTGTGTATTATCAGGTCCTCCGGTGTCGCAAACCTGACCTTGCCCCCGCCCAGGTCCACCATCCGCGCCCTGTCTATGGCCTGCCGTTCGTACGGGGTGAAAGAAAAAATAAAATCCACGCGGATTCCGCTTTTTCTCTCTAACGTTGGCAGGACCATGGTGCGTCCCACAAACTCCTCGATCTTCTCCGGTATGGGCTCCAGCCCGCAGGCCGCCGCCGCCTCGATGAGCCGGGGCAGGAATTCCTTGCCGACGCCCAGGGTGATGTCGATGTCCCTGGTCAGCCGCGGCTCGCCGTAGAGAAGCACCGCCTGGCCGCCGATGACCATGTAGGGCAAACCCCGGGAATCCAGCTCCCCGGCTATGCGGGCGAGCAGCTCTTGGAACATGAGTTCAGTATATCCGCCAGGCGGAAGTCTGATTCGATCCCCTCGAGAGGGTCATGGGGCGGCAGCATCCCAAGGTCCCGGCCCTCTTCCCACAGAGACTCGAAGATGGCCATGGCCTGCTGGTGGGTAAGCCTCTGCCGGGACATCAGCTCGTCCTCGAATTGACGGTAGTATTTCGCGTCACGGATCATAGAGAACTTAGACGGAGATGGTGTCGCCCATCAGCTATTGATCTAAGAAAAAAACCATTTCAACCGTTTTGACTTCTCATACAGCTGTCCCTCTCCCACCAGGGGAGGGATACAGGGAGGGGTCACCCGCAGCCCCCGCCCCACCTCAGCCTCGGTTCCTTGGCCGCCTTGACGTCGTCCAGTCTTCCGATGGGCGTATTGTTGGGCGCCGACTTCACCAGCTCCGGCGTCTCCTCGATCTCTTTGGCGATCTTCTTCATGGCGCCGATGAACTCGTCCAGCGTCTGGCGGCTCTCAGTCTCGGTGGGCTCGATCATGATGGCCTCGGGGACGATCAATGGAAAGTAGATGGTGGGCGCGTGGAATCCGTAGTCCAAAAGCCTCTTGGCGATGTCCAATGTCTTGACCCCCTTCTCCCTGAAGCGCAGGCCCGACAGCACGCACTCGTGCTTGCAATGGGCCTTGTATGGCAGGTCATAGTCGTCCTGGAGCGAGCGCATGATGTAATTGGCGCCCACGATGGCGTGCTTTGTCGCCTCGGCCAGCCCCTTCCCGCCCAGCATCTGGATGTAGGCGTAGGCCTTGATCATCACCCCGAAGTTGCCGAAGAACGAATGCACCTTGCCGATGCTGTCCGGCCGCTCGTAATCTAAATAGTACTTTTGCTGGGTGCCGAGCGGAGTCGAGGCATCCCCCTGACCCTCGGCCTTGACCACGGGTACCGGCAGAAACGGCTCTAGTGATTTGGCCACCGCCACCCCGCCGCCGCCCGGCCCGCCGCCGCCGTGGGGAGTGGAGAAGGTCTTGTGCAGGTTGAAGTGCATGGCATCCACCCCCATGTGCCCTGGTTTGGCCAGGCCCATCAGGGCATTGAGGTTGGCCCCGTCCATGAACACCAGGCCTCCGATGTCGTGGACCATCCGGGTGATCTGGAGGATGTTGCGCTCGAACAGGCCCAGGGTGTTGGGGTTGGTCAGCATGACGGCGGCCACCTCCTGATCGAGATGGGCCTTTAGGTCCTCGGGGTCCACCAGTCCCTGAGAATTGGATTTTATGACCACGGTTTGGTACCCGGCGATGGTGGTCGAGGCCGGATTGGTGCCGTGGGCCGAGTCCGGGATGAGCACCTTCTGGCGGGGATTGCCCTGCTTGGCGTGATAGGCCCGGATCATCATCAAGGCGCAGAGTTCGCCGTGGGCCCCGGCCACCGGCTGCAGGGTGACCGCGTCCAGCCCGGAAATGGCGCACAGGGCGTCCCCCAGCTCCTTCATCAGGCGCAGCGCCCCCTGGGCATAGGACGGGTCCTGGCGCGGGTGCAGGCCGGTGAATCCCGGCAGGCGGGCCAGGTCCTCGTTGACCTTGGGGTTGTACTTCATGGTGCAGGAGCCCAGCGGATAGAATCCCTTGTCCACGTGGTGGTTCAGGGAGGAAAGGCGGACGAAATGGCGCACTGCATCCGCCTCCGAGATCTCGGGCAGGGCGGCCGGTTCGCGGCGCAGGAACGAGGGAGGTATCAGTTTGTCGGCCGGTTTTTCCGGGACATCGCAGGCGGGTAAAGCATGACCTACCCTGCCCGGAGACGATAGGTCAAAGACGGTCTTCTCCAGCATGGGTGCGCTCTAACTGATTAGTTTTGTAGACAAATAGCATATCATAAATGCCCGTTTTTTGTCAATGGAAAAAGCCGGAGAATCGCCCGAGAGTTTTAATATTGAAAAGAAAAGGCGGCTTTATTGCCGCCCCTTCTTCAACGAATCTTTTAGGCTTATCTAAACACCGTGAACCTTTTAATGGAGGTATTCTCTCCGGCGGTCAGCCGGCAGATATAGACCCCCGATGACACCTTCCGTCCGTTGTCATCACAGCCGTTCCATTTGACCGTGTGGTTCCCGGCCGCCAGTCGGCCGCTGGCCAGGGTTTTCACTTTCTGTCCCAGCACATTGTAAATACCCAGGCTGGCCTGGGCGCCCTTAGCCAGGCCGAACCTGAACTCCCCCGAACCCTTGACCGGATTGGGACTGACCGGGGCTAGGTAGAAACTGTAGCTGATGGCGCCCGGCTGGCCCTCCACTCCGGTGGGACCGACCACCTTGAAGCTGCGCATCATGGAACTTGTCCGGTTCAGGCTGGAGTCCTGGGCTATGACCTGATAGCTGACAGTCAGGGTCTCGTCCACGGCCACCGTCTGCTCGGGTATGGAGATCACAAAGGTGTCGGCCGCGGTGAAGACCATTTCCAGGGTATCGGACGTTCCTTCATTTATCCGATAGAGCAGCTCGACGCTCCGTACGGCCTGGTTGTCTGATACCGCCGCCTTGACCGGGTATGGGCCGTAGGGGGCCGCCATGTCGTCGCCCAGCGAGTCCACATAGGAGATCACCGGAGGCTCGGCCTCTATGTGCTGCAGGTCCCAATCGGTCAGCCTGGCGTAGATGTCGATGCCCTTAATCCGGCGGTTGTCGTCCCAGCTGAACAGTATCCGCTGGTCGGTGCAGGCCACCCGCTTTCCGCCCTCGAATTGCCAATTGGCCATGGTTGTCCCGTTGACCACAAAGTTACCGCCTTCCGGAATTCCCTCCACGTACTTTTGGGCTATGATCTGGGGAACATTGCCGCTGGGGTTGTTGCGGTAGTCCTCCCAGGCGATCACCATATTGTGCCCGTCCGGGGACATTGACACGCTGGAATAATAGTGATACACCAGCCCCTGGGCGTCGTCGTTGACTCTGAAGTTGCCGCCGATGGGATCGCCGTTGGCCCTGTACCTCTGGGCGTAGATGTCGGGGTATGCGCCGTCGTAGCGGTAGTCGTCCCAGGCGATCACAAAGCCGCTGTCCGCCATGGCCACGCTGGGTTCAAATTGGCCATACCCACCGTCATCCACCAGGAAATTGCCGCCGATGGGATTTCCGCTGGCTCCGTACATCTGGGCATAGATGTCGGCATCGCCGTTGCGAAAGTCATACCAGACGACCACATATCCGCCGTCATTGGATGCGATACGGGGGTATAATGCACCGCTGCTCCCGTCGTCCACGCGGAAGTTCCCGCCGATGGTGTCGCCGTTGCGATTGTAAAGTTGGGCGTAGATGTCCCAGCTGCTATTACGGTAGTCTTGCCAGATGATCATAAAGCCGCTGTCGGTAGCCGCCACATCCTGGTAATATTGGTTGATGCCGCCTTCGCTGACCGTGAAGTTGCCGCCCAGCGGCGCCCCGGCCGAGTCGAACAGTTGGGCATAGATCTGGGTTACCCCGCTGTAATCGGGGCCGTACCAGGCCACCACAAACCATCCGCCCGGCAAAAAGGCCGCTTTGGGATCATAGCCGTAGCGCCTGATGGCGCCTGTAGTATCGTTGACGATGAAGTTGGCGCCCACCGGGTTGCCGTCGGCATCGTAGCGCTGGCCGTAGATGTCCCGGGTATTGTTGGTGCCGTCGTCGTTACGCATATCATACCACACCACCAGCGACCGGCCGTTTCTGTCCATGGCCGCCGAGGCATGCCTTTGGTCAGCGGTGCCGGTATCGTTGTTGACCATAAAATTGTCGCCCATGGTTGCGCCCGCCGCATCATAACGCTGGCATAATATGTCGTAGTAGCCGCCGGGATTGTATCGGGTGTCGTACCAGACCACGGCAAACCCGCTGTGGTTGGCCGCAGTGCTGGGGTAGGAGCAATAGATGGAATCGGTATCGTTCACCAAGAAGTTGCTCCCCACTGCCAAACCGGCTGCATCATAACGCTGGGCATAGATATCGCCGTAACTGCTGCGGCGGTAGTCGGCCCAGGAGATCACGAAACCGCTGTCGCTGGCCGCCACATTTGAGGCGCCATCGATGTATTGGTAATTGCCGGGGCCGTCATCGTTGACTAAAAAGTTGCCCCCCAGGGTGGCTCCGTTGGCCCGGAACAATTGGGCATAGATATCGTCACCGCCGCTGCGGTTATCGCACCAAGCGATCATAAATCCGCTGTCGTTGGCCGCCACGCTGGGATATCGCTGATCGTAATCCAGCCCGTCGTCGTTAACCAGGAAGTTGCCGCCCAAGGCCGATCCCGTCGGGCTATAGCGCTGGGCGTAGATGTCGGCCTGGCCGTTACGGCCGTCTTGCCAGGCGATCACGAAGCCGCTGTCGTCGGCCGCCACGCTGGGACGTCGCTGATCGTAACCCAGCCCGTCGTCGTTAACCAGGAAGTTGCCGCCCTGGGGCGAGCCGGCGGCATCATAGCGCTGGGCGTAGATGTCGACATTGCCGTCGCGGGAGATATCGGACTGGCCGTTGCGGCCGTCTTGCCAGGCGATCACGAAACCGCTGTCGTTGGCCGCCACGCTGGGAAATACCTGCTCGTATGCCGAGATATCGCTGACCAGGAAGTTGCCGCCCTGGGGCGAGCCGGCGGCATCATAGCGCTGGGCATAGATGTCGGCGTTGCCGTTGCGGGTATCGTACCAGGCGACCACAAAACCGTTGCCGCAGGCGGCGATGGACGGCGAATAGGCGTAATTGCTGTTGTTTTCGCTAATCCGAAAATCCTCCCCCACCGGGTGGCCGGAGGCGTCATAAAGGCGTCCGACAATTTGAGGGTACCGGCTGTTGCGCCGATCGTGCCACACCGCCATCATCTCCCCGGTGGGCAGCAGGGCCGCCTTGGGATTATACTGATATCCAGCGTAATAGCCGATGCCGGTGATGTCGTCGTTCACCAGAAAGTCGTCCTTGACCAGACCCTTGATTCCCGGAAGGGGCCGGGCCGGGCCGGCCTGGCGGGGGGCGGCCATTTTTTTGTCGGCAAAATCCGGTCGCCTAGGATCCAGGCCGTCAGGCCAGCCGGGCATCCCGGGTTGGGCCGGCTGCTGTTTCTGTGTCTGGGGCCCTTTGTGCCGCAGGTGCGGCGGCAGGGGCCGGCGATCGGCGCCCAGCTCCGGCTTGGCCCAGGCCAGACCGGCCAGAACTAAAGCCATTAGGACCACTGTTCTTTTGATCATGATGGCTCCTTTCTTTAGGTTTGGTTTTGTAAGTGATGCCCCCGCGGGCCCGACCGCCGTATCCTCCTCAGACGTAGCAGGCGGGGGAAGACCACCGGTTATTTTAAGTCCCTTTTGGCTTCAGTCCCCGAAATTGTAATCGATAGTCAGATTGATTTGCTTGTTTCCTTACAGCGTTCGGCGCTCCCTTATCCCGCTTACCAATCAGCCATCTTTCTTTCGATGACGGCCGCCAGCTCCTGGACCTTGACCCTCTCCTGCTTCATGGTGTCCCGGTGGCGCAGGGTAACGGTGTCGTCCTGAAGGGTCTGGAAGTCCACGGTGACGCAGAATGGGGTGCCGATCTCGTCCTGGCGGCGGTAGAGCTTGCCGATGCCGGCGGTGTCGTCGTAGACCGCCCGCATCCTGGATTTGAGCGACTGCTTGATGGACCTGGCCTTCTCCACGATGGCCGGCTCGTTCTTCTTGAGCGGCAGCACCGCCACCTTGATGGGAGCCAGTACCGGGTGAAGTCTGAGCACCGTCCTGGTGTGCTCGTCGCAAAGTCTTCCGATTACGGCCTTGACCTTCTTTACCAGGTCCAATCGGTCGGCCCCGGGCAGGGAGCAGGCATTGTCGATGTTCAGAAGACCGTCTGGCAGACCGGCCAGTCCGCCCTTCAGCCCGGACTCGATGGCCCTCAGCTGTTCGGCGTTCGGCCCTTCGGGCTTCGGCCTTTTTGTCTCCTCGTCGATGCGCTTGGCCAGGTTCTTAAGAGCGGCCTCGATGGCGTCGCGCAGCGGTTTTAGGGCCGCCTCGTCCGGTTGGGACAGCTGCTCCTCGTCATAGGCCTCGCACAGAAAGGCCAGGGCGGCCCGGGTGGCCCCGGCCGAGGGCTCGATGACGTAGGGGATGTACTTGGCCCCCTTCTTGCCGGTCTGCGGGTCAATATATGACTCGTCGAAATACTCCAGCTTCTCGGTTGAGTGGACGTTCTTCTCCAGTTTCAGCCGGTCCAGGTCCTCCTGGGGCACGTCCTTGCTGTGGGCCGTCAGGTCGTAGTCCTGGCGGTCGGCCACCCCCTCCACCTCGGCCCATCCCAGGGAGCCGGGGAACAGGTACTCGATGTCGGTGGTGGCCTTGGAGTAGTGGGCCAGCTCGTCCGGAGCCTGGGGCCGTTTTCGCAGCCTCTCCGGCGATATTCCTAGTTTAATATACCAATTGTACCGCTCCGCGATCCACTCCTCCAAAAGCTGCATGTCGTCCTTCTCTCCGGGCTGGAGATATTTCGGCGGCTTGCAGAAGTATTCGATCTCCATCTGTTCGAACTCCCGGGTGCGGAAGGTGAAGTTGCCCGGGGTGATCTCGTTGCGGAAGGCCTTGCCCACCTGGGCCATGCCGAACGGCAGCTTGCGCCGCGAGGACTGGAGCACGTTGAGGAAGTTGGCGAAGATGCCCTGGGCCGTCTCCGGGCGCAGGTAGGCCAGCCCCGACTCGTCCTGGACCGGGCCCACGTACGTGGTGAACATCCCGTTGAACATCCGGGGCTCGGTCAGCTCTCCGCCGCACTCCGGGCATTTGGTCGGAGACGTTTTCACGCTCCCTTCGGTCTTGGCAGCGTCCATGTGGGCCATGTTCTCCGAGCCGTATAAACTGGGTGTCATCTCGAGCTTCGTCGAAAGGCTTGCGTCGAGCCGGGCCGAGACGTGATCGGCGCGAAACCTTTTCTTGCATTGCTTGCAGTCCACCAGCGGGTCCACAAAGGTCTTCTCGTGGCCCGAGTATTTCCACACCAGCCGGTTCATGAGGATGGCGGCGTCCAGGCCCTCCATGTCGTCCCGGTCGTAGACCACCGCCTGCCACCAGGCCCGGATGACGTTGTTCTTCAGCTCCACCCCCAGCGGCCCGTAATCCCAGGTGGAGCCCACCCCGCCGTAGATCTCGGACGACTGGAAGATGAATCCCCTCCGCTTGCACAGGGAGACGATTTTTTCGAAGGCATTATAGGGTTGGGACACTTCTTCTTCCTTCATATTTCTTGCTGCCATTATTATAACCTCATGCCCTCTGTAAAATCAAGCGAAAGGAAGCCCGACGGCGAATCCGCCGTCGGGCCGGTGGCCAAGCCGGTCTTTCCGAACGGTTCTATAATTTCTTGATGATCTCCAAAAACCTTTTATAGGGAACCGCCGGCCAGGACTCGGCCGCCACCGCCCCTCCCGACAGACTGATCATGGAGACCTTCATGGCCGTCTCCTCGTTGGGGGCCTCGTAGATGTCTATGAAGTCGTAGCGGCCCAGCAGGGCGTAGTGGGCCAGGAATTTTACCTGGGGGCATTCCTTTTTGACCCGCTTCATCCACTGCCGGCCGATCTCGGCCCGCCTCTTGACGTTCCTGGTGATCTCGGGCGACAGCTTGGTGGCCAAGATGTAGGTGTTCATGGCGTCCTCCTTTTCGTCTATTCTTATCGTTTTCTGCCATTGGAATGTAGCATAATATGCCGGCGCTGTCAAGAAAATAAGTCGGCTAGATAAAACAGGAACCCCGCCGCCGGCCCTCGGGTCAATACGAGGGGCCAGCAGCGGGGTCCGTTTCTTCAGCCTTTGATTAGTCGGCCTTGGTTGAAGTTAGATCCGTGGAAATCTGTGGCTGAAAAAATTTTATTTGACCACTACTAGCTTCCGGGTGGCGCTCTGGCCGCCGGCGTTCAGCTGATAGAAGTAAACCCCGGCGCCGACGCCCGCGGCGTTCCAGCTCAGCCGGTTGGGCCCGGCCTGGCCTGTGCCGCTCATGCGGTCCACCATCTGCCCGGCGATGTTGAACACCTTAAGCTCGTAGGCCCCGGCCTTGGGCAGGTTGAAGGAGATGTTGGTCCGCCCCCGCACCGGGTTGGGGAAGTTGGGCGACAGCATCAACCCGGCCGTTACCCCGCTAGAAGTCGAGGGGCCCTCGACACCGGTCGGGCGGGTGATTCCCAGCCATACTTTGTGGATGTTGTTGGAGGTGCCGCTGATGGTCACCAGACCCCAGATCTCCTGGCCCTGGTTGACAAAATCGTAGATGTCGACGTCGGCCATGCCAACCATGGGAGCCGAGTTGACCATGTTGCCCAACAGATCCACCAGATAGAGCTGGTCCGTGTTCCACCCCCCGCTTAAGAACTGGCTGGTCCATGGTATCCAGCTGCAGCCACGCTGCGAACCGACGCTCCAGAACACGGAGGGAATGGAGTCCACCAGCGCCCCGCCCGGCAGGTCCAGCTTGTATAGCTTGTTGGAACCGCCGACCGCTATCTGCCAGGTGTAGGCGCCGTCAAAATCCATGCCGGCCATCCAGCCAGAACCCCCGATGCCGGAGACATTGTAATTGTTTCCGGTGTAGGTTCCGGCGTAGGTGTACTGTTTGTCGTAGCAACCGGAGCCTATCTGGCTCACCCAGAAATGGGTGCCGTCCCAGGAAATGCCCCAAGGGATATCGGTGGTGCCGTTTTCCACCGTGAAAGCCGGAGCGTACGACCAGTCATCCGGATCCAGCCGGTAGACGCTGCTGTCGTTCATGCTGACGAAATAGAAGCAGCTGTCGGCCGAACAGAAGGTGATCCCGGCCAGGGTGTAGTCGCCGGGCCCGGTTATGTTGATGGTGGTGTCTATCTCGCCGAACCCGTGGAGGGGCTCCTGATAATGGTAAAGCTCGATGAAGCGCCCCGAGCCGGTGTTTTCGGTCTGCACGATCGCCCCGGTAAGCGAATCCAGCTCATGGACGCCGCTGCCGCTGGTGGCCAGCAGGTTCCCGTTCCCCAGCCTGAATACTCCCCGCCCGGACGCATAAGGAAGTATTCGGTGTATATCGCCGTTGGCGTCGAAATCGAAGATGCTGTCGGTGTTGAAGGTGGCGCAAAGGTATTCCCCTGGCGGGGCGGGGTCGGACTGGACCTGCTCCGGAAAGTCGGTGGCGAAAACCTGGGAAAGAAGTACCCCGTTGGTGTCGTGCAAAGCGATCTGGTCGGATGTGGAATAGGTCACCAGAGAGCGGCCGTCCGGCAGGAACTGGATGTCGAAGCTGCCGGTGTTGGTGATGAAGTTCCTGACGAAACTGTCCGGACCTGCGAATTCGTAGACGTAGTCTGTGCTGGTGACGAACAGGTGGCCGTCGCGGAAGGCGATCCCCCTGATGTTGTCGTAGCCGCTGCAGTAGGTGTACTGGTAGGTCCCGGTGGTGTCGAACACGAACACGGCGTCCGAGACCTGGTCTGAGAGATAGATGTTTCCGTCTGGCCCCTGTATCGCATTAATCGGGGTCTGCAGGTTGTAGTTGGTCCCGGTGGGATCGTCGACTATCAGGTTGCCAAGGTAAGTGCCGTCGGTCGGGCTGTACATGCCCACCACGTCGGCGGTGGACTCGGGTATGAGCAACACCGGGCCCATCTTGCTGGTGAGGACAGCCTTTTTGCCGAGGCTCGCCGCCCTCTGCCCCAAAGGCTCGATGCCCGCCTCCTCCTGTGCCCGGCTCGGCTGGGCGGCGGTTATGGCGGTCGCGGCCAGTGATAGGATCACGCAGACTGTCAGGAATTTCCTCATGCTTTCTCCTTTTTGTAAATTAATGCTTAGGATCGGAGTTCCAGGATAAATATACTATTTTTTCACCGGCCGGTCAAGCCCTTTCAAGTCCGCCGTTCCTAAAACCGAGAACCCCGCCACCGGTCCTCGAACGGAGTCGAGAGGCCGACTGCGGGGCTCGGCTCTTCAGCCTGTTGGCTTTGCTATTTGGTTAAAGAATTATTTGTGAAGATCTGTGGCAGAAAATGGTTATTACTTGATGACCACCAGCTTCTGGGTGGCGCTCTGCCCGTTCGAGCTCACCGAGTATAGATAGACCCCGGCCGCCAAACGTCCCGCGTTCCAGGTCAGACGGTTGGGCCCGGCCTGGCCTGTGCCGTTCTGCCGGTCCACCATCTGCCCGGCGATGTTGAACACCTTAAGCTCGTAGGCCCCGGCCTTGGGCAGGTTGAAGGAGATGTTGGTCCGCCCCCGCACCGGGTTGGGGAAGTTGGGCTCCAAGCTGAGCATTGCCGGGCTGACCGGCGCAGTGGGGCCGCCCACGATGCCGGTCCCGCCGCCGAGGAACAGAGACTCATTTTGAGAGCCCGCCTCGCCGCCGACCACATAGGCCCAGCGTCCCACCAAGGCCGCCTGGCCGGCGCTGACCGTCGGTGTGGTTTTGTCGGGCATGGCCGTCCAGGTGTCGGTGGCCGGGTCATAGTTGTGGGTGGTGCCGAAGATCGAGGTGTTCCAGCCCGAACTCAGGAACAACTTATTGTCATAGGCCATGGTGGAAGGCCGAATCCTGCCGCCTCCAGGATATGAAGTCCCGGTTGTCCAGGTGATGCTGGTAGGATCGCTAGGGTTGATGGTACCCACATAGCATTCGGCCGCAGCGTTGAAATTGCTGGAGTTTCCGCAGGCGGCCACCGCGTAGTTCCCGCAGACGGCTCCGCCCAGACAGCCCCGGGCCGCCGGCATGGCCGTGGCCGCGCTCCAGGTGTCGGCCGCGATATTGTATACTTGCACATTGTTGATGGGCGTCATGCCCCAGTTTCCGCCGCCCATGACGTAGATGTGGGTGCCTTTCCAGACGCCGCAGGCATGCTCCATGGTGGCCACCGGCAGGCTGGCCCGGGTGCTGATGGAGTCGCCGTCCGGCGAGTAGCAGTAGACGGTGCTCAGCGGGGTCGGCCAGGCGTTGCTGCCGCCGATGATGTAGATCTTGTCGCCCACCGTGGCCGCCGAGGCGAAATAAAGCGCCTGGGGCAGGACGGTGGAGGTGGTAGTCCAGGTGCCGGCCAAAGTGTCGTAGTACCTGATGGTGTTCACCGGGTTGCTTCCCCCGCCAGAACCGCCGAAGGCGTAGACCCGGCCCTTCCAACCGGCCACCGCATGCCCGTAACCGCCGACGTTCATGTCGGTGTGCGACACCCAGTAGGGAGAGCGATAGGTATTGCCCAGCAGCCGGAAGACGCCGTCGCCGGTCATGCCCAGCACGCTGGCCCTCTGCCAGTCGGTGCCGTAGCCGAAGCCGCCGTCCGGGTTGCGCCAGGCCGGGGCGCTGCCGTAGATGACCGCCGGGTCATTGACTGCCCAGCCCCATTGGCCGTTCTTGGTGTCGAAGCCCATGTAGGGGGCGCTTGTCATCCAGCTCTTGCCGTTGTGCAGGGTCACCGGAGGATTCAGGTACATGATGAATGTATTGTGGTTGAGGCCGTCGCCCCAAACTACATCGTCGAAAGTCCCTGGTTGAAGGTTGGCCTGATAGATGGCCTGGCTCCAGGCAGGAAGGTTGGTGCTGTCGGTGGTGAAGCCCAGGTAGAGGCTGTCCATGGGATGCCAGTTGTGCCCGTTCCATCCCCCGCCCACCAGCTCCACCGCCCTTACCACCACCGAGTCGAAACCGCTCAGGTTGATGTCGTCGGCCATGTAGCTGGAATAGGACGGGTAATCATAGAATATCTGAGAGACATAGGCGCTCCCCGGCGCATCCATCTGGCTGTAGATGACCTCGGGCGCGTCCCAGGTGGTGAAAGTTATCGGGTTCGAAACCGGCCCGGCAGCCAGATTAAGCCCGCTCAGGTCGGTCGCCCAGTAATCAAGAGCGTAGGCCGTAGAATACGCCTTGTTGTTCACCAAGCTGATGGTCAGGGTGTCCCCGGCCGCGTTCCAGAATAATCCGTTGACCGCTCCCAGTGACGGGTTGCAAGCGTAGCCGAAGCTGGCTTGAGCCATCGGCTCGGAAAAGGCTATTTTGACCTCCGGATTCACGTGCGCCCCCGACGACCCGTCCACAGGCAGGCTCCATACGGCCTGCGGCGCCTGGCCGCCCAGCTGGTTGTAGTTGAGAAAGGCCCCGGCCCAGCC
>CAZPNX010000008.1:0-6376 GCA_964588285.1 uncultured bacterium
CCTTTTTTCAATAGGTTACAGATTTAACCATCAACCAAATTTACTCATCGCTCCCGAATTTTAGATTTTGAATTTAGGATTTCCGCATGGAAAAAATAGGCGTTTTCGTCTGCCACTGCGGGCTGAACATCGCCGGCACGGTTGACGTCAAAAAGGTGGTCCAGGCGCTGGCCAGTTACCCGGATGTGGTCCACGCCGAGGACTACAAGTACATGTGCTCGGACCCGGGGCAGAACCTGGTGGTCGAGGCCATCAGGAAGAAGGACCTAACCGGGGTGGTGGTGGCCGCCTGCTCGCCCACCCTGCACGAGCCCACCTTCCGCAAGGCAGCGGAGCGGGCCGGCCTGAACCCTTACAAGGTGGAGATCGCCAACATCCGGGAGCACTGCTCCTGGGTGCACGACGACAAGGAGAAGGCCACGGCCAAGGCCATCAGGATAGTCAAGACCATGGTGCGCAAGGTGGCCGGCGACGACGCTTTGGACACCATCAAGGTCGAGGTCAACAAGAAGGCCCTGGTAATAGGCGGGGGCGTGGCCGGGATCCAGGCAGCCCTGGACATCGCCAATGCCGGCTACCCGGTCATATTGGTGGAGCGGGAGCCGTCCATAGGCGGGCACATGGCCCAGCTCTCCGAGACCTTCCCCACCCTGGACTGCTCCCAGTGCATCCTGACGCCCAAGATGGTGGAAGCCGGCAAGCATCCCAACATCCGGCTTTTGACCTATTCCGAGGTGGAGGAGATCGGCGGCTACGTGGGCAACTTCAAGGTCAAGATACGAAAAAAAGCCTCCTGCGTGGATAACGCCAAGTGCACCGGCTGCGGTCTGTGCACTGAGAAATGCCCGTCCAAGTCGGCCGCCAACGAGTTTGAGCGAGGACTGACCAGGCGCAAGGCCATCTACACGCCCTTCCCCCAGGCCGTGCCCAACAAGCCGGTGCTGGATAAATCCCATTGCACCTATTTCCTAAAAGGCACCTGCGGGGTCTGCAAGAAGGTCTGTCCCTTCGAGGCCATAGATTACGAACAGAGGGACGAGATAATCGAGGAACAGGTGGGCGCCATCGTGGTGGCCACAGGCTATGAGCTTTATCCTAAAGAACGCTTTGCCGAATACGGCTACGGGAAGATACCGGACGTCATAGACGGGCTGCAGTTCGAGCGGCTGCTGTCGGCCTCGGGCCCGACCGAGGGCGAGGTCAAGCGGCCGTCAGACGGAAAAGTTCCAAAAGACGTTGTTTTCATCCAGTGCGCCGGCTCCCGCGACCCCGAGCACCACTACCCCTATTGCTCCAAGATCTGCTGCATGTACACCGCCAAGCACGCCAAGCTTTACAAGCACAAGGTCCACTCGGGACAGCCCTATGTCTTCTACATCGACATCCGGGCCGGGGGCAAGCGCTACGAGGAGTTCGTGCAGCAGGCCATGGAGGAGGAGCGCATCGTCTACCTGCGGGGCAAGGTGTCCAAGGTCTTCCAGGAGGGCGACAAGGTGATGGTCTGGGGCGAGGACACCCTGCTGGGCAAGAAGGTGGAGCTGGCGGCCGACCTGGTGGTGCTGGCCACGGCCGTGGCCCCGCAGAGCGACGCCAAGGCCTTGTCGCAGAAATTGAAAATCGCCGCGGACGAACATGGATTCTTCTCCGAGGCCCATCCCAAGTTAAGGCCGGTGGAGAGCAACACCGCCGGGTTCTTTTTGGCCGGATGCGCCCAGGCGCCCAAGGACATACCCGAGGCGGTGGCCCAGGCCTCGGGCGCAGCCTCGAAAGTGACGGCCCTGTTCGCCGGCGACCACTTGGAGCACGAGCCCATCGTGGCCGCGGTGGACGAGGACGCCTGCTCCGGCTGCCGTATCTGCATCACCGCCTGCCCCTACGGGGCCAGGGAGTACGACGCCGACAAGAAGAAGGTAAAAGTAAACGAGGTGCTTTGCGAGGGCTGCGGGGCCTGCGTGGCCGCCTGCCCCTCCGGGGCCACCTCGCAGCGCAACTTCAAGGACGACCAGATCTACCAGATGATCGCTGCGGCCCTGGAGGAGTAACACTTCCACCAAAACACCCGATAAACCCTAAATGATGAAAAACGGATACATCAAAACAGGATTGTTGTATAAAGCTGAATGCTATGCAATAACAGGGGCTTGTTTCGAAGTATACAAAGCGATGGGGTGCGGTTTCCTCGAAGGTGTATATCAAGAATGCCTTGCCATAGAGTTCAATGAAAGGAAAATCCCACATATCGCTCAGAAGAAACTGACGTTAACTTACAAAGGCAAAACCCTTGAGCAACAATATGTACCTGATTTTATTTGCTATGATAAAATAGTCGTAGAATTGAAAGCCGTGTCCTCCCTTTGCGATGAACATCGAGCACAAGTGATCAACTATCTGAACGCCGCCAACTATCAATTGGGCTTGCTTGTCAATTTCGGGCATTATCCCAAAGTAGAAATTAAGCGAATCTTGAACACTCATTATCCGTTCGCTCCGAAGTCTATGCTTAAATAAATTTAGTGTTTTTCGTGTTTTTCGGTGGCAGAAAAAAGGAGTAAGCATGTTCGAACCCAAGATAGTCTGCTTCTACTGCAAGTGGTGCACCTACTCCGGGGCCGACCTGGCCGGCACCAGCCGCATGAAGTACCTGCCCAACGGGGTGGTCATCAAGACCATGTGCTCCAGCCGGATAGACCCCCAGCACGTGCTGGACGCCTTCGCCAAGGGGGCCGACGGGGTGCTCATCGGCGGCTGCCATTACGGCGACTGCCACTACATCTCCGGCAACCACCAGACCTACCGGAGGGTGGAGATCCTCAAGAGCATGCTGCCGTCCTTCGGCATCGACCCGGCGCGCTTTAGGCTGGAGTGGATCTCGGCGGCCGAGGCCGGCAAGCTGGTGCAGGTCATCAACGAATTCACCGGGCAGGTGCGGGCCCTGGGGCCCTCTACTTCCACCTAAACACACGAAACAACCTAAATTTTTTGTGTCTTTAGGGTATTTAGGTGGCTGAAAGGAGAAACGATGTCCGACAAGCCGAAGATAGCCATGTACTGGGCCGCCTCCTGCGGCGGCTGCGAGATCAGCCTGGCCAACCTCCACGCCAACATCCTGGCGGTGGACGCGGCCTTCGACCTGGTCTTCTGCCCCTGCCTGGTGGACGGCAAGAAGAAGGACGTGGAGGCGCTCAAGGACGGCGAGCTTTTGATCACCTTCTTCAACGGGGCCATCCGCACCGACGAGAACGAGGAGATGGCCCACCTGCTGCGCCGGAAGTCGAAGATCCTGATCGCCTACGGCTCCTGCGCCTACGAGGGCTGCATTCCGGGTTTGTCCAACTTCCATTCCAAACAGGAGCATTTCAAGTCCATCTATCTTAACAATCCCAGCATCGATAATCCGCAGAAGGTGATTCCCCAGCCCGAGACCAAGGTGCCCGAGGGGACGCTCACCATCCCGGCCTTCCACGACCGGGTGAAGACCCTGGCCCAGACGGTGGAGGTGGACTATTTTCTGCCGGGCTGCCCGCCGGAGTCGTTCAAGGTCTGGGAGGTGATAGATTCGGTCATCCAGGGCAAGCCGCTGCCGCCCAAAGGCGCCATCATCGGGGCCGGCAAGTGCACGGTCTGCGACGAGTGCCAGAAGAAAAAGGAGGACAAGAAGATCAAGCGCCTCTACCGCACCTACGAGGTCGTGCCCGACCGGGAGAAATGCCTGCTGGAACAGGGGATCCTGTGCATGGGTCCGGCCACCCGGGACGGCTGCCAGGCCCAGTGCCCCAACAATGCGGACATGCCCTGCACCGGCTGCTACGGCCCGCCCGAGGGGGTGCGCGACCAGGGGGCCAAGATGATAGCCGCCCTGGGCACGGCACTGGATTTGGGGGATGTCAGCATTCTGTCCGAGGAGCAAGTGGCCGCCAGGGTCAAAGAGATCGTGGAGGCCATACCTGACTACGCCGGCCAGCTCTACAAATACAGCCTGCCGGGCTCGATATTAGGCGGGAAGAGATGAACTAGACCCGAGCTTGGTCCCCTAGCCCTTCGCAACCCCGAACGGAGTCGGAATTGCTCTGGATAAACTCCGTCGGGGGTGACTAAATAAAGGTTGTCGAGCGGAGTCGAGACAACCACTGATTATACAGGCGCCACATGCCATACATGTACATCCTTGAATGCAGAGATGGTTCCTACTACACTGGCAGCACCATCGATCTCAGAAAAAGGCTTGTGGAACACCAGAATGGGACAGGCGCCAAATACACCCGGTCGAAACTTCCAGTAAAACTAGTTTACTGCGAGGAATATCCACAAGTTGATGTTGCTTTCCGCCGGGAGAAGCAGGTGCAGAAGTGGAGCCATGAGAAGAAGAAGGCATTGATAATAGGGAGTGATGTTTCTCTTCGAAACTTGTCCGAATGTCGGAATTATTCACATTGTAAATATGCTACTTGTGAAGCTGTTCGTGGTCATCGAGCGAAGTCGCGTTGACCAAGGATGTGTCCCGAAAAGGCGGTCCCTTCTAGATCGTTCATTGATCGATAAAACCAAGGCAATACAGCGGTCATCTCGGCTCCGCTCGATGACCGGTTAGGCTTAAAGGATAAATTATGAAACGGATAACCATCGATCCCATCACCCGGCTGGAGGGCCACGGCAAGATAGAGATCTTCCTGGACGAAGCCGGCAACGTGGCCAACTGCTACTTCCAGATACCGGAGCTGCGCGGCTTCGAGCAGTTCTGCGTGGGCCGGCAGGCCGAGGAGATGCCGGTCCTCACCAGCCGCATCTGCGGAGTCTGCCCCGAGGCCCATCTGATGGCCGCGGTCAAGGCCTGCGACCAGATGTTCGGTGTCGAGCCGCCGCCGGCGGCCAAGAAGATCCGCGAACTCCTCTATTCGGCCTTCTATGTCACCGATCACACCACCCACTTCTATGCTTTGGGCGGGCCGGATTTCATCGTAGGGCCGGAGGCGCCGCCGGCCGATCGCAACATCCTGGGGGTCGTCAAGAAGGTGGGGTTGGAGACCGGGCAGAAGGTGATCGAGGCCCGCCAGCGCAATCACGAGGTCATCAAAAAAGTGGGCGGCCGGGCCATCCATCCGGTGGCCGCCCTGCCCGGCGGCTGGAGCAAGCCCATATCCGAGGAGCTGCGCCAGGAGATCTTGGATACCGCCAGGAAGAACGTCGAGTTCGCGCTCTTCAGTTTGCAGGCCTTCGACAACATCGTGCTCAAGAACAAGACCTACCTCGATCTGATAGTCTCGGACGTTTACTACCACAAGACCTATTACATGGGCACGGTGGACGAGCGCAACCGGGTCAACTTCTACGACGGAATGATAAGGGTGACCGATCCCGAGGGACGGGAGTTCGCCAAATATCCGCCCAAGGACTATGCCCAGCACATCGCCGAACGGGTGGAGCCCTGGACCTATCTCAAGTTCCCCTACCTCAAAAACGTGGGCTGGAAGGGCCTGGTGGACGGGATGGACTCGGGGGTATATTGCGCCACGCCGCTGTCGCGCCTCAATGCCTCGGACGGCATGGCCACGCCAAAGGCCCAGGAGCATTTCGAGAAGATGTACGAGACCCTGGGCAGCAAGAAGGCGGCCGGCCGCTACCAGCCCATCCATCACCGTCTGGCCACCCACTGGGCGCGGCTCATAGAACTCCTCTATGCGGCGGAGAGGATGCTGGAGCTGGCTTCCGATCCCGAGATCACTTCGCCTGATGTCAGAAAGATACCCGAGAGGATAGTGGGCGAGGGGGTGGGCTCGGTGGAGGCGCCGCGGGGGACGCTGACCCATCACTATGTTTCCGACGAGCGGGGCGTGCTGAAGAAGGTGAACCTGATCGTTGGCACCACCAACAACTATGCGCCCATCTCCATGTCCGTCAAACGGGCGGCCGAGAAGTTTATCTCCCAGGGCCAGGTCTCCGAGGGTCTGTTGAACAAGATAGAGATGGCCTTCCGGCTTTACGACCCCTGCTTCTCCTGCGCCACCCATTCGCTGCCCGGCCACATGCCGCTGATGGTGGACATCAGGGACAGCAAGGGTGAACTGGTGGAGAGCCTGCGGCAGGATGGGTAAACACAATACTAGATGACATTAAACTAAAGTCACCCTGAGCGTGTCGAAGGGTGACTTTTCTATTGCAGATCATATTATGTCGCATTTAGACAGGCTCAGTATGACGCTTGAGGGCTAAGAGCATGGCGTCAACCATAATAATCGGCCTGGGCAACCCCATCCTCTCGGACGACAGCGTGGGAATCCATGCAGCCCGGAGGCTGCGGGATGTTCTAGAGAATAGAAAGGACATAGAGGTTCGAGAGGTTTATGCCGGGGGGCTCAGATTGTTGGACGTTCTGTCAGGC
>CAZPNX010000008.1:6476-93213 GCA_964588285.1 uncultured bacterium
AGAGGTTCGAGAGGTTTATGCCGGGGGGCTCAGATTGTTGGACGTTCTGTCAGGCTACACGCGGGCCATCATCATCGACGCCATGCAGACCGGAGCGGCGCCGGGGACGGTGCGGAGATTCTCGCTGGCCGACCTGCCCAGGACCCGCAATCTGGCCAGCAGCCACGACGCCGACCTGCCGACCGCGCTGGGGGCGGGAAAGGCGCTGGGTATGAGCCTTCCCGAGGAGATCATCATATTCGGCATCGAGGCGGCCGAGGTTGAGAACTTCGGAGAGGAACTGACGCCGGCGGTGGCGCGGGGGCTGGAGGAAGCAATTAAACAGGTGAGGGATATTATTTAGCCACGGATGGGCACGTTTTTTTGTTTTCATCCACTTATATGGGGCAAAGCGATTTGCCCCTTTTCTATTGCGAAAAAAAGCCAAATGGTTTACAATAATGGCCGGGAGAAGACATGAAGCATTTTCTTAGGCTGACCGCCTTCCTCTTGGCCGTATTTCTCATCTGCGGGCAGAAAAGGGACGGGGGGACGGGATGCGTGTCGCCGTCGGTCCGGGAAGCCCAAAAAACGCCAGGAGCCACCGTCATGCCCAAGTACATAATAAGGAACATCCGCCTGGCCCACTGCGCCCGGGGGCCGGAAAGGTGCGCCAAGTGCCGCGAGATGGACAAGCCCAAAATCTGCCTGCTGGACATCGATCCGCCAAACCAGGGGCGCGAGGCCAGACGAACCATCGAGGCCGAGATCAACGGGAAAAAGGAGTGGCGCGAGTTCGATGTCATCAAAACCTTCGCCGATGAGGCCGAGGCCAGGAAGTACGCGGCGGAGAACGGGATCATCGATGTGGATTTAACTCGATGAACAGGACTTGTTGCTACCTTGTCCCCTCTTGAGAGGGGCCGGCGGTGTGTCGGTTTCATCATCTATTTACACGCAAGACACACCCCTTGATCCCCTCTTGCATAGAGGGGACAAAGCTGGCCATGCCCAAAAGACAGGGAATATACACTATATGCAATTAGTAATCACCTTAACCTGGCTGCTTCTCCTGGCCGCCGTCCTGGCGGTGCTCGGCGTCCCCCAGTCGCGGGAGGTCTTCGTGGCGCTGACCAAGGCCTATCCCTATTTCATGGGCATGGCCAAGTTCGCCCTTTTGGGCACCATGGGCGAGCTGCTTTCGTGGAAGGTTGTCTCCGGAAAATGGAAGCTGTCCGGCGCCAGGCTGTGGCAGCGAGTTTTGGTCTGGGCCGTTATCGGTGTCATGCTGACCATCGCCTTTCCCCTGTTCTCGGCCGGAGTCGATGGGCTGCTGGAGCAGGGGATGCTGCCGGGCAGAGGGGTCAAGTGGCTGACCGCCTTCTGGAAATCGTTCTTCCTGCAGGCGGTCTTCGCCTTCCCCTTCATGGTCTTCCATCGCATCACCGACACGCTGATCGAGCGGGGGGAGCTTTTCAAAAAATGGCCGTTGATCGAGGTCTACCGGGGCATAGACTGGGACAACATGTTCCGCATCGTGGGCGGGGCCATCGTCTGGTTCTGGCTGCCGGTGCACACCATAAATTTCATGCTGCCGGCCGAGTTCCGGGTGATCGTAGCCGCGCTGCTGGCCATCGTCCTGGGCCTGATACTGGGCGTGGCCAAGCGCAAGTCCCTAAAGACGACGGGTTAAAATGGCCAAAGCGAAAGCAAAAATAACCAAGCGGCCGAAAGCTAGGGGAACGAGAAAGTCTTCGCCCAAGCTCCAGGCAGCCAGAGAAGTCTGCGTAAATCAGTCGAAAAAGACAGCAGGAGCCAAGAAAATGGCCAGAGCAATCCCAGTCCTTATTGCTGGCAGGGAGGCCTACCCCGAAAAAACTTTTCCTGTGCTCGACAAATATACCGGAGATGCTTTTGAGGAGGTCTCGATAGCCGGCCCGGTCGAGGTGGAACAAGCCCTGGAGGTGGCGGCCGGGGCCAAAGACGAGATGGCGGCCATGCCGGCCCACAAGAGGGCGGAGATCATCAAGAGGGCGGCCGGCATCCTCTGGGAGCGGCGGGAATCGCTGACCAAGCTCATTGCCCGCGAAGCCGGAAAACCCTACCGCTACGCCAAGGCCGAGGCCGAGCGCACCGTAGAGAACCTAGAATACTGCGCCGAGGAGGCCAAAAGAATCCATGGCGAGACCATCCCGGTGGATGCCGGGAAATCGGGCGAGGGCCGCTGGGGATTTTACGAGCGGTTCCCCATCGGGGTGGTGGCCGCCATCTCGCCGTTCAACTTCCCGCTGAACCTGGCCGCCCACAAGCTGGGGCCGGCGGTGGCCGCGGGCTGCCCGGTCATCCTCAAGCCGGCCTCGGCCACGCCGCTCTCGGGCTTGGAGCTGGGAAAAGCCTTTATCGAGGCCGGGCTGCCGGAGGGGGCGCTTTCGGTCCTGCCGGGCCCGGGCGGCGAGATCGGCGACCTGCTGGTGGGCGACCCGCGGGTGTCTAAGGTCAGCTTCACCGGAAGCCGGACCGTCGGCGAGGGAATCATCCGCAAGGCTGGGATGAAGCGGGTAACGCTGGAGCTGGGCGGCAACTCGGCCGTGGTCATCGACGAGGATATCGGTTCCCTCGACTACATAGTCAAAAGGTGCACCTTGGGAGCTTTTTACAACCAGGGCCAGGTATGCATCTCGGTGCAGAGGATCTACGTCCACCAAAAACACTACGACGAGTTTCTAGGCCGGCTGGTGGAATCCGCCAAGAAATTGAAGATTGGAAACCCGGTGGAGCCGGACACCGACATCGGGCCAATGATCTCGGAGGCCGAGGCCCAAAGGGTGCAGTCCTGGGTGCAGGAGGCGGTGGACCAGGGGGCTAGGGTGATTTGCGGGCACCAGCGACAGGGGGCGATCTACCCGCCAACGGTGGTGATCAAAGCCAGGCCCGACATGAAAATAGTGAAGGACGAGATCTTCGGGCCGGCGACCGTGGTCTTCCCGGTGGAGTCATTCGAGGAGGGCGTCCGCTTGGCCGACGACAGCCAGTACGGGCTTCAGGCCGGCATCTTCACCACCAACATCGACCGAGCCCTGGCAGCCGTCAGAAAATTGAACGTCGGCGGAGTGATGATCAACGATTTCCCATCCTACCGTATAGACCATATGCCCTACGGCGGCAACAAGGGCTCGGGCCTGGGGCGGGAGGGGGCGCGGTTTGCCATCGAGGAGATGACCGCCATAAGGGCGGTGATCGTCAACCTAATCCGCAACTGAAACGAAATCCACAGTGTCGCTGCCAGCCAGCATATGGCGATGCCTGAAATCCGGATCTGTCTCAGATCTGGCACGGCGGCTGGGCCGTTCCCTCAAAGCCAAGCTGATACTGACCTTTTCGGCGGTGATGGTGGCCGGGGTGGCCCTGTCGGCCGCGGCCGGGATCACTCTGATCGGTACCGCCATCATGCGCCAGGCCCAGGATCGGGTGCGCCAGGACCTGAGCGGCCTGATCGAGATATACCGCAAGGAGGGCGAGTTTATAGGTTCGGCAGTGGAGCTGGCTGTCCAGGGATTGGAGCCGGAACAGTGGCGGGAAGGATCCGGCCGCCAGGCCGTGGCCGGGCAGCTGGAGAAGCTGCGCCAGCAAAAGGGGCTTGATTTTCTGACCCTGGCCGACCCTGGGGGAAAAGTTCTGCTTCGGGCCAGGAACCCCGAGGTTTCGGGCGACCGCTACCAGAACGACCTAGCCAAGTGGGTTGGGTGGTCCAAGAAGACCGTCATTTCCTCGGAACGCTTCAGCCGGGAGCAGCTGCAGAGAGAAGGCGGAGATCTGGCCCAAAGGGCCGAGATCGCCACAACAAGCACGCCCAAAGCGATGGAGAAAACCGGAGCTTTGGAGACCGACGGGCTGATGATAGTGGCCGCTTCTCCGATACTCGATTCCCAGCGCCGGATCCAGGCCGTGCTCTATGGCGGGATGCTGGTCAACAACACCACCGAGCTGGTGGACCGGGCCAAGCGCATACTCTACCGGGAGGAAAATTTCAATGGCCGGGACCTGGGCTCGGTCACCATCTTTCTGGAAGACTGCCGGGTGGCCACCAATGTCACCATGCCCGACGGCCGCCGGGCCCTGGGGACCAGGGTATCCGAGGAGGTTTACCGCCAAACGGTGGAGCGGGGCAGCCGGTGGACGGGACGGGCCTTTGTGGTGGATGCCTGGCGGATTGCGGCCTACGAGCCGATCCGCGATATCAGCGGCAAGATCATCGGCATGCTCTATGCCGGGGTGCTGGAGGCGCCGTTCACCAGGCTGCGGAACCGGATCATACTCATCTATCTGAGCATCGCGCTGCTGACGGTGCTGGGGCTGGCGGTGACCGCCAACTGGGCGGCCGGCCGCATTATCCGGCCGGTGCGGGAGCTGGTGGCGGCCACCGGCGAGATCGCCCGGGGCAATCTGGGCCACCGGGTGAGGACGAGCTCGGATGATGAGATCGGCCAGCTGGGGGAATCCTACAACCGGATGGCCGAGGAGCTGGCCCGGGTGACCCAGGGATACCGGGAGCTCAACCTGTCTTTGGAGCAAAGGGTGCGGGACCGCACCCGGGAGCTGGAGGAGGCGCGCGACCAGCTGCTGCAGACCGAAAAACTTTCCTCGCTGGGCAAGATGGCGGCCGGCATCGCCCACGAGATCAACAACCCGCTGACCTCGATTCTGCTCAACGCCCATCTAATGGAAGAGCGGCTGCCGAAAAACAGCCGGCTCCGGGAGAACCTGGCTCTGGTCATCGGCGAGACCGAACGCTGCAGCGCCATCGTCAAGGGAATGCTGGAGTTCGCCAGGCAGACGGTGCCCAACATGAGGCCGGTGGACATGAACGCGGCCATCGAAAAGACATTGCTGATCATGGAAAGCCAGCTGCTGCTGCACCAGGTGGCGGTGGAAACCCGGCTGGACCCCTCCCTGCCCAAAATCCCGGCCGACGAGGGCAAGCTGAGGCAGGTGTTTGCCAACATCATCCTCAACGCGGCCGACGCCATGCCTGGGGGAGGCAGCCTGGAGATCGCCACCAGGCTGGATGCGGACAAGCGGATGGCCGTAATCTCATTCCAGGACACCGGCGGCGGGATTCCCAAAGAGCTTTTAAGCCGGATATTCGATCCCTTCTTCAGCACCAAGGGCGCCAAGGGCACCGGCCTGGGGTTGGCCATCAGCTACGGCATCATCCAGCAGCACGGGGGAAGCATCGCCGCCTTCAGCCAAGAGGGCCGGGGCGCTTCGTTTACCATAACTTTGCCCATAGAAAGCAAAAATATAGGACACAAGGAGCAGGAGCATGGCCAAAAAAGCCCGGATCCTGGTAGTTGACGACGAGCCGACCGTCGGCAAAAGCATCGCCAGCGCCATAGCGGAGAAGGACCTGGAGGTGGAGTACGCCCGCAGCGGCCGCCAGGCCCTGGAGATGGACGGCAAGAAGGAGTTCCAAGTGGTGATCACCGACCTGATGATGCCGGGCATGGACGGCATGGAGCTTTTGGCCGAGCTCAAGAGTCGCCGGCCAGAGTCCCTGGTCATAATGATCACCGGGTTCCCCTCGGTCAAGACCGCGGTGGAATCGGTGAAACTGGGGGCCTTCGACTACATCACCAAGCCCTTTACCCCGGCCGAGCTGCGGGCGGTGGTGCGCCGAGCTTTGGCCAGGCAGAAGATCGGGGCGGGCAAGGCCGGACGGCCCCAGGCCAAACAGGCGGCCTATGCCATCCCGGAAAACACCTGGGCCAGACTGGAGACGGACGGCAGCGTCCGGGTGGGGATGCATCCCATGTTCCTGGAGACCATCGGCCACATCGGCGAGATCGAGCTGCCGCAGAAGGACGACCAGCTCTCCCAGGGACAGGCCTGCGTCAAGGTGGTGGACAGCCGGGACCGGGTCCACCGGCTGTGGTCGCCGGTTTCGGGCCGGGTGGTTCAGGTCAACGAAACGGTCAGACACGACTTAAAGCCTTTGGCCCAGGATCCTTTCGGAACCGGTTGGCTGTTCTTTTTGGTGCCCGGGGACCAGGAGTCGCTCAAGGAAGAGCTTAAAAATTTATTGCCCCTGGAGACGGATTAATAACGCCTTTTCATCGCTATGGGAAAGAGCCATAATCGATTTCCATGCGCATCGGGATCATAGGGCTGGGCGGCATCGGCGGCTACTTTGGGGCCAAGCTGGCCGGCCGATTCATCGCCGAGCACCAGATCGTTTTCATCCAGCGCGGGCCTCACCTCGAGGCCATCAGGCAGCATGGTTTGAGCTATGTAACCCGGGACCATAGGCACCTGGTCCGCCCGACCATAGCCACCGACGATCCGGACGAGGCGGGAAAGCTGGATCTGGCTATTCTGTGCGTTAAAAGCCGGAGCTTGGAGCCGGCGCTGGAAAGGCTGGGGGGCTGTCTTGACGAAAGCAGCCTGCTGCTGACCGCACTCAACGGTGTGGACATCGGCGAACGAATCCGGAAAATCATTCCGGAAATCGTGATGCTGCCTGGCTGTATCTACTTGAGCGCACATATCGAGTCTCCCGGGGTGGTGCGGCAGGTGGGCGGGGCGGGGAAGTTTTTTTTCGGCCCGGAACAGGGAGAAACAGAGCGGTTTTGCTGGACAGAGACGCTGCTTAAGGAAGCCGGAGTCAAGGCGGTGCTGGATGCCGACATTAAAACCAGGCTTTGGGAGAAATACCTTTTCGTGGGCTCCCTGGCCACCCTGACGGCGGCCACCGGGCTCTCCATCGGCCAGGCGGTGCGCGACGGCCAGAGGCGGCGGCAGTTCCTCGGCCTGATGGAGGAGATCATGGCCTTGGCGGCGGCCCAAGGGGTGAGGCTGAAACGGTCGCTGTTGGCAGAAAATCTGGACCTGGCCGAAAAGATACCGCCGGAGATCAGGACCTCGATGCAAATGGACATCGAGGCCGGCCGGCCGGCCGAACTGGATGTCTTCACCGAGTATGTTTTAAATAAATCCGAGGAATCGGGTCTGAAGACGCCGATCCACCGGGAGCTTTTCCAAAGAATAATTAAGAAGACGAACCGATAGCCGACATGCAGATATCGATCACCGCCATCAACGTCATCCAGGCCATGCTGGCGCCCGGCCTGATGATCTCGGCCTGCGGCCTTTTAATCTTGGGCATGAACAACAAATACTCCATGGTGGTCGGCCGCATTCGGCTTTTGAACGAGGAACGGCGCCGGTTGAAGGCGGCCCAACCCGGGGACGAGCTGCAGCGGGCCAGGCTGGAGAGCATTGCCGTTCAACTGGGGGAGCTGCTGCACCGTTTGAGGCTGGTGCGCAACGCGGTGGTGGGCTATTCGGCGGCCGTGGCCCTGTTCATCCTGGCCTCCCTCTTCATCGGGCTTAGGATACTGGCCGGTTGGCCGGAGGCGGCCGCCCTGATGTTGTTCATCGCCGGAGTGCTGTCGGTGCTGGCCGGAGTCTTTTTCGCGGCCAGCGAGGCGCTGTTGGGATACCGCATTGTGTTGATGGAGGCCGACGATTCGCACCAGAAGTGACCGACAGGCAGCGCGAGGAAATCCCTTGACTTTTTATACCGATTGTGAAATAATTAATTTCCCACCCTGCCATCCAATCCTTTAAAAATATGGCCGATAAGAATTTGTATGCGCTGGAGAAGAGCCGGGTGCCGGCTTTGCTCAAGAAACTGATCGACGGCCGGGCCGAGGTCTGGGGGCCGATGACCGGCCAAAACCAGGACACCTTCTTCAGCCGGCTCAGCCGAGCCGAGGACCTGGCGCCGGATTATATCAACGGCTATTTGGGCCCCAAGCGTTACGTCTTTCCCCAGGCCGAAACCCTTTTCGGGTTCGAGAAAAAGGGCCGGGAGATTGTGCTCAAGGAGCCCCAGGAGCGCGGCCCGGCGGTGATCTGGGGCATCAGGCCGTGCGATATGTCGGCGGTCAACTACTTCGACAGCTTCTTCGGGCTGGGGATGAAGTCCGGGCCGGACTGGAAGCCGGGGGAAAACCTGCCGGATCCGCTGTATCAGGCCCGACGCCGGCAGGCGGTATTCATTGCCTTGGCCTGCAATCGGGCCGGACCAAAGTGCTTCTGCGTCTGCACCGACACCGGGCCATTCCTTTCCAAGGGCTTCGATGTCCAGCTGTGCGACCTGGGGGACCGCTACCTGGCCGAGGTCGGCAGCGACAAGGGCGGGGAGTTCGTCGAAAGCAACAGGGAGTTCTTCGGCACCGGCTCCGAGGCCGAGCTCAAGGAGCGGCGGCGGCTGGAGGTGGAATCCGAAAGGTCTTTCCAGGAGCCGGTCAGCTTCTTTGCCAAGGCCATGAGGAAAATGGACCAGGGCCGGCTTGACCGAAGGTTCTGGGAAAAGGTGGCCGGTTACTGCATCGGATGCGGCGGCTGCATCTACGCCTGTCCCATGTGCTCCTGCTTCGACGTGGACGATATTAAAAACTCGGAGGACGAAGGGGCTCGCGTCCGCTCCTGGGATACCTGCGATTTTGCCGGCTTCACCCGCGAGGTCTCGGGACATAATCCCAGGCCGAGCCGGGCCGACCGCCGACAGCGCTGGTTCTACCATAAGCTTTCCATGGACTACCTGGAGAAGAACCCTGTTATCGGCTGCGTGGGCTGCGGCCGCTGCGTCATCGCCTGCCCGGGCGGGGTGGACATGGCCACGGTGGTGCGCTGGATGCGGAAAGTGGAATGACCGTTTGCCACCCTTCGGCGGACTCAGGGTGAACTACGGCACGGAGACACGGAGTAATTTTTCATTGAGGGGTAGTATGATGAAAACGGCGCTGCGGTTGACGCGGCTGATGGCCGTGCTGGTCTTAGTCGGCCCGTCAGCCAACGCCAGCATCGACTCGCTGTGGTCCAGCCCGTCGACCACCGGGTACAAGTGCGCGCTTTCGAACCTGTCCACCGGCAAGGTCACCTACCTAAGCGCCCTGGACAGCGCCGCCGGGGTCTGCCGGGTATACGACGCCGACAACCTCAACCAGGTCTACAGCCCGGCCATGTCATGCGGCACCTACACCTACGTCTGGTATAACTACATCAACGACGCCAACGGCAACGGGCACCCGGAGATCTTGGTATACGAGTACAGCCTGACCACCAACCGCTACTCAACGCGGATCGTGGACCTGTCCACCGGGGCGGTGGTCAGGAACTGGTCCAGCGGCAGCTACTCATATTACCCCAAGTTCATGGGCACCACCCCGGGAAGCAACACCGTCAAGCTGGGCATCGAGCGCTCCAGCGGGACCGCCGGTTCGTTTCCCTCGGTGCTTTCAGTGTACTCCCTGGGAGTTACCGAAGTGGCGGCCGGACCCGGCGAAGCGTCAAAGCCGGGCATTTTCCTGGAACAGAGTTACCCCAACCCGGCCGCGGAGCAGGCAGTGGTCGAGTTCATGCTTTCCAGGCCTGGCCGGGCCACGGTCACCGTCTACGACCAGCTGGGCCGGGAGGTGCGGGTCCTGGCCGACCGCGATTTTCCGGCGGGTAGGCACGCCCTCGGCTTTGACGGCCGGGGTCTGCCGAACGGGGCCTACTTCTACCGGCTGTCGACGGCGGAAGGCGGCGAGGTCAAGAGGCTGCTTTTAGTCAAGTAACCATTTCTGTCTTTTGAATTCTGACTTCCGACTTAAGATGAACCCCAACATCTACGTTCCCTACCTGGCCGAGGTCACCAAGATCACCGACGAGTCCTCGGACACTAAGACCTTCGACGTCAGGATACTGGACAAAAAGGAGGCCGAAAGTTTCCGCTGCCGGCCCGGCCAGTTCGTCGAGGCCGGGGTCTTCGGTGAGGGCGAAGCCCCCTTCGGCCTGACCACCGATCCCTCCGAGCCCGGAGTGATGACCTTCACCATCCGGGCCTGCGGCCGGGTGACCAACGCCTTCCACGCGCTTTCGGAGGGCGACCGGGTGGGCATCAAGGGGCCGCTGGGCAACAGCTTTTTGGACAAGATCGATTCCCGGGGCAAGGACATCCTGGTGGTGGGGGGCGGCATCGGCCTGCCGCCGCTGCGCTCCATGATAGAATACATCTTCAATCGCCGGGCCGAGTACGGAAAGTTCACCATCGTCTACGGCGCTCGGACGCCAGAACTTTTGATGTATAAGTACCAGCTTTCCGAGTGGGCCAAGCGGGACGACCTGGAGCTGATGCTGACGGTGGACGTGGCCGACGCCTCCTGGACCCACAACGTGGGGGTGGTCACCACCCTGTTCCCCAAGCTCAAGCTGGACATCCCCAATACCGTGGTCTACACCTGCGGCCCGCCCATCATGATCAAATTCGTCATCATCGAGCTTTTAAAGATGGGCTTTCCCGAGAAACAGATCGTCTCCACCCTGGAGCGCTACATGAAGTGCGGGGTGGGGAAGTGCGGCCACTGCTGCATCGGCCACAAGTACGTGTGCACCGAGGGACCGGTGTTCGACTACTCCGAGATCAAGGGCCTGGCCGAAGAAGCCTTCTGATGAAATCCAAAATCCAAAATTCCAAATTCCATTTTTGATTTTGGTGCTTGGGTTTTTGAATTTATGCATGATTTGGTCACCTATCTCAAGAGCCTGGACAGCCAGTCGGTGCTGGTGGGCGTGGGCAACCCCCTGCGGGGCGACGACGGGTTCGGACCGGAGCTGGTGGGGCGGCTGGGCGAGGCGGTGCCCTTCAAGACCATCGACGCCGGCGAGGAGCCGGAGGACTGCCTGGAGCAGGTGCTGGCCCTCAAGCCCTCCCGGGTGCTGATAGCCGATGCCGTGGCCTTTGGGGGCAAGCCGGGCGAGGCGGTTCTTTTGGAGCCGGAGAGCTTGGGCAAGAAGATCACCGTCTCCACCCATCAGTTGCCCCTGATGATGTTCATCCGGCTCATCCGGGAGCGCCTAGCCGGGGCCGAGGTCAAGGTGCTGGGCCTGCAGCCTAAAAGCATCGAGCTGGGCAAGGGTCTGTCCTCGCAGGTCGACCAAAGCATGGACATGCTGGTGCAGATCATCACCGGGGCCGCCCCGGCCGGCTTGGGCAAGAACAGGGGGCGGAAAGTACACTGAACAGTTAAACGATATGGGTAACATGCTCGGTCCTCTTTTAATCGTCATGCTGGCCCTGCCTCTGGCAGCGGCCGCCGCCTCCCAAGCCCTGCGGGAGAAACACCAGGACGCCTGGGCGGCCACGGCGGCCTGGCTGGTCTGTCTGCTTTCCCTGGGGGCGCTGGCCCTCTACTCCGGCCGCCAGTTCGGGCTGACCTTCGTCCGCTGGCCATGGATCAGCGAGGCCAAGGGCCTGCTGGGAGTTTACATCGATTCCCTGGCCATGGTGCTGCTGCTGGTGACCACGATCATCGGCCTGCTGGTCACCTTGTTCTCCCGTGACTACCTGTCGCCAAAAAACCGTTACCATCCGATAGAGGGAGGAAAACGGCGGTTCTACTGGTGGCATCTGCTGTTCGTGGGGGCCATGGTGGGGGTGGCTCTGTCGCCGAACTTTCTACAGCTGTTCATCTTCTGGGAGATGACCACCATCTGCTCCTGGGCCTTAATCTCCTACTATCATGATAAGGACTCGCTGGAGGCAGGCTTCGAGGCCCTGATCAAAACCTTCTTCGGAGGCATCTTCTTTCTGATCGCCCTGATCGTGCTCTACGTGGGCACCGGCAGTTTTGCCTTCGACGCCATCAACTTTCTTTCGCCCGGGGCCAGGACCGCCGTCTTCCTGCTGCTGCTGGTGGCCGCCTGGGCCAAGGCCTCGCAGATCGTCTTCTTCGCCTGGCTGCCCAACGCCATGGCCGCCCCCACCCCAGTCTCCTGCTATTTGCACGCCGCGGCCATGGTCAAGGCCGGCGTCTACCTGATGGCCAGGGTGGCCGTGTCCACCGTGGGCTTCGACCACTGGCTGGGCCTGCTGACGGCCGCCTTCGCCGTCCTCACCATGCTGGCCGCCCTGTTCCTGTTCTTTTTCCAGAACGACCTCAAGAAATTTCTGGCCTACTCCACCATCGCCCACCTGGGGTACATCTTCCTGGGCATCGGCCTGGGGGTGATGGGCTCCTACTACGGGTTCCAGGGGGCCGTCCTCCACATCATCTGCCACGCCCCGGCCAAAGCCCTGCTGTTCATCTCGGTGGGCGCCATCGCCTATTCCACCGGCACCCGTAACATGGACGAACTCTCCGGCCTCACCAAGACCATGCCGGTGACTTCCATCGCCTTCATCATCGGCACCCTGGGGGTGACCGGCATCGCGCCGCTTTCCTGCTACTGGTCCAAGCTTTTTCTGATGGAGGGGGTGATAGAGATCGGCGGCACCACCGCCCTGTTGCTGATCATCCCCTTCGTGGCCGAGATCATCATCGCCTTCGCCTGGTATTTCTTCGTGGCCCACAAGGTGTTCTTCGGAGCGCCCTCGGCCAAGGTGGAGAACATCGAGCGGGTGCCCAATACCACCCGGGCGGTGCTGATCGTCCTCATGATCCTGACGGCGATCGCGCCCATGCTGGGCCTGCCGCTGGTGAAACTGGTCAGATGAAGTTCTTGAAGTTCGAAAAGCTCAATAGGTTCGATGTGTTTCAGGAGACAGCCGAGAAAACGCCATGTCTGATGCGGATCTAAAAAAGGAGATTGACTCCATCACCCGCCAACTGGTGGACAAATACCAGGCCCAGAAGGTGGTGCTGTACGGCTCGGCGGCCAGGGGACAGTTCGGGCCAGACAGCGACCTGGATTTCCTGATCGTCAAACAGGACGTGCCCCAGAACCGCCGGGAGCGGATGCGCCAGGTGCGGCGGCTGGTGGACAAGCACGTGGCTACCGATTTTTTAGTGTATACGCCGGAGGAGCTCGAAAGGCGGGTGAAGCTCGGTGATCCCTTCATAAAATCGGTGCTCAACGAGGGAAAGACACTTCATGGCTGAGAGGGAGATAATACTGGAGTGGGCGGAGAGGGCGGAGGAGGACTACCTTTTCGCTCTGCAGGGGCTGAGTGGAGAAAAAGCCTTCTAAGGTCTAATCTGCTTCCATTTTCAGCAGACGGCCGAAAAATATCTAAAGGCTTTCATCGTGGCCCGGAACCTGTCCTTCTCCAAGATCCATGATCTGACCGAACTGCTAGCTGAGTGCAGGAAGGCCGACGGCACTTTGGAAAACATCGTCGAGGATTGTGACCGGTTGACCGACTACTACATTGAGCCCCGCTATCCGACAGCCGCGGGCGGCGGAGTGACACAGGAAGAGGCCGACGAAGCCAGGCGGGCCGCCCAGAATATCAGGGATGAGATAAGGAAGCGGTTGGGATTGTAGCGTCCCTGGGGCTGTTGCGGGTGAGCTGGTGCAATAAGCTTTTTTACCACGGACTTCGCCGTGAGCTCAGTCGAACGATTTTCGCGGATGAAACGGAAATCTTTAATTTGCCTTACTCTTTTAAAATCCCTGCTGGCCGTCCAGTTCGGCTGCGCATGGAAGTTGTTGATTAAAGCAGTCTACATTTAGAATACTCCATTTACAGTTAGTCATGACCATACAACTCATCATCCTGGCCTCCTTCGCCGTGCTGCTGCTGGGCGCGGCCGCCTGCCTGTTCATGCCCTACTCCCGGCGCAGCATCGGCTGGGTCTCTTTGGGCTTCCAGACCCTGGCCAGCCTAGGCTTCCTCTACGCGGCCCTGGCGGTGCTCTGGGGTGGGGCCTACAACCCGGACAAGCCGCTGTTTCTTATCTCCGGACTGGGGGCCTCGTTCCTGCTGAAGGTGGACGCCCTGTCGGCCATCTTTCTTTTGGTGATCGCCGTGGTCTCCTGGGCGGCCGGCCTGTTCTCGGTCCAATATATGCAGCACTACAAGGAGTCCCTGGCCCGCTACTACCCGCTGTTCCTCCTTTTTATCTTAGGCATGTTCGGGGTGGTGGTGGTGCGGGACCTGTTCTTCTTCATCGTCTTCTGGGAGTTCATGACCCTGACCTCCTACGGTCTGGTGGTCTATGAGTGGGGTGACAAGAAGAACGTCAACGCCGGGTTCAAGTACTTCCTGATGACCCACATCGGCACTGCCGGCATCATCATCGCCGCCAACGTCCTCTACCACTACAGCCAGTCGTTCGACCTGGACGCCCTGCGGCCGGTGATGGGGCTTCTGGCCTCGGACAACCCGGCCCTGTTGCACACCGTGCTGCTGCTTTTCTTCCTGGGGTTCGCCACCAAGGCCGGCGTCTTCCCCTTCGGCGACTGGCTGCCCGACGCCCACCCGGCCGCGCCCTCGCCGGTGTCCGCCATCCTATCCGGGGTGATGATCAAAATCGGCATCTACGGTCTGTTGCGCGTCTTCTGGGGGATGTTGCCGGTATTCTCTTATTCCCACACCTGGGGCACGGTGATGGCGGTCTTCGGCACCGTCTCGCTGTTTATCGGCACCATGGCCGCCCTCTATCAGAACGACACCAAGCGGATGTTGGCCTTCTCCTCGGTGGGGCAGATCGGCTATGTGCTCCTGGCGCTGGGGGTGTCGCTGATCTTTGCCACCATCAGTCCGGCCCTGGCGGCCCTGGCCCTAGCCGCGGCCCTATTCCATATCCTCGGCCATGCCGCTTCCAAATCATTATTGTTCCTTTCGGCCGGCTCCCTGCAGTATAGGACGGGTCAGCGCCAATTGGACTTGTTAGGGGGGTTGGGTAAATATATGAAATGGACGGCGGCCTCGGCCCTGGTAGCCGGCATGGGGCTGGCTGGTTTTCCGCTGATGAACGGGTTCGCCTCCAAATGGTTGATCTATCAATCGACCCTCAACGCCGGAGGCAGCATGTCCTTCGTCCTGGTTTGCGGATTGCTGGCCATCTTCACCAGCCTGCTGACCCTGGCCGTGGTGATAAAATATTTCGGCCTATCGTTTTTGGGCCAGCGTCTGGAAAGAAACCAGAATGTTAACCAAGACGTGCCGAGATCCATGATAACAGCCCAGGCGCTGCTGGCCGCCTCAGCCGTCCTGCTGGGACTTTCGGCGGCCGCAGTCTTTTGCGGGCTCTACCAGGGGATCTCGGCGCTGCTGCCGCCGGGTTACTGGCCGCCGCTGGGTTCATTGGCTGACCTGTCAAATGGTGGTTTAGGTCTCAACTTCGGCGAGGGTTTCGTGGCCTGGTACCGGCCGCTCTATCTCCTTTTGATCTTGGGCGGACTGGGCGGGCTGTCCTGGCTGCTGTGGCGCTCGGGCGGGGCCAGGGAAAAGATCTCGGAGCTTTGGTACTCGGGCGAGGTGCAGCGGCCGGAGCAGGTGCGCTACTTGGCCTCCAGCTATTTCAAGACCTTCAAGCAGCACTTCAACATCCGCATCGGCTCCTATACTCAGGAGGGCGTCTATCCCCGCTGGCCGGTGCCCAAGCTGAAAAAATCATTCAAAATAAAGCATCTCTTGGATGTTGACGACTGGCTGTACCGGCCGCTGGCCTTTCTGGGCCACAAGATGCTGGAGGGCTTCTCCCGCACCCATTCCGGCTTCCCCCAGTGGTACCTGCTGTGGATGGTGCTGGGCGCGGCCGTGGCCATGGCGGTGATGTTTTTGGTGAGGTGAAACCTGCCCAGATAAGATCATTCTTGCGGTTACGGAATATTCATCCATGAAAAAAGCGACCAGGAATTGGATTGACGGGGCCAAATACGATCTGAAAACTGCTAAAAGCATTTTCAAGGGCGGAAGGAACGTTTATTCAGTTTTCATGTGCCACTTGGCGGTGGAGAAAATGTTGAAGGCCAAGATCACGGAGTTCGCCGAGAAGATGCCCCCAAAGACGCACGATCTGCTTTTGCTGCTGCGGTTATCGGGATTGGAGGTCCCAAAGGAGAACCAAGTAATCTTGCAAAAGCTGAGCGGCCTCAGCGTGCCCATAAGATACTCCGATGATTTCCGCGCGATTCATCAGAGTTACTCCCGGAAGGAAATGGAGAATATCATAGCGGAAACCGAGAGGATGATAAAATGGCTGGAAAAACAAATATAGACCGGGCCGTCCGCGAGATCGTCGGGGCCTTCCGCAACCGCGGGGCTGAGGTGGACAGAATCGTTCTTTTCGGTTCGCAAGCGCGCAGACAGGCAGGCAAGGGAAGCGACCTGGACCTGGCTATCGTATCGCCGTTTTTCAACGGAAAGAACGTTTTCCAGAGGCAGGTTTTTCTGGGCGGCATCAAATGGGAGATAGAGGAAATAATTGATCCCATGGGCTACACGGCCAGGGAGTTCGCCAAGCCCCAGCCGGGCACCTTCCTGGCGGAGATAAAACGCACCGGCAAGGTAGTATACCGAAGAAAATAGACCTATCGGGCTCCGCTAAAGCCATGGCGGTGATGTTCATGGTGCGGTGAAACGATAGATTCCAGAAGTTGGAGAAGTTAGAGCATGGGGAAAATGGCGAAGAAGAATTATGAAGATCCGATGATCTGGCAGCAAGACTAGCGGATGGCGCTTTTAATATACGAGTATATTAAAATTTCTAAAAAGGCGGCTAATTCCGAACGGATATTAAGTTTTTCTCCGAATAATCATAAAAATCTTCAAATCTCTATTTTGTAAAGTAATGACTAAACTGGAAATACTCTCCATACTCAAAGTCAGATTGGGCCAGGGTTTTTTGGGCCACAGCGAGCCCATCCCCGACCAGCTGTGGGTCGAGGTAAGGCCGGACTCGGTGGTCCAGGCTGCCGACCTGCTCCACAACCAGACCCAGGCCCGCTACCTACTGTCCGTCGGCTCGGACGAGCGGGACATCAAGAAGCGGTTCGGTGTCTATCACCTGTTCACCTTCGACGAAGACCACTTCTTTGTCACCTTGGACGTGTCGGCCGATACGGCCAAGCCTCAGGTGCCCTCCTTCACCCCGGTCATCAAGGGGGCCAACTGGTCGGAGCGGGAGATCCGGGACCTGCTGGGCGTCGAGTTCCCGGGCCACCCAGACCCGCGGCGACTGGTGCTGGCCGACGACTGGCCTCAGGGCGTCTATCCCCTGCGCAAGGAGTTCGACTACCAGACCAAGCCGGAGCCGGCGCCCGAGAACGCCTACAAGTTCAAGGACAACCCGCCCAACACCACCGTCATCGCCATGGGGCCGTACTTCCCGGTGTTCGAGGAGGCCACCTATTTTAGGCTCTACGTCGAGGGGGAGAAGGTGGTGGACGTGGACTACCGCGGCTTCTACGCCCACCGGGGCATCGAGAAGCTGGGTGACTCGGAGCTGACCTACAACCAGATCCCGTTCATCGCCGAGCGCATCTGCGGCATCTGCGGCTTCGTGCACAACGTTTCCTTCTGCAAGCTGGTGGAGCACGCCGCCGGGATAAGACCGCCGCGGCGGGCCGACTTCATCCGGACCATCATGCTGGAGCTGGAGCGCATCCACTCCCACGCCCTGTGGCTGGGGGTGGCCGGGCATATCATCGGCTTCGACACGGTGCTGATGCAGACCTGGCGGATGCGCGAGCCCATCATGTGGCTCTGCGAGCGGATCTCCGGCAACCGCAAGACCTACGGCATGAACCTGATCGGCGGGGTGAGGCGGGACATACCCAGGAGCCTGGTCCCCGACATCCGCAAGAAGATCGACGCCATGGAAAAGGAATGGCTGGCGGTCATCGACGCGGTCAAGGACGACACCACCCTGCGGATGCGGCTGGAGAAGGTGGGGATACTGGATAAGAAAGGCTGCCACGAGTGGGCGGCGGTGGGGCCGGTGGCCCGGGCGGCCGACCTGCCCATGGACGCCCGCAAGGCCCATCCCTACTGCGCCTACGACCAGGTGGACTTCAAGGTCTGCACCGCGGACAGCAACGACGTCTGGGGGCGGACGCTGGTGCGGCTGTTCGAGACGGTGGAGTCGTTCAAGATCGTCCGCCAGTGCCTGGACGCGCTGATGGACCTGTCCGAGGGCGACATCATCACCGAGATCCGGGAGGACATCCCGCCCGGCCGCATCGCCATCTCGGCGGTGGAGGCGCCCCGGGGCGAGGACGTCCACTTCCTGCTGACCGGCGGCAACAACCGGCCGCTGCGCTGGCGGGTGCGCTGCCCCACCTACCCCAACCTGCCCACGGTCCAGGAGATGGTCAAGGGGGAGACGGTGGCCGACGTCCCCATCATCCTGGGCTCGATCGATCCCTGCTTCAGCTGCACCGAGCGGATGGAGGTCTGCGATCTGTCGACCGGGGACGTCAGAGTCTACACGCAGGAGGAGCTGGCCAACTGGACTAAAAACCTACGTTCGATATAGGGAGTTCGATAAGTTGGATAGGTTCGATTCGTTTTAGTTGAGGCGTTGAGATGACAGTTAAAAGATTCGAGGATTTATTGATTTGGCAGGAGGCCAGAAAGCTAACCAAGTGCATTTACGAAGTAACGTCTAAAGAAACCTTCAAGCGCGATTTCGCATTGACTGACCAGATGAGGCGATCTGCGGTCTCGGTAATGGCCAACATTGCCGAAGGCTTTGAGAGATGCAATAACAAGGAATTCATCCAATACCTTTTTATAGCCAAGAGCTCATGCGGCGAGTTGAGAAGCCATTTATATGTTGCTGTTGACCAGAGATATCTAGCCGAGAGAGAACATTTGGAACTATCGACCAAAGCTGCTGGGATATCCACCATGGTAAACAACCTTATTGATTATCTTAAGAAAACCCCCATCAAGGGGATGAAACACAAGTAACAGGCAAGCGCCCAACCTATCAAACATATCAAACAGGTATAAATGTTAAACACTGTGTTGAAGATAACCGCAGCCTTGGTCCTTCTGCTGCTGGTATCTCCTTTGTTGGAGGGCATCCTGCGCAAACTGAAGGCCCTGGTGCACTCGCGCATCGGACCGCCGCTTTTGCAGCCCTACTGGGACATCCTGAAGCTTTTGAGCAAGGACGACATCCGCTCGCCTCATTCATTCTTAGGGCCTCTGCCGGCCCTGGCCTCGCTGACGGCCACCTTAGCCGCCGGGCTCTTGGTGCCCCTGTGGGGCGGGGCGCCGTTCGCCGGGGGCGATATCATCCTCTTCATCTACCTCATAAGTTTTTCCTCGGCCTGTATCATCATCTCCGGCATGGACTCGGGCTCGCCCTATGCCTTCGTGGGCTCGGCCCGGGAGATGATGACCTCCTTCGTGGTGGAGCCGGTGCTATTTGTAGCCCTGATCACCCTGGCCCTAAAGACCCAGAGTTTTCGCATGGCCGAGATGTCCATGATGCAGCAGGTGTCCGGGCCCTCGCTGTCGCTGATCATCTCCGGGGCCGCCCTGTTCCTGGCCATCCAGGCCCAATTGGGCAAGCTGCCCTTCGACATCCCGGAGGCCGAGGGCGAGCTGATGGGCGGGCCGTTCATTGAGACCTCGGGCCCGACCTACGCCATGTTCCGCTGGGGGTTCCTGGCCCGGCAGGTGATCTTCACCCTGCTGCTGGTGCAGCTGTTCTTCCCCTGGCCGACCGGGCTGGCGGCCCTGCCGACGTTCCTCATCCAGACCGCCAAGATCCTAGTGATAATCGCCCTGGTGGGGGTGGTGGACAACGTCAACCCGCGGCTGCGGATAGACCAGTCGCTAGTCTACTACTTCGGGGTGGTGCTGGCGGCGCTGGTGGGGCTGGTGTTCGCTATCGTCGGGGCCTGAGCACCGTTATGGCCAGTTCCACTGTTCCGCGTTAGGTGTTTGTTGTTGGGTGTTAAGGGGCATTAGTAAAATGGCTACGTTTAAATGTTTTCAGGATATTACGGCCTGGCAGAAAGCCAGAGAACTAGTCAAAGAGGTTTACGCCGTAAGCAAGAGGCCGGTATTCTTCAGGGACATCGGATTAAGAGAGCAGATCAGGCGCTCCTCTGTTTCGGTCATGTCCAACATTGCCGAGGGCTTCGAACGTGACGGAAAGAGGGAATTCATTCAGTTCCTTTCAATCGCCAAGGGTTCGTGCGGGGAAACAAAAAGCCTGCTTATAGTGGCCCTGGACCAAAGGTATATTGAAGATGACGAATTCAATCGCTTGACAGGGTTGGCAGACCATATCGGCAACACTCTCGGCAGATTGATGAAATACTTGCTTGAGACAAACATCCCGGGCAACAAGTATAGAACAACCGGCAACACGAAACGTGCAACAAGCAATAATGGCTGAAAAAACGGATAAAACCAGTCAGCTGAAGGTAACCCCCCGCAGCGAGGACTACTCGCGCTGGTACACCGACGTCATCCAGCGGGCCGAGCTGGCCGACTACGCCCCAGTGCGCGGCTGCATGGTCATCCGGCCCTACGGCTACGCCATCTGGGAGAACATCCAGGCCGGGCTGGATAAAATGTTCAAGGAGACCGGGCACCGCAACGCCTACTTCCCCATGTTCATCCCGGAGAGCTTCCTTAAAAAAGAGGCCGAGCACGTGGAGGGCTTCTCGCCGGAGCTGGCGGTGGTCACCGTCGGCGGGGGCAAGAAGCTGGAGGAGCCTTTGATCGTCCGGCCGACCTCGGAGACCATCATCAATTACATGTTCGCCCAGTGGGCCAAGTCCTACCGGGACCTGCCGATCTTGGTCAACCAGTGGTGCAACGTGGTGCGCTGGGAGCTGAGGACCAAACTCTTTTTACGAACCTTGGAGTTCCTCTGGCAGGAGGGCCACACCGCCCATGCCACCGCCGAGGAGGCCGAGGAGGAGACGGTGAGGATGCTGGGCGTCTACAAGACCTTCGCCCAGGAGACGGCGGCCATCCCGGTGATCGCCGGGCGCAAGAGCGACTCCGAGAAGTTCGCCGGCGCGGTGTGCAGCTACTCCATCGAGGCCATGATGGGCGACCGGCGGGCCCTGCAGTCGGCCACCAGCCACAACCTGGGACAGAACTTCGCCAAGGCCTTCGGCATCCAGTTCCTTGACCAGGAGAACAAGCTGCAGCACGCCTGGCAGACCAGCTGGGGGATGTCCACCCGGTTCGTGGGCGCGGTCATCATGGTCCACGGCGACGACCAGGGCCTGGTGATGCCGCCCAAGCTGGCGCCGGTGCAGGCGGTGATCGTGCCCATCTGGCGCAAGGACGCGGAGAAGGACGGGGTGCTCACGGAAGCCGGAAAGGTTCGAGAAGTTCTGAAGGATCGATTCCGGGTGGAGCTGGATTCGCGGGACGGCGTCTCGCCCGGCTTCAAGTTCAACGACTGGGAGATGCGCGGGGTTCCGGTGCGCATCGAGATCGGGCCCAAGGACATCGAGAAGAAGCAGGTGGTGCTGGCCAGGCGCGACAACCGGGAGAAGTCCTTCGTGCCGGTGGATCGTCTCTCGACCGAGCTCGAGATGACATTGGACAGGGTCCAGAAGTCATTGTTCCAAAAAGCCAAGGACTTCATGGAAGCCAACACTTTCGAATTGGACAGCTACGAAAAATTCAAAGATCTGATGGCCGGAGAGGGCTCGCCGGGCTTCGTCCGGGCCTGGTGGTGCGACGGGCGGGAATGCGAGGCCAAGATCAAGGAGGAGACCAAGGCCACCTCGCGCTGTATTCCTTTCGATCAGCCAGGAGGGGCGGGCAAGTGCTTCCATTGCGGGGCCGAGGCCAGGGTGAAGGCCATATTCGCCAAGGCGTACTAACGGCCAAGTTACCGAGTTCAGAGTTTCGGATTACGCGTTCGGAAAACAGGTTATTCACAAAGTCGTAAAGCCATGTTCCTATCAAAGCTCAAGGAAGCCATCATCTGCTTCAAGAACCTGCGGGTGACCTTCCCCTATCCCTTAAAGCGCAACCCCGAGGCCCTGCCGGCCGAGGGGTTCCGGGGCAAGCTGGCCATCGACGTCAAGAAGTGCATCGGCTGCGCCGGCTGCGCCAACGTCTGCCCCTCGCGCCTGATCGTGGTCACCGACAACAAGGCCGTCCGCCGGCTGGACTTCTTCCTGGAGCGCTGCACCTACTGCGGACGGTGCGAGGAGGTCTGCCCGGAGAAGGCCATCACCATGACCCAGGCTTTCGAGACGGCCACCGACCGGGTCCACGACGACCTCCATATCTCGGCCGAGGTCTACATGGGCACCTGCCAGCGCTGCGGCCGCTGTTTCGAGACCAAGACCATACTGGATAAGATGATGACCGTTGGCTTCAGGACCGGGGAACGATGACCGCCACAGAGGCGCGGCGGCACGGAGAATCCCTTTACCGGATCTGACCTAACGGCGAAATATTCAACACGCAACTCGGAACTCTCGTATGGGCGATCTTATCACCACCCTGATGGCCTGCCACTTCATCGCCTCCATTTGCGCGGCCGAGATCAGGAACCTGAAAACGGCCACCGGCTTCCTGCTGCTGCAGTCCCTGCTTTTGGCCGGGATCATCGTGGCCTTCGCCGAACAGAGCCAGAACTACTCGCTTTACTGGTGGGCCCTGATCACCGTCATCACCAAGGTGGTCATCATCCCCTGGCTTTTATGGGTGCACATCAAGCGGACGGCCACCATGGAGATCAAGCCGCTGGTGAGCTTCGTGGTCTCGGCCATCGTGCTGGCGGTGTTCCTCATCGCCTTCTACCAGACCATGCACACCTACATCGGCTTCGTGGCCCCCTCGGCCCAGGCGGCGGTGGAGCCCACCCGCTCCTCGCTGACACTGGCCTTCACCATCTTCGTGCTGGGGCTGTACGTGCTGGTGGTCCACCGGGACGCGGTCAAGATAATCATCGGTCTGCACCTGATAGAGAACGGCGTCCACCTGGCCCTGGTCAGCCTGGTACCCCAGCTGCCGGTGACCACGGTGCTGGGGATAGTCTCCAACGTGGTGGTGGCGGCGGTGATGCTGCTGTGGCTGACCGAGAGCATCTACAAGGCCTTCGGCGACGCCGACACCCTGAAGCTGTCCAGCCTGAAGCGATAGACCACTCCCCGCGAAACCTGCCCTGAGCTTTGCCGAAGGACACGCAAAAGAACGCGAAAGAACGCGAAACATTGGAGGACAGGAAATGTCGAACATAGAAGCCCTCAAGAAGATCAGCATCTTCGCCGAGTTCAGCCCCTCGGAGCTGAGCCGCCTCTCCAGCCTTTTCACCGAGAGGAGGTTCCGGGCCGGCGAGGTGATGATCCCGGAGCAGGCCGAGAACCGCGAGGTGATGATCCTGGTCGAGGGCCAGGTGGCGGTGGAGGTGGCCACCCGGCTGGGCCAGAACGCCGAGAAGCTGGTGCTGACCATGGAGCTGACCCCGGGACGGATCATCGAGTGGTCCAGCGCCATCGACACGGTCAAGAGCGGCGGCACCGCCTCGGCCCGGGCGGTCAAGGACACCGCGGTGCTGGTGGCCGACGGAACGGCGGTCTACAAGGCCTGCCAGGACGACCCCAAAATGGGCATGAAGTTCATCCACCAGATTCTGCTGGTGATCGCCTCGCGCCTGCGCGACACCCGGCTGCAGCTGGTGAGCATGGCGGCCCAGTGCGGCTCTTGACGTAGTAACGTAGGAACGTTGGACGTTGAACGTTCAACGTTACTACGTTAATACGCGTAAAAAAAGAGTACGGCGACAGGGCGGATACGTCGGCAATAACGTTTACGTCAGATAGCGAGATAATCAGATGGTAGTGACCATCAATCCCACCGCGGCCTCGGTGCTGCCCCTGCTGGTCTTTCTGGTGCCGCTGGCCTTCAGCGGGCTGATATTCCTGCTGGGCCGCTTCGGCCGTCCCTTCCGCGACGGCCTGGCCCTATTGGGCATCGCCGCCACCTTGGGCATTTCAGCATTGATGGCCGGGCGCATCCTGGGGGGCGAGGTGCTCACCGGATGGAACAACAACCTCTATGTGGACGGGCTGGCCGCCATCATGGAACTGGCCGCCAGCGTCATGGGGGCGATAGTGGTGGTCTACTCCATGTGGTACTTCGGGGAGAAGACCCAGAAGGAGGAGGCCCACCCCTTCACCAGCATGACCAGCTATTACGGGCAGATCCTTCTCTTCCTGGGGCTGATGAACTGGACCTGCGCCACCAACAACATCATCATGCTCTACGTCTCCCTGGAGTTCACCACCCTGGCTACGGTCTTTTTGGTCACTTTTCATTGGAACAAGCAGGCCATGGAGGCCGGGTATAAGTACCTGCTGCTGGTGACCGTCGGGGTCATCTTCGCCCTTTTGGGATCGGTGCTGCTCTATGCCGCGGCCACGCCCTATCTGCCGGCCTCGCGGGTGCTGCTTTTGACCGAGCTGGGAACGGTGGCTACCAAGATACCCACCAACATCGTGCTGCTGGCGGCCGCCTTCCTGGTGGTGGGTTTCGGCACCAAGGCCGGCCTGGTGCCCTTCCATGCCTGGCTGCCCGACGCCCACGCCGAGGCCCCGGCCCCGGTGAGCGCCATGCTCTCCGGCATCGTCATCAAGGTGGGAGCCTACGCTTTGGCCCGAACCATCTCGGTGTTCGCCCCGCACTACGAGACCATCCCCCTGTTCATCGCCATCCTCTGCTCGCTGTCCATGCTGGTGGGCATGGGCATGGCCATGATCCAGGACGACCTCAAGCGGATGCTGGCCTACTCCTCGGTGGCCCAGATCGCCTATGTGGTGGAGGGTCTTGGCCTGGGCAGCTACCTGGGGATCTACGGCGGGCTGTTCCACCTGGTGAACCACACCGTGGTCAAGGGCCTGCTGTTCCTCTCGGTGGGGGCCATCATCTACTCGGCCGAAAAGCGCAGCGTATCCGAGCTCTCCAAGATAAAACTTAAAATGCCGATCACCGCCTTCGCCTTTTTCACCGGGATATTCGCCCTGTCGGGCATGCCGCCACTGAACGGATTCGCCTCCAAGTTCACCCTGTTTTTGGCTGTCGGGGAGGCTAAGCTGCTGTGGGCGGCCATAGTGGGCATAATCACCTCGCTGTTCACCCTGGTCTGCTTCTTCCGGGCCGGGTACAAGATCTTCTGGGCGGAGAAGGACATTCCCGCCTTCGCATCTGGCCATGCTGCGGCGGGCAGGCATGCCGTCGGCGCCGAGGCGGCCATAGCCGGCGAGGTCCCGGCCGGGATGTGGCTGGGCATGGTCTTCCTGGCGCTGACGGCCATCGCTTTGGGGGTTTTCCCGGGCATCATCCACCCGCTTTTGGACAACGCCACCAAATGCATATTGAGGATATTGATAGGCGGGTGATCACCAAAAATTTGAAACGGTTTGAATCGTTTCAAAAGGTTTGTAGGGTACGGAATGATCCGCATCAAGATTTATATAACGCTATAAATATTTCGAACATCACATTAACTCGGAAGGTAAGATGAAGAAATCATCGGTGGCATTGACGGTCGTTCTGGCGGTGCTAGCCATGGCCGGCTGCGGCCCGGGCGGGGAGAAGATAAAAATCGGGGTGGCCGGGCCGCTGACCGGCGAGCAGGGCAAGGCCGGACAGGACCTGCTCCACGGAGTGCAATTGGCCGTTTCCGAGTGCAACGCCCGGGGCGGGGTGCTGGGGCGGCGGGTGGTGATCGTGGCCGGCGACGACCGGGCCTCGGACAAGGAGGCGGCCGACATCGCCGCCACCCTGTGCAACCAGGGAGTGGTGGGGGTCATCGGCCACTACAACAGCCACTGCTCCATCGCCGCCAGCCAGATCTATCACCAGCGGGGCATTCCCCAGATCTCGCCGGCCTCCACCAATCCCCGGTTCACCGAGCAGGGTTACGAAAATTTGTTCCGCATCTGCGGCCGGGACGACCAGCAGGGCATGGTGGCGGCCCGGTTCGCCCTGGACTCGCTGCGCGTCGCCAAGGTGGCCATCTTCCACGACGGGACCACCTACGGACAGGGACTGGCCGAGGAGTTCAAGAAAGCCCTGCCCCTGACGGCCGGACCCGGGGAAAAGGAGCCCAAAGTGGTCCTGGTGAGCGAACAACAGATACCGCTGGCAGCCGAGGGGGCAGTGCCGGATTACGGGCTCTACCTGGACCCGCTTCTGAGCCTGGGCCCGGACCTGATCTACTTCGGCGGCAACTATCCCGAGGCGGCGGTGCTGGTCCGCCAGATCAGGGAGAGGAAGATAGAGGCCAGGTTCCTGGCCGGCGATGCCATCGCCAACTCGGTGTTCCTAAAGGTAGGTGGGATGGCCGCCGAAGGGATATACTTCACCTTTGGACCGGCGGTGGAGGACATGCCGCAGGCCGGGCACTTCTACGGCAGCTTCAAGGCCCGCTACGGGGAGCTGGGCCCGTTCTCCATCTACGCCTACGACGCGGCCAACGTGCTATTGGAGGCGGTGAGGCGGGCCGGGGCGACCGCGGGGGATTCGCTGGTCAAGGTGCTGCGCGCGGAAACCTTCTCCGGAGCCCTGGGCGATATACGCTTCGACGTCAAGGGGGACATAATGGCCGCACCCTATGTGGTGTGGACGGTCAAGGGGGGGGAGTTTGTTCCGCTGAAACCCTAGCGCTTACTATAGCGATACCATGGTTATACAATTGCCGGAAAACAATGGGTGAAGATTTCGATAAATTGGAGATTTTCCAGCTGGCCCTGGAATTGACCGATTGGGTATATGACATAACAGCTTCTTTCCCCAAGGAAGAACTATACAATCTTGTTTCGCAGTGTCGGAGATCCGTTGTTTCCATATGCGGCAATATAGCTGAGGGACACGGACGTTATACCTTCAAGGAGAGAATCCAATTCAGCATATATGCTAGGGGCTCATTATCGGAAACAAAAAGTTACATGCTCATAAGTAAAAGGCGGGGTTACATTGCTGAATCCAAGTTATCCGAGTACCTGGCGAAACACCGAAATCTATCCGTCAAGCTCAATAACTACATAAGCTCGTTAAGGAAAAACGTTCGATAAACCATGGTAATGACAATAGCACAGCAATAGTATCACGATTGTAATCGCCATGTTCCTGAAAAAACTCTGCGCCAAGGCCTTTCCCAAGTCGCTGTGGGTCTACCACGTCAATACCGGCTCCTGCAACGGCTGCGACATCGAGATCGTCGACGTCATCACCCCCTACTACGACGCCGAGCGCTTCGGCATCAAGCTGGCCGGCTCGCCCCGCCACGCCGACATCCTGCTGGTGTCCGGGCCGGTGACCCGCCAGGCCCTGCCCTCGCTCAAGCGGGCCTATGAGGCCGTGCCCGATCCCAAGCTGGTGATCGTGGTCGGTTCCTGCGGCTGCGGGGGCAACCTGTGGTTCGATACCTACAACGTCACCGGCGGGGTGGACAAGGTGATTCCGGTCAACTACTACATCCCGGGATGTCCGCCCCGGCCCGAGGCCATCCTCTACGGGGTGGCGGTGGCCCTGGGGCTGGCGCCCAAGGCGGTGGCGGCGGAGGTCCATGCCGAGGGGCCGATCCGGGAGGGGGTGTGGAGATGAAGCAAAAAATTCAAAATTCAAAACTTAAAATTCAAAAGGCGCCGATCAGCTCGTCGCAGATAATTTTGACATTTGCCTTTTGCTTTTTAAGTTTGTGGGGCTGCGGAAACCTGAGCCGGGTGCGCTACGGCCAGGAAGCGGTGAAGATGGCGGTGCTGCCGGCCTATTCCTTGGAACGGATGACCGAGCGCTATCTGCCCCTGTTGCGGCACCTTTCCAGCGAGACCGGCTACGACGTCCAATATGTCTCCAGCAGCTCCTACGGGGGATTCGGGGCCACCGCCCAGGGCTCGGACGTCCACTTTGTGTTGTGCGACCCCCTAAGCCTGCTGACCCTGCAGAAGACGGGCCGGGCCGAGGCATTGGCCGTGTGCTTGGGAGCCGGAGGAGCCGGACAATCGCCAGGCCTGATAGTGGTCCGGAATGGCGGCCTGAATGAGATCAAACAGCTTAAGGGAAAAAGGGTGGGGATAGCCTCGCAGCGCTCGGCCGAGGGATTTCTCTCCCAAGCCTATACCCTGATGGAGCAGGGGATAGACGTCCGGCGCGATCTGCGGCTGGTGCCCTGCGGCAACATGGACGAAGTGATGGAAAAACTCAAAGCCGGCAGAATAGACGCCGGTTTCATCGGGCTGCCGGCCTGGGATGAAGCGGCGGCCAGCCATCTGTGCATACTGGCCAGGACCGAGTCGGTGCCGAACTGGGCGGTGGCCTCGTTGCCGGGAACAACGCCTGAGGTTAGAAACAAGATTCAGAACGCCCTGCTGGCCATGGGTCCCCAGAACGAGGGCCAGCGAAAAATTTTGGAGAGAATGCGTCTGGAGGGCTTCTCCCAGCCGGACCTCCGCAATCTGGAAAACCTGTCCCGGATGGCGGCCAGGGCCGGAATTCCTTTCTGATTTTCCAGACAAGATAATTCCATAGAGACATGAAGCATTCCTACACCATCTGCCCGCATTGCGGCTGCGGCTGCGGACTCTACATCGTGGAGCAGGACGGAGCTGTTTCCGGGGTCACCGCCAGCCTGGGGCATGCTTTGGGCCAGGGCCAGCTCTGCGCCCGGGGATGGACCTGCCACCAGATGATCAGATCAACGGTCCGCTTGAAATCGGCGATGATGGGCGAGCCGGGCAAGCTTTCTCCGGCCGGCTGGGAGGAGGCGGTGGACCGGGCGGCCGAGATGCTGGTTAAAGTCAGGGACAGCCACGGGACGGGCAGCGTCGGGGTGATCGGCTCCTCCCGCCTGACCGAGGCCGAGGCCTGGTGCTTGCGCTCCCTGGCCGAGAGCGGGCTCAACACACCTCATTATGACAGCGGGGCGCGTCTGGGATGGCTGCCCCTGGGCCTGCCAAACCCGGCCAGGCACCAGGACATCGACGAGGCCGACCTGATAATGGTGACCGGCGCCGACCTGCTGGAGGAGAATCCGATACTGGGGGCCAGGGTGATGTCGCGGTGCAAGCCGGCCGCCGACCGCCCCTATGTTTCTCCGGACATCAGCCATCAGATTCCCAAGGATCCGGGCATTTTGGTTTTGGGCAACAGCCGGCCCAGCGATCTGAGAAACGCCGCCTCGATCATGATCCAGCCCAGGCCGGGTCGGGAATGGGTGCTGCTGGCGGCCATGCTGCAGAAGCTGGCCAAGTCGTCCGTCTGCCGGTCCAAAGGGTTCGATAAGCTCAAGGAATCGCTGGGCAAGGTTCAGATCGACAGACTTTTGAACTATGCCGGCATCGCTCCCGGTGACGCGGCCAGGGCGGCATCGTTGTTGGAGAAGTCGGTGAAGCCGCTGCTGATAGTGGGCCGGGGCCTGTGGCAGACGGAGCAGGCCGGGGCGGCCCGGGCGGCCGTCATCGATTTGGCACTCACCGTGGAAAAGCTGAAGGTGATGCAGGCGGCGGCCGGGGCCAACGACACGGGTTGCGGGCAGATACTGTCTTCTGACCGGGGCCTGGGCTACATGGAGATGATCGAGGCGGCCTCGGCCGGGAAGCTGAAGGCTCTGGTATTGGTGGGCGAGGATCCGCTGAGGTCCCTGCCCGGGCCGGAGCTGACGGCAAAGGCATTGGCCGGGGTCGAGGCCCTGGTGGTCATCGACTCGTTCGCGGCGAACCTGGTGATACCGCTGGCCAAGGTGGTTCTTCCCCTGCCTTTGCCGCTGGAGAAAAGCGGCGCTTTCAGGAACATTGCCGGAGAAAGCCAAAATTTCGACTCTGTCCTGGCCGCCCCGGCCGGGGTGCGCGGACTGGAGGAGATTCTGTCGCGCTGGGCCAAGACCTTGGGCGGCAAAATCTCCGGAAGCGGTCGGGCGGAAGCCGCGGCCGAGAACGAAATATCATGGCTGGAAATTCCGGAGACGACCTCCAAGGTTGACGGATTCCTGCTGGAGTTGGGGACGGCCTATCCTCATTTGGCGGGCGGGGAGCTTTACACCGAGGCAACGCCCCACCTGGCAAGGGAGTTCGCCGGCGGCTGGGCCGAGATGCATCCGGAAGACATCTCGGAACTGGGTCTAAGGGCGGGCTGGCGGGCCAGGTTGGCCACCGAGGCCGGAAGGATGGAGGCCGTTATCAGACCCAATCCAGGGCTTTCCAGAAAAACCATTTTCATGCCGGCTCATTTCAGGGGAAATACTTTGGCGCCGTTTCGCTTCCATCCGGCCCTAAAAACCCCGATACTGAAAGGCATTCCGGCCAAGGTGGAGAAGATATCATAAAAAATAAATTAGACCCCGCCTTGGCGGGGTTTTTTTAGCTGGAAGTTATCTTTGAATTGATAAAGATCAAACTTATGTGCAAGGTTATAACCATTCCGCTTTTGCTGGCAGCCGGACTGTTGCCTGCCTGCGGCAAGAGGCAGCAGCCTTTGGCAGAGAAGCCGGTCCCGGTATCGGTTTTCATTACTTACCGTCAAGGGATGAAAACCGTAGTGGACGTCTCCGGAAGGGTGGAGCCCCAAAATCGAGTCTCGGTCTTCTCCCAGGTGGCCGGAAAGGTGAAGGCGGTTTCGGCCAAAGAGGGGGACAAGATATCCAGAAACTCGGTTCTGGCCCAAGTGCTCCAAGACATACCGGGCAGTGAGTATCAGCCTCACCCGGTGAAGTCGCCCATTGCTGGAACGGTGCTCAAGGTTTCGATCAGCCAGGGGGCCACCATCACTCCGCAGATGCCGCTTTTCGAGGTAGGGGACACCAGGTGCCTCAATTTCGCGGGACAGGTTTTCGGAGAGGATCGGGCCTTGGTCAAGCCAGGCCAGCGGATGGCAATCACCGGAAATGAAGGCGACACCCTGTTGGGCCTGAAGGTGGAGCGGCTGGCTCCGCAGCTGGACCAGGTCACCGGAGGTTTGGACATCGAGGCCACCATATGTTTGATTAAAAATCCCCTGCTGATCGGACAATCGGTGGATGGCCATATCATCGTCGGCAGCTCGTCGGGCATCGCCGTGCCCAGGATCTCGCTGGTTAGGGATTCCCTGGGGCGGGACGGGATATACCTGGTCCAAGGGGACAGCGCCGCATTCAGGCCGGTCAGGATCGTAAACCGGTCGGAGGAATATTTTCTGATCGAAGGCGTCCCCGAAGGCGAAAAAGCGGTATCTGAGGGCTCTTCCGATCTGAGGCCGGGAAGAAAAGTGACGGTAGTCGATGAATAAAAGCGGTGGACTGTAAAATAAGGGATAATCGCCGTGGGTCTTTTCAGATACGTCATAGAGCATTACAACGGAACGCTGCTCTTGGTGGGCTTGGCGGTGATCCTGGGTTTGGCCGGCCTGACTCAGCTGCCGGTCTCCTTCTATCCGGATTTCACCGTGCCGGCGGCCATAATTCTGACCGCCTATCCCGGGGCCGGACCGGAGGAGGTCGAGTCCGAGGTAAGCAAACCTTTGGAGCAAGCGGTTTCCACCATCTCCGAAGTAGACTTGATCGAATCGGTGAGCCAGGAGGGCTTTTCCCGGGTGATCGTCAGCTTCTCTTTCGGGGCCGATGTCGAGGCCAAAAAACGTCAGGTCCAGGAGAGGATCGACCTGGCCAGAGGTCTGCTGCCCCGTGAAGCCTCGACCCCCATCCTGACCACCATCAACCAGCTGTTGCCGCCGCCGGTTCAGCTGGCGGTGACCTCGGAGACCCGGAGCTTGGGCGAGCTGACCCTGCTGGCTAGGGAGAAGATAGCTCCTTCGCTTTCCCGTCTGCCCGGGGTGGCCACCGCCCAGGTGGCCGGCGGCTCGGAGCTGGCGGTGATGGTCGAAGCCGATCCCCTGCGTCTTAGAGAAAGCCGAATCAGCCTGGGCCAGCTGGCGGCAGCCTTGGGAGCCGGCAACGCCGACTTTCCCCTGGGCGAGGTCAAGGGCAGGAGGCAGTCGTACACCCTGAGGCTCAAGGGACGCTACCAGTCCCTTGAAGAGGTGGAAAAACAGCCGGTGCAGGTTTTGGAAGGGAGAACCGTCAGGGTTAAGGATCTGGCCCGGGTGGACCTCAAGGAGAAAAACAGGGAAAGCTTGGCCCGGATCAACGGCCGGGAAAGCGTCGGACTGCTGGTCCGCAAACCATCGGGAGGGAACTCGGTCAAGTTAGCCGATCAGGTCAATGCCTGGCTGAAAAGAAGCCGACAGGAGCTGCCCGGCGACGTCAAGGTGACAGTGGTCAAGGATGAGTCGGTCGTCATCCGCCGGTCCATAGCCGAGGTGGCCGTCTCCGGGCTTTTGGGAGGTCTGCTGGCTTCCCTCATCATCTATCTTTTTTTAGGTAGGCTGGCCAATACCCTGGTGATCGTTCTTTCCATCCCGGCCACCCTGGCGTCCACCTTCGCCGCCATGAGGCTTTTCGGTCTTTCGCTAAATACTGTTTCCATCGGAGGCCTGTCGCTTTCGGTGGGACTGATAGTGGATTCGGCGGTGGTGGTCATGGAGAACGCCTATCGTCGGCTCAAAGAGATAAACAAGGGGCAAAACCGGCTGGAGACGGTGGCTCAAGCGGCCGCCGAGGTCGGTCTGGCCATCAGCGCTTCCACCCTGACCACGGTGGTGGTTTTTCTGCCGTTGGCCTTCACCGCCGGCTTTGCCAAGGTGCTGTTGGGCGAGCTGGCCCTGACCGTGGTCTTCGCCCTGATTATCTCCATCATCATGGCAGGATTGTTGGTGCCGGTGCTCTGCTTCTTCCTGATCGATATTCGGTCCGGGCCCGCCCGCCTGAATTCATGGTTTCTGGCATTGATGGACTGGCTGGGCCGGGTTTATCTTAAGGCCCTTTCCTGGTCGCTAGGACACCGGCTGGCGGTGATGCTGGGGTTTGTGGTCCTGCTGATCTTGGGGCTGGGGATGTCGCGTCTGGTGGATACCGGACTCTTGGCCTCGGCCGATCAGGGCGAATTTCAGATAACCATCGGTTTTCCGGCCGGAACCTCTTTGGAATACACCGCCGCCAAATCGGATGAGATTGAAAAAAAGCTGCTGGCCACGCCCGGGGTGGGCCGGGTTTTCAGCATCGTGGGGCAGGATCCTTTCTTCGGTTCGTCCCAGCCGAACCTGGCCACGTTGAACGTATTCAGCGACGGCCGGGCACCGACCGAAAGCCTGATGGAGAAGGCGCGCCTATATCTTAAAAACCTGCCTGGGGCCCAAACCGTCGTCAAGGTGATAGACGCCACCTCCGGGGTGAGAAAGGACGACATCGACGTCAATGTCTTCGGCCCTGATCTGGATACTCTCCGGGCCTTAGGGGACAGGCTGGCGGCCGAGCTGAGGTCAAGGCCGGAGAATACAGATCTTAAGAGCAACCTCTCGGACGTTCTGCCCTCCTACATTTTTGTCCCCGACAGGCAACGGCTGGCGGCGGTCGGTCTCGAGGTGCGGACCCTGTCTCAAGCCATCAGATCGGGCAAGACCGGGGGCGAAGCCTCCAAATACCGGCTGGGCGATTCCGAGTTGGGCATGGAACTTTCCATAAGCGGGTCTGAACAATTCGGAATCCGAGAGACGGAGAATATGCCGATCGGCACCCCCCGGGCCGGAATCCTGCCGCTCAAGGCTTTGGGAAGTTTCGTCGAGGGTAAATCGCCCCCGCAGATAATCAGATTGAATCAGACCCGAACAGTGAATGTCACCGGCAGTTTCATTCCAGGCATCAAGTCGCAGCAGGGCCGGACCCGGCTGGCCGAATATCTTAAAAGCTTCAAACTGCCACCCGGCTATCGGGCCGAGCTCAGGGGCGCCAACCGGGCCATTGCCGAAAGTTTCAAAACCCTGGGGCTGGCCCTGCTGGCGGCCCTTATCCTGGTTTACATCGTCATGGGGGTTCAATTCAACAGCCTGAGCCTGCCCTTGGTCATCATGCTGTCGGTGCCGTTCTCCCTGCCCGGCTTTTTCGGAGCGCTGCTGGCGACCGGCGATCAGCTCAACCTGTCATCCTTCCTGGCGGCCATCATCATCTCCGGCATCGTGGTCAACAACGCCATTCTGCTGCTGGATTTCGCCATCGCCTTCCGCAAAAATGGCGGTCAGCGCAACCAGGCCCTGCTGGAGGCCGGCCGGATACGATTCCGTCCGGTGATGATGACCTCGCTGACCACCATCTTTGGAGCCCTCTTTTTGGCCCTGGATATCGGAGGCGGCGGCCAGGCCCTCAAATCCCTGGCCCGGGCCTACATGGGAGGGCTGAGCTTCGGACTTTTGGTGTCCCTGCTGCTGGTGCCGGTAGCCTATACGCTCATGGACGATTTCTTATGCCGCTTTCAGCGCTCCTGCATGCCGGGAGAAATACAAAAATTGGACTCCGATGATTAAAAGCGCCACGCCGGGCGCCATTATTAAACTTCTCGGCCTTAAACCCTTGCCGCTTGAAGGCGGTTTTTTTAAGGAGACTTTCCGTTCCGAACAGATGATTCCGGACGGGGAGCTTCCCAAAATTTGCCGCGGTGAACGCACCGCCGGCACCGCCATCTACTACCTGCTTACCGCCGATGTTTTCTCGGCGTTCCACCGGCTGAGGAGCGACGAGGTCTACCACTTCTATCTGGGGGATCCGGTCGAGCTCTTCATCCTCGGTCCCAAGGGGAAGTCCGAAAAGCGCATTCTGGGAGCCGGTTTGCGCCATGGCATGAGGCCTCAGGCGGTCGTTCCCAAGGGATATTGGCAAGGGGCCAGGCTGGCCCCGGGCGGCCGGCTCGCCCTGCTGGGGACCACGGTCTTTCCCGGGTTCGAGTTCCGGGATTTCGAGATGGGGGATCGGGACAAACTGATCAAGCTCTATCCCAAGCACTGCCGAATAATTCTGACCTTGACCAGAAAGCCCGGCTGACAAAGCCGGGCTTTCCACTTGTCCGCCATGCGGCTCAGAAGGAAGCCGCCTCGGAGCGGATGGTGCCGTAGCCCCGGGCCACGGAACGCCCCAGCCCGAAGTAATCCGGCATCTCCATATTGACGGTGAAGGATCCGGCGAAACCCATGGTGTGGCCTCCATGGATCTCGATGGTTATCTGCTTGAGATGGCGGATCTCGGCATGTATCTGCCCGCTGATATGACAGCCCAACTCCTTGGAGATGGCCAGCAGGTTCGAGATCAAAAGGCTTTCCAAAAAGAATTTTTGGGAATGCGGCGACTTAAGGCGGAAATATTTGGCCAGGCCGGCCTCGTCTAAAATCAGCCAGGGGGTCAGCCAGCGGTAGGCCTTGGGCTTTGGGGACAGGCCCCAAGAGCCCTGGGTTTGGGAGGCATCAACGTTGCTGACTACGAAATCCTGTCGGCCAAGATGCAGATTCTCGGGATAAGGCAGTCCGGCCAAGATCTCGGCCGCCTCGGCGAAGCCCAGGATCAAACCCCGGCCGTCCACCACCTTGTATTGGAGGCGGGGATAGCGGTAGGCTCGGCTCTGCTCCAAAAAGCGGGAGAAGGGCTCGGTATGTCCATAGGCGGCGGCATAGTAGCCCCTCAGGCCGATGGCCTGTTCCAGCACCAGCGGCTGCTCGGCGGCGATGTGCACGGTGTGCACCGGGAAGCTCAGAACAGCGGAAGATTCGTTCATAGAGAGAATGGTTGTTTTTTTGCAGAGAAAGAAAAGGCTTTAAAAATCGGTCTTTGCCTCCTCTGCGGTTAAAAGGATCAACTCAAAGCTCAGCCAAAGCAACTCCCCCCATCAGCACCAAACCGCCAAAAGTCAGGCCCCAGGTGGGGGGCTGGCCCAGAAGAATCAGGCTGGAGGAAATGGTCACCAAAGGGATGAGATAGACCACCGCCCCCAAACGCGAGGCCTCGGTCCTTTTGAGGGCCCAGGACCAGACCAGGAAGCCGAAGACGGTGCAGATCAAAGCCAGAAATCCCAAGGCCAGCCAGGCTTTTGGGGCGATACGGCCTAATCCGTGGGGAATAAAAAAGACCAGGGGCAGGCTTCCCCAGACGATGGCCGAGAGGGTGACCAGGGTGGCGTCGGAACGGTCCACCAGGGGCTTGCCGACGATGGTATAGACCACCCAGGACAGAGGAGCTCCCAAGGTGATCAGAATGGCCAGCAGGTAGTCAAAATTAACCGGCTCGCCGGTGCCCCAGCGGACGACCACGAACAATCCGGCAAAGGCGATGACGATGCCCCAAAACTTGCGGTTGGTGAGGCACTCTCCCAGAAAAATCCTGGCGGCCAGCAGGGTCAGCACCGGGGACAGGCCCACGATCAGGCTGGCGGTGCCGGCGGCGATCCGCACCTCGCCAAAGTTGAGGGCGATGTTGTATCCCAGGACGCCGGCCAGGCCGTAGAGCCCGATGCCGGCCCACTCCCGGCGCCAGGCCGACATAATTACGGGCAGGGGATAGAGCAGCAGCAATAGGGCCAGGGAGACGGCGGCCGCGGGAAGGTACCGCAGGGCGGTCAGGCCCATGGGCGACAGGCCCCCGGCCTCCAGCAGGTACTTGATGGCCACGAAGGCGTTGCCCCAGAAGACCACCAAAAGGCCTACCAGTACTATCAGGAATATTTTGTTCATTGATCTATTGATTGCGGTGCCACCAGCCGGGGAATAATCGGAACGGCAAACTTCCCGGCCAGCCGACCTCAGCCGCCAGCATCCCCACCAGTATCAAGCCGGCCCCCAGCCAGGCCCAGCCGCCCATGGTCTCGCCCAGAAGGACATAGGCGAAGCCGGCAGCGAAGACCGGTTCCAGGGTGTAGATGATTGCCGCCCGAACCGGGGTGGTGCGACGCTGCCAGTGGAACTGGATCACCAACGAGCCGGCCGTGGCCAACAGTCCGGTGGCGATGATGTCCGGGCCCAGGGTCGGCGACCAGGAGAAGCGCGGCACCTCGGCCGCGGCCAGCAGCAGTCCGGATAGGGCCACGGTGGCCACTATCTGGACCATGATCAGGCCCAGGGGGTGGTGGCGGTCGGTGTACTTTTGGACCAAAACCACCACCATGGCGAAGCAGACGGCACAGAGGGCGGTGTAGAAGTCTCCCCGGTTGAAGCCCCCGGCCGATGGCCGTGAAAGGAAATAGAGCCCTGCACCGGCCAGAAGCACGCCCAAAACCTGCCATAGATCCAGCCGGGACTTGAGGGCCAAAACGGCCGCCGGAGGCACTAGGACCACGGCCATTCCGGTGATGAAGGCCGAGCGGGAGGCGGTGGTGTACACCAGGCCGGCGGTCTGCAGGGCGAAACCGGCGAACATAAAGGCCCCAAGGACAAGCCCGTCCCGCCAGCCATCGCCGCCCAGGCCGCGCAGGTGCCTCCAGCAGAAAGGCAGCAGTACCAGCCCGCCCAGCGTAAAGCGCAGGCCCAACCAGAGAAACGGAGAGACATGGACCATGGCGTCGCGCACGGCCGAGAAGGTGGCTCCCCAGAAAAAGGTGCACAGCAGCAGCCAGAGGTCGGCCTTGAAGTCGTTCCAACGCACGGCAGATTATATCATAAAACAACCGATGAGGATAGGGGATAAAGGAAAAGCGGCCCAAGGAGCCGCTTTCGCTATATGTGAATTTTATCCGATAGATATCGAAAAAGCCGGCGACGAATACTATATGGGGCTGCCGGCTAGGGCAGGGCCGGGTCGCGCTCCGGGCCGCCACGCCCCCCAGCGTTACTTCGATCCCGGAAAGGATCTGCTTGATTTCGCGCCGCGAGGGCTGGCTATAAAGGCGGCTTACGGCGCCGGTGGAGTGGGCTCGTTCCCGAAGATTTTATGAGCTTTCCTTGACTCTCCCTGGCTATTGCGGACGAAAGCCGCTCTACAGGAAGGAAGGAGGCCTAATCTCGATGCTTCAACGACGGATTGATCACCAGAAGCGAAACCTTCTGCCGGCGGAAGTGGGCGGCGGCGGAAGGAAAACTTTGCCAGGGAAGAAATATAACAGCGGCGCCGGCCGAAATCAACATCAAAAACGTCAGATGCCGGCAAGGCAAGACAGGTTCGAAGCCACGGCGGGGATTGTTTTCCTTGACATAAACCGCCGGCTTTGATATTATTGACGTCAAATGGAAAGAGAAACCCGCAATCACTTGGCAGGATTAAAAAAATGCCGCCAGAAGACAGGCAGATAAGCACCCCCCCCGACCAGACCGGAAAAGCCAACCCTTCGACAAACTCAGGGCGATACCTGGGCCGGCAAGACGTGGATCAGCTGGGGTGGTTGGACAAGTCCATCGAGGAATACAAGCGCAACGCCTTGGCCGAGATCAGTCCGATGCTAATCCTGAGGCCGATGCTCTACTCCCTGGTGGCGCTGATCGTCTCCTTCTTCCTGGATGTCTCCCGAGTGCCTCTATTGGGCGCCATCAGCGTGGAGATGGCCAAGAGGATGTTCCCCAACTGGAACCCGGAGAACTTGACCAACACCCTGTCGCTGTGGTGGATGCCGGTGGCCTTCTATGCCATCTTCGTGCTCTATGGCTACATGGCCTTTCGCTCCCTGCAGCGTGAGGTGAGGGTCTCCGGCTCCTACGAGAACATCGACCGCATCCTGGAGGGCTATGTATCGGCGGTCAAGGGCATCTCCACCGCCGTGCCGCTGATCGGGGCCGCCATCCTGCTGGTCAGCGTCAAGCTGGGGCCCGAGGTCTTCATCGGCATCTCGGTGCCCTTCGAGATCAAGGCCCTGCTGATCCTGGCCATCGGCGAGCTGTTCTGCATCGTCTTCGACCACATGGGGGTGGCCTTCAACGACGTCATCAACGGCATCAAGGACCTCAGGGAGCGCTTCTTCGTCCGGGTGCAGATGGACAACACAAATTTGCTCATCAAGCGGATGGAGGACGACCTGATGCGTTCCTCGGGGGCCGTGGCCGGCATTCCGCCCAAGGAGGACCTGGCCGCGCTGCAGAAAACGGCCGAGGCCATCGCCGGGCTGTCGCGGACCTCGCTGGAGAACTACCGGGCCATGATTGCCGCCGCCCAGGAGATTAAGACCATCCCGGTTAACCTCCAGGAAATGGTCAACCGGATGCAGCTCCTGACCGAACAGTTGCAGGTGGTCTCCCAGGCCACCCGGGTTACCCTAGAAAATTTCTCGGCCCTGGCCGCCCTGCCCAAAGAGCTAAAGAACCTGCCCGGCCTGTCCGACGAGACGGTGGCCAAGCTCAAAAGCGCCACCGAGTCGCTGAAGACCATCTCCGAGGGATTGTCCAGCCCCGGCACCCAGGCGGCCCTGAAAAGCCTGGAGAACATAGTGGCCAAGAAATAGCAATTCTCCCAGCGAAATACACGAAACACCAGAAAAGAATTTCGTGTCCCTTGGCGTGTTTCGCGGGCAGTAAGAATACGAACAGATGCGCAAGCGGCAGCACGACGTAAAATTCATCATCTACCAGGCCCTCTATCTGGTGGTCATCGCCCTGATAACCGTCAAGGGGGCGGAGATAGACCTCACCAAGGTGGAGAAGGCCGGGGCCAGCGACTCTCTGCGGGTGGCCCTGGAGCAGCGCCAGCGCTACAACGACTCGCTGGCGGCCGAGATCGCCAAGCAGGAGGAGGCGGCCCGCCGGATTCAGGAGGAGCTGGCCCGGAAGCAGGCCGAGGACGAACGCATCCGCCAGGAGATGGAGCGGCTTAAGAAGGGCTCCAAGGATCTGCCGCTATCGGTCACCCAGGCCTACATCCAGCATACCTGGAACCTGGCCAAGAACTCGGGCACGGTGGATGTCGAGATCTACGATCCCAAGGACCGCACCAAGCCCATCGTCGTCATCCCGCCCGGCCAGGAGAAACGGTTCGACCTGGGCGGCCAGACCGAGGTCATCGCCAAGTTCGGCATGAAGGAACAGGCCATCCCGGTGGCCCCCAACAAACCCCCGGCCATCCGCATCGAGAAGATCACCACCAAGATGGAAGGCTCGCGCATCAGGCTGGCCGAGCTGCAGTCGGTGTCCTGCTTCAAGGTGACCATCGAGGACGAGCGTCCCGACCAGCTCAAGGTCTCGTTCGCCGGACCGGTGACGGCCGCCGGCCCCACCAAGGACAGCCGGGGCAACCTCATCTACTTCATCACCCCCAGCATCGCCCGGACCGAGGAGGCCTTCCAGTCGTGGGTGGACAAGCACGGGGACGCCCGGGAGGCCGACGGCCGCTACAAGGTCAACTTCTTCCTCAACGTCTCGGACAGCCGCACCGGGGAAAAATTCCCGCCGACCGGAGGATCGATCTATTTTACCGACTTCAAGTAAAAAGATTTCTACCATGCTAAGAATCGGTAAAACGTTAAAAAACAGAAGGTAATTTCAAGCATATTAAACCGCTTCATAGGGAAATATGTTTCATCGATACTGGATAACTGCGGCTATCTTCCTTCTCCTAACATCAGCCCTGCCGGCCCTGGCCCAGGAGGACTTCGAGGACGAGATCGTCCGTTACTACCAGATGGAGACCATGGACGACAGCCTCTTCATCCGCATCCAGGAGGAGGTCAAGATCGACCCGCCCAACCCCAAGGCCGAGATCGTGGTCGACCTGCGCGATCCCCAGAACCAGACGGTCACCATCCAGGGCACGGTTTTCCCCTTCTTAGCCTTCGGCCTGGAGACCAGGGCCCGCATCATGACCTTCCCCTTCAAGCTGAACCTGGAGGAGCAGACCACCTATACCAGCGTCTTCACCCGGGTCATCAAGAAGATCCGCTTCCGTCGGCTGGTGGAACCTCCCCATAAAAATCAAATACTCTCCACCCGGGGCTATGTCAACCCCTACTTCCAGCTTTACGGCGGGGAGCGGCTGGGATTCGCCATCAAGCGCGACATCGGCTTTACCGTGGGCACCGGGACCCCGTATTCCGGGGCAATGGAGAGCGACCAGGTGGAGATAAACCTCCATGCACTGGGGGCCAGGGTGGGGATGATCACCGCGGCCTCGTTCCTGGTGGGCAAGACCTTAAACCAAAGCCTGCAGGGCGACACCTCCGGCGCCTTCGTTTTAAACAAAGGCAACCGGATGCACCTTCATTACGCCACTTCGGCTCTGCAGGTAGCCTACGTCATTCCTCTGGGAAACTTCTTCGAGGTGGGCTACCAGCAGGTGTTGGAGGAGATGGCCGAAACCGATCGGGCATACATACTCCAGGACTCGGCCGACGGATACTCGCCCAAGATGATGTCCGGCTCCTATTTCAACTGGGAATTCCGCTATCCCATGCGCAACCAGGGCTCGACCCGGGCCAAGGCCTACTTAGCCTCGTACCAGAACGAGCTGCATCTGGGCTACACCGGCCGGGAGCTGGTGCTGGTGGGCTCCAACTTCGATTTCCGCTTCGACTTCATGTACCCCCAGAAGAAGGACCGGGAGCGGCCGCCCCAGCTGGCGCTGGAGCTGATGGTGCAGAAGATCGCCGAAGGCTGGGCCTCCAGCGTCATTTCAGTGGGGCCCTCGGTGATTGTGGGCCGAAACGATCGGGGGAAGCTGGGGGTGAACACCCTGTTCTTCAATCTGAGGGTGAAGCTGGGAAGCTCGCTTTAGGCGCTTTGCTCAGGACGCAGATGAACACGGAGAAAACAGGATAGATTTCCTGCCCTTTCTGACCGCCCAGAAAGGGCGAAAGAAGCGCTGGGGCTCAGGGCTCGATGTTATTCACAAGGCTATTGCAAATAGCCGTGTTACTGTATTTTGATGCTCGATCGCATGGCCTCCGCTTTCGCTCCCGGCCGTGGACGCTCTCGCTCTGAGCCCCAGACCCCCTCGCCACAAGGGATGCGTTGACCATCCCTTGTGGCGCAGGATGGTCGTTCTTGATAAAACTAGTTAGTTATGAACTGATTTTCCGATAGGTGGTTTTGCGCATGTGTACGAGACCAAGGCCTGATTCGACTCCGATGTCGGACAGGCCTTTCTCAAAAATGACCCCGGCCGTTCTGGTTCTCTGGTCGCTCCTGGTTTCCGCCGCCTCCCTGGAGGCGGCCGAGGAGTCCAGGGTGCTTTCGGGCCACAAGGATTATGTCATGGCCGTGGCCTGGAGCCCGGACAGCCGCTATCTGGCCAGCGGCGGGTTCGACGGCACGGCCATAGTTTGGGACGCGGCCAGCGGCCGGGCCCTGCGGACCTTTGCCGGGCACACCGACAGCCTCACCGCGGCGGCTTTCGGGCCGGACGGCCGGGTATTGGCCACCGGCAGCTTTGACGGCACCGCCAAGCTGTGGGAGGTCTCCACCGGGGACGAACTGATAACGCTTTCGGGGCATACCGACTGGGTGATGGGGGTGGCCTTCCATCCGGACAGCGCCTGGCTGGCTACGGCCAGCTTCGACGGCACCGCCAAGATTTGGGATCTGCGCACCGGACGGGAGATTAAAAGCTTTGAGGGACACCGCGGAGGGGTCAACGCGGTGGCCTTCAGCCCGGACGGAAAGCTGTTGGCTACGGCCAGCGAGGACCGCACCGCCAAGCTGTGGGACGTTCTCACCGGGGAGGAAATCCGCACCTTTCCCGGCCATGGCGACGCGGTACGCAGCGTGGCCTGGAGCCCGGACGGAGCCTGGCTGGCCACCGGCAGCAACGACCGAACGGCGGCGGTTTGGGATGCAGCCACCCGGCGCCAGGTGGCCAAATTTACGGGCCATAAGGGCTGGGTCTACGGGGTGGCCTTCAGCGCCGAGGGCCGCTACCTGGCCGCCTGCTCCGGCGACAAGTCGGTCAAGCTATGGGAAGTGGAGTCGCAATCATTGGTCCGCAGCTACGACGGACATCGGGAGGGGGTTAATGCGGTGGCCTTCAGCCCGGATGGCTGGAGCCTGGCCTCGGCTTCGGACGACCGCTCGGTCAGGATCTGGCCCATACCCTTTCAGCCGGTTCGCCGTCTGCCGCCCGAGCTCTATGCCCAATTGGAGTTCAACGACGAGAACGGCGACGGCATTCTGGAGGCCTCGGAGACGGCTCGGGTCCAACTAATACTGCGTAATGAGGGCAAGGGCCCGGCCCAGCGGGTGCGAATTGCGGTCGAGGACGACCTGACCGATCCCGCCCTGTACACCACCGGACAGAGCGTTAGAGCCATCGGCCCGGGCGGCCGCTGCCAGGCCTCCGTCATCCTCAGGGCCGGGATGGGGGTGAGGACAGCCAGGCACCGGATGCGGATTAAGGTCCTGGAATACTACGGCTACGACATGGACCCGGTTCACCTGGTACTGCAGACCAAGGCCATCACCCCGCCGGCCATAGCTTTCTGCGGATTGGAACTGGTGGAAACCGGGCCGGGAACGGCTCCCATTGCTGTGGACAGCGTTCTTTCCCCTGGGGAATCGGCCAAGCTCAGGGTGCTGCTGCAGAATAACGGTCTGGGGATCGCTCGGGGGATAAGCTACACAGTTCACACCACCAACCCCAACATTTTCCTGGGCGAAACCTCCGGAACACTGGGCGATATCCGTCCCGGGGAGATCCGGTCCATTATGCTCTCCGTCAGCCCCAACAAACGGGTGGTGTCTTCCGGCGCCCTTCCCATCTATCTCACCATCCGCGATCGCATCGGCATGCTGGGATTGACCAACATCCAGCTGCCTTTGGAGCTGGGCAAGGCGCCGGCGCCGCCGGTCTTCATGGCGGCCAAAGCGGAGAGCGCCGATGCCGAAAGGCTGGCCAGGTTCGAGTACCAGTCCCCCAAGTTCTCCATCATGCCCAGCGAGGAACTGTCTGTCACCAAAGTGGAGAGCTCGCGGGTGAGACAGCCGCAGACTTTGGCGGTGGTTTTCGGCATCGGATGCTACCGGAGCCTGACGGAAGTGCCGTACGCCGCCGGCAGCGCCAAGCTTGTCCAGCGGTATTGGGAAACCAGACTGGGGGTGGGGCGGTGTCTGAGCTACATCGATCAGGAGGCCTCGGGGCTGATATTCGACGAAATCTTTAATCCGGATTACGGCCGGCTGAAACGCGAAATGCGTCGGGGCTTCACCGATATCGTGGTCTACTACCGGGGAAAACTCCTGGCCAACCGGGAGCGCAGCGAGCTCTATCTATTTCCTAGCGACGGACGGCCCGAAAGGCTGGAGGCCGAAGGCTACCCCTTGAGCACCCTCTATGCCAGTTTGAGCCGGCTGGGAGCCGGGTCGGTCACCGTCATCATGGATGCGGCCGCCGATCCCGGGCCCAAGGTGCAGACGCTCAGGCTGGCCAATCCCAAACCCTGGACGGCGTTGCCGACCCAGTCAGCCATTGTCTCGGCTGCAGGAGAGGAACCGGCCAGAGCAACGGAGACGGTCTTTACCGTCATCAATGCCAGCGAGGGATACCTGCACGCCGCGCATCATCAGCCGTCCGAGCTGGGCCTTTTGACCTATTACCTGGCCGCCGGCCTGAAGGGACACGCCGATTACGATCAGGACCAACGGGTGACTCTGGGCGAGATGAAAAAGTATCTTACCGAAAAAGTGTCTGAAAAATCATGGCGGATAACCGGTCTGCAGATGCCCGAGATCTACGGCGACGACGGACGGGTGCTGGTAGAATGGTGAAAAAAGATAAAGTTGCATCCGACGCTGCTGATCCCCTCTTTTAACCAAGAGGGGATTATATCATGACAGCGGGATAAGAGCGGCAAAGCGGTTTTTCTATTTACAGCCATAGAATTAAGGAATCTGGTGGTAAACAACGAAAAAAACAAGGTGTTGACCATATTAGTCCTGGCCCAGGTTGTCATCAGTGGCACCTACCTGATGGCCAAGCTGGGCCTACGCCAGTTCTCGCCGCTTTCCTTCGGCCTCTATCGCTTCCTCATAGCCGCTGCCGTCTTCGCCGGCCTGCTGGCGGCCAAAAAACAGCTGCGACTTCCTCAAAAAAAAGATCGCATCGCTTTCCTGTGGCTGGCCTTCCTGGTCGTCCCCTTGAACCAAGGGCTTTTTCTTTACGGCATGAAATATACCCTGGCCTCCCACGGGGCTTTGTTCTACGCCACCACCCCTATCATGGTGTTCGGGCTCTCTTGCCTGTTCCTGGGAGAAAGGCCGGGCCTGCTCAAGGCTGCCGGGATAGCTCTGGGCTTCGTCGGGGTGCTGCTGGTGCTGTCCGACCAGAGGATTGCCATATCGGGCGAAACCTTCAAGGGCGACGTCCTGATCCTGGTGGCCGTGGCCACCTGGGCGGCCTACACCATCCTCAACAAGAAGATGCTGGTCCGCTATCCCCCGCTCTATGTCACCGGGGCCGGGCTATCCCTGGGATTCCTGATGTTCCTGCCCATCGGCCTTTACCCGGCCCTGCGCCAGGACTATTCGGCGATCAGCTGGAGCGGGGTGGCCTCCCTGCTGTATCTGGCCCTTTTAACCTCGGTGCTGGGCTACCTAGTATGGAGCTGGGGCCTGTCTAAGCTGGAGGCCAGCAAGGTAACGGTGCTGTCCAACCTCCAGCCCGTTTTGGCGGCTCTTTTGGCCTGGGTTTTCCTGGGGGAGGCCATCACCCTGCGCTTCCTTTTGGGGGCAGCGGCGGTGGCGGCCGGGGTGCTGCTGACCGAGAGGGGATGACATGCCGGGACGGAGACGGTATTCGATCAGGCTATTATGGGCGGGCCCCGGCGGCGGGGGCGCAGCTTATTTCCCGTATGAACTGATGAAGATAAAGGCAGAAGTTTTGGACAACGTGGGCAGATGGAGCCAGGCCGAGGAGCTGTACCGGTCCCAGCTTTCCTGGGCCGGACAAGCCGGACTGGACCTCTACCGGGCCGAAAGCCTTAACGCCCTGGGTTGGATTTGCCACCAGAGGAACGAAGACGACAGGGCGCGGGAGCTGATCATGAAGGCCCTGTCCATATACCAGTCATCTGGCGATGACGGCGGACAGGCCCGGGCCCACAGCCAGCTGGGGGGCACCTATTATCAGAACGGCGACTACGGCCAGGCCTTGGAACACTACCGGATGGGTCTGGAGATAACGCGCCGAACGGGCGACCTGCTGGCGGAGGCCAAGACAATCAACAACATCGGCAATATTCTGGGTGAGCAGGGGGACAACGACGGGGCCCTGCAGCTTTATGGAAAGGGGCTGGAGGCCAGCCTGGAGGCCGGGAACGCCTATATGGAGGCCGTGGTCAGCGGTAACATAGGGGCGGCGCACTTCTCCAAGGGGGATTACCGCCTGGCCTAGGACTGGTTCACGCGGCAGCTGGAGTTGGGGGCGCGATTGGGAAACAAACTGGTCCTGAGCTCGGCCTTGGGGAGCCTGGCCGGGGCCAATCTCAAGATGGGGGAATCGGGAATGGCCCTGGAGCTCCTGGAGAAAAGGCTGGGGATCTCCGAGGAGATCGGCGACCTAAAGGGGCAGGCCTTGGCCTGGGACTATAGGGGCAACTTCCACTATACCAGGGGCGAGCATGGCCTGGCGGAAAGCGCCTTCAGGAAGGCGCTGGAGCTCGCCGAGAAGGCCAACCTAAGAACCCTGGCGCTCTCCGAGGAGATGCGGGTTCCGGAGATGGTGGTCGAGTGCCGGCTGCTGGCGACCAAAATACTATCGAGAAAGGATCGACCGGCGGCGGAGGCGGCCCTCAGGCACCTTCTTAGAGAACCGATGGACGACGAGCAGAGGGCCGAGGTTCACCGCATTATCTACGAACTGTCCGGTGATGAGGCCAGCCGCCAGCAGGCCCTGAAGGCCTACCGTAGGCTGAACGAGCGCAACCCAACCGAGGAATACGCCCAGATGATCGCCCGGTTGGAGAAGATCGGGCCATAGGCGAATAATCGGCAATGATTAAGACATTGCCCGATTGACAAAGCGAAGACCCTGTAATATCATACTATCATGAAGCCATTGAAGACGATCGTGGCGCTCCTCGTTCTGCCCTCGGCCTTGGCCTGCGCCCCAAAGGCCGTGACCCCGCTGGCGGAGGATACAGCCGGCCTGACCATCGACCTGCCGCCCTATGCCGGCAAAAAGCAGGTGGTGGCGGTGCTCGATCTCCAAAACCTCAGCCAGTTCGATGATCCGCGCATCGGTCGGGGGGTGTCCAATATGCTCATCACCGCTTTAGTGAGCACTGGCCGCTTCACGGTGGTGGAGCGCAACGAGGAGGCGCTCAAGAAGATCTTCGAGGAACAAAAGCTGGGGGCCAGCGGCGCCGTCACCCCGCAGACCGCGGCCAAGGTGGGCAGGATGTTGGGCGCCAAGCTGGCGGTCATCGGCCAGGTCAGCGAGTTCGGCATCCGCAAGACCTCGGCCTTCGTGGGGGTGGGCGGCACTAAGACCACCACCACCCGGGTGGTGGTGGACGCCAGGATGGTGGATACCGAGACGGCCGAGATGGCGGCGGCGGCCTCCGGCATCGGCACCGCCAGCACCAGCACCAGCGGGGTAGCCCTGACCTACGAGTTCGGCACCGCCGGGTTCGACGAGACCACCATCGGCATGGCCACCCGCCGGGCGGTCAACCAGGTGGCGACGACCTTCGCCCAACAGTTCGAGATCAAACAGATGAGGGAGGGAGGAAAAAGATGAATGGCACAAAGGTGATCGCCGCCGCCGCCCTGCTGGCCTTGCCGGCCGCGGCCCAGGATCAGACCAACATCAGCCTTAAGCCTACCCCGCCGCCCATCTCCTGTCTGGACTTCTTCAAGGGGGTCAAGCAGCTGACCTTCACCGGGCTCTATATGAGGATGGGAGAGGCCGAGGATTCTGGCCTGGACGAGGCCCCTACCGCCTGGGGTTTTCAAGCCGAGGCGGCCGGCGGCGGGGCCGAAGGGGCCGGGGGGATAGTCAACACCATGTTCATGAAGATCAATGTGCCCATGGACAATGAGGAGTACCCGGCCTTCATGCTGGGCATGAATCTGTTTCTAGTGAAGGATTTGATCCAGGGGGAGAAGCGCGATATCGCCGGGGAGATTATTGAAAAGAAGCCGACGGTGGCCGCCTTCGGGGGGCTGGGCTGGAGCTACGTCGGCTTCACCATGTCCGATTTCAGCCTGCCGGGTTTCGGCCGCAGCGGGTACGACCTGACCATGAACACCAGCGAGCTGAGCTTTCCCATCGGCCTGGCGGCCGAGCTGCCGCTCACTCCGACGCTCTCCCTGGTGCCGTTCGGCCGGTTCGCCTGGAGCAAGTCTTCCATGGACATCACCGTCCCCTACCCCCAGGTGGTGATAACCTCGTATATACCGCTTAAAACCGACACCCTGTGGACGCTCGACTTCAGCGACTCCAGCTACAGCTCCACCAGGTTAGATTACGGCATGGACATCAACCTGCGCCCCTTCCGCAACGCTCCGGAATGGAAGATCAGCGTGGGAACGGTGCTGTCGCAGATCGAGGGCATGTCCAAGGGCAACCTCCTCTTCATCGCCAGCATCAAGCGGGAGTGGGGGAAGTACTACTCCAGCACCATGTTCGGGCCCAAGCTGTATTGATGCTTTGGCCGCGGACAAAGAAGGGCTCCGCCTTATGGCGGGGCCCTTTTGCATGTCTAGGGGGAAAGCATGCTATCGGGGGACGACGGATTTTGGATTATCCAGGATTATAAGCCAGGCTCCCAATCCGGCCGACGCCGCCAAGCCGATCAACAAGGCGGGAGGAAAAACGCCTTGGCCAGCCAGCCAGGGAAGCTTTGAGGAAAAGGCCGGAAAGTATATCAGAACCAGCGCCAGCCCGTTATTGAGGGCATGGGCCAGCATGGAAAGGTATATAGAGCCTGTCCGGTAAACGATGAATGTAAGATACAGACCCAATAGGAAAGTGGTGACCAGCCGGAACAGGTTCAAATGGATGGCGGCGAAGAGCAGGGCGGTTAAGGTTACCGCGGCCCAGGCCGGGAGCTTGGTCCGCAACGAGGATAAGATAACTCCCCGAAACAGCATCTCCTCGCAGATACCCGGACTTATGGCCAGAATGAAAAGGCCGGGCAGTAGCCTGGTGCCGGACCTGCTGAGATCAAGATAATCCTTGAGGCCCTCCAGCAGCTTCAGAGACTCGGGGAAAAGCTTTGACTGAATGGCTCCGGCCCAAGCGGCCAGACCGGCGGCGCCCAGACACAGCAGGATGGCGCCGGCCAACGAAAGTGGCCGAAACGGATTCAGATGGAAGGCTTTTCGGAAGTCGAGCTTGGCGTACCAGGCCGCCAGCAGAGCCGGCGCCAGTATCAGCCCCCAGAGAGTGGCCAGCAGGCCCCAGTGCCTGAAACGTATCTGCAGGAAGCCCCCCAGATAGAAAAGCAACAGCAGGGCCAGACAGAAGAGGACCAGAGCTCCGACCGGCGGCAGGGCGGAAGAGGGTTTCATCCGGCTGCGGCGGAAGGCCTGGTGCCAACCTTTGCCCTCGCCCAGCAGCACCTCCTCGGAACCGAAGAGGCTGGCAGAAAACATGGCCGCCAGGAAGGCCAGGGCCGAGTTGACGAAGAAGACCAGGAGCACCAGGTCCCAGGAGTACTCGCCCAGCAGCACGTCCTTGATGAGCAGGGTGACGTTGGCCACTGGCACCAGGGCCAACAGGCGGTTTAGCTGGATGCCGGGCATGACCGCCACCTGGGTCAGCAGGACCAGCGGCAGGTAGACCGGGGTCACCAGGTTCTGGGCGTCCTTGAACGACCTGGCGAACAGTGAGGCCGACAGCAGAACGGCGCTGACCAGCAGGGACAGGGGCAGCAGGGATAGGAATACCAGGGCCAGGGAGGCCGGCCCGATGGAGAACTCCATCCTACCAGTGGCGGCGCCTAGCTGCACCAGCCCGGCCGAGAAGGTCATCATCATGGAGAAGAGGTTGAGGGCGCCGGTGATGACGGCGATGGCGGCCACGGTCAGGAACTTGCCCATGAAGAGCTCGCGCTTGTCCACCGGGGCCGACAGGATGGTCTCCATGGTGCCGCGCTCCTTCTCCCCAGCGGTCAGGTCCATGGCCGGGTACATGGCGCCCATCATCATGCAGACGATGAGCAGGATCGGCAGCAGTATCCCCAGCACCATGCCCCCCATGCGCGAGGGCGGTGCGGTGTTCTCGACCCGCAGGCCGAACGGCTCAAGGACAGCGGAGTCCACCCCGGCCCGGGCCAGCCTCTCCCTCTGCAGGAGCAAGCGGTAGCGTCCGGCGGCCTCCCTGAGGCGGGTCAGCGCCAGCCGCGACTTCTCCTTGGCCCCGTCGTAGTAGATGACGGCCGAATCGGCGGCGGGGCGCCACTCGAGCCAGGCCCAGATATTTCGGGAGGCCAAGTCGGCCGCCGGGTCCGGCGACGGACAGAAGACCAGGGAGGTGTCGCCTTGCAACAGGGAGTCTAAAACCGGTGGCAGCTGGCCGCCGGCCGAAACGCGGCTCCGCTCATGCTGGAGCCGGGCCATGCCGGCCGAGGTCAGCTGGGTCATGAAGATGAACATGGCCGGGTAGAGGACGATGGGCAGCAGCACCATCACCATCAGGGTGCGCCGGTCGCGCAGGGAGTCCAGCACCTCCTTGCGGAAGACGGCCAGAACCTTCCCCGGGTTCATGCCGGCACCCTGGCTTTCCGGCCGACGAAATCCATGAAGATGTCGGCCAGGCTCTGCTTTCCGGTCTTGCGCCGGTACCCCTCCAGGGTGTCGACATCCATCAGTCGCCCCAGGTGCTGGAGGCCGATGCGGCGGCACAGCAGCTCGGCCTCGGTCATGTAGTGGGTGGAGAAGATGACCGTTTTGCCAGAGGCGGCCGCGTTCCGGATGAAATCGATGATGGCCCGGCTGGTCATGATGTCCAGGCCCAGGGTGGGCTCGTCCAGTATCAGCACCGGGGGATCGTGCAGCAGGCAGCGGGCGATGGAGGCCTTCTGGGTCTGGCCGGTGGAGAGTTTCTCGATGCGCTGGTCCAAAAAGTTTTGCATATCCAACAGCCGGGAAAGTTCGGCGATCCGGCAATCAGCCCTGCCCGACTCCATATCGTAGAGCTGGGCGAAATAGGCCAGCATCTCCCGAGAAGTCAGCCGGCCGTAAAGCCTGGTGTTGCCCGAAAGGAAGCCGATGGATCGCTTGACCTCCATGGGCCGGGAGATGATGTCGAACCCGTTGACCGAGGCGGTGCCGGCCGAAGGTTTGATGACCGTGGCCAGCATCCGCAGCAGGGTGGTCTTTCCGGCGCCGTTGGGGCCCAGGAGGCCGAAGATCTCGCCTCTTCCGATGGAGAGGTCGGTGGGCAAAAGGGCCGCGATGTCTCCCCTTTTGGGATCCCAAAAGTTTCGGGAGAGCCCGGCTGTTTCAATCATTTGGTTGTTATCTGGCTGGACAGAAGACATAGCGTCCTTTGGAGTCCACCGACACTTTCGGCGGCCATCGCTTTTCCTCGAACCAGCTGAAACCCAAGGCCAGGTTTTTCCAGAATTCCAACAGTTTCGAATTGGCGCCATACAGTGCTTCCAGCGATTTCAGGCCGGCGCTGTCCAGGCGGCAAGGAAAGATGTGGACCGGGATCTGCCGCTGGCCGGCGGCGGTGGCCTCCACCGCCAGGGCGTATAGCTCCTTGATGCCCTCGTCCTCAATGGGCACGCAGCCGATGGTGACGCAGGAGCCGTGGATGTATATGGCCCCGCCCGGATCCCGCCCCTCCTTCAATATCTGGTCCGAGCGGTTGGGATAGCTGACCCCCAGGGAGAGATAGAAGTTGCTGTTGGGATTGAAGTCGTTTATGTGGTAGAAGCCCTCGGGCACCTGGAGGTCGCCCCGCTTCCTTTTGGGGCCCAGCTCGCCGGACGACGAGCAGATGGGGTAACTCTTAAGTGAACGGTACTTCCCAGCTCCCTCCCGGGCCCAGACCTCCAGCAGCTTCTCCCTTTTAAAGATGCGGATGAACAGCTCCTTTGGCGGGTAGGAGAACCCCATTTCGAGACAGAGTTTTTTTAACCCTTCCTCTTTCTGAGTAAAGGCAGCCCGAACGCGTTCGTATCTCAGTTGTTTTTGCTTAAAGCTCTGGGCGGCGGCCGGCAGGGTTGACAGCAGAAAAATGAGGAAGAGGGTCAACAAGTTTTTCATGGCTCCTCCATTGTCTGGGTATTAAGATACATGGTTTTGTCCGGCCAGTCAAGCAATATTTCACTTGATTTTTAATATGTCTTCAAGTATGCTCATTAACATGAATTACGAAACCAGGGATACCATTGTGGCCATCTCTACGGCGCCGGGACGGGCGGCCCTGTCGGTGGTGCGTATCTCCGGGCCGCAGGCCGCGGCAGTGGCCGACAGGATCTTCCGGGGCAAAACCCGCCCCTCGGATATGTCCGACCACACGGTCCAATATGGACACATCGTCACCCAACGGGGCCAGGCGGTGGACGAGGTGATGCTGACCCTGCTTCGGGAACCGCACAGCTTTACCGGCCAGGATACGGTGGAAATAACCTGTCACGGCGGGAGTGCGGCGGCGCCGGCTGTGGTCGAGCTGGCGTTGCTGGCCGGGGCTCGGCCGGCCCGGCCCGGCGAGTTCACCCTGCGGGCCTATCTGAACGGTAGGCTGGATCTTTCCCAGGCCGAGGCGGTGGCCGACGTCATCGAGGCCGGCACCCTGGCCGCGGCTCGGGCGGCTCTGGAGCGGCTTTCCGGCGGGCTTTCCCAAAGGATCGCCGAGATCAGGTCCGTTCTGCTGGAGGTGCTGGCCCAGCTGGAGGCGGCCGTCGACTTTCCCGAAGAGGATTTGCCTCAGCCGGTGGTCGGGGAGATAGGCAGCGCCATCGATCAGGCTTTAAAGCTAATAGGGCAGATGATAGATTCCAGCCGCACCGCCCGTTTGTTGCGGGAGGGCGCCAAAGCCGTGATCGCCGGCCGTCCCAACACCGGAAAATCCAGCCTTTTCAACCTGATGCTGCGCCAGGAAAGGGCCATCGTCACCGAGCAGCCGGGGACCACCCGGGACGTGCTGGAGGGGTTCATCGAGGTGCGCGGGGTGCCGGTGCGGCTGTTCGATACCGCCGGGGTGCGCGAGCCGGCGGATCTGATTGAAGCGGCCGGAGTGGAACGGGCCAAAGAGAAGCTGGAGCAGGCCGATCTGGTGCTGCTGGTGATAGACGGATCCCAGCCACCTCGAGCCGAGGACAAAAAACTGCTGGAACAGACCAAGAATCTGCCGAGAATAGTCATCCTGAACAAGAGCGACCTCAAGCCGGCCTTCACCGCCCAGAAAAGGTGGATACGCATTTCGGCCCTGACCGGAACCGGCCTGACGAAGTTGGAGGAGGCCATGGTCTCGATGCTGACGGCCGGCAGAGGTCTTGAGGAGGGCGGGACGTCGGCGGCCAACGTCAGGCAGGTGGAGGCTTTAAAGCGGGCGAATGAATTTCTGGCTGCGGCGGCCGACGGTTTGATCCAAAAGAGACCATACGACCTGTTGGCCGGGGACGTCAGGGCCTCGGTGGCGGCGTTGGACGAGATCACCGGGGAGACATTCCGCCGGGCGGACGGAGGCGACATCGATGCCGAAGTCCTCGATAGGATATTCGAAAGGTTCTGCATCGGTAAGTGAAACGACAAGAGTTAAGGAGCAAGGGATAAGGGATAAGGAGCAAGCATGAAAAAGGAGATACTGGTCATTCTGGCCGTGACAGCGATCTTCCATCAGGCTTTCGGAGCCTTGCAGACGTTCGTTCGGGAGTACACCTACGAGGCCGGCGAGGCCGACAGCAAGCTGTCCAGCCGGGCCACTGCCCTGGAACAGGTCAAGCGGGCTTTGCTGGAGGAGCTGGGCACCTACCTGGAAAGCCACACCGAGGTTAAAAACGCCCAGCTGACCATGGACCAGATCACCGCCATGACCGCCGGGGTGGTCCAGACACAGATCGTGGAGGAGAAATGGAATGGCCGGGAGTACTGGCTTCGGGCCAAGATCGAGGCCGACCCGGCCAAGGTGGCGGCCGATCTGGAGGGCATGAAGCAGAATCAGTCCAAAATGAAAGAGCTGGAGGAACTGAGGCGCAAGGCCGACGCCGCCCTGGCTGAGAACGCGAGGCTCAAGAAAGAGCTGGAGTCGGCCAAGACCGGAAAAGAAAAAGAGTTGATCCAGCAAAGTTACTCCGCCAACGCCAACCGGCTTTCTGCCAAGGAGTGGTTCGAACGCGGCTCGTTCCTGACGGCCATCGAGGACTTTCAGGGCGCGATTGAGGCCTACAGCAAAGGGTTGGCCCTCGACCCCAGCTTTGCTCCGGGTTTCTACAACTTGGGATACGCCTACAATATAATAGGCTTGCACCGCCGGGCTGTAGCCGAGTATGATAAGGCGCTGTCGCTGGACCCGGATGACTACCAGACGTGGTTCAACCGGGCGCTTTCTCAATACTTCCTGGGCGAGCATCGGCAGGCGGTCGAGGACTACGGCCGGGCCATCATCCTCAACCCCGGAGACCCCCAGGCTTATTACAACCGGGCCATGTCATACATTGAGCTAGGTGAAAAATCAAAGGCGGCCGCGGATATGAAAAGGGCGGCCGGAATGGGATATGGCCCGGCACAGCAGTGGCTTGATGATAATTGATGCCGGACAAGGCGGAGCAACGATGACGGAAAACTATTACGGCAATAACCGCGTTCTTTGGGACAAACTGACGGCCATCAACGCCCGGTCGGCCATGTACGACCTGGAGGCATTCCGGCGCGGGCAGAATACTCTCGACCCTGTCGAGATCGAGGAGCTGGGCGACGTAGCCAGGAAATCGGTTCTGCACCTGCAGTGCCACTTCGGCCAGGACACCCTGTCCCTGGCGCGGATGGGGGCGCGTGTCACCGGGGTGGACTTCTCGGATGAGGCCATAAAGCTGGCGAAGGCCCTGAGCTCTGAGCTCGAGATTCCCGCCGACTTCATATGCTGCAACATCTACGACCTGCCGCAGCATCTGGACAGCAAGTTCGACATCGTCTTCACCTCGGGCGGGGTTCTCTGCTGGATCGACGACCTGGCGAAATGGGCCCGGCTGATAGACCGCTACCTCAAGCTGGACGGGTTCTTCTACATCAGGGAGTTCCATCCGGTGGCCAACGTCTTTGACAACGAGAGGACGACCGAGCTCAAGGCCCGATGGTCGTACTTCCACCGAGACGAGCCCGAAGCCTTCGAGGCCGACGGGTCGTACTCCGACCACCAGACCAAGTTCGACCAATCCTGCAAGTCCTACGAGTGGCAGCACACAATGGCCGACGTGGTAAACTCGCTGCTGGCGGCCGGCCTCAGGCTGGAGTTTCTTCACGAGTTCCCCTTCTGCACGTATGACCACTTTCCGTTCTTAGAGAAGGGCGGGGATGGGCGATGGCGGTTCCCCAACGGGAAGGAGTTGATACCGCTGATGTTTTCGCTGAAGGCGGCGAAAAACTGAACACAAAGACGCAAAGACGCGAAGGCCATTTCTAATGTTTACTTTACGGTCCAGGTGCCTGCTGCCTGACCACAAAAAGGAGATGGCCGAAATACTTGATGATGTCAGGAACCATCTTTTAAGGAGACATAATGCTGGCCGGAAAGAAAGTCCGTCTTAGGGCCTACCGGCGCGAGGACCTGCCCCTGGCCCTGGAGTACATCAACGAGCCCGAGGTCAAGACCAACCTGGTGATCGGCATACCGCTGCCCATGAAGCCCGAGGACGAGGAGAAGTGGTACGAGAGCCTCTCCATATCCAAGCCGGAGACCTTCTCCTTCGCCATCGAAACCCTGGACGAGCCGCGCTACATCGGGGGCTGCGGGCTCAACAAGATAGACTGGAAGAACCGGGTGGCCCAGGTTGGCATCTTCATCGGCCTGGAGCTCTACCGCGGCCTGGGATACGGGACGGACGCCATGAAGGCCCTCCCGAAGTTCATCTTCGACCAGATGAACATGAACAATGTCCGACTGGAGGTGTTTTCCTTCAACGCCCGGGCCATCAAAAGCTATGAGAAGTGCGGTTTCGTCAGGGAGGGCGTCATGCGGCAGGAGCTGTTCCGCGACGGGCAGTACCACGACATCGTGGCCATGGGGATACTCAGGGACGAGTGGCTGAAGGCGGGCCATGCCGGTTGAGGACTGCCTGATCGAGAAGGTCGGCTCGCGGGGGACCCTCTTCGTCTACGACGATCTGGATGGTCTGCCGACCACGGTCTACCTGATAAACACCCCCCGTCACGTCTTTATCGTCGACACCTTTTTGGGGCCGGAGAGCATGGAGCCGGTGCTGAGGCACATGGCGGAGCGCTGTCCGGGGAAACCAGTTGTCGTCTTCAACACCCACTACCACTGGGACCATATCTGGGGCAACTGCGCCTTTCCCGGCGCCACGGTGGCGGCGCATCGGCTGACTCGCCCGAAGATGGCCGAAGTGGGCCAGCAGGAACTCACGGCGTATCAAAGATACCGCAGGGGAGCGGTGGATCTGGTCCTGCCGCACCTGACCTTCGACGCCAGGCTTTGTTTCGAAGACGATGGAGTGGAGTTCTTTCACTCTCCCGGGCACACCCAGGACTCGACCTCTGGTTACGACCGGATCGACAATGTTCTTTTGGTCGGCGACAATGTGGAGCTGCCGCTGCCTTACCTCAACTGGGACGGGCTCGGCCGGTACCTGAAGACCCTGGAGGGGTACGAGGAGATTGGCGCCGCCCGAATCATCGCCGGACACTGCCCCAAGGTCACCAAGGAGGCGATCGACGTCAACATGGAATACCTGCGCGAGTTCATGGCCGGAAACACCGAGTGGTACGAGACCGGTGAGGGAAAGGCCACCCACGCCCAGAATGTGGCGGTGATTGGCCGGCTGAGGGGAAAAACCTGATCCAGGCGGAATAAAGCCCCGGGCTCCAAGTATATACAAGGCATACTGCCAGTCATCGATAATTATCGGAGGACCCACCATGAAGCGCCTGACCATCATCTCGGCCGTGCTCCTGGTCTCGCTGTCCCTGCTGGTCTCGGCCGGCAAGCGGCCGACGCCCACCGACGCCCTCTGGAAGCAGGTGGGGGCCGCCCAGAACAAGGGCCTGCCCCAGACGGCCATCAAGCACCTCGACCGCATCCTGGAGATAACCCAGAGTGAGGGGAGGCACGGCGAGTGGCTGAGGGCCCTGTCCCAGAAGATAATGCTCGAGGGCACGGTGCAGGGCAACAAGCCCGAGGAGAAGGTCGTCAGGCTGAAGGCCGAGTTCGAAAAGGCCGATCCGCGGACCAGGCCGCTGCTTCGGGCCGTCCTGGCCCAGTGGTACTGGCACTACTACAACCGCAACCGCTGGCGGTTCGCCGGCCGTACCCAGACCCAGGAGATGGACGAGAACGACTTCACCACCTGGGACCTTAAGAAGATCTTTTCCGAGATAGACGGACTCTATCAGAGCATTCTGCAGGACAGGGAGCTGCTCTCCAAGATCCCGGTCTCCGATTTCAAGGATTTCCTGGAGCCGGGGACCATGCCCGAGGAGGTCAGGCCCACCCTTTACGATTTCATCGCCCACGAGGCTTTGGTCTTCTACACCAGCGCCGAGCAGGCGGCGGCCAAGCCGGAGGACGCCTTTGAGATAGACGCGGCCTCGGACGCCTTCGGCCTGCTTACAGAATTCCTGGCCTACCAGCCGGCCACCGAGGATACCGGATCGGCCAAATACAAGGCCATCAGGCTCTATCAGTCGCTTCTGGCCATGCATCTGGGCAAAAACAATACCGAGGCCCTGGCCGACCTGGACCTGCTGCGACTCCAATACGTCAAGAACAACGGTTTCGGCGAGGAGAAGAACAAGGTCTACATCCAGAGGCTGGAGGAGGCGTTGGGCCGCTACGGCCAGACCTATGCGGCCGGGATGGCCTATTACCTTCTGGCCAAGGCCTGGGGCGAGGAGAAGGACCTGGTCAAGGCCCATGAGCTGGCGGCCGAGGGGTACAAAAGGCATCCCAGGTCTTTTGGCGGACATTCATGCCAGGCGTATTTGACTGAGATAGAGAACAAGACCCTGGCTCTGACCGGGGAACGCTGCGTCCCGCAGAAGCCTACCAAGCTCCAGGTGCGGTATAAAAATTTCTCCAGGATATACTTCCGGGCCGTGGCCGACGGTTGGGATCGGTTTCTAAACAAGAAGTGGAGCTATCCCAACAGCATCGAGGAAAAAGAGATCTCAGCCCTGCTCGACAAGAAGCCGGCAGCCGAGTGGACGGCCGAGCTGGAGCCCACCAAGGATTACAAGGAGAAGACGGTAGAGATAGAGGTGCCAAAGCTCAAGCCCGGATATTACCGGATCTTCGCCAGCTGGCAGCCGGATTTCAAATCATCCACCATGGTCCAGCACACCTGGCTGTGGGTGTGCGACTACACCTTGGTGGCCAGGATGGGCGACGGGAACATAGATGTCCTGGTAGTGGAGGCCGAAAGCGGTGAGCCGGTGCCGGGCGCCGAGCTTACCATGGTCTACCGGGATAATGAGTATTATCGGCTGGGCGAGAAACTCAAGACAGACGAGCTGGGCCGGGCTGTGTTCCGCACCGCCGGGAGCTACTGGGATCGACATCTGCTTCTCAGGCACAACAAGCAGGAACTTTTTGACGCCAACCAGGTCTATTCCTACCCGCATTCGCCCATCTCGCCGGACGAGCGCACCCTGCTCTACACCGATCGCTCCCTCTACCGGCCGGGCCAGACCATTTACTTCAAGGGGATCTGCGTCCATGTGGACCAGGAGGGCAACAATTACCGGACACTATCCAACCGAAAGGTGACCGTCTATTTCCGCGACGCCAACTACCAGGAAATCGCCAGGCAGCAGCTTAACACCAATGATTTCGGCAGCTTCTCGGGAACCTTCACTGCGCCCGAGGGCAGGCTGACGGGGCTGATGTACGTCTACGCCGAATATCCTCTGGAGGGCTCGGCCCAGTTCCGGGTGGAGGAATACAAACGGCCCAAGTTCTACGTGGAACTGGAGAAACCAAAGACGGCCTCACGCCTGAACGACAGCGTGACGGTCACAGGTACCGCCATGGGCTACAACGGGGCGCCGGTGGACGGGGCCGAGGTTCGCTTCAGGGTGCGCCGGGTGGTGCGCTGGCCCTGGTGGTGGTGGTGGTTCCGGCCGGCCCGCGAGGAAAGGTCGCAGGAGATAGCCCACGGCCGCATCCGCACCGATGCCGAGGGTAAGTTCAGGATGACCTTCTTCGCCAAGCCCGACCTGTCTGCCTCCAAGAAGGACGATCCCAGCTTCGAGTTCACCCTGAACGCCGACGTCACCGCCCCTGACGGAGAGACCCGCTCCGGTGAGACGGCGGTCACCTTGGGCTACAAAGCCCTGTCGCTTAAAATGCAGGCTCCGGAGGATGCCGAGGAGAATCAAAGCTTCGATCTGGTCATCAGCTCCCAGACGCTGGATGGACAGCCGCTTTCGGCCGAGGGCAGGATCATCATCAAGAAGCTTAAGGAGCCGCACCATCCGGTGCCGGGGAAGCTTTGGAGCTATGATTGGTGGTCTGACAGGGAAAACATCGAAGTCCGAAAGGAATTCGGGCCGGACTGGAAGACCTGGCCAGAGGATAGGACCGTCGAGGAGGTCAAGTTCTCTACACTGAGGTCTAATCCAGAGACATTGAGGATCAAGCTGCCGGCCGGCCTGTATAAATTGGAATGCCTCTCCTGCGACCAGTTCGGCCAGGAGGTGCGCTCACCCCTGCCGCTGATGGTCCTGCCGAACTGGGACAACAGAACGTTTTCTATTAAGATACCCTCGTTGGCCAAGCTGCAGAAGGCTTCGGTGGAGGTCGGCGGCCGGGCCAAAGTGCTGTGGGGCACCGGCTATTCCCGGGGCCGGGCCCTGGTGGAGATAGAGCACAAGCGGAAGGTTGTCGAGCGCTACTGGACGGATGCGAACGTCACCCAGCATTCGTTCTCCATTCCGGTAAAGGAGGAGCACCGCGGCGGACTGACGGTCAAGGTCACCCAGGTGCGGGAGAACCGGGCCTACGCCCACAGCCTTCACCTGGACGTGCCCTGGGACAACAAGGAGCTGGAGATAACGGCCGAGACCTTCCGCGACAAGCTCCAACCCGGCCAGAAGGAGACCTGGAAGTTCAGGATCAAGGGCAAGAAGCAAATCGCGGCTGAGATGGCGGCCAGCCTCTACGACTTCTCGCTGGACCAGTTCTATCCCCACTCCTGGTCAGGGTTCAGTTTCTTCTACCGGGACTACAGCGTCTACAACAGCGTCTTCGCCAACGCGGCCCAGGGGTATAGCACTTGGCGCGACGGATGGAACACTTATTATGGATATCCGACCATAAGCTACATACACTTTCCCTCCAGCGTGGTGGACAACCTGTTCTACTACGGGTACGCCCGGTACCGGGGCGGCGGTCCCATGGATTCGCCGCGCCGCAAGACGGCCAGCGCCAAGGACGAGGTGGCGCTGGAGGCGGCCGCCCCGCCGCCGGCGCCGGCCGCCATGGCCCAATCGGCTCCAGGAGTGGCCGGCGACGCAGCGTCGGAAGCGAAAAAGCCTGAGGGCGAGAAGGCCGACAGAGACGACAAGGCTCCCAAGGCGGCCAAGCCGATCGACACCAAGGGCTTTGCCGTCCGCAAGAACCTCAACGAGACCGCCTTCTTCTTCCCGCATCTGCAGGCGGATAAGGACGGCTCGGTCACCATCTCCTTCACCATGCCCGAGGCCCTGACCAAGTGGAAGCTTTTGAGCCTGGCCCATGCCAACGACTGCCAGAGCGGCCTGTACACCGGGTTCACCGTCACCCAGAAGGAGCTGATGGTCCAGCCCAACGCCCCGCGCTTCCTGCGGGAGGGGGACGAGATATACTTCACCGCCAAGGTGCAGAACGTGTCCGAGAAGGAACAGAAGGGCACGGTCCAGCTCAACTTCCGAGACCTGTTCAGCGACAAGCCGCTGGATGATGCTTTGGGCCATAAGACCACGGCCTACCAGTTCAAGATCAAGCCCAAGTCGTCCGAGGGTTTCTCCTGGCGCATCAAGGTCCCCAAGGGCCAGGGGCCTATAGCCTACACCGTTGTCGCCAAAAGCCAGAAATTCTCGGACGGCGAGGCCGGGGCAGTGCCGATACTGACCTCGCGCATATTCCTCACTGAGTCCGTACCCCTGTGGATCCGGGGGCCGGGGGAGAAAAAGTTCGCCTTCGGCCGGCTGAAGGAGATCGGCAAGTCGGAGACCTTTGACCCTTACAGGCTGACGGTCCAGGTGGCCTCCAACCCCTCGTGGTATGCGGTCCAGGCCCTGCCCTACCTCATAGAATTTCCCTTCGAGTGCTCGGAGCAGGTGTTCAACCGGCTCTACGCCAACTCGCTGGCCGGCCACATCGCGGGCTCCGACCCTAAGATTCGCAAGGTGTTCGACCAGTGGAAAGGAACTGACGCCCTCAAGTCTAATCTCGAGAAGAACCAACAGCTGAAGTCGGTGATGCTAGAGGAGACACCCTGGGTGCTCCAGGCCCAGAGCGAGTCCCAGTCCAAGCGCAATGTGGGCCTGCTGTTCGAGGAGAACACCCTCAAAGCCAACATCGGTTCGGCCTACGAAAAGCTTTCGGCCATGCAGCTTTCCAACGGCGCCTGGCCGTGGTTCCCCGGCGGCCGTCCCGACCCCTACATCACTCTCTACGTGGTCACCGGTTTCGCCAGGCTGAGACATTTGGGCGCTAAGCCTGACATGTCCATGCCGCTCAAATCCCTGGATTACCTCGATTCCTGGATTCGAAAGATCTACGATGACATCAGCGACAAGAAGCAGAACCACCTTTCGTCCCTCATCGCCTTCTACCTCTACGGCCGCAGTTTTTATCTCAAGGATCGGGCCATCTCAGCCCATAACAGGGTGGCGGTAGATTATTTCTTAAAGCAGGCCGAGCAATACTGGCTGGATCTCAACTCGCGCATGAGCCAGGGTTACCTGGCGCTGGCCCTGAACCGCTTCGGCAACAAAAAGCTGGCCCAGGGCATCCTGGCCTCCATAAAAGAGCGCAGCGTCACCTCGGAGGAGATGGGCCGGTTCTGGCGCGAGGACGAGCTGTCCTGGTGGTGGTACCAGGCGCCCATCGAGACCCAGGCCCTGATGATCGAAGCCTTCGCCGAGGTGGCCGAGGACACGGCCGCGGTCGAGGATTGCAAGGTGTGGCTCCTCAAGCAGAAGCAGACCCAGCACTGGCGGACCACCAAGGCCACCGCCGACGCGGTCTACGCTCTGTTGCTGCGCGGCTCGGAATGGCTCAAGTCCGATCAGCTGGTGGAGGTGCGTCTGGCCGACCTGCTGGTCACCGCGGACAGGCCTTCGACTTCGCTCAGCCCAGGAGTCGAAGCTGGCACTGGGTTCTACGAAAAGGCTTATCAGGGTCCGGAAATCAAACCTCAATATTCGGAGATCACGGTCACCAAGCGCGACAAGGGCATCGCTTGGGGAGGCGTCCACTTCCAGTACTTCGAGGATATGTCAAAAGTCACCCCCCATAAGACAAACCTTTCCTTGGAGAAGACACTCTTTGTCAACCGCGACACCAAGAAGGGGAGGGTGATAGAACCGGTGACCGGGCCGCTTTCGGTGGGCGATTTGGTCACCTGTCGCCTGGTTCTACGGGTGGATCGGGATATGGAATACGTGCATTTAAAAGACTTGCGGGGCTCGGGCCTGGAGTCGGTCAATGTGCTTTCGCAGTACAAGTACCAGGACGGCCTGGCCTATTACGAGTCCACCCGGGACGCGGCCAGCCACTTCTTCATCGACTACCTGCCCAAGGGCACCTACGTCTTCGAATACCAGCTGAGGGTCCAGCTCAAAGGAAAGTACCAGAGCGGCCTGGCCGAGATCCAGTGCATGTATGCCCCGGAGTTCAACAGCCACTCGGGCAGCGTCTGGATGGATGTGAAGTAAATCTGCTCGGCAAGCATGAAAAGCGGCTCAAAGGCCGCTTTTCATGCTTGATAATCAAGCCATTATATGATATTTTGATATTGGTGAGAGGAAAAGACAGCCGCAGCCGTAACTTAATATTTCTGGCCCACTGCCTGCTCAACCAGAACGCCAAGGTCCAGGGGTTGGCCGGATATCGGGGAGCCTTCGAACCTCTGATACGGAAAATACTGAGGTCCGGAGTCGGCCTGATCCAGCTGCCTTGCCCGGAGATGGCCTGCCTGGGGCCGAAACGGCCGCTGGGGACGGACACGGTGGAACAGTACGATACGCCGAGATACAGGTCGGTATGCCGGAGACTGGCCAGAGCCGCGGTGCGAGAGATCCGGTCGTATCAGAAAAACGGATACAAGGTGGTGGCGATGCTGGGAGTGGAGGGAAGTCCAAGCTGCAGCGTGAACAGAGTGCCGAGACTGGTTTCAGATAGACGAAGAATGGTCAAGGGCAGCGGTCTGTTTACCGGAGCTCTCAGGCAGGAGATGCGAAGGCAAGGAGCGATGGTTCCCCTAATCGGAGTGCCGGAAACTGGCGGTAAGAAAGACCTCGATTCGACTTGGAAAAGGATCGGAAAGCTGTTTCTCGGTTGAATATCAGTCCGTCCGGTATGACATATAGCACGCGCCCCCTCAAGCGATTCGGCCAGCATTTCCTGGCCTCGCCGGCCGTGGCCCGGAGCATAGTGGACGCCGCCGGAGCGACATCAGAGGACGCGGTGCTGGAGATCGGGCCGGGCCGGGGGATACTCACCGACCTCCTGACCGAGCGGGCCGGGCGGCTGGTGGCGGTGGAGCTGGACCGCCATCTGGCACGGGAGCTGGCGGCCCGATACCACCACCTTCCCCACGTTCGCATCATCCAGTCTGATTTTCTTGATTTAGATCCCATGGATCTAGGCCTGTCCGGGTATGCCAGGAACCTGGCGGTGTCCAACCTGCCTTACAACGCGGCCGTGCCCATAATGGAGAAGCTGTTCCAAAGCCGGATTCCCTTCGCCAAAATGGTGGTGATGGTGCAAAGGGAAATGGCGGCCAGGATGGCGGCCGGCCCGGGAGCCAAAAATTACGGATCGCTTTCGGTCTTTATCCAGGCCAAGGCGGAAGTGGAGAGGCTGTTCGACGTCAAGCCGGGTTCCTTCGTTCCCCCGCCCAAGGTGATGTCGACCGTGGTGGAGCTGAGGCCTTTTGAGAAGGTTTTGGTGCCGGAGAGCGAAGCGGAAGGTTTTCATGAATTCGTCCGCGCCTGCTTCGGCTATCGACGCAAGATGCTCCAGGCCGGGCTGAGGCAGGTTCTGAAAAACCCAGCCGTGGCTCCAGGGGCGAAAAACATCGCGGGCATTGACCTGACCAGAAGGGCGGAAAGCCTGTCTGTTGGCGAGTTCCTGGGCCTTTACCGGGCAGTGTCTCAATCCAAGACCGAAGGAAATAAAGGATGCTGAAAAATCTGGCGCTTTCCCTGCGTCCCGGCCAGTGGGTGAAAAACCTGGTGGTTTTGGCGGCGTTGGTGTTCTCCCAGAACCTGGGGGATGCGGGCCTGGCGATCAAATCCCTGCTGGCTTTGGTTATTTTCTGCCTGCTGTCAAGCTCCGTCTATCTAGTCAACGATATTGCTGACCGAAAAAGCGACCGGGCCCATCCCCAGAAAAAAAACCGGCCCATTGCCGCCGGGCTGATCAAGCCGGCCACGGCCGCACTGGCGGCCGCGTTTTTGGGGACGGGAGCGCTGGCCGGAGCCTGGCTGCTGAACCCGCTTTTTTGCGCCGTGGCTGCGGCCTATGCCGCTTTGATGGTCGGCTACTCGTTTTTGCTCAAGAGGGTGGTCATCGCCGACGTCTTCGCCATTGCCGCCGGCTTTGTACTGAGGGCGGCGGCCGGGGCCGAGGCCATCGGCGTCCCCATCTCGGACTGGCTGCTGGTGTGCGTCATCATGCTGGCCTTGTTTCTGTCTCTGGCCAAGCGACGGCAGGAGCTGGTTTCGGCTGGAAGCGAAAGCGGGGTTTCACGCCCGGTTCTGAGCCATTACTCGGAAAAGCTTTTGGACCAGATGATGGCGGTGGCGGCCTCGGGGGCGGTGGTCTGCTACAGCCTTTACACCCTGTGGCCGGAAACGGTGGCCAGGCTGGGAACGTCTGATCTCAAATACACCGTGCCCCTGGTGGTCTTCGGGATCTTCCGCTATCTGTTTCTGGTCTACCAAAGGAGGGAGGGTGAACGGCCGGAGCGGGTGTTGCTGGCCGATCCTTGGATACTGGGGGACATCATGGCCTACGGGGTGCTGGTTTGGTACCTGCTTTACCGGTAAAAAAACCCCGCCTGTTGGGGCGGGGTCCTTTGGGTTGTCGGAAATCACATGCCGTAACGAGCCTTGCGGCTGCGGGCCTTGGCCGACTTCAGACGCTTGCGGACGCTGGGTTTTACATAATACTCGCCCCGGCGCATGTCGGCCAGCAGGCCCTCCTTGATGCACTTGCGCTTGAAAGCGCGCAGGGCCTTGTCGAACGAATCGCTGCGGTCTATGGAAACCTTCGTAAAAAATCACCTCCATTTCTTGGAATGGGCCAAAAGCCCTCAGGGAATTAAGTATATACTATTTCTTATGCTTATGTCAAGCCATTAAAAAGCCGTTCCATCCATCAACGCAACAATTTTCCGGACAACAGCTTAACATAACAGGGAGAATGCCGTGCAGACCGAAAAACCCGCCCCTGGCGACACTGTTGCAACCATTTCCACCAACCGTGGGATGATGAAATTCAAGCTGTTCACCGATCTCATACCCGAGGGTACTAAGAACTTTATTGAGCTGGCCAAGGCCGGGAAATACCGCGGCGCGCCTTTCCACCGCATCATCAAGGATTTCATGATCCAGGGCGGCGACTTCACCCGCCGCGACGGAACCGGCGGCCATTCCTATAAAGGTCCCGGCACCACCATAGGCGACCAGTATCACCCGGAACTAAAACATGTCCGCGGGGCTCTCTCCTACGCCAAGACAAACCAGCCCAACAGCATAGGTTCCCAGTTTTTTATCGTCCACCCCCAGAAAGGGGCGCATTTTCTCGATCATCCCCAAAACGGAGGTCCGGCCGAGGGATACACAGTGTTTGGGCAGCTGTTTCAGGGCTTCGAGGTGCTGGACGCCATTGCCGCGGTTAAGACCGGGCCCGGGGACCGGCCGCTGGAGCCGGTGAACATCGAGGAGGTAACCATTGAGGTGATGACATGACAAGCAAGGAAAGGTCTTGAGACGGCTGTTATGCCGGGCCAGCGGATGGCTGGCGTTCGTCATCATCCCAGCCATAGCCATACTGGTCCAGGTACCTGAAGGCAAGCGGTTCTGGGCCGGCTTGCTGGTGACCACGGTGCTCTCCCTGACAGCCGAGCTTCTGTTTCCCTGGTGGCATCGGTTGTGGAGGGTGAAGTAGGGTTTTAACCGACAAACGGGAGAAGGCGGAATGAAACTCGCCATTTCGACCATATTGCTGGCGGTCGTCGGCGCCCTTTCGGTTGGAACAACCCTGGCCTTCGAACGTGATAGTTTCGAGACCGAGGGAGGGAAGATGACCATCCACTTCATCGGGCACGGCAGCCTGATGATCCATTACAACAGCCTGGTGATCCACGTGGATCCGGTGGGCCGCTACGCCGATTACGGAAAGCTCCATAAGGCCGACATCATCCTGGTCACCCACGAGCACTCCGACCACCTGGACGCCAAGGCCGTCTCACAGATCGAGAAAAAGGGTACCAGGTTATTCATCAACCAGGCGGGGCGCCAGCAATTGGGAAAGGGCCAAGCCCTTAGCAACGGAGACTCGGCTAAGGTCAAGGGGATCAAGATCGCCGCAGTGCCGGCCTACAACACCACCCCGGGCCGCGACCAGTTCCACCCCAAGGGCCGGGGCAACGGATATGTCCTACAGCTGGGCTGCAAGCGGGTCTACATCGCCGGAGATACCGAGGATATTCCGGAGATGTCGGATTTACAAAATATCGACATCGCCTTTCTGCCCATAAACCAGCCCTACACCATGACCCCGCAGCAACTGGCCCGTGCCGTTAAGATGATCAGACCTAAGGTCGTTTACCCCTATCACTACGGCGATACGAACCTTTCAGGGTTGTCCGATCTTTTCAACGACATGCCTGGGGTGGAGATGCGGATTCGCAGCATGAAGTGACAATGCCGATAAAAAATAAAAAGGAACGCCTGACAGCGCTGGCCGTCTCGGCCGGGTTGTTTCTATTGCTGCTGTCGGGCCGGATGATCCCGCCTTTCGAGTTCGGGACGGTAAAGAAGAATTCCGGTTTTATTATCCGCGACCGGCAAGGCGGGATTCTCCGGGCCGTGGGCCGGGAACAGGGGCTGTGGGCCGATGGGGATGAAATTTCCCCTCGCCTGGCGCAGGCCACGCTTTTCTCCGAGGACCGGAGGTACCTGATCCACCACGGCGTTGACCCCCTGGCCCTGGCCGGAGCCGTCCTCCGCAACGCCGCAGCCGGCCGCGCCGCCTACGGAGGCTCTACCATAACCATGCAGACCGCCCGGCTGCTACTGGGGCCCAGGCCTCGGGACATCAAGGCGAAATTCGAAGAGATCCTAATGTCCGGTTATCTGGAATGGCGGCTGACAAAGAAGCAGATACTCGAGCTCTACCTGAATCTGGCGCCCTACGCCAACCGGCAGATCGGCTGCCGGGCGGCCAGCCTGTGGTACTTCGGGGTCGAGCCGGGCCAACTGACGCCGGCCCAGGCCACTTGGCTGGCGGTCATCCCCAGAAACCCGAATCTCTATGATCCGAAACGGGGAGCCGAGCGGTTGGAGAGGGCCAGGCGGATTCTTATAGAAGGAATGAAACGGGCTGGGCTTCTGCAAGCCGAGGAGGCGGCGGAGGCCTACAACCCTCCGACCGTCTCCGCCCAAACCCCGCCCTTTGCCGCTCCCCACTTCTGCGACTGGGTGCTGTCAAAAAACTCCGGGGAGGGAGGGGATCTAAAAACCACAATTGACCAGAAACTTACCGGAGAACTGGAGAAGCATTTGCGGGCCTACGTTAAAAAACTTTCCCGCTACGGCATCTCCAATGCCGCGGCCGTGGTCATTCGCAACTCGGACATGGCTTTGCTGGCCATGGTGGGCTCGGCCGATTATTTCGACAGTCGGATATCAGGCCAGGTCAACGGAGCCGTAGCCCGGCACCAGCCGGGATCGGCCCTAAAACCCTTCACCTATGGCCTGGCTCTGGAAAGGGGCTTTCCAGCCTCATACCTTCTGCCGGATATAGATTTCGATCCCAGCCCGGATGAGGAGAGATTCATTCCGCGCAATTACGACGAGCGCTACCACGGCCCGGTCCGCCTGCGTACCGCCCTGGGGTGCTCCTACAACGTGGCCGCGGTCAGGATGCTAGAACAGGTGGGCCAGCCGGAATTGCTAAACCGGCTGAGAAAAGCAGGGTTTCAAAGCCTGCGCCATGATCCCGACCATTACGGCCTGGGGCTGACGTTGGGAAACGGCGAGGTCACCCTGCTGGAGATGGCCCGGGCTTATGCGGCGCTGGCAAACATGGGTCTTTACCGTGATGTCAAATATCTGACGAAAGAAGGAGACGGTAATTTAAGTTCTCCGGCACTTAGGACAAGCGGCCATGAGAGAAAGAGTCAAGACGGCCATGGCCCAGATTCGGTTAGGATATTCTCCCGGCAGGTGGCCTATATACTGGCCCACATGCTTTCGGACCGCTCGGCCCGGCAGCCGGCCTTCGGCGAGTGCAGCCCGCTGGACCTGCCGTTCCCCTGCGCCGCCAAAACCGGAACCACCAAGGATTATCGGGACAACTGGACGGTCGGGTTCACCACGGACTACACGGTGGGTGTCTGGGTGGGCAACTTCGACGGCCGACCCATGCATGGGGTTTCGGGGGTTTCCGGGGCCGGGCCGCTGTTCCGCGACATCATGCTGGCCTTGCATCGGGAGCGGAGGCCTGAGGCTTTCGCCAGGCCGGAGGGGATCGAGGAGCGCGGCATCTGTCCGCTGTCCGGAGACCTGGCGGGCCCGGGCTGTCCCAACCTGATGAGCGAGGTTTTTCTGTCAGGGATGTCCCCGAAAGCGCAGTGCCGTTTTCACGACCGCTGGGGCAACCGGGTCTACCCGCCGGTCTTCAGGGACTGGGCATCCAAGAGCGAGGGTGACGAAAGTGCAAAGATAGGGGCAGGCAACGCCTGTTACATAGCCTTCCCCAAGGACGGGGAGGTTTTCCGCATCGACCCGGGCCTAAGAAGGGAGAGCCAGGAGATCACCTTTAAGGCGGTGGTGCCGGGCGCGGCCCGGGAAGTGGAGTGGACGCTCGACGGGAGGCGGCTTTCGGGCGAGATCGCCCCCAAGTGGAGGCTTGAGCCCGGGGAGCATGTGCTGTCGATCAAGGTCGTGATGGACGGCCGGGAGAGGAGACACAGGTTAAGGTTCACGGTGCTTATTTAAAAATTGCATGGCGAAAGATTTGGATGTATAATACAGGTCAACCCTGATTTTGTAGACTCCAACATTCACCGTTAACCCGGGTTTATCGATGAACCTGAAATACTACCTCCGCGAGGGCCTGGCCGGGTTTCAGCGGGCCAAACTGATGAGCCTGCTGTCCATCTCCAGCATCACCGCCGCCCTCTTCCTTCTGGGAACCTTTCTGCTGGTGACCCTGAATTTCCACCTGGCCCTTAAGGGACTTAGGGAGAAGTTCGAGATCCAGGCCTTCATCAGGGAGGACGCCACGGAGGCCCAGACGGTGGTGGCCGGCAGCGTCATCCGCAGCCTGCCCGGGGTCCACGACGCCATATTTATCTCCAAGGACGAAGCCTTGAAAAGGTTTCGTGAGGAGCTGGGGGAGCGGGGAGGGTTGCTTTCGGCCATCGAGACCAACCCCCTGCCCCGCTCCTACCGGATCAGCCTGCAGCCCGATCACCGCAACCCAGAGGCCATGGCCGCCATTGCCGAGAAGATCCAGAAAATTCCGGGCATCGAGGAGGTGGAATACGGCAAGGCTTGGCTGGGCCGGCTCTACCGGGTGGGCTACCTGCTGGTGGTCATCGACATCTCACTGCTGGTGATCGTCAGCCTGGCGGCGGTGATGGTGGTCTTCAACACCATCCAGCTGACCCTCTATGCCCGGCGCCAGGAAGTGGAGATCATGCGCTTGGTGGGGGCCACCGACGGCTTCATCCGCCGTCCCTTCCTTCTGGAGGGCATGGCCCAAGGGCTTTTTGGCAGCCTGCTGGGCGGGATCGGCCTCTATCTTGGCTACCGGGTGCTTTCCTCCCAATTCGGGATGCTGGGGTTCTTCAGCCGCCAGCAGATGGCCGGGCTGATTCTGTTCGGGGTGACCTTGGGGGGCTTTGGCAGCTGGGTGGCGGTCAGAAGATTTTTGGGCCCGAGCTAAGCTCATTTGGACGGCAAGTTATCGCTTGACAGAATAGCCTTCTTTTTGATAAACTATTTGTCTGTTAAGGACATGGGCCTGTAGCGCAGTTTTGGTAGCGCACCTGACTGGCAGTCAGGGGGTCAGGGGTTCGAATCCCCTCAGGTCCACCAGTATTTAGTGTTTGGCATCAGGGGTTCTCCGCCTGCAATTTTTGGCTGCCTGCTTGACAGCAGTCCGCCCAAGGAGGGCAGCCAAAGCGGGCATCCGGATGGCGTCGGATCCGCCGTAGGCCAAGAATCCCCTAAGGTCCACCAGTTAAACCAGCGGGGAGACAACTAAGACATCCAAGTGCTCTCTCGCTAAAATACGCTTGTAGCATGATAGGCTTTAAAACCAAAGCAAGCGTAAACGGCCTGGGAGCACAAGTGATGCTTGTGCTCCCATCTGTTTAGGAGGCAACATGCCGCCAATTGTCAAGGTTCTGATCGTGGTGCTGGCGATCCTGCTGCTCTACAGCGCCTTCATAACAGCCTTACCGCACATCCGCTTTTCCCGGGTCAAGGGCAAGATGGAGGAGGCGGTTAACGCCGCCATGGCCGATCCCGACGAGGCCCTGGCCAGAGGCCTGGCCGAAGTCTGCCTGGAGCAGAAAGTGCCTATTGTCGGGGATTTCTTCTACAAGGTGCACGATGACAAGGGGGAGCTTTTCTATTATCAACCTGAGAACGACGAGGAGAAAAAACAATATCTGGACGGGGCCTTCGCCTACTTTCTGGAGCATATCAAGCGGATTCCGGGCCAGGAGATCAGCATCTCCATAGAGTATCAAACCGAAACCTACTTCCCCTTCGGCATCTACACCCTGAAGCAGAACTTCAGCCACACTGAAAAGTCTTCCCTTTCACGGTGAACGGAGGTTTTTACATGGACCAGCGGGTGCTGGTGCTCAACCAGAACTATGAACCTCTGATGATCTGCCACGCCCGCCGGGCCCTGGTGATGCTGCTGCTGGGCCGGGCCGAGGTGGTGGAGGACGGGGATAGCTGGATCAGGTCGGTGCGCCGCCAGTTCCGCCTTCCCAGCGTGGTGAGGCTGGACAGCTTTGTCCGCAAGCCAAGGCCCGAGGTCAAGCTGACCAAGCACAATGTGCTGAGGCGCGACCGCCATACCTGCCAATATTGCGGCAGCTCCAAGGGGGCGATGACGGTGGATCACGTGGTGCCAAAATCGCAGGGCGGAGAGGATACCTGGGAGAACCTGGTCTGCGCCTGCACCGCCTGCAACAACCGCAAATCCAACCGCAGCCTGGGGCAGAGCGGCATGTCCCTCATCCGCAAACCGCGCCAGCCCAGCTTCATCTCGTTCATCCAGTATTCGGTGGGCAATCCCGATCAAAGGTGGCGGCCCTACCTCTTTATGGGAAAGCAGTGACCAAGTCCTAAAAGGGATATGACCGTAAAAAAATATTTACTCCTGCTGGCCCTATCTCTGCTTCTGACGGCGGCTCAGACTGTCCCCACCGCCGAGGCGGCCGCGGCTAAAAAAACCAGAAAGTCAAAAAAGCGGACCAGCCGGGTATTCTATCTGCCCAAGCCCACCGGTGATGTCCAGGAAGATCTGGATAAGCTGTTCTCCCAAAAGCTGGGTCGGATGGGACGTTGGGGGATGGCGGTGGTCTCCCTGGAGGATGGGGAGCTGATCTATCAGCACAACTCGGAGCAAAAGTTCATACCGGCCTCCAATGCCAAGCTCTTCACCACCGCCGCTGCCCTGGAGAAGCTGGGGCCGGATTACACCTATCAGACAGACCTCTATGCCTGCGGCGGGATGGACACCAACGGGGTGCTGCACGGAGATCTGGTGGTGCGGGGTTCGGGAGACCCCACCATCAACCGCTGGGAGACCCTGCTGGCTTGGGCCGACAGTTTGGAGGCCTGCGGCCTAACGGCCATAGAAGGCGACTTGGTGGGCGACGACGGCAACTTTGTGCCGGAGAAGATCGTCTCCATGGTGCCGCGATCCTCCAACCGTCTGGTAAAACGCAAGAAACGCATGGCCTGGAACATCTCCGGCTTGGCCTTTCGCGACAACCTGGTGGCGGTGGATGTTTCCGGAGGCGAGTTGGGCAAACCGCTTCGGATATCAACCGATCCTCCGATGGAGATTCGCATACGCAACCTCAGCCGGACCATCAAGGGCAGCTCCTCCACTGTCACCCGAAAAGTCAAGAAGAAGGACGGCACCTACGCTACCCGAAGCCGCAAGGTCTACAACGTGGGCCGGCCCTATGTCAGCTTCGACGGAAAAGTGCTCAAGGTCAGCGGCACCCTGGCCCGGGGCTCACACAAGAGATTCCTGTTCACCGCCAAGCAGCCGGACGATCACTTTGCCCGGGTGATGGCTGCGGCCCTCAAAGCCAGGGGCATCGAGCTCAGGGGAGAACCCCGGGGCAGCAGCGCCACCGGGGCCCAGGCCGCCGATTCGGCCTGGCTGATGCACTCCCACAGCTCCCAGCCTCTTTCCGAGATCATCAAGGTGATCAACAAGAACAGCCACAACCTTTACGCCGAAACCCTGCTTAAAACCCTGGGCTCTGAGGGGGGCGGCCAGGGCTCGGTGCAGCAAGGGGCCGAGGTGGAAAGGGACATAGTTTTAGAGATGGGCCTGGGCCAAGTCGAGCTTTTCGACGGCTGCGGCCTGTCGCGTCGCAACGAGGTTTCGCCCCTGCAGGTGGTAACCCTGCTCCGCTTCATGCATCAGCAGCCCTACTGGGCGGCCTTCTACAATTCCCTGGCCATAGGCGGGGTTGACGGCACCTTGGGTGGCAGGCTCTCCCATCCCGACCTGCACGGCCGGGTCTACGCCAAGACCGGCTCCATAGGGGGGGTCTCAGCCCTATCCGGCTACATCACCGCCAAGAGCGGCCGGATGTTCGCTTTCTCCATCATGGTCAACAACACCAACCGGGCCAAGGCGGCCCGCCGGGTGGAAGACTATATCTGCCGCCTGCTGGTGGAATACCTAGGATAGAAATAACATACAGCATCTAACTCCAACAAGGAGAACCAACCTTGCTGAAACTCTACTTCAACTACAAAGACGTCTTCCGGGCGGCCCGGCTGGGGCTTTCGCCCAACAAAATGTGGGTCATGTTCTGCGGCCTGCTGCTGGGCTTTGTGGCCTATGGGATCATGGGCTTTTTGGCCCACGCCGCCGCCGGCCGCTTCCCGGCCGACACCTGGGCCATGTTCGGCCTGGTGCCCCTGCCCTGGACAGATTTCGGGTTCTGGTCCTGGCTGCTGTGGGGGGTGGGCGGCCTTATTTTCGCGATCATCATGATGCTGGCCTCGGCTATGGCCGCCCGGATCACCTCCGAACAACTGGCCGGAAACGAGTTCTTCGAAATCAAGGAGGCGGCCAAGTTCCTCAAGGAAAGCTGGAAGTCGGTGCTGGGGGCGCCGTTGGTAATCATCCTTTTTGTGGTATTCCTTCTGGTCTGCGGCGCCATTTTGGGGCTGTGGGGGCGCATCCCCTTCATCGGGCACCTGACCGTCTCCCTGCTGGCCCTGCCCATCTACTTCGTCTGCCTGTTCATCGCCTTCCTACTGGTGGCCCTGGCGGTGGCCCTGTGGTACGTGCCGGTGATCGTGGGCTCCACCAAAAGCGACACCTTCGACAGCCTGTTCGAGACCTTCTCGGCCATCACCTCCCAGCCCTGGCGTTTGGTGGTCTACACCGCCCTTTTAAAGATGGTGGTCCTGGCCGGTTTTCTGGTGTTCGCCTGGTTTACCATGGCCGCCCTTGGGATCGCCTTCCAGGTCCTGGCCGTGGCCATGGGCCAAAAGTTTCTGGACATAGCCGTCTCCTCGGTGGCCCTCTACACGCCACCGGCGGCCCTGAACGCCATGATCAACCTGATGAACAGCGGCTACGGCTTCGGAGGGCTTATGCCCCTGGCCCCCTGCGCCGATCTGGGCTGGGCCGGTCATATCTCGGCCTTTATCCTGGGGATGTCGCTCAACATCATCAGGCTGATGGTGTTATCCTACGCAGCCAGCGCCTTCGTGGTGGGCCAGACCATCATCTACGGCATCATCGTCATGAAGCGCGACGAGCGGAACATTTTCGAGCGCCGCGAGGAGAAGCCGGCCGAGGTAGCCGCCGAGCCGGCCTGCAGCCCCAAGGAGGAGGAAAAGCCTGCCGTAAAAACCGCGGCTGCAAAAAAGAAACCGGCTTCCAAGAAGAAATAGAACTTCTTGGTGAAAGAGAAAGCGGGCGTCCTTGGGACGCCCGCTTTGCTTTGACAAACCTGCGCTGGAGAAAACCTTAGGGACGGTGGACTATCACCCTGATTCCGTCTCCGCCCGCCACATGGCCGTTGATTCTGACCCGCACCAGAACATTGCCTTCAGCCTGTTGGGCGGCCGGCAAGCCGGCGGTGAAGATGCCGGAGGAGGGATCGATGCTCCCAAAGTTCGGGTATAGTGAGCTGGCCGACCATTCGAAAACAGCCCCCGGCACAAGATTGCCGCTTTGATCGCGCACCTCGGCCTGGAAGGGATGAACCTCGCCGGACGAAAGATGCCTTGGTCTGGGGCCCAAGATCTGGACCGTGTAATTTGAGACGCCAACCACTGCATAACCCCGGCCACCGCCTAGTTGAGGCGGCAGAATGGCAACCACGGTGCCCAAACGGGGAACCGGTCCGGCGGTGAAAAGTCCTTCAGGGGTGATAGTCCCCAGGTCCGGGGGCGACACCTTCCAGATGAACTTGCCGTTTTCCACCGGCAAGCCGGTTTGTTCCGAAGCAGAGGCCGTGAATTGCTTGGATTCGCCGGGCTTTAGAAGAACCTTGGAAGGCGAGACCCTGACTATTCTCGGCATGCCGGGTTTGATGCGGACCGAGGCGAAATCCTGCCCGATTCCGAAGTCCGGAGGGAGGGAAACCACCACCTTGCCCTGGATGGCCTTGTCGCCGGCGGTGAAAAGGCCCTCCGGGGTGATGGTTCCCAGGTTCTGCGGCACGACTTTCCAGACCCAGTAGGGTGGCGTCACCTGATTGCCGTTGGCATCGAAACAGGCCGGTTCGAACTCGGCGCTTTGAGACGGGGCAACCAGCGTCGTTTTGGGCTTCAGCTGGACCCGGTAGCGTTTGATCTGGCCGGCGACGACAGTCACCGAACTGCGAACCTGCGCCACAGATCCCTGATATTCGGCCCGGACGGTTATAATGCCGTTGCCGGATTGAGAAGAAGCGGCGAAGACGCCGTCCGGCGATATCAATCCCAGCGAGGCCGGGGTCACCTTGTAATCGATTGCCGGCGACACTCGATTTCCGGCGGAATCGTAGGCAGAGACGTATAATCGAGCCAAGGCACCCGGCTCCAAACGCAGCCGCCGGGGTTCAATCTCGACCTTCAAGGATGATGCCGGCCGCGAAGCGGCGACAATAACCCGGGACTGGCCCAGGCCGCTTGATCCGTCTCCTCTGGCCAGGGCCACTATTCGGCCGCGGCCGGCGCGATGGGGCAGGAAACGTCCCTGGTCATCGATGGTCCCCAGGTCCTGAGGGACGACTTTCCAAAAGAGGTCCGGCTTTTCCACCGGCGTTCCCTCCAGGTCCCGGACTTCGGCCCTGAACAAAAACGGCGAGCTTAAATCGATTCTGGCGACCGAGGGGACAACGGCAACCTTTAGCCTGCGGTCGGTCGGGGAAAAAACCCTCAACATGGCGTGGCCGACGATCTTAGTGCCGTTGGCGCCAGAAACCGCCCGGACCAGTCCCCGCCCGGGTTTCCCCGAGGAGATGAAATGGCCGCCGGCGTCTATCGAACCCAGCCAAGCGGGCACCACCTGCCACTGGATAGCGCTTAAAGTGGAATCACCAACGAAGGTGAATGACATGTCGCCGCCGGCGCGGACCAAAGCCGGATTGGGTTGGACCGCGAATTCGCCGAAGAGAAGCGTTGCGGCGGATAAAAGCTGGGCCAGAAGAAAAGAGAGATATTTCATGAGGCAGCCTCCAGGGCAAAGAAAGTGTAGGTGACGGAACGCGTTTGGCCTTCCGCTTCCCGGAGGGTGATGGTGACTACGTAGCGTCCGGGCTCGATGCTGCCTGGCTCATAGCTGACGATCTCTCCTTGGGTCCGGATGCGATCGGTAACGTTTAGGCCGTTGAGGGACATAAAGACCATAGTCCCGGGAGGCGGCGCCGGATAAAGCGAGGCCATGATGGAAACATCGTCTCCGGAAACGACGGCGCCGTCCTCAGGCCATACCGGATAGATGTCGACCGATTCCGAAGCCGTCGGGGGCGGATTCTGCTTCGGCGCCGAATCATTTTGGCCTGCGGGCAGAATAATCTCAACGGGCTTTTCGGCCAACGGTTTCTGGGGGGCGGAGCTTGAGGTTATGAAATATGCCGCGGTCAAAGCCGCCACCAGGAGCGCCGCCAGCGGAGCCAGCAACGGAATCCATTCGACAGCCGTCTTCGTTTTACCCGAGAAGACCGACTCCTTGATCCTGGCCTCAAAAAACAGGGGCGGCTCGGCATGGGGAACGGATTTGAGGGCCGAGGCCAGGAGCTGCTGTTCCTCCCACAGGCGGCGACAGCTGTCGCACTGGGCCAGATGGACCCGGAGGTCCCCTGACAGCATCCCCTCGGGGTTTTCTTTTAGCCAACGGGGTAGAATGGCGCACTTCATGGCAAGGCTCCGGTTTCCATTGCGAATCCCTTGAGTTTTTTGGCCAGTATCTGCCGTCCCCGCCAGAGGCGGGATTTGACGGTTCCCTCGGAGCATCCCAGAATATCCGATATTTTACGGCAGTCCTGTTCCTCGAAGTAGAAAAGCGTGATGACCGTTCTAAAGTCTGGCGGCAGCGCGCTCACCGCCCGAGCCACCGCTTGGGACTGTTGGTCGGCCTCCAATCCGCCGGGCATTTCAGTTATGGCCGCTTCCTCCGACACCTGGTCCAGGCCGAACCAGTTTCTTAGCTTCCGGCCATGATGGTATTTTTTGAACCGGTTGACGGCGATGCGATAAAGCCAGGTGTAGACGTCGGATCTTCCCTGGAAACGGTGGTAATCTTTGAAAGCCGCCAGCCAGACATCCTGTGACAAATCCTGGGCGGCATGATAATCCCCGGTCAACCGGTAGAGCAGGTTGAAAAGCCTCCGAGAGTGTTTTTCAATGAGCGGAATGAAATCCCGCGCTTGTTGCTCGCTCATAGGCTTGAAGCCGGTGCGCCCCGCGGCGGGGCGCACCGGCCAGGATATGTCAAAGCGGGATGGTGTCCTGCGTTACGATGTAAGGCAGGCACCAGATTCTGGCGGAATAGGATGCAGAGCTGTCCCCAAAAAGCGTGTTCCAGGCGATGACGTCGACCGAGGCGTGGCGGATGGCCGGCCTGACGAAAACCGAATCGGCCGCGATCTCCCAGCTTCGGGAGAAGACGGTGCGGCTGTCGCGGTACAAGGGCCATCTCAGATGGTGGCGGGGGAAGCGGTAGATCCAGCGGTGGAGAAAGGCCCAGGTGCTGTCGGCGCCGCTGGTGCTGCAGAAAACGGTGACGGTGGCGGTGTCGCCGGGATCGAAGATGGGAAGGTTCTCCCGCAGTCTGACGCCCGACATCTCGGCCGGAAGTATTTCGATAGGCCCGTTGTTGCAGCCGGAGACCACTACTTTCTCGATGATCACATTATAAGGGGCGTCCACCGTGGCTATCTCCAACGGGGTGACCCCCCATATCCGCCAGCGGTTGTTGACCTTGCGCAGCCGGACGGTGCGCTGTCCCCGGTCATGGAAAGCGTCGACATTGTGGTTCATCTGGCCGTCATCGGTGTTATCCACATAGATGTTGCCATAGAGGTCCAAGGTTACCAGGGCCAGGGCCACCGTGTTTGAGGAATCGTAGGAGATGGTTACCGAACGGGTGACGCTGTTGATCCTCCGAGCCCATTTAACCGCGGCAGGAAAAGTATCGGACTTGGCGCCGCCGAAGAAAGCCGGCGAGGCATAGGGGGTGGAGGTGTTGTCGTTGATGAAGTTGGTGGTGTCGGTGTAACCGGAAGACAGCAGCAGATTGTTGATGCTGACGTCATCGGTTTCGGTGGCGTCCGGAGATTCCGGGTTGCTTTTGCTGCAGGCCCACAGCGCCAAACATAACGCCAGGCCAAGGGCCAGGGATAACCGCATCTTCATGGGATGTCTCCTTCTTTTAGTATTATGAGTTTAAAAGTTAGAGACATAAAAAGGCTATTTGGTTCCCGATTTTTCCGGCGTTTTCTTACCTTATAAGTCCGCTAATATCAAGAAGTTGTCTTTCGATGGCTTTGCCGGCCAACCTGGCCTGGCGGATTTTTGCTATGGTTTTCTGGTGATTTTCAGAAATCATCTCGATCTCGGCCCTCATCTGGCTGATCTCGCCGTAAACAGGATCGGATTGACCATACTTATTGGCTATTTGGGACGATTCTAAGGAAGCCGATCTCAGGGCGGCGGCGGCGCTTTCCAGGTCGTGATACAAAAATCCCTGGTGTTGCTGTTTGAAGGCAAAGTAATCGTTTCTCAGCGAGAAAAATCTCTGGCGGGCGATGATGGGATGTTCGGCCAAAAGCCGGCGGACTTGGGAAAGATCCCGGGCGAAGTCGGCCAGCCGCCCGGCGATAGCCGCTATTTCCAGGGCCAAGGCGTCAACTTTAGCCTTAAACGTCCGGGAAAAGGCCAATAAATTTGCCATTCGCTCATAGCCGGAACTGCCGCCGCCGCCCTGAGGAATGGAGTCATCTTCCCTTTCCAGATCCTCCAGGGAATTCATAATTTGCGATTCAACCTGCTGGTATCGCTCGGACAGCTCCTCCAGGCGGCTCTGGGCCGATTCGGCCTGTTCCTGCAGTGGCGTTAATTCCTCTTCATCCTCCACCCGGCGGGACAACAAGATGAGCTGGCGCAGCTTCCTCTCGCCCATCCTTTGCATCTGCCGCCATTGGCGCTGGTTTTCAAGGGCCCGCCGGCGGAGAGCCTCGGCTTTGGACGCCTCGGCCGTTTCCCGGACTTTGCGGGACGATTGAAGACCCGAAAGGAGGCGCAGCAACTCCTCCTGTTGTTTCAAGCGTTTCTCGAGGGCGGACAGGATGCCGCCCAAAGTCTTGGAGAGGTGCAGGAATGATTTTTTCGTCCACCTTTCCCAACGGGCTTCCCGGGCCGGGTCGAAGGCGCTGGGCTCTGCGAGGTTCCTGTCTCGGCGGGCGAAAGTCTGGTAGAGCGCTGCCAGGCGAATCATTCGGCTCTCCAGCCGGGGTTGGACGACGTCGACCTCCCCTTCCTCCACCGCCACCCGGGTGACGGTATCGGCGTCAACTTCAACCCGAAAGACGGTTCCCCTGACTCCGGCCACTGCCGTCGGCGTTTCAACCTGGAAGCACTGGCGCGAGGAAGAGAGCTTGGCCACCTTGGCCCACAGTTTGCCCCAGAGGAGTTTTAAGGAACGGACGGTGTCGGCCTGCTGGACCAGCAATCGCGCATTGTCAGAAATCCTGACCGAGGTTCCGTCATCAAAGGAGACCTCGGCCTTGGAGTCCTTGCCGGTACGCACCGAGTCGCCGGAGAAAAGCGGCTGGCCGATCTCGGCCTCGGCGGTCTGTCCCTGGTGCCAAATGTAGCAATTACCGGTGAAGACCGACAGATTGGCGGCCGGCGTTTGGGGCCAGGAAAAAGCCGGAAAGGCCAACAGGGCAAAGAGGCTGAAAATATTTTTCATAGTTTTTTCATCATTGAACCATGGCGAGGTATCCGGATATTTGTTAGAGTCATCTTCAGCCAGGCCGGTTCTTAAAAATTTAAACCGAGGTTGGCCGAAACCACCTCTTGTCGGTAACTCTTTTCGGAATCGATCCGGTCTGTTTCCGTGAGGTGACGAACCTGCAGCCGGTAATTTAACGAGGCCGTCAGATTTCCGGAGAGGGAAGCCGTAAGCGTGGTCTTGACAATGTTCGAACTTCCGGAAGAACCAAGCAATTGGTAATACTGGTAACCCAAAGAGGCGGCAGCCAGGCTTCGGTACAGGGGTCGGGAAGCCTCGAATGAAACGTTGTGCGATTGGGTGGTGGCCGGAGCGGAGGAGGAGTTATAGCCGTAGGCGCCGTTGAAACGAGATCCGGCCCAGGAGATAATAGCGCCGAGCCTCACCCCGCGGTTTTGAAAAAGATAGGTTTGATAAGGCCGCTGGGCATAGTTGAGGTTGAAGGAAAAATTCTCCAGCCTTTGGTAACGGTAGCTCCAGCCAGCGCCCAGTTCCCACCCCAGGCCTGGGGACGAATCGGCAAAGGCCTTATAAACGCTTCCCTGCCAGGTGGAACGGATTTTTCCCGGCCAGTCTGTCTGAAGAATTGCCTCCAGTTCGTTTTTGGCTGTTTCCAGGTAGGGGCTTCCGAAACTGCGGAAGCCGTTATCGGTCGAAGAATAAGTAAGAGAGATGTCAAGCTTGGGGAAGGCGCGATTTAATTTGAACAGGTAACCCCAACCATTGTCCCTATTCCCGTCGTCGGAAACGGTATGGGTGCCGGCCGCCTCCAGGTCGATGGAAAACAGCCCGGCTGTTTTTCTGGCCGATATCCATCCGATTCGGTTTTCGGCCGGTTGCAGGGAGTCGACATAAATTAAGGTATCAACCAGGCCGAAAATCGTGTCGGCCACAATCATGGAGGTAGTGCGGTAGCGCACTGAATCAGGAAGCGAGGAGGGCTGGTCGTATCCCTGCAGGTAGCCCAACCCGATCTGCAGGCTGTCCTCAAGACAAAAAGAAGCCCGGCCTCCGTAAAGGTATTGGGCAAATGAGCTCAGCGCCGTATCGGCCGAAGCGGTGCGGCAGGCGGTGAAGTCGAGGGACAGGAGGCCAAGGCCCAAACGACCCAGCAAACCTAACGGCAGGGCATTGGCGAAGGCTAAGGAGGAGAATCCGGGCATGAATTCGCCCAACGACAAATCGAGCCCGGGCCGGGAAAACTGGACCAGTCCGTGCGGATGAGGGTCGTATGTCCGGTCATAACTGAGGTCTCCTTGGGCCAATACCCCCCATAGCTGACCATTAAAAGAAACCCCGCCCGAGGGATAATGTCCAACCGGGGTCGAGAGGCTGAGGCCTGTGGTATCCTGATGGCAAGAGGAAAATTGCCAACCCAGATTGACGGTAAGTTCCCAAGGAAGTGGCTCGGCCAGGCGTGGCGGCAATGTCAGGCTGGTCACAAATGACCAGTTTTCGGAAAGAAGCGTGTCGCCGTTCAACAGACCGATGACAAAGATTCGATGGTTTCCGGCGGGCAACGGTTTCGGGGAAAGATAGAAGACATAATCGCCGGCTATCTCGGCCTTGTCGGTGACATCAACGCCGTCCACCAGCAGAAAAACAGAAAGGCTCTCAGCTCCGGACAGAATAACCGAAACCTCAAGAGGCTCGTCCCCGGGAACCGTCGAGTCCGGCAGGGGCGACAGGATGGATAAAACGGCAAGATCGGAATCTTCCTTGAAGGAAAGATCCTGACCCCAGGAAAAGCAGGCTAGGAAGAAAAAAAGGACCGGCATTAGTGAACGCAACATATGATAAAGATACAAGCAAAGTCGGATAAAGTCAAGGCCATCTTTTTCCTCTGGCAGGATCCAAGCAAAAGGTTGATATCGGCAAAAAAGTGTCGTATATTATCCCAATGATCGTATCCGCCTATCTCCACCTTCCCTTCTGCCTTTCCAAGTGCCGCTACTGCGGGTTCAACTCGGCGCCTCTCCCCCATAGGGCCGAGGTCCATCGTTATTGCCGAGCAATGATTCGGGAAATACGAAATTCAAATCTCGAATCTCGAAACTATGATTCTGTGTATTTCGGCGGAGGGACTCCGACCGTTCTTGAACCAGAACAACTCTCGGACATCTTATCGACAATACACGGGGCCTCTGTTTTCAACCCCGAGGCGGAAATCACCATCGAGGCCAACCCGGAAACTGTCGATTTGGCAAAACTGAAATCGCTTTTAGACATGGGCTTCAACCGGCTGAGCCTGGGAGTTCAGTCGTTCGACGACAAGGCTTTGAAGCTGTTAGGAAGGCCTCACGACGGAAAAAGAGCGCTGCAGGCTTTCGAACAGGCCCGAACGGCCGGATTCGACAATGTGGGCGTTGACCTGATATACGGGATACCGGGCCAAGGGTTGAGACAGTGGCAGGAAGAGCTGGAAAAGTCAGTCGCTTTGCGTCCGGAACACATCTCGACGTATTCCCTCACCTACGAGCCCGGGACCGAGTTTCGCGCCTGGTTGGATTCCGGCAGGATTGCGCCCTGCCAGGAGGACTTGGAGGCGGATATGTTTCTTCTGGCCAGTGAATGCCTCACGGCTGCCGGATACGAGCATTACGAGGTGTCAAACTATGCCAAACCGGGCTTTCGTTCCAGGCATAACCTCATCTACTGGAAGTGCGGGGACTATCTGGGCTTTGGGGCCGGGGCGCATTCGCATCTGAAAGGGAGACGATGGTCTAACATATCCGACTGGATGGAATATGTAAAAAGGATTGAAACCGGGGAAAGCCCCGTCAGCTTCCAGGAGGAGCTGACTCAAGAACAAAGAATATTCGAGGCTGTATTTTTGGGGCTGAGGATGATCGAAGGCATAGAGATTAAAGGCTTCAAAAGGAAATGGGGCCTGAAACCACAGGAATACAAACCGCAGCTATGGGCCGACTTGAAGGAAAATGGCTGGATAGAAGAAAGCCAGGGAAGGATTTATTTTACAGCCAAAGGAATGCTGATGGCCGATTCTTTGCTAAGCCGTCTGGCCCCCTGATCAACTGGCGACAGGATTTGTTATGAGAATAGGAACACTAGCCATAATTTTTTACATTTTTCTTTTCAACGGACCCATTTTCGCCGTCGGTGACAGCTTGGCCAATTTGCCGGCGGCCGGGCCGGGCTTATCCGAGCTTCTATCTGAGCAGCTGAGGAACCGAACCATAATCGATTCCCTATTGACAGCAAAGCAATCGGGCCTGGAGCTGGGTTTCCAATACATCTTTGCCGCCAGACAGACGGTTGGTCCGATCTATGGAAGCCCTCGGAGTTCTTTTTCCCAGGAGATAAGGATATCCATAAGCCCAGAAAAAGAGAGTATTCTAGAGATCGATCTGGGGCTGCGTACCGAGAAAACCACGGCCCTGGACTATAGCCGGGGTCTGGCCTTCAATGTCGATCAGGCCGTGGTAACGATAAAGCCCGCCCCCTGGTTTCGGGCCTCGGCCGGGAGGATCTATTTTATTCTGGACAGGCTGGGGCTGATTGCCGACAACTATCACGACGCGTTGGAGGGGGTGGATTTTTTTGTACAGCCTGGGAAGGTCTGGGGCCTTAGGGCAGTCTATTCCCGTTTGAGCTCCACCAACTACCCCCGGAGGAGGTATTTCAAAGACAAGGATGACTATTGGGCATTAAAAACATTCTGGGATCTGGGCCGATTTGAGATTGGAGCCAATTGTCTGTTCTCGGGCATCTCCACCGAGAAAGGCTATGCCCTGGACGGATATTTTTCCTTGGGGAAGCGGGAGGCTGCTCTGGAATTCGCCAGATACAGGCCGAGCTCATCCAATTGGTTTGAGGCGGTCACCTGGAAACAGGCCTGGGTAGGCGGGCTGGATGTGCTTAAAGGGCAACATTACGAATTGTTCGTTCAATGCGGAGACGTGGCCCGCGGCTTTGCCCCCATGGCCTCCAGCCTGGCCTATTCCACCGGGGGCCAGCACCTTTACTTCGATTACAACACCAAGGGCATTGACGCCACCTTAAGGCTATGGCTATCTTCGGGCGACGACGGAAAAACCCAAGGCGGAGCCAAACCAGACCGGGATTATGCCTACAAACCGCTGAGTGTAGCCGAGCTGGAATGGGTGGGGCTTAGGGACCAGGAGGGGAGGCCTGTTTCCCAGAAATACATCGCCAGAATCAGCCTGCCTTTTTACGGTCGGATTAACCTAATGGCCGAGAATAACTATTTTGTAAACCACCGGCCAGAGTCCGGCTCTGTCGGAAAACATGACTACGCCAGCCTCATCTTGTCGGTTCATTTCTAAAGGATGTAATGCGATGACAAGGATACCCTCTCCTATATTCGTTTCGGCCGTCGTCGTTTGCCTTATGGCCGTTTTTTGCCAGGCAGTTCCTTTTCCTCACCACGAAAAAAACGAATGGGCCTATCTGGCGGCGGCCGATTTGATGGCCCAGGCGAATTATCCCGATTCCGCAATTCAGGCGTTTAAAGGGCGGCAGGATATTACCAGGATGGAATTCGCGGTTCTGGTCAACTCTGTGGCGATCAAATTGGAGCAAACCGGGAAGGAGCCGACCCCGCAAATGGCTGAGGCGTTGTCCAAGCTTTTAGGTGAGTTCCAGGAGGAATTTCTGTTGCTCCAGTTGCAGCAGGAGACTATGGAGAACAAAGGGCTAATAGAGCAATTACTGGCGGACAGGAAACATACGGAATTTGAGATAGGCGGAGATTTTTCACTATACGCCGAAAAGATGGACGGCCGGCTGCTAGCCAGCCGGGATGAGCAGGAAGTTTTCGGCCAGCCACCCAGACATACCAAAATCATGCTGGCCCAGCAGCTGAGGCTTAGAGCCGAGGCCGAGATGGGAACAGGATTGAAAGGCCGGTTGGATCTGAGGAACTTCGGCTATTGGGGAGTTGGCCGGTACACCTCGGGAAGCACCGAGATGAACTTCTCCAGCGCCGACCCCCTGAGGGTGGATCAGGCCTATATCTTCTGGAAAGCAGGCAGAATCGAAGCCAAAATCGGCCGTAAGTTTCTGATGTTCGGACCCTGGGGCCTTTTGGTGGACAGACGCTATGAGCCGATAAGCGGATTGGAGATGGGAGTGGTCGGCCAGACCAGCATTAAACTTTTAACGGCCAGCCAATTCTCCGGCCTGGATTATCTGGCCGGGCGCCTCCAAACAAAAGAGGGGAAAATCCAGGTTGGAGCCGTTGGGTTCTATACCCTTTTCAGCCGCCGAGAGATTGAGGAAAGCGGCCTGCAAAATGAACAGGGGGCAGGTTTGGATATCGAAATTCAATGGCGGCATTTCGGAGTGTCATCGGAATATGCCCTATATAAACCAGAGCGGAATAAAGATGCGATCAAAGGATACATAAGTGGATTGATTTTAGGGCTAAAGGGTGAAGTGCAAGGTTTTGGGAAGATTGAGATTCGTTTGGGCTCTTTGGCCGAAGGGTTTTTGATGAACTCCATACCCTTGGATGTCATGCCATTGGAATTTCAGTCCAGCCAGCAAAACTTTTTTATTTCGGGCACAAAGGGGGGGCAGATTTCGAATGAAATCAAAATCAGCCCCAAAATGAACCTGCGTGCCGACTGGATCAGCATGATCGAAAGCAACGGCACCCATTATCTGAACAGGTTTATTGGCAGATTTGAGTGGAGGATATCGGAGAATAATATTATTATTTTTGAGGATAACGTTCTTAAAAGCAAGGAGCAGAGCTATAATCAAGCAGGATTAATGTTATCTTTGGGCTTTTGATGTACTTTATTGAGATAGCATAACTAAAATTAATATTAAGAGTTAGTATGTGAAAATCAAAACACAATTTCAATATGTCACCGATTGTAACATTTACTACAGTTTATAATAATTTATATTCGCATAATGCATTGTAAATCAAAGCATTATAATCAAAATTATTTGGTATATTTTTTGCATTAGAAAATTAAAAAAGCTAAGGAGGCACTATGCGTTTTACATTAACTTGTATCACCATTCTGGCTGTTTTTGGCCTGATGGTGACACCTACGGACGTGGCCTTTGCCGGGGGGTTGACCGGCAAAAAGATTTGCGTTGATCCAGGGCATGGCGGCTCCGATCCCGGCGCCGTTGGTCCTACCGGTCTTCAGGAAAAGAATGTCAACTTAAGGGTAGCCACTGTTTTTAAGAACTGTCTCACCCAATACGGTGGTGCCTCAGTGTTGATGACCAGGACCTCGGATGTCTATGTCTCCCTTGACGGCCGCTGCAACATAGCCAACAACTGGGGAGCCAACAGATTTGTTTCGATCCATTTCAACTCATCTTCGGACAGGACAGTCAACGGTACTGAAACCTTTTACTACACCTATGGCAGCTCTACCAGCAAGAGCTTGGCCACCTGTCTTCAGAACCGCCTCATCCAGGCCTTGGGCTTGACAAACCGGGGGGTAAAGACGGCCAATTACTATGTGCTTAAATATACAAACATGCCGGCGGCCTTGACCGAATCCTCATTCATCTCCAATCCTTACGAGGAAGCCAGGCTTAAGGATAATAGCTATACTTGGAAGATCGGATATTACCATTATGTCGGCATGTGCGACCATTATGGAGTGGCTCCATAATTAATTTAAAACCGGAGGAAAAGCCGGACTTTATGTCCGGCTTTTTCATTATTTGTTGTTGAACGACCAGATGTTTTTCTGATTATGTTTTTTTTAACAATAGGGGGAGATCGTTGGTGTTGACTGGGATGATAACAATATAATGTGGTTTAATAAATTATTAAAGCCTTTAGACGCGGCAAATTGACAGTCTCCTTTTGTGACAATAGAAAAAATTATTATATAATATATTTATTTTTTTATGAGCCATATTCATTTGTATGAAAGTGGATTAAGAAAATATTTACGTTAAGGCATTTTATATGCATTAATAATTTCTATAATATAAGGGATGGGTAACTAAATTTGGTTGATATTTTTACCATTACAGAC
>CAZPNX010000009.1:0-92198 GCA_964588285.1 uncultured bacterium
CTAACAGTTACTTTTATCTTTATTCTACCTTTGCTTATTGTATTATACCATCCAGCCATTGTCAAGAAATAAAAACTGCCTCTTTTCGCTGGAAAGTTGTTGAAAATTGTCATGCCTTTGATATATAATAATAATATAATCTTGTTTATAATGTATATATGAAATCATCGGAAAAAGATAATTTCAGGCAGTTTCTTGCCAAAAAGGCCCTGATTGCCGACAAACAAATTTCCTACTATCTCAAGTGGGTATCGGATTGTCTTGTTTTTCACAAGAAATCAGGCCCGGAAATTTCCGGGCCGGAACGTTTGGCTTTTCTGGAGCATCTCTCCCATGGCCACCCCGACTGGCAGGTTAAACAGGCTGACCAGGCCCTGCGGCTTTATGAGCTTTTTCTGAAAGGCGGGGGCGGAGAAACAATAAATACCGGGTCTGCCAAGAATAGGGATTGGGACCAATGGGAGGCCCGGACGGTCAGGGCCATCCGCTCCAAACATCTGGCGCTGTCCACCGAAAGAACATATCTCCAATGGCTCAAAGACTTCCGCCGCCGATACGATCAGATAAATACGGATTCCCTGACCGCGGAGCATCTTCGCGATTTTCTGGGATACCTGGCCCTGGAGCGCCGGGTCTCGGCCGCCACCCAGAACCAGGCTCTCAACGCCCTGGTCTTTGCCTATCGCCACGGGCTGGGAAAGAATTTCGGCCCGCACGAGCTGGATGCGGTCCGGGCCGACCGGCGCCGCTGTCTGCCGGTGGTGCTTGCCCGGCAGGAGATCGAGGCCATCTTCAAGCACCTGGACGGGGTTCATCTGCTGCTGGCCCGGCTCATCTACGGCTGCGGCCTGCGGCTGCACGAGGCCCTGACGCTCAGGATAAAGGACCTGGATATGGCGCAAAGACAGCTCATTGTCCGGGCCGGCAAGGGCGACAAGGACAGACGCACCGTCCTACCCGAGACGCTCGTTGAAGAATTAGCCAGGCAGCAGGATGCGGCCAGGCAGCTCTATGATGCCGACCGCAAGCAAGGACTGCCCGGCGTGGCTCTGCCCGAGGCCTTGGCGCGCAAATATCCCAACGCCGCAGGCGAGTGGCCCTGGTTCTGGCTTTTCCCGGCCCCGTCATTGTCGGTGGATCCCCGCAGCCTGACGGTGCGGCGGCACCACCTGCATCCCTCTTCGCTGCAGAATGCCTTTAAGAATGCGGTTAAAAAGACAGGCCTTTCCAAGCCGGCCTCGATTCATACCCTGCGGCACAGCTTTGCCACCCATCTGTTGGAGCGCGGCACCGATATCCGCACTGTCCAGGAGCTGCTGGGTCATGCCAACCTGCAGACCACCATGATCTACACCCACGTGGCCAGGCCGGATATCTTAAAAGTTAAAAGCCCGTTGGACGAGTGAAACCATGGCCATCCAGATATTCGGCACCAATAAATGCCGGCACACCCGGGCCGCTATCCGGTTCTTCAAGGAGCGGCGCATACCATTCCATTTCGTGGATTTAGACCAGAGGGATTTGTCGGACGGCGAGTTCAGTAGCATTGTCCGGGCGGTGGGTTTGGAGAACATGATAGACACCGAGGGAAAGGAATACCAGCGCCTGAGCCTCAAGTATATGACATTCGACATGGAATCCAAACTGCGGGAAAACCCTAAGCTCTTAAAGACCCCCATCGTCCGTTGCGGCCCCAAGGCGGCGGTGGGCAATCGGCCTGAGATTTGGTCTGAATTGTTGAAAAGCGGCACATAAACCGATCATACACACATACTGAAGTTTTCGCCAGAAAAAACACATTGCTGCTTAACATCTCCTCTTTCTTTAAAAGAAAGAGGCAAAGAATCGCCGCTACAGCGATGCCTCGAAGCCCTCATATCCGGTGGACTGAATTTGCTGAACAAGCCAATCTATCCTGCCTGCCACACAGCAAATTCTTTTCGTCCGCCTAAGCCCGGCAGCATCGCTGATTGCGGCCGGGCTGGGCCGGTAAACTGCGCACTCCACCGTAAAACAAGCTCAATTGATTGTCATATCATTTCAGGATGTCTTTGCTTTATGCCATGAAAAGACTGTTATTACTTAACATCGTTAGCAGTTTATTGGTAATTCAGGCGCTAGCCCAGCCGGACACCTCCTGGCACAAAGCTCTGGATTATGCCCTGCTCTCGGCCCGGCTCCATCGGGGAGACATCCGCTTCCGCGCCGACTATGCCGAGCCAGATCCCTTCCGCCTGGGCTTGATAAACCGGCTGATGCAAAGGCCTTTGGAGATGCCCTCTGTTTCATGCTCCATAGCCGAGTCATTGTGGGCCCAAACAGAGCTGGCTCCCCTGGTTGGTCTGGCAGGACGGGTTTTGGGCGACACCCTGGCCCATCAAAAATGTTACTGGCTGCGCCACAGCCCACTGCCTCCATTCGGACCGCCTCCTAGGATCAAAATCAAGGACCTGCCCGATTCGCTGAAGGCCATAGTAGAGGATCTGGTAAACGAGCTGTACCGGGCCGAAAGCTACCGGCGCCTGGCCTTCTCCGAAATCACCCTTTCGGAAATAGCCATAATAGGCGACAGCCTGCCGGCCCTGATAGGCACGGACGAGGAATCCCGGGTGCTCCATCCCGACACGGTCAAACTGTTGGAGAGGCTATCCGAAAAATTCAACCACCGGCTGATGTCGGCCGTGGACAGGGCGGAGATGGAACGGATGATGTTGGCGGCCGAGATTGCGGCCAAGGCCGTAGATAAAGCTATCAATCGGTTGAACAGATTGGACACGGCTTCGCTGGCAAAACTTAAACGGATCAAGCCCGCAGCCGACCGCTCCGGCGATATTCTCTACGATGCCAAGACACCCCTGGGACGGATCATCATAGGAGGACCGGGCCAAACCGTCTATCAGTGCGGCGCAGCGCTGATAGTGGATCTGGGCGGGGACGACCGCTACTTCGGCCCGGCCGGGGCCACCTGTGCCTCGAACCGCCTCTCTGTCTGTTTGGACCTCTGGGGCGACGACCTCTACCAAACAAGCGAAGACTTTGCTCAGGGCGCAGGTTTTTTGGGCATCGGCATCCTGTACGACGGCAGGGGCAACGACGCCTACACAGCCAAGAGGTTTTCCCAGGGCGCCGGCATGCTTGGCGTGGGAATACTCTGGGATGAAAACGGCAACGACTCCTATCAGGCGACCTCGGCCTGCCAGGCGGCCGGGCTTTGGGGATTGGGCCTCCTGCGCGACGGCGGCGGCCATGACTCCTACCGAGCCGGCATCTATGCCCAGGGGTTCGGCTACTGCGCCGGACTGGGGGCTTTGGTGGAACAGGCAGGCAACGATTCCTACCAGGCCGGCATGGGCACGGTTGACCTCAACCGCTACCAGGACCATTTCCTATCCATGTCCCAGGGTTTTGCTATCGGCCGCCGGCCCGACTATTCCGGCGGCATCGGGTTTATCGCCGAAAGGTCGGGCAACGATCTCTATTCCTGCGACATCTTCGGACAGGGCGGCGCCTACTGGTTCTCGCTTGGAGCCATAGTAGATGGGGAGGGCAATGACAGATATTTGGGATACCAATACACCCAGGGAGCCGGTATTCATCTGGCCTGCGGCGGGCTGTTCGACCTGGCCGGTGACGATTTCTACCAGGCCAAGGGAGTCTCCCAGGGCTGCGGCCACGACCTGGCCCCGGGGATGCTGGTCGATTATTCCGGCAACGACAGCTACCTGGCCCATGACCTCTCCCAGGGGGCGGGCAGCGCCAACGGCTTCGGGCTGCTTGCCGACCTTGGCGGCGATGACGGCTACATGGTCAAATCCAATGCCAACACCCAGGGCTACGGCAACCCCAGGCGCGAGTTCGGCAGCATCGGGGCCTTTCTCGACCTTAAGGGCCGCGATGCCTATTCGGGCCCGGGACGGGACGGCCGGCGCTGGACCTCGGGGCTTTGGGGCGTGGGCTGGGACTTGAATTCGGCCTCCACTTCCTGGCTGGAAAGACAGCCGGCCCTTCCCGAGACCCTATTCCCTATACAGAAGGCAAAAGAACCCAAACTTGTACTCCCTAGACCGGACGAAGCATCGCCGCGCGATTCCATCGATCAGATGGTCGACCATCTCTACAATCAATGCTCCTCCGGCCAGATAGCCTATGAAAAACTCTTCCGTCCCTCCATCGATTCCTTGGCCGCCATGGGAGGGCCGGCCGTGCCCAGGCTTCTTGGCAAGCTGGACTACAAAAGCGGCACCGAGCGCCAGGCCCTGGAGGAGATCTTCAAGGCCCTGGGGGAGCAGGCCGTGCCCGGACTGGTCGCTTTTGCCGACACCGGCCGGACCGAGCCGGCCTGGGCGGCTGTTTACTTCTTGGGCAAGATAGGCTCGGCCGCCGCCTTCCCGGCCCTTTGCTCTTTGGCCGGCGACCCGTCCTCCCCGCTTCGCAGCTCGGCCCTGGACGCCCTGTCGCAGATAAAGATACCGGAGTCTGGCAAGCTACGGGCCAAGGATGTTTTCTGTAAAGCCCTGCGGGATTCGTCAGAGTCTGTCCGTCGCTACGGGGCTTACGGGCTGAGATCTTGTGGCAACAGCACCACCCTGCCGCTTCTTGAGCCGTTATTGTCCGACATTCACTATGGAGTGCGCTTCACCACCAAAAACACCTTGATGGAAATATTAAAAATCCAAAATCCAAAACTCAAAATCAAGGAAAGTAATAAACCAGGCTTTTCAAGCCTTGAAAGGATCTCTAGGGCCCTGGCGGTCGAGGCCGAGGTAAAGGCCGACACCTCGAAAACCCTCTGGCGGACACATGCCCGAAGCAGCGACTGGCTGCTGCGGCTGGCAGCGCTGGAGGCGGCCGATTCCCTCCTTTCTGCCAGGCAGAAGGCCGCGGCAAATTATGTGCTCGGCCGGGATGAATGTCCTTTTGTTAGAATGCTGGCAAAGTAAAAAACTGCCCTTTCGTGCTACACAAAACTAAGAGTGGAACTTAGATTAGTCATTATTTTAGGTTTTATTGAGTTTAAAGTGGAAAAGTGTAAATGGTATTGCAATATATCTTTTCCCATGATACTTTCTTGTGACCAAGAAAGTATCCAAAGAAGTCTTTCCGCCCAGCGCTGCGGAGGGTCAGGCATCCGCGCCGGCACTCATTGAACCAGAACCAGCAAGCAGCCGAACACCCAATGAGCGCTTCTTCGGCGCTGCGGCTCGGCCGCACCGCTGATGGCGGGACCCCCGGGCCTGCACGTCTGTCGGCCGCACCCTACTCAGCCGCAGCAAAAATGTCTACGAAGGCAGGGCAAGGCTTTGGCAGGCGGGTGGGTCTATCGCTTACCACACTTTGTGCCCTTCATTGGAAGATATGGGGTTAAAGCGAAAAATCTTTAACATCTATGGAATCCAAAGATAATCTGAAAGCCATTGTGTTACGAAATATAAGCATTCTTTATTAACCATATCAAAACCAGAAGAACCAATTTATACAAGGAGATATTATGCTCAAGAAAATTCTTATCACCCTGGCCATCGTCCTGGTGGGGATCGTAATCGGCATCGTGCTATCCGGCTATCTTTTAATGCGGGGACCGGACCTCAAGCCCTATCTGGCCCTCAGGGAGCCGCGTTTTGTTGACAAGCCGGATCAAACCATGCTGGTGGTGGAGGCCGCCGGAGATCCCAATGTAGTCGGGGCCAAGGCCTTTGCCCTTCTCTACCAGGTCTATTTCAAGACAGCCAAGGCCAGGGCCATGGTCGCCCCGCGCGCCCGCTGGTTCCAGTCATCCGAGGCCGAGAAAAACAAATGGATCGGGCTCTATGCCCTGCCGCTCCCGGCCGGGGCCAAATTTGAAAAGGATTTCTCCATTCCGGGATACCGGGTCTATGTGGATGAATGGAGATACGGCCCGGTGGCCGAGATCCTGCACATCGGGCCCTATTCCGAGGAGGCGCCCACCATTGAACAGTTGCAAAATTTCATCCAGCGCGAGGGCTATCGGATAGCCGGGCCCCACGAGGAGGAGTACTTGCGAGGTCCGGGGATGTTCGGCAAGGGTGACCCCCGGAAGTATTACACCATAATAAGGTACCAGGTGGAGCCAAAGCCGATGGAAGAGATGCCGGCGGGAAAAAAGAAAAAGCCTTGACAGATGGAGGGAAAATTTATATATTGTTTATAAGCAACAGTCGCGTAAATCCAGACTTTTTAGGAAGGTTTTGCGAATCAGTTTCGAAAATCTACATAGCGGGCCGACAGACAGCATGAAAGGTTAGATAAATGAGAATCAATAGTGAAAAAAACTTGAAAGCTATATTCGCCAACTCATTTCCGAAAACAAAACACTTCAGAAATATTCAATTTACCCTTTAGAAAATAAAAAAGCAGTTGATATCGTTATTTGTCGTGATGGCCACTTGTCTGCCTTATTTTTTATAGAAATCAAACTATGTAAGCACAATAAGAAAAACAGACCTGAACGAATTGGAATTGGGTCTAGAGATGGCAAAGGTTTCCAACCAGAAATACTAAAATTAAACCCATCATATTTTAGTGACCATTTGAGATGGGTGCTTTTTGACAAATCCAAAAAGAAATCAAAATTTATATTTGTTACATCTTCTTTATTTAGAAAATATCTTGCCGATAATTCTATTGGTAAAAAATTCAATAATATTAATTCTTCAATTTTAAAATTGCCTCATTTAAGTAATGATGAGTTTGTTTGCGAATTAGAGAAATGGCTTATTGAAACACGTTGATTGAACAGCAACATCTTATAACAAACGGGTTTTTGTTACGGTCATCTCTCATAAGCAAAAAAAAGCAGACACACTAAAGGACCGGACAAGCAAGCCAAAGCCCTTGGCTACATGGACTAAAGTTCTCTTTAAAAAACCCCAAATTTTAGCCCCCTCACCCAAACGCCCTCCCCTTTCGGGGAGGGCGTTTTCTTTCCGTCAGCTCAGCAACCGCTTACTTCACCACCACCACCCTATCCGGACACCAGCCGAACACCTCGGGCGTATACATCTCCTCGGCCTTGGTCTGTGGCAGGGCAAAGGTGCCGCTGGTGACGGCCTTCACGAAGTAGGAATACTCGTGGTTGCCGTTGGCCAGCCGGTCGGCGAACAACAGCACCCGGTCGTCGTAGATCTCGGTGTGATCGAAGTTGCCCCACCAACGGCCCCAGGCATCGTCGCCCGAGTATTCCTGGGTGCGGCCCATCTGCCGCATCTGCTCCTGGCTCTCGGTGGCAAAGGTGGTGTTTATCACCTCGAACCCGGCCGGCAGGGGGTCGTCCACCACCACATAGTGCCGCTCCTGGGTGGTGGAGACCTTCAAGGTGACCTTGTATGTCTGTCCGGCCTTGAATTCCTTGACTAAAGTATCGCCCTTGAAGGTGGTGATCCTCTTGGAGACGGCGAAGCCCTCGTCGCGCTCCCTGACCGGGGCCAGCGGGGCGTAGATCATGCGCAGGCCGTAGTAAAGCCGGCCCGCTCCCTCCTTGGCCACCTCCACCGGCAGCTTCTGGCCCGGCTTGAACTGGTTCAGGCCGAACTTCTGGGTCCGGGTCTTGAGCTCCCGTCCCTTGAAGATCTCCCTCAGGATCTCCCGGTTCTCCACCTTGACCGTGGCCGTGAAGTCCGGCACCTCCTTCTCGTAAGCGTTGAAGTATGAATCCAAAGCCTCAAAGACGAAGATGTTCTCCTGGGTGGACCGCCACCGTCCCCGCACCTTGCGCTCGGACATCAGCCACTTGACGATCTTCTCCGAGTTCTGGAACTGCCCCTGGGTCTCCAGCAAAGTGGACAGCACCAGGGCCGTGGTCCGGGCATGGCTCTGGTACCACCACCAGCCGCCCTCGTCCGAGGCCTCTTCGAAATGCCAGGTGGTGGGGCTGACCTTGACGTTGTTGAGGATGATCCGGGACAGCTCCTCCTGCCTGGCCGCGGCCGCGCCCGAGTGCTTGAGGGCCCGCAGCAGCATGGCCTGGCCGAAGATGGTTATTTGAGACCGCTTCTCGTAGAGCTGGTCTATGGCCTGAACCTCCCTTCTTCCCCAGAGCGACAGCACATAGGCGCTGTAGGCCATCACCGAAAGCCGGCCGTTGATGGAATAGGGCGAGTTCAGCTTTTGCGGGGTCATCACCCATTTGAGGTTGGTCGACAGGTAGCCGGCCGCCCTATCCACCACCCCTTGGTCCACGGCGTAGCCCTTCTGTTTGGCCTTGAACAGGCCGTATAGCACGTAGCTGGTCAGGTAGTCGCTGGACCAGTGGCTGTCGTACCAGACGCCGAAGCCGCCGTCCGAGCGCTGGAACTTGTAGATGCGCTCGATGCCGGCCCTGACCGAATCGCGCAGCTTGGAGCCCTTGGCCGGGGCCAGCCCGAAGGCCTCGACGATGTCCTGGGCCAATATCATGGGCATCATCTTGGACATGGTCTGCTCGCAGCAGCCGTAAGGATAGGTGATCAGGTAATCAAGGTTGGACTCCAAGCCCACCAGAGCGGTGGAGGCAGTCGATATCTCCAGTCCGCCGACATCGGGCCAGACCTTCTCCGGCACCTCCAAGGCCTGGGCGGCTTTGTCCTCGGTCTGCTCGTACAGGGCCACGGCCTCGGTCAGCTTGGGCATCCTAACCGGAACCGTCATCTCCAGGCCGTCCTGGCCGCCCTGGCTTGAGGCAGAGAAACGAAACATCACCGGCCCCATGGTGTTCGCCTTGTAGCCGAAGCGGACCTCCAAAGGCTGGTTCGGTTTGACCTCGACCGTCTGCCGTTCGGCGCCTAAAAGCCTGATGCCCTTGGCCTCGGCCCTGATCTCGACCTTCTGGACCTCGCCGGTGTTGTTGTGCACCGTCACCCCGGCCAGCAGGCTGTCGCCCACCCTCAGGAAGCGCGGCAGACTGGGCAGCAGCATGATGGGCTTGGAGACGGTGATGCTGTGTTCCCCGGCCCCGAACTCCGAGGTCTTGGTGTGGGCCGTGGCCATGATCTTGAAGGCGGTCAGGTTGTCGGGCAGGCGGAACTTGGCGGAAAGTTTTCCCTCGGCATCGGTGTAGAGGGCCGAGCGGTAGAAGGGCGTGGTCTGGAAGTCGCCCCGGAACTCGGGCTCCAGGCCGCCGCCGCCGCCACGGTTCTCGCCCTTCTCCCCGTAGTTGCGCTGGCCGATGACGTGCATCCGGCTCTCGGCCGTCTCCACCGACAGGGACCTGGCACCGTAGAAGGCATCGAACGGATTGGGGGTCTTGAAATCTATGAGGTTGAGCACCCCCTTGTCCACGGCGCAGAGGGTGACCTCGGCCAGGGCCGGCTGGTTTTTGAAATCCTTGGCTATGAGATTTATGGTGACCGAGTCCCTGGGCCCGTAGGACGGCCGGTCGGTGGCCACCTCCACGTCGAGCCGCTTGGCGCCCGGATCCACTGCCAGGTTGAGGTAGCCTATCTTGAAGCTGGGCTTGGAGAGGTCGTCGCCCTCCTTGGAGTACTTCTGCTCGGCCAGCCTTCCCTGCAGCAGCACCACCGAGACAAAGACGTTGGGCAGGTATTCTTCGGTTATCGGGATGTCTATCACCGGAGCGCTGCCGGAAAGTTCTTTTACAAAATGCTGAATGATGTATTCCCTCTCCAGGGTGACCAGGGCGGTGGTCTTCTCGTAGGGAGACTTGACCATGATCCGGGCGGTCTCCCCAGGCTTCAAGCTCGACTTCTCGGCTATTAGGTCTATCCGGTCGTCGTTGCGCCGCTCCCAGCCCACATAGCCCGCCCCCACCGCGTAGAAATAGCTCCCGTTGTGGATGGTGTTGCCCCGGCCGTCCTTGGCCGACAGCTTGACCAAATAGAAACCCGGAGTCTGAGGCACATAGGACACCTCGGCCGGCTCGGCCCCGGTCTGGGCCTGGCGGGAAAGCACGGTGCTGTCCTTCATCTCCGAGCGCCACTCATAGCGGCCGCCCTGCCCGGCCTGGCGCACCGAGGTCCATTGTCGCCTGACCACCTCAACCGACACGGTCTGGCCCGGCGCCTTCGAGCCGTCCGGCTTGACGGCCAACAGCCACAGCTTGAGCGGCTTGTCCACGTCCACAAAAGTGGTGTTCTGTTTAAGCCCGATGTAGAACTCGCCCCGGTGGACCACCGCCTGGCAGCGCCCGGACAGGCTCTGGCGGCTGGGCGAGGTGACCGTGCCCTCCAGGGTCACCGCCATGGTGCTGCGGGCCGAGCCCAGGTCCAGCTTGGCCGAGGCCGCGATTTTCCCTTGTTCGTCCAGCTTGCCGGTCTTGGAGGCCAGCAGGCTGCCGTAATCGTAGCCGCCGTCCCACCACCAGTAGCCTGAGAACGAGAACCCCTCGTGTCCCTGGGGCTCGAAATAATAGGGGCTGGTGCGCAGAGCCCAGGAGAACTCAGCCTTGGCCATGGGCGCCCCGTGTAGGTACTTGGACTCAACCGTGCCCGAAAACTCGTCCCCGGCGATGTACTCCGGCCTCTGGCTTGATGCCTTGACCTCGAACTCGGCCGGCTTGTAGGCCTCCACCCGGAAGTAGTCGTAGGCCCGGATGCGGCCGACGCTGTCCCCGGCCGCGCTCACCGAATAGAGCCCGGTGGGCGCCTCGCTTTTGAGCTGCAGGGTGAAGGCGAACGAACCCCAGTCCGAAAGCCTGACTTGTTTGCTGACCAGTTCCTCGTCGCGCGAGTCCTTGATGGTCAGGGTCACCGCCCGGGTGGCCGGGATCTCCCACTTACCCTTGCGCTTCTGCCTGAAGACGCCCTTGATGAACACCTTCTCCCCGGCCTTGTACAGGCCGCGCTCGGTGAACAGATATCCCTGGTATTGGATCGGCTTGGGGTTCCAATCGTACGGTATGCCGAACTCGTAGGGCTCGATGCCCATGCCCCAGCGCGACACCAACACCGCTCTATCCTTGCCCTTGGCGGCGATGGCCCACAGCCGGGGACGGCTGCCGTAGTAATAGTCGTCCTCGTCGCCCTCGGGCGGCTCGATGCCCAATTCCTTCCACCCCGGCCCCCGGAAGATGCCGTCCTTGTCGGTCTTGCCCTTGAACAGCACCCGGTTCTTGTCGTCCCGCAGCTGGACCTCGGCCCCGGAGACGGGCTGGCCGTCCTTGAGCTTTGTAACCCAGAGCAGCACGTCCTCGGGCGAGAATTTTCCGGTCAGCCCCAGGTTGGTCACCTGGACGAAGCCCCGGGCCGCGTAACGCCCCACGTAACGGAAACCCTGGCGGTAGTCTTCTCGCTCCGGCAGGCCACCGATGTCGTAGTAGACGAACCCGGTATTGTCCGAAGAGAGCACCGGTTTTAGCTCCAGAGGCAGCCTGGTACGGATGTTTTTCTTGACGCCCAGGTTCCAGTCGTCGTTTATCCCGAACCAACCGTCTGGCAGGGCTTGTTCCATGTCGCTGTAAAACACCCATTCCCTCGTTAGCAGGGGCACCACGCTGTCGGTCGGCACCCCGGCCAGGCGGCGGCGCACCGACTGCCAGTTCATGACGGTCACCGGGATCCTGGCCGGCAGATAGGCCTCCAGCACGCCCAAGCCGGTGGGGATGTGCACCGATGGCGGGTAGGGGCCCGGGTTGACGGTGAACTCGGCGTCCTGGCCCAGGGTCTGACCGTAAACGTCGCGCATCTTTCCCGAGATCCTGGCCTGATATCGCGTCTCCGGCTTGAAGATGAAGCGGAAGGACGGCTCCATGCCGGACGAGGACGGGTAATACCACTCCTCGCCATAGTATTCTTCGTACCAGTCGTCGCTCTTGGCCTTGGGCTTCTTCACCGCCGGCATGAACTCCAGGTTGGCCATCAGCTCCTCGTAGTAGACCGGGGTGGAGAACATGAACTTAAGCCAGCCGTTGGGGTCGTTGTCAGACAGCTCGGCCCCCAAAAAGCGGAAGTTGTCGTATGTACGGAAGCGCACCGTCGCCTCCTGGTCCAGGCCCAGCGTCCCCTGGGCTCCGGGCAGGCCCTTGGCCAAGGTGACCGATATCCATCGGTTCTGCGGCAGTTTTGACTGGCGGTCGATGTAGCCGTCGTAAGCCTTGATGACCAGCAGCCGGTTCAAACTGGCCAGGTTTGGTCCGGAGAGCTTCTGTCCGGCCAGGTTCTTCAGGCCCTGGTTCAGCTTGACCTTGGCGAATCGTTGTTCACTGTAGATGGACGGCCCCTTGATGATTCGGTTGAGTTCAGCAGCCACGTCCGATTTCAGCTGGTAGGCCGGCGGGTAGCGGAGGTCGTATTCCCTGAGCGCCTGCTTGGCCTTGGCCGAAAATTGCGAGGCCAGGTATTGGCTGACCGAGTCCCTGGGTTCCTTGAACAGCGGCCAAAAATTGTCGGTAAAATCGTCCGGCCCCAGCTCCTGGCCCGGGGCCGAGGCCTTCTTGGGGATGACCGCCAGGATTGTTTTTTCCCGGCCCGAGTAGCGCTGGCGCAGATCCTGGGGCAGGGTGCGCACCTCGGCCGCCACCGGGGTCTTTCGTCCGTCCGTATCCTCGTAGCGCACCGAGATGAACTTGGCCGCCTTGGCCGTATCCATCGGCTGGTTGAAGAAGAGCAGGATCAGAGGCTTGAGGTCCACGTTCTCCTGACCATTGTAGGGCTGGGAGCTGGTAAGCAGGGGCCGGGGGGTCTCGAAGGACCAGGAGACCTCCTTCTCCAAAAGCTGTCCCGAGAGCGACTGGGTGCCGGCCGGCACCCTGACCGTGTAGGAGGTGCCGTAGGGCAGGGTGTCGCGCGGGGTGAAGACCAGGGTGGACGTGCCTTTCCACCGGTACTTGCCCCTTAGGGGCGGGGTGATGGCCAGGGGACCGGAACCGTCCCCCTCGGGCAGCTGCTCCAGGGGAACCATGGGCTGGTTGAACCCGGCCACGATCTCCTGGCATTCACGAAGATTTCGGGTGGTGCCCGATGGCGTCTTGGTGATGACCTCCAGCTTGGTGGGTTGGGACTGTCCCGTTACCGCCGAGGCCATGGCAGCCGTTGCCGCCACTATAAAGGCAGCCCGTGGGAACCTAAAGATCTTCATGACTCCGCCTTTCAGTTTTTTGGTTTGTCTCTTTACCGGCTCTTATAATGTTCCGACAATTCTACATAATGGGCGGCGCTTTGGCGCAGTTTCTCCAGCGCCTCCTCGGGCAGCTGCCGCTTGACCTCGGCCGGCATCCCCATGGCCATGGAGCGTTCCGGTATCTGCTGGCCCTCGCGGACCAAGGCCCCGGCCGCCACCACCGAGCCCGCCCCCACCTTTGCCCCGGAGAGCACCGTGGCCCCCATGCCTATCAAGCAGTCGTCTCCTATCTTGCATCCGTGGAGGATGGCCCCGTGGCCCACCGTCACCCGGTCGCCGATGACGGTGGCGCAGTCGCCCAGGCCCCGATCATTGAGATCGACGTGAATGACCGTGTTCTCCTGGATGTTGGTCTCGGCGCCTATCCGGACATGGTTGATGTCCCCCCGGATGACCACCCCATACCAGATGTTTGCTTTGGGGCCGATCTCGACATCGCCTATGATGACCGCGGTCTCGGCCACGAAGGCGGTGGGATCGACTTTCGGGCTTGCGTTTTTGAACGGTTTGTTCATGTAGTAATCCCCTGCCGTGTGTTTACGCCATTGCGAGAAGACTTTCTGCCTAACAGGTGAAGCAATCCAGAATGGGATTCGTCAATTGCTTCGTCCGCCCGGGTCGAAGAAGCCCTGCTCGCAATGACTGTACCGATGTTAATTAGTTACTTCAGTTTACTTTTGTTCTCCCTCGCCCTGGCGTAAAGCTTCTCGTACTCCAAAGCGCTGTCGTCCCAGGAAAAGTGGCGGGCCATGGCCGCCTGCTGCATCATCTTTATGTGCGGCTTCCGGTCGTACCAGGTGCTGACCGCCCAGCCCACCGTGTCGTGCACCGCCTGGGCGGTGGGCTGCCAGAACATGAAGCCGGTGCCGTCTCCGGTCCTCTCGTTGTACTGGCTGACGGTGTCGTTCAGCCCCCCGGTGGCCCGGACGATGGGCAGGGTGCCGTAGCGCAGGGAGTAAATCTGGTTCAGGCCGCAGGGCTCGTAGCGCGAGGGCATCAGGAAAAAGTCGGACCCGGCCTCGATCAGGTGGGCCAGCTCGTTGCTGTAGCCGATATGGCTGCCGATCTTTCCCCGGTAGGCTGAGGGCAGCACCGAGAAGTAGTTCTCCAGGCCCGGGTCGCCCGAGCCCAGGATGGCGAACTGGACTATCATGTTGGAGACGATGTGCTCGATCACCTGGGCCAGCAGATCCAGCCCCTTCTGGTGGGCAAAGCGGGAGATGACCCCGATGACCGGAATCTGGCTCCTCTGCTCCAGCCCCAGCCGCCGCTGCAGCTCGTCCTTGCAGATCAGTTTTCCGGAAAGACCCAAAGCGCTGTAATGGGCCGGAAGGAATCTGTCGGTTTTTGGATCCCATTCGTTATAATCGACCCCGTTTAGTATCCCGACATAATCGCCGCCGCGGTCGCTGAGATAGGGTGCCAGGCCGAATCCGCCCTCCGGGGTCCGGGTCTCGTAGGCATAGCCCGGACTGACCGTGTTCAGGATGTCAGCGTATTGTATGCCGCCCTTCAGAAAGTTGACCCGGCCGTGGTCCTCGAACTTGTCGGGAGTAAAGTTGGCCTCCTGCAGGCCGAGGTAGTCGTAATGGCTCTTGGGATAGACGCCCTGGTAGGCTAGATTGTGGATGGTGAGGACGCTGGCCGCGCCGCCCAGCATTTTATCGTTCCAGTGCCATATCTTGAGGTAGGCCGGGGCCAGGGCCGTCTGCCAGTCGTGGCAGTGGACCACATCCGGCCTGAAGCCCTGGTCGATACACAGCTGCAGGGCGGCCCGGGCCAAAAAAGCGAAACGCCGGGGATTGTCGTCATAGTCGTTGTATTCGGCGTCGTGATACAGCCCCTGCCGGCCGTAGAAACGGCTGTGCTCGATGAAATAAACCGGCAGACCGTCCTCCAGCCAGGCCCGGTCCACCGCGCACCATTCCTCCTTGTTGCCCATCCACACCCCCATGGGCCTGTGGAAAGGCTTTAGTTCGTGCTTTCTGGCGTCAACCGCCGAATATTTGGGGATGACCAACCAAACCTGGTGCCCCAGTTTGCTAAGCGCCTTGGGCAGGGAGCCCACAACGTCGGCCAGACCACCGGTTTTGCAGTAGGGCACGCACTCCGAGGCGATCATCAGGATATTGAGCTTCTTTTCCATCGTTGATCTCCGCTGCCGTTCAGGCTCAAAGCCCCAGTTCCCCGGATATCCCCTGCATGGTCGTCAGGCATATCCCCAGAAACTCCTCCAGCCCCAGCCCCAAGCTTGAACAGGACTGGATCTGCTCCCGGTTGGCCCCGGCAGCAAAACGTTTCTCTTTGAAACGCTTCATGACAAAGGGCACATCCACGCCTGAGAGCTTCTTGGAGGGATGCATCAGGGCTGCGGCCACCAGCAGGCCGGTGGTCGGGTCCACCGCGTATAGGGCCCAGTCCATAAGAGATTCCGGCTTCACTTGTCCGGGGCCTGCCCTGAGGTCAGCATCTTCGCTTCTGCTTCCGAATGGGTGGGCCAGGATGGCGTGCAGAATGTCTTCCGATAGCCCCTTGTCCTTCAGCATCTCCACCGTTATCCTGCCGTGCTGTGAGAAATCCTGGGCCGTCTGATCATAGTCCAGGTCGTGCAGCAGCCCGGCCAGGCCCCAGGCCTCGGCGTCTTCCCCGAAATGGGCGGCCAGGGCCCGCATGCAGGCCTCGCAAGCCAGCATGTGTTTGCGGAGGTTGGCGTTGGGGATGGTTTTTTCCATCAGGGATTTAGCTTCGTTCCGGTCCATCAAAAGCCTCAAGTGCGTTGACAGTTTTATCTCTTTATAGGATAATTAGCGAATGATAATGAAAAAATATTTTCTCCCCTTGTTATTTGCCGGCACTGCTGTCCTGCTTTTGCTCGTCCTTTCGATCCTCCGAGACCTTCGACATCTGCCGTCCATCGAAGGCCTTAGGAAAACCAACCCCGCCTCCACCGCCTTGATGGAACAGCGGGCCCGGCAAGCCAGGCGTCAGGGAAAAAGCTACCGACCATATCGACTCTTCGTCCCCTACGGCTCCATCTCCCCGCACCTTAAGCACGCGGTGCTGATGGCCGAGGATGCTGCCTTTTTTTCCCATTCCGGAGTGGACTTCGCCGAGGTCCGTGAGGCCATAAAGGACGATTGGAAGAAGAAGCGCTTCGCCCGGGGCGCCTCCACCATCACCATGCAGTTGTGCAAGAACCTCTATCTTTCGACCGCCAAGACCCCGGCCCGCAAGCTATCCGAGTTCATCTTGGCCCGCCGCATGGACCAAGTACTCTCCAAGACTCGGATCTTCGAGCTTTACCTGAACTACATCGAATGGGGCGACGGCATCTTCGGCTGCCAGGCGGCCTCCCAGGCATATTTCGGATGCCCGGCGTCCGATTTGAATCCCGAGCAGGCCATCCGCCTGGCCTCGATTATCATCAACCCCCGGCGCTGGGGGCCGTTCTCCGACACCAAGAGGATGAACAAGAGGAGGAAGTACCTGGCCGACAGGATGTACCAGGCTGGCTACCTGACCGCCGAGGAATACCTGGCCCTGCCGTTCTGAACTTTCCGGATTCGGATCATTGCCTTACCTGACGACCGCCGGTTTCCCATCTCCTCCACCCTGTACCTTAACGAAATAGATTTCTATTTTTACCCGCGCTTCTACCGGACTCTTTTCTCGGCCAGGGCTAGCGAGGCGTATAGAACATCGGTCGCAAGAAACCGGACAATTCATTCATCTTTGCGATCTTTTCTGCGATCGTTATTGAAGTTCGTTCATTAACCGCAGGTGGTTGGGATTGCCGCTCTTGGAATACATTACGCGGTACAATACTTGGGCTTCCTTTCGATCGTTCTCTTGTCCGCCGATCAGGAAGCGATAGCGCAACATTCCGGCGCGCTTCTCTTCATCTTCTCCAAACTCTTCCATCAATTTATCAATGGCTGCCACGGCCGCAGACGAATCTCTGCGGGCCAGAATTCTAGCCGCCAACAATCGATTAGAGTAAATATCGTCGGGCACCCCTGAATCGTTGACGAATTCCGCAGCTTGGAGATTGCATTCGGCCGCCTCTTCGTATCGCCCCCGTTCAAAAAGCAAACAGGCTTTATGGTTCAGATACACTCCGGCAAAATACGCCGCCCCGATATCTTGGGAAAGGGCGATGGCCCGTTCGTAACATGACAGGGCACCGTCAAAATCCCCTTCCTTATCCAATATTATTCCCAAAAGCCCGTAGACATAACTCTCCCCGCGTTTATCTCCCAACTCCCGGCATATAGCCTGCGCGGTCGACAGGTGGCCTCTGGACGTTATATAATCGCCGCGCTGAAAGTACAGGTCGCCTAGGTTGGCGTGGACCCTGGCCAGGTTTCCCTTGTCGCCCATGCGGCGGCATATCGCCAGATCGGACTGATAGTGGCTGAGGGCCTCTTGATATTGGTTCAATTTCAGATAGGCCAGGGCCATGTTTCCATACGCCGAACTCTGCCCCCGCAGGTTGCCGGCGACTAAGCTAATCTCTAGAAGACGTCCGAATACCGATATCGCTTCCCGATACTCGCCACGATAGAGCTTAATGACACCCAGATTGTTCAGGGATGAGATCCGCAGGCCCTGGTCACTAAGGAACTCGCTCCTTTCAAACTGCCGAAGAAAAAAACCTTCGGCCGCGGCAATGTCGCCGCTTTGGAGAAAAACCGAACCCAGGTTGCCGATCGCCTCAGCTTCGCCGACATCGTCGTCCGCGGTTGCGAACATCGTTTTGGCCTCTTCAAGCAACATTTTCGCTTCGGCGTGTTGGCCCAGGTTGAGCAACAGAAATCCCAGGCTCCTTCTGATTTCTGCCTGAAGACGCTGGGAATGAGCCTTCTCGGCATTTTTCCCGGCCTCTTCCAACACATTTCTGGCTAGTTCCCATTGCCCGCATAGTTTAAGCAGCTCTCCCCTTTTTAATTGTAGGGCGGCATTAAGATGTGAAGCCACCACCGGCCATCCCCGTTGATGGTCTATCGGATACTTACCCGACCAAGTGATGCCGTCAAGAAACGCTTTTATACCGAGCTCCAAGGGTCGATATCCTTTGTCACTTTAATTGTTAAGCCGAAAGCGCTGCAATATTCTTTCCGGCCCTGAGGTTGTTATCCTATGTCTCTCGGACTGAAGATTTTATCGGCCTCTACATCCCGGCCATTAAGTCAATGATGCAGAAATAACGCCCAGCGTAACGGATCACGTTTCCAAATCCTGTTTAATGCTTGGTCCCCTATCCAACTCGCCTGCCAGCCGAAGTGCGGCTTCCTCAAGCTTTGGTGTCCCAATTATCCGGGCCAGGGCCAATGCCTCCTGGTTGCATTCCCTGGCCTCCTCGATCCTTGATATCTCCAGCAACAAACGGGCTCGTTCGTTGAGAAAGATGGAGAGGTTGTACTTGGTGTCCAACTCCCTAGCCAGAGCGATGGCCCGAGACGAGCAAATCAGGGCTCCATCCCGATCCTCCTCATGCCAACGGATGTGGCACAGATGGCTCAGGGTTATACTCATACCATGCTTATCTCCTATTTCCCCAGCCAAACGCAATCGTTCTTCCGCATACCGGCCGGCCTGGCCATAGTTATCCTCCTGGATGAAAATGGCCGCCATATTGCCGACCGCCACGCTTAAAAGGTGCTTGTCCCCGCATGCTCTGGCCACTGTTGCCTGCTTGCGATACCACTCCTTGGCCCCGGAAAAATCCTTTTTGTCCATCAAACACCAGGCGATGTTTCCGGCGGTCTTGGCATTGTTGTAGGCATCGCCGATCCTCTCACCTATATCATAGCACTTCCGGTAACACTCCAGGGCCCGATCGACATCCCCCAGATCCCCCGCCACGTTTCCCAGGTTATTGAGGGCGTTGGCCTCCTGCTCCAAATCGCCGCTGGCCTTTGAGAGGTCAAGGCTGCGCTTGAAGTGCTTTTCGGCCCGTCTATAGTCGCCCAGGCGGTAGCAGATATTGCCCATCTTATTGTGTATGTTGCAACGGTCGAAATCGGGGCCTTCTTGCTCCAAGACAGCCTCGGCCACCTCCATCAGCGCCAGTCCCTCCCGGCCGAGACCCCGGCGGTTCATGATCCAGCCCAGGTTCATCCGGCTGAGGGCCGCCTGGTGCCGATACCCGTGGGCCTCCAGCCATTCCAAGCTTTTCCGGTGGATGGCCTCGGCCAATTCCCACTCCCCCAGCATCTCCAGCAGCTCGGCCTTCTTGCGATGGACCAAGTATGGATGCCAGTCGTCACCGGAGCCGAGCCAGCGGGACTCCCTTGAAAGAACTTTGACCGGCAACTTTATCCCCCGTTCCTCACATCCACTCCAGACTTCCCGCCTCCAGCCGGTAGAACCTGCCCAAAAGCCTCATGGCCGCCGCCCAGCAGTAGAGCCCGGCAAAGGCCGGGATCAGGGCTCCGATGAAAGGCACCGGCCACAGGACCGTCAGCAACATGGACGGAAGGACGAACAGCCAGAATATCGGAACCAGCTTTAGGTAGGAGGAGAACGCCTTGGCAGCTGCCTCGACCACATTGGACGGTAAAAACGACGGCCACAGCTTGCCGGAGACGGATGTCATTAGGAAGGAAATGGGGAAGTAAAGACAGCCGTAAACCAGGGAAAGCAGGAGAAGTGCAAGGGAGGGTCGGTTTCCCGACCGGATGGCGGCCGTCAGCACCAGGGTTAGGGGCAAAAAGGACCACATCAGCACCAAGAGCGACTTCAGGGTCGGCAGGACTATCTGCCCCCAGGGGTCGACCAAACCCGGCCACTCGGGAAAATCGTCCTGGCCGCTGGCGGTCTTCCATACTAGGGTGCGGAAAAAACCCGGCAGGATGACGGCCATGGTAAACCAGGCCAAACCGCCCAGCATGAAGGCCGGCACCGAGAAGATTTTTAACCAGGGCAACAGCGCCATCAGGTCCTCGAGGATACGCCCCAGCGAGAGCCCAAAGGCGGCCGCCGCCAGCATCATCAGAGCCCCGGGCGAGGCCGGGTACCGCAGGATGGCGCCCAGATCCGTCCAGAACGGTTTTTCTCCGGCATGCTCTGCCTCCCATTTGGCGAACCTGTCGGGCCCGAGCTCCTGCCGCAGCCGCTCCCTTACCCGGGGGTCGGCCGGATATAACCGGCCGGCTTGGTGAAGGTGAAGCTCGGCCTCCTTGGCAAGGCCGGCCATCCTGGCTTTTTCAAACAAAGTCAAAAGCGTTTCCGCATCCTGCGGCCGCCCCTTGACCGTATCCTGGTAGTCTAGATATTCCTTGAGCTGGGGCGTGATCTCGCCCGGCATTCCTACTTGCCCTCCCGGATCACCTTCCCCTCGGCCATCACCATTTTGGGATAGGCGGCCAGATGAAGCGGGTCGCGGTCCCAAACCACCAGGCTGGCCCACTTGCCCGGCTCCACCGTCCCCAGCTTGTCGTCCAGACCCAGGATGACTGCGTTTTTATGGGTTATCAGGGATATGGCCTCGGCCGGCTCCAGACCGAAGATCATGAAAAATTTTAAGCTGTCGCGCAGGGCTGGGGCCATGATCACCGGATGGTCGGTCATCAGGCCGTAGAAGGCCCGGGATCTCATCAGCTTCTCGGTGTTCTTGTAGGAATCGTTCTTCAGCTCCACCTTGTAGGCCAGGCTGCCCAGCGGCCCATAGACCACCGGAATGTTCTCGTCGGCTAGGGCATTGAATATCTCGGTGTGGTGGACATCGCCGCAGTGGTCGGCGGTGCAGGTCAGCTGGTAGCGCTTGGCCAGCTCTATCAGGTAGAGGACGTCGTCCTCCTTGTGGACGTGTATCTTGGCCGTCTTCTTGTCGTGCAGCAGCTCCAGCATGGCCTTGTCCTCAGTGTCGAATTCAAGGGCGTATTCGGCCTCGATGGCCTGACGCTGCTCCTTGATTTCCTTCGGCGTCAATTTAGACTTCTTGTCCTTGGCTTTCTGGTCCAGCTCGCGCAGTTTCTTTTCGCGGGCCAGGTCGGCCTTCTGCTTCTTGGCCAGGACCGAATCGAACTTCTTTTCCAGCATACCATAGACGCCCATCCGGGTGTTGGGACGGGATCCTTTCCATCCTCCGGTGGAGCGGGGGTTGTAGCCCAGGGCCATCTTGAAGCCGTAGTCCTTGACCAGGGCCTGGGCCCGGTCCCGGGCAAAGTTGCGGATGACCACCGCTTTCCCGCCCAGCAGGTTGCCGGAGCCGGGGACGATGCAGCTATAGAGGAAGCCGAAGTCCACCGCCTCGGCCAGAGCCGGATCGTCGAAATAGACGCTGTTGAGAGGGTTGTTGGCCGGCAGGAATTGGTCGGTGATGTCGTTGGATTCTCCCTCGCCCCCCGGTTCTCCGGCCCGGTGCATGCCGATGTGGGAGTGGGGATCGATGAAGGCTGGGGTGACGATGCCGGAGTAGTCGGCCTTGGCCGAGCGCTTGCGGACCTCGCTGATTTTTCCGTCCTCGACCACCACGGCCATATCGCGCTGCAGTCCGCGTCCGTCGTAGAGGGTTTCCGCCTTGATGATGATGGGCTTGGGCATGGCTGTATCCTTTTTTTGATTTTCTTTTTTTTATTCAACTTGGGCTCTTCGGCCGTTTTCGGGGCCGGGCAGTCGAAAGAAAGTCATCCTGAGCTTGTCGAAGGATGACATTACTGTGAGCGGTCATGATTCGACGGGCTCACCATTACATAGTTCGATGGGTTCAGCAAGCTTGCCACAGGCTTGATCGGAATGTCCTCCGTTTTCACAACCTCGGCTTGCAGATTACCTCGTGCACCTTCAGGTCGAAGAAGTCCTGGGCGTTGGCCGGGGTCAGCACCACCGCCGTGTCCGCGCCGCGCCCGGTGCCGCCGATGGCGACGGCCTCCTTTTTGACCGAGACCAGCCCGGCGTCGGCCGCCATCAGGGCTATCTCGATGCAGACCTTGAAACCCTGTCCCATAATGCGCAGGGTATAGGCGATGATCTCGTCCAGCTGGTAGGTTTTCAGCTTGTGGCGCACCGCCCGGTTCACCCCGCCCAAGGCGTGCTGGCAGGTGAGTATCTTTCCTCCCAGTTTTTCGATGCGCTCCCGATGTTCGGGCAGCAGCTCTTGGGAATCCTGCTGGGAGAAACCGGTCGAATGGGTGACTGCCACCAGATTGTATCCCTTGAAGAACCCGGCCGCGGACACTCCGGTGGCTCCGGTGGTGGTGGCCACCAGGACGTCCCTGACCCCCAATTCTTCGGCTCTGGCCCGGGCCAGTTCCAGCGTTTGCTTAAGATTGGTCGCCCCCGGTTTTTCGAAATATACCGTCCCCATCGCTCTCTCAATTATCATTAAGCTTTGTTTTTTCTCTTCGGATTGATCCTTCGCCATCCGGTTTAATCGGCACCTCCCGCGTTCCCGTGGCCGGGTCAGAGCTTTTCCCGGTGCTCGGCGATGGCCTCCAGTATCCGGCCGGCCACCTCCAGCGCTCGCAGGCCGTCCTCTCCGGTCACCACCGGTTCGGTTTTGTCGGCCAGGCAGCGGACGAAGGCCTCCAGCTCGGCTTTAAGCGGTTCGGTCTTGTCGATTTTGGGCTCCCGGTAATCCACCATTTTGGCCAAATCCAACACCCCCCTGGGCTCGCCCTTGAGACGATAGAGCTTCGTCTCGGGTTTCATATAGTCTATATTGATATAGGCATTGCGCTGGAAAAACCTGATTTTACGCTCTTTCTTGACTGAGATCCGTGAGGCGGTGACGTTGGCCACACAGCCGTTCTTGAACTCCAACCTGGCGTTGGCGATGTCCTCCTTGTCGCTCACCAGGCAAAAACCGATGGCCGAGATCCTCTCCAGCTCCGAGCGGACGAAGGAAAGGATGATGTCGATGTCGTGGATCATCAGGTCCAGCACCACCGGGACGTCGGTGCCCCGGCCTACGAATGGCGCGATCCTGGTGACCTCGACGAACTTGGGATCGGCTATGTACATGGCTGCGGCCCGCACCGCTGGGTTGAAGCGCTCGATATGGCCCACCTGCAGCACCAGCTTTTTGGATCGGGCCAGGGCCACCATCTCCCGGGCTTGGTCGGGCTCGGCGGCGATGGGCTTCTCCACCAGAACGTGGACCCCGGCCTCCAGGCAATCCTTGGCCACCGCCTGGTGCAGGCTGGTGGGCACCACAATGCTGGCGGCCTGGATGTCCTTCAGCATTGTCCGATAATCGTCATAGGCGGCGGTTTTATGCCGGCCGGCGATCTCCCGGGCTCGGGCCGGGTCGGCATCGGCCACCCCGGCCAAAATTACGCCCGGCAGCTCGGTGTACACCCGGGCATGGTGCTGGCCCAGGCTGCCCACCCCGATGACGCCCACCCTTAGCTTATTCATGCACTGATAATCGAAATATTATCCGAATCGATTCGCGCAGATACGCGGTCAGTTTTCAATCGAGCAACGGCAGTATCAAGTCGTCCACCGGCCAGATCTGCAGCACCTGCTCGTCGCCCAAGTAATGGAGCCAGAACTGAACGGTCTGGATCGAGGAGTTCCGCAGCACGTCCAAATAGACCAGCAGGCTCATGGGCCGAGAGGCCAGATAATCTCTGATGTCGTTGACCGCCACCTCCCGGTCCCGCGGCCCCTCGCCGTAGACGCCCGAGGTGATCTCCACCCCCTGGCCCAGACACAGGTAATCCTGCCGGTCGTTGAAGAAAAGCCTTCCTAAAAAATACTTGTTCTCCTGGGCCGGGCGGTAGCGCACCAGCACGTGGGTGCCTTCGCACAGCCCGGCCGTTCCCTGAGGACGGTCGGCAATCTGGGGAATGTCCAGCAACCGCTCGCCACCGTCGGGCTTGACCAGCATCGGCAGGTACTCCCTAAGGTGGCTGTAGTCATCGGGGGCGATGCTTTTCAGATCCTGGTTGCGCACCATGATCATGGCCCGGTTGGTGACCGTGTAGAACTCGTTCTCCAGCTTCTCCATCTCCTCGGAGTACTGGGCGGCCGAGACGCTCTCGGCCAGCTCCCGCTCCAGAGCCCTGATTCGCTCCGTCAGCTTCTGCTTCTCGGCCTCGGCGTTCATCACCGTCTCCATGATGATCCGGGTGGACTCCTTGCGGACCTTGATGACCTCGATGGCCCGTTCGTCCTCTGTAAGGAACTCGTTGGGTGAAAAAGTGGTCGGCGTGGCCGGTCGGGGCTGTATCGGCGCCTCCCCTCCGGCCAGACTGGCCGATCGGTCCAGCTGGTCGCGCAGAGCGTCCCGCTCCCTCTCCAGCTCGGCCAGACGATTGGCGTAAAGGGTGTTGACCGTGGCGATCAGCTTCTCCTTGTCCTGGCTGAAGGCCTGGGGCGAGTAGTAGACCACCATGTCGGTCCGGTGGCGGCCCACCACCTCCAACTTGTCGCCAAGGGCCGGGGCCAGTTCTCCCACGTCATCAAGCACCAGGCCGTCCTTGGCGCCCAGGATCATCTGGGGGCTGCCGCCCAGCATCTTAAGCACCGTCTTCTTGCGGTCGCGCAGGTCATCGATGGTCAGCACCACCCCGGCCTCCACCTCCCGGCCGTCGGGCAGGATCAGCTTGATGGGCTTTGGCTTTTCCCTGGGGCTCATTGACTTAACAGATTGCCTTGTCTGTCCGAAAGAGCTGTTCGAAAATCTTTTCCTATTTCATTGGTGCCTATATCTGGAAAATCGTGGATCGAGCCTCATCCGAACTTGTAAACCTTTTCCACCGTCTCCAGCACCTTCCAATGGCATTTCAGGCCCCGGGGGAAGACCACCAGGTCCCCGGCTTTGATCTCCACCCGCTCTCCAGCTGCGGTGGTCACGATCACCAGACCCTTGATGACATAGGCTGTCTCGTTGTCGGTGTACTGCCAGTCGAACTCGGAGGGGGCGCATTGCCAGGGCGACCAGCTGTCGACCCCCAGTTTTTGCAGCTCGTTCGGCGAGGGGCGGGTTTTGACTATCTGTCCCATCATCCTTCCCTCTTAGATATTTTTAGCGGCTCTCCTTGCAGGCCCAAATCATCAACATCGGCAGGGCCCGGGGAGGAAGAGAACGGAATTCCTGTATCATCCCGTCCAGGATCTTGTTGGCTTCCCGCCCCCACCGTTTGACGTATGACTCCCTTCTTTCCTCCAACGTCTTGGACATCATGGCCACATAGGCCGGGAAGTCCGGCTTTTCCAGCACCTCAAGCCCGGCCGTCCTCAGCCCCAGCGATTCCAACAGGAGGCGATAATCGACGGAGCGGTGTAGGCCCCAGCATTTTTTGCCCTCTAGGGCGGCCAGCTCCACGTTCATCCTCTCCATCCGCCCCTCGGCCGATTCCTTCTCCACCTCTCCAAAACCGTCGGTTACCTTGTCGTACACCAGAAAGATCCCGTCCGGCGCCAGCACCCTGACGCAGTCTTCAAGCGCCCGGGCCACGTCTCCGTCATCCGACACAAAATCGTGGAGGGCCGCCCGCGACACCACCAAGCCGGCCGTGCCGTCGGGCAGTGGCAGGAAGGTGGAGTCGGAGTTGACCACCTCCAGCCTCGGGTCTTGGATCGACTTTCGGAGATTATCCGCAGCCGCGTCCAGCCGCTCAACGGCAACAAGCTTCTGCCCCGGCTTTAGGTATTTGTCCAGCAGCTCCCTGGTGAACTCGCCGGCCCCAGCCCCCAGCTCTACCACCGGCCCCTCCGCCCGGGCGAAGATGCCGCCCAGAATCCTTTCCTCCTCGCGGTTGTATTCCTCGAGGGCAAAAAGGTAAGTCCGGGCGGCCTCTGCCTCAAGCCCGTGCTCTTTGGCCAGGTGCTCTACCTGCTGTTCGTCCATCGCTCTAGGCACAGCCCTTGCCTTGACGGACAGCACCTGGGATCAGTCGAATTTTTCGGCCTTGAGCTTCCGGGCCTTGTCCTGCTCCACCCTCTGCTCGATGGCCACCTCGGGCAGGGCGTCCGGATCCCCGGCCAGCACCTCGTCCAACAGCCGGTCGTAGAGGGCCCGGTCCTTGACCTTGGCCGCATAGTTCTCGGCCATCAGCACCTTGGTGGCCAGGTAGTTGGGAGCGGCAGCCATGGCTTCCTCATAATATTTTTTGGATTTATCCATGTCGCCTCCGGCTATCCCCGGAGCCACGGCATAGTAGGTGCCCAGCCACCGCGCCGGCCCGCCGTAGTAATAGTTCTTGTCGAGCGAATAGAGATAGGTGATCATCTTGCGGGCCTGCTTGGCCGGGCCCAGCTGCTTGAGGATGTTACGCATCTTGCCCCACTTGCCGTAGCTGGTGGCCGTCCAGAAGATGGCGCCGGAGAATTCCCTGGGGACGCCGGCTATGGCATCGCCCATGCCCCGCTTCTCGACTTCATAGCGCTGCTTGAAACCCGGATCGAAGCATAACGCCTTGAGGCCCCATTCGTATCCGGCGTAGTAGCCCTTGGATTTCTGGTCCCCCGACTCGAAGGCATCGGCCAGGAAGTACCAGGCATAGGACAAGCGCACCGCCAGGTCGTAGCTGGGGTTTCCCTGGTAGGCCTTCTCGTAGAGGGCAATGGCCTGCTTGAGCGAGTTCTTGTCGCCGCGCTTGTCCCAGAACCCCTTGGCCTCGTCGAAGCCCGGCTGGGCGCCGAGGGCGGCCGCCAGGAAAAGGGGCGCGGCCAAGCTTATAATTATCGGCTTCTTGGGCATTTGCTGCCTCCCTTTGCGTTATGCTTATTCTATATTAAACCGGCCAGTTTTACAAGAAAAAAAACGCCCGGAAATCGGCTAAGGAAACGGCTCATCCATCAAGCTCTCGGATGGCTTTTTGATAAAAGGAACAGCTTTTACCTTCGGCCAGTTTCTTATATATCGTCAAAGCCTTGAGCCGGTATTCCTCTTTGCCGGTGCATTTCCACAGTTGCTGCATGATATCGCCCCGGCCGCTTGAGACCTCAGGTTGGGACTCGGCCAGGCTTACAAGCTGGCTCTCGGATATTTCCGGAGATGCCGAAAAGGAGAGGAGCAACTTCAGGACTTTGCATTGCGCCGTAATATCCTCTCGAAAGAAACTGGCCGCCATATCACCGGCCTCGGCGACGGTTTCCCCTGCTTTGGACAGCTGGCCGGTCCGATACTGGTGTTTGGCTAGAGAGACAAGATAATCCGGCAGAAATCGTCCGCTCTGAACCTGGCGGCCAAAATCTACCGCTGTCTCGAAGTGTCTTCCCGCCGTCGTGTCATCGCCTTGAAGCTCGGCCAAAAGCCCCAGTCGATAATGGGAGTCGCCTATCGCCAGTTTGTCCCCGGTCTCCTGGGCCAGGGCCAGCTCTCTGAAGGCCATCTCCCGGGCCTGGTCAAACATTCCTTTGTCCAGATAGATGGCAGAAATATCCCCGCAGGCGCAGGCCAGAAAGTACTTGTCTCCCAGCCTTTCGGCGATTTCCATCTGGCGGCCGTAAAGCTCCAGTGCTTTATCATATTCCTCCAAGTAGTAATGAAGGCCGGCCAGGCTGCCCAGAGCCATTTCGATCGACCTCAGGTCGCCGGTACGGCTGAATATCCTCATCGCCTCCTCAAGAAACGGCCGGGCGCGCAAAAAATCCTTTCTTTCCCGATATGTAAGACCGATGGCGTGGATGATGCCGCCAAGAAATTGGGAATTATGGAGCTGCTCGGCCAGCTGCCGGCTCTTCTCCAGATATTCCAGCGCCCGTTCGGTATCGCCCAACCAAAAATAAGAAATGCCTATTTTTCTCTGGGCATCGGCCGTCAAGTAATGATAGCCGTTGGCCGCGGCCAGTCTTTCCATCTGTTGGTCGTATTCCAAGGCCTTCCGGTAATCGGCCCAGGCATTATGGACATCCCCCATCATTCCCAGCACCTTGACGCTTCCCTGAATGTCTCCTATATATTTATAGATGCTTTCGGCTGCGGCCGCCAGCTCCTGGCTTTCCCGGTACCGGCTGCGATGATACAGTAGGGCAGAAAGGTTGTAGAGGCTCTCGGCTTCCTGTTTCTTATCCCCGCTTTGACGCATAGTCGCCATGATCAGGCGATAGATCTCCTCAGCCCGCTCCCATTCTCCCAAAATGGTGAGAACCCGGGCCTTGTTCCTCATGATGCTTAAGGGGAAAAAGCGGTCGGCCTGGTCTTCACGGTAGGCTATCCAACAAATGCTTTCACCCCTACTGGATCCAGGAAGAATCCGTGTTTTTTTCAACCGGGAGTATTGACCCTGGGCCATTCTCAATCGACGGCTATGGAAGTTGATGTGTTGGCCACCACCGTAAAGGCCGTGGACGAAAAAGAATTAATAGTCCTCATGATCCAGGCTTAGAGTTCTAATGCCTAAACCGTCATCTAACCCACTACGTCGTAGTGCCTTATTCTTATCCCAACCCCTAGTTTCCTGGCCAGCTCCCGGCAGGACGCCAGGTCCACCCCGGGCATGTCCAGCACGGTGAAAGTCGTACCTATGCCCGCCTTCTTGCATTCCGCGATGAACGACACCACCTCGCCAAAGGCCTTCTCGCCGAAACGGCTGGGGCAGATCCTGTCGTAGGTTTTCTGATCCGGCGCGTTCAGGCTCACCGAAACCTCGTCTATCAAGCCGGCCAGCTCCGGAACGATATTGCGGTCGTGGATCAGGTTTCCCTGTCCGTTGGTGTTCAGCCGCACCCTGGCCCCGCGCTCCTTAAGCCACTTGGCCACCTGTACCACCAGCTCCAACCTTAAAAGCGGCTCGCCGTAGCCGCAGAAGACCACCTCCTGGTATCTGGTCGGGTCGCCGATGGCCGAGATCACCTCGCCGAAATCTGGCTCTCGGTTCAGCCGGAGGTTGTGACCCTTGATGAAATCTGTCTTCTGCCGGATGCAAAAGACACAGGCGTTGGTGCAGCGGTTGGTCAGGTTCAAGTAGAGGGAGCTGCGGATGGGGTAGGCGATGGCCCCCGGGTCTATCCGCCCGATGCCGAAGAAAGCCTTGGCGTTGGCCGTGGTCGTCCGGCAGACGTCCTCGTATGTCAGGGGCGACAGGATCTCCGCGATCTTCCGGGCTATCAGCGGGATGTGCGCCGGCTCGCTGCGAGTTCCCCGGTGCGGCTCGGGAGGCAGGTAGGGGCAGTCGGTCTCCAGCATCAGTCCCTCGGCCGAGACCGACTTAATGACATTTGGAAGGTTTTTGGAATTCTTGTAGGTCACCGGCCCGGCCACCGAGACCAGCCAGCCGTTTTTTATGACCTCCCGGGCCATGGCCGCATCCCCGGCAAAGCAGTGGAGCACTGTCTTTTGGGGCGAGATTTCTTTCAGGATCTCCATGGTTTCGGCATGGGCTTCGCGGTCATGGACGATGGCCGGCAATTCCAGCTCCTTGGCCAGCTCCAGCTGTCTCCTGAAGGCTTTTTTTTGGATATCCCTCGGCGACCGGTCCCGGTAGAAGTCCAATCCAATCTCTCCCAAAGCCACCACCTTGCTTTGGCGGGCCAAAGATTCCAATTCGGAAAGGGCCAGCTCATCGACCTGTTTGGCGTCGTGGGGGTGGATGCCGACCGCCGCGTAACAGCAATCGTATCTGGCCGCCAGTTCCACCGACTCCCGGCTGTTTTGAAGGTTATAGCCCACGTTGACGATATACTCCACCCCGGCCTCCCGGGCCCGGGCAATCACTTCGTCCCGGTCTTTGTCGAACTTAGGATCGGCCAGGTGGGCATGAGTTTCGATGATGTTGGGTTTCTCCTGCTGTCCCACAATCCGTCCTCTCATTTTCTTTCGGCGATGAACTTTCCGTCGCTCCACCCCAGAACCGTCATCAGCGAGTCCGGGTCCTCGCGGCCGTTGAGCCGGCACCGGGTTATGGCCCCCTGCTTGATCTCGATCCATCCCCGGTCCAGGGTGCGCTCGATGGAAATGCCGCCGTCCCAGCGGTTCAAGGAGAACATGTCAAGCAGGTTGAAGATGCCCACCAATTCCAGCTTCCCGCTGAAGATCTTGGACTTGTTGGCATAAAGCTTCTTTGTCTTGTCCGCATCCTTGAGCCTGAGGTCGATGGCCTTAAAAAGCTCCTCGGCGTCAAAGGGCTTGGTGAGGTATCGGGCCCCGCCCACGCTGTAGCCCTTGGCCAGGCTCTTGTGGTCGGTCTTGGCGGTCAAAAAGATGACCGGGATGGTCTTGAGCTCGGGGTGGGCCTTGACCTGGGCGCAGAATTCGTAGCCGTCGATGGTGGGCATCATAACGTCGGCCAGGATCAGGTCGGGCCTTTCCCGGATGGCTGCGGTGAACCCGTCGAAACCGTCTCCAGCGGTGACCACTGCATAGCCCCGCACGGAAAGCTGGAGTTCCATGATCTTGAGAAAATGAGGTTCGTCGTCGACCACCAGTATCTTGTATTTCTTCATGTTTTCCAGAAACGCCTGCTATCCTCTAAAAACCTTTGCCAGATTGCTGCTTATAATAGGATATCACTCCCGGCCCTCCCTGTCAATACAATTTGATTATCCAATCAGTTCAGGTAAGCTGGAAACAAGCCCTGACCGGTGGTGTTCGGTCAATCCGATACACCACCGGTAAAGGGGTCCGGGGGCGCAGAGCGACTAGGCGTGAGGCCGAAAGCGAGAGCGAAGGCCATTCCCAATCAATGAGTTGCATCCGAAGATAATAATTAGTGATGAAAGACCTGTTTATTATGTTTAGCCCTGCGCCCCCGGTGCCTCTTTTGCCCTTTCTGGGCAGTCAGAAAGGGCGGATAGTCTTACCTGAAAAGATAAGATAGTCAATCAATACAAAAGGCCGGCCCGAACATGCCGGACCGGCGCTTTTATATCAAAAACGGCTTTTAACGCACCAGCTGCACCTTGCCCCCGAACTGCCTGCCGCCTATTGAGATGCGGTACAAGTAGACGCCGGCTGACAGCCTGGTCCCGTTATCGTCAGCGCCGTCCCATCTCACCTGATAATATCCCGGCGCCAGCAAGCCCTGCTCGATGCGCCTCACCAGCTGCCCGGAGATGTTGTATATCTTAAGGCTCATCTTCCCCGGTTCTGCTATCTGATATCTGATGGTTGTCATCTGCCAAAACGGATTGGGGGCACAGCCCAGCACCAGAGCCGCCTGCGGCCGGCCCCGGCCCAGCTTGCAGGACACCGGCCCGAAGTAGGCAATCCTTCCATCAAGCCCCAGCTCCCCTATCCGGTAGTAATAGGTTTTCCCCTCCCGGACAGCAATATCTGACCAAGTATAGTCCCTTGGCACCTGACTGTTCCCGGCCGCCGCCACCCGGCCCAGCTCCACAAACGGCCCGCTCTCGGCATCCGATCTCTCCACAATCCACTGATACGACCCGTTCTCGCTCTCGGTGCGCCAGGACAGGGTGATGGCCCACTCCGCAGCCAAGGCCGAAAAGCCGGCCAACTCCACCGCCAGAGGATTGTTTTTGTCGCCCGAGGTCCAATAGGAAAAACTGTCTATGCCAGTGGCCGTCACTGTGTTGTTACCCGGGTCTACTGTTCCTCCGCTGCCATACATGCTCCAACGGCTGCCGTCTGGGGAGCGGAACAGGGCCAGATTCTCCTCGGTGATATCATTCAGTTCGTTATCAAAATAATAGAAAACCATGGAGGCATCAAGATCGTTGTTGACCTTGGAATTAATAATAAAATACCTTTTAATGGATTTATTGTTTCCCTGGATGATGGGTGAGCCGGTAACCCGGGTGACGGTAGTGGTATCCGGGGCTGAGCCCAAAGCCTCCAATTCCAGTCCCAATCCTCCGAAAGATTCCGGATTGTTAGTTAAAACCCTGGTGGTGGAAACCCTACCGGCAACATGGGAGCCGTCGCTTTCGTTAATGGTGGCCTCCGGTCCTATGGTTAGGGTATGGCTGCCGGTGTAAAGAATGCCTTCGAGTAGATCTACATACTGGGGAATATACCTGTCGGCGTGCAAGGTAACACCGTTAGTATTTTCAACGCTAAGGAAAAAGGGTCCGTCAATAGTAGTAAATTCATCATCGCTGGTGGTCTGAGGTTCAATTCCACAATAATCTATTCCGCTGTTGTCGTTGTAGTGTACGTTAAAACCGTTGGGATGAATGGCCCCGTTTCGCAGGTACAAAGCATTGCCGTTTATCCAGAGTTCTCCGGAAAGCGTCATCCCGTTAGGATTGTCCAGAAACAGCCAAAATAAACTGTCGGCCGCAGCCGGCAGGACAATTCCTTCGGCGGTACCCAGAATATAGAGCTCAGATTCCGGCAAAGGCTGAAAGTTGGATGGGTTCCCGGCTATGGGCCTGGTTATTCCAATATAACAATAGGATTGCGGCGCAAAAATACCGCTGGTCAAGCTCAGTGTGCCGTTTATAATGCAGTTCGTGTACAGTAACAACGTATCTGTTTTATCCACGGTGAGGTTACCGATCGTATCCGGCAGCCCGTTGCCAGTAATTTGATTGCTGTTCCCGTTGTATACGTAGTTGCCCCATTTGCTGAAGCTGCGGCTGCCGGAGACCCGGATGTTTCCGAATGTGTCCGTGGCGCTGATGCCGTCGATCGAACCGATGCCCAGTGTGCCGCCTGACGCCAGCGTGAAGTTGCCGTCGCCGGCTACCAGATTGGTGTCGCAGTTCAGTTTTCCGTTTATGGTTAGGTAACAAGAGCCGGATACATTAAAATTGGTATACAGCGTCAACGATGCCCCGCTGTCCACTGCCCAATTTATATTGGCGTTGTCGAGCGTTCCTCCCGATCCGATAAATACTCCATTGGCTCCGGAAAATCTAAAATCCAGCGGAGAATTGGTGTTCCCGTGCTTAAATGTCCCTCCGGTCTGCCTGTAGTCTCCGTTGCAGTTTATTCTGTAACTTAAGCCTGTATTCGTGCCGTTGGATGTGTTCAATGTTCCGCCGGCTATGATCAAATCTCCGCCCAGTGTCAACGTATATGCTGTATTGCCGCTTAACCGGAATTCTCGGATACTGGTGCTCTGGACGGTCAAATCACCATTGATGTTTGTTATCCCTCCCGCGCAATTCACCGATCCGCCAGGATCAGCGGTGAAATTTATCAACAGATTGCCGAAAGTTACTCCCGAGGGACCGGTGGTGTTGGAGTTGTTGATCTCCACTGTGCTGCCTGAGGAAAACAATTCCGTCCCCTGGAAAATGTTGGAGCCATAGGCCGCGGTGTTTGAGTGCCTATAGAGCCCGCCGCTGTCGATTTGGAATATGGTGGCCGCGGCTAGTGTCACCGCGTAGGTAGATACCAGTGCGCCTCCGTCTTCTATCTGAAGCTTGGATCCGGACCCGGAGACGCTCCATGTGGCCGAGGTGGTCATGGTGTCCCCCCCTTGGACCACAAAACCATCGCCGCTGGTAAAATTTAGAGGCTGGCTGCCGCTCCCATCGCGTTGTGAATTCCAACTGTCAGTCAGGTTGGGAGCCAGATTGCCTTGTGAGTAATATGTCGCCCCACCTACCGGCATGGCTGCAATCAGGGAGAATACAAAGATAAAGATAAACGCTGCTTTATTCATTTTGCCTCCGCATTAAGACGATGAACAGGGCATGATATCTTTTAACGCACCAGCTGCACCTTGCCCCCGAACTGCCTGCCGCCTATTGAGATGCGGTACAAGTAGACGCCGGCTGACAGCCTGGTCCCGTTATCGTCAGCGCCGTCCCATCTCACCTGATAATATCCCGGCGCCAGCAAGCCCTGCTCGATGCGCCTCACCAGCTGCCCGGAGATGTTGTATATCTTAAGGCTCATCTTCCCCGGTTCTGCTATCTGATATCTGATGGTTGTCATCTGCCAAAACGGATTGGGGGCACAGCCCAGCACCAGAGCCGCCTGCGGCCGGCCCCGGCCCAGCTTGCAGGACACCGGCCCGAAGTAGGCAATCCTTCCATCAAGCCCCAGCTCCCCTATCCGGTAGTAATAGGTTTTCCCCTCCCGGACAGCAATATCTGACCAAGTATAGTCCCTTGGCACCTGACTGTTCCCGGCCGCCGCCACCCGGCCCAGCTCCACAAACGGCCCGCTCTCGGCATCCGATCTCTCCACAATCCACTGATACGACCCGTTCTCGCTCTCGGTGCGCCAGGACAGGGTGATGGCCCACTCCGCAGCCAAGGCCGAAAAGCCGGCCAACTCCACCGCCAGAGGCACTCCGGCCCTTCCCGCTGTCCAAAGAGAGAAAGACTGGATACCGGTTAAGGTTAAAGTATTGGCCCCAGGATCGACAAAGCCGCCCAGGCTGTCCCAGCTGGCCCCATTGTTGGCGGAACGGAACAAACCAAGCTCGCTTTCCGCCAAACCGTTGAGTTCCGATTCTCGGTATCTGAATACCATGGCGGCATTCAGTCCGCTATTCGTAGCCGGGGATATGGAAAAAGAACGGTTGATGCTCTGGTTTCCGCCAACCCCGTAATGTCGGCCGGTAGTGCGGATTACCGTGGTGGCGCCGGGGGCCGCGCCGATGGCCGTGATCCTCAACCCTAGGCCGTTAAAGGTGTCGGGTATCGACTGCGACAGGGCGCGGGTCAGTTGGATGGTTCCTTGGACGTTGGAGGAATTGCTTTCTGTCAAAATCGCCTCAGCGGCCAGGGTTGCGAAATAGTTTCCGGTGTACAGAAAACCCTGCTGGCAGCTAAGAGCCCCGTTGACGGTCACGTTTGACTTCAACGAATCGCCGGCAGGATTTTTTATCAGCAGATTGTGGACCTCCGCCGTCAGCTCGCCCCCGGTGGCTTGGACGAAATCGGATGTGCCCGAGTTATACTCAAGCGTGGAACCGCTGGCGTAGCTCAGGGTGCCGGTGACTACGTGGCCGCGCGGTGTTTCATTGCGGGTGCTCACCAGCTTGCCGCCATTGTTGATGTTGATGTTGGTAGCGCTGATGTTTCTTCCCCCGATCTTAAGCGTGCCGTTGACATCAACCAGGGCACACTGAGTGGTGGCGGTGCCGGTGCGGCTGATGTTGCCCAGCACGGCCAATGTGGCGCCTGAGGCCACCCGCAGCGATCCGGTGCCGGTCGATCCCGAATCCGGCCTGAGATCATGGCTGGAGGAAGTTCCCACCGTAAATGTGCCGGAACTTATAATAATCTGCCCGGCTTTGACTGCCGAAGAGGCTGTTCCGACCGCGCCGGGATCAAGGGCCACTTCAAACCTCCAATAAGGAGGATTGGCCGACCAGGTGCTGCCGAAGAGAGGTCGCGAGCCTCCCACGAATTTTACAAGGCCCGCCCCTTTTATCAGCGCCGAGCTGGGCAGTCCTCCGCCGCTGGTAAGCGTGCCCGACACCAGCAAGGTGCAGGCGCTGTTAAGCGACAGTCTCATCCCATTGCTGGCGTTGTATAGAATTAGGTTTTTGCAGGCACCGTTGGCGTCGAGGGTGACGGAATCGGCTCCTCTGATATAGACTGTATTGCTGGCAGTGGGGGTGGAGGCTGCCGGCATCCAGGCGCTTCCGTCCCACTGATCCCAAGTGACGGCGCTGCTCCAGTTGCCGTCGGCCTTGGACTGGAAATCGCCGACCGCCAGGGCCGCGTTGGTCAGCTGGCTGCCGGTGTCCGGTCCGGCTGTCAGGTAATTGGCGGTCGTATTTGTTCCGTTATACTCGTAGAGGGCGAAGAAGTACCGCGTCACCGGGCTGAGCCCGGTTACCGTCACCGAGCTGCCGCTGCCTGAATAGACCACAAAATTATTGGTGCCTATCTGAGATCCCAGCCCAAAGGTGCTGCTGGCCGAATAGCCCTGTCCGTCCACTGGAGGATGGCTGACCGTCTGCCCGGCCTTGGCCAGCAAGATCCTGCCGGCGCCGTTGCCCGGCGTCCAGCTGACTGTCATCAGGGTCTCGCCCACGGCGCTGAAGGCGATGCCCGATGCCTGTACGGTCGGCTCCGACTCGATGACGGCGAATGAGTTGCAGGTGTCAGCCCAGCCTCCTGATGCGGCCTCGATCCTCACCCCGGTTTCCGAGACGTCGTAAAGCAAGTCGATCCAGCTATAAAGACCGGATGACAGGCTTTGGGTCAAACCTGCGGATGACGACAGCGTGCCGGTCCCGGCGATTCGGGTAAGGGTTACAGAATTGGCAGCATGGCGATCCCGGTTGCCGTTGGCGTCAACAGCTTCAACATCCGCCCGGAAAGCCGTGCTGCGGTAAATAGGCGCAGTCGGTTGATAGGCAAATCTGACATCGCTGGCCGTCACCGAAATCTCATTGTTGGCCGATCCCGACTCCACGTTCTCGCCGTCCCCGGCGGCAAAGACGCTGGAACCCGTGGCCAGCGTCTTGAAGCAGGAACGGTTCACCCTGAAGGCCAGGTTGAGACCGTCGATGGTGTCGCGCAGGTAGCCCATGTCGCTATTGAGCCAGACCTTGAGTCGGTAGTGCTTGGTGGCATTGTCGGCCACATAGCCCAGTCCGCCGGAGGACGTCGGTATGTTGCTGAAGCGGATGATGGAGTAGCCTATGGTGCCCAGGAAGCTGTTTCCCGAATTGTCCAGAAGCAGGGCTCCGGCGATGGCTTGGTACCAGGCACTTATTTCGTTTCCACTCCCCTGATAGATCACCACGGTATCGATGAGCGTTGGCAGGACATCGGTTCCCGGGGTGGACCCGTCGTCAGTCACAGTAAAGTCGAAGTTTAAGACCGCTTCGGCCTGCGAGTCATAAAGAGAGGAGATGGAAGCCGCTTCGGCGCTGTCCCCGGCTGCCACCTTGGTCCCAGACACGCTGGTGACGTCGAAGGCGCTGCTGGTGGCGTTGGTCAGACCGCCGATGTTGGCCGTAACGAGGTGAATCCCTGTCCCGGCTTGGTCGTATTGGAGATCTGTCCAGGAGAAGATGCCGGAAGCGAGGTTCTGGATGAGCCCGGTGGCTGAGCTGAGGTTTCCGGCTCCGTCCTCGCCCAGGGTCACCGAAGCGGTGGCGTCAAGGTCGCGGTTGCCGTTGGCGTCAACGGCCTCGACTGCGGCTCCGAAGTTGGTGTTGACCGGCGTGGTGGCTGGCGGCTGGGTGGAAAAGCCCAGCTCGGTGGCCGTTACCTCGACGCGGTTGCTGTCGGCGGCCGTGCCGGACGAACAGGCGAAGGCGGCCATCGGCGAACTTCCGGAAGCAGCCGTGAAGATCGTGGCATTGGTGAGTTTGAACTGGAGCTGCTTGTTGTCGGGATAGGCCCACATGAAGGTCAGGTAAAGCGAATACGCGCTGTCAGCCCCGTCGGCCACCATGATGTTGGTGAACTTGATCGTATCGCCGAAGACGCCCACTTCCTGCTTTTCTGTCGTTCCGGTGTAGAGGGCCGCGCGGCGTATAACGGAGCTCCAATTGCCGGTGGAATCCAAGGCACCCTTGACGATCTTCAGGGAGTCGATGATGGTCGGGTCCGTGTCCCCAGTCGGGTTGTTCACTCCTTCACGAATGGTAAAATCCCAGGCCCTGAAGGCGTTGGAGGAGGTAATGTCGGCCGCTTGGTAACTGACGCAGGGTACGTTGGGGCTGCCGCTGGCTCCGGAAACGACGGCGGATGAGTCCGGCGCGGCGGCGGCCGCCGGCAGGGAGTTTGAATACTCGAAGTCGTCGAGGAAGATGTTGGCCACATTGCCTGTGGAATTTTCTCCTCCAAACATCCAGGAGTCAATGTTGACATCGTTAGCCAGCGGACCGCTGTTAAGATCGTTTCCAACCAAAACACTGTTGATCCAAAGGTCCCACTTATCAGCGGCCAGCGATTGAGCTCCGCTGCGTTCGTATGTCTGGCTGGAAGTTGTGTTGTTTCCGTAAATTTCTATGGAGTATACCGTGCCTTGAACCAAAGGCAAGGGGCTCGGCGAAGTCAAGTTTGTCCAGACGGAACCATCGCGATAGGCTAATGTTATTGCCCCGCTGGAGCCGTAGGTAAATCTGAGAATGGCATAGCCCTGGGTCAAATTGCCAGAGATATTGTTGTTGTCAGAAAACAATAAACCGTCTCCCTGATAAAAATACCATACTCCGCTTCCCGCAGTACTGCCTCCGCTATTGTCCCCCATCAGGATGGTGTACTTTGTATAAAAGACTTTGGCTGCCGTCGAATAATCATAGATACTGAATTTGTTGATAGAGGTGCTGGTTGGCGCTACGGATCTAAGTTCGGTATTGGAACCCAAAAACGTCAACCCAGGATTCTCCAAGTTAAATGAGCCGCCGCCGGTTCCAACCCTGACCCTGGCGGCAGTGCCCCCGTTGGCTTGCGGAGCCGGAAGAAAGGTAGTGCTGGCTCCGCTGGTCCAGCTCCCTGTCCCGGTTCCGAAATCGTAGGTCCACGGCTGACCTAAAGCCGATGTCCACATGAACGCCAACAGCGCCGCACAGGTTAACATTAATTTCATTTTTATCTTCTCCCCAAGTTTATCTGCTTTAAATGCAAGTTTAATGCCCTTAGAGGTTAAAATGGGTCGCATCATTATCATATTGCCATTAAGAGCATTACCTGCTTTATATGGGAGTGCAGCGCAAAAGTGAATAAAACTTAAAAAGCAAAATTTTCATCATCCGGCGCAATTTTCACAGCACATCCGAGAACCCCTCCAACCTCTTGCTCCTTGAAGGATGCCGCAGTTTGCGCAGGGCCTTGACCTCTATCTGCCTTACCCGCTCCCGGGTGACGTTGAAGATGGCCCCCACCTCCTCCAGGGTCCGGGGACAGCCGTCGTTGAGGCCGAAGCGCAGGCGGACGATGGACTCCTCCCTTTTGGACAAAGTGGAGAGCACCTTTTCTATCTGATCCCTAAGCATCAGAAAGTTGGCGGTCCGGGCCGGGCTTTTGGCCGAGGCGTCCTCGATGAAGTCGCCGAACACCGTGTCCTCGTCATCGCCGATGGGCTTGTCCAGCGATATCGGCTCCTGGGCCACCTTGATGATGGAGCGCACCTTGTCGAACGGCAGTTCCATGTGCTCGGCGATCTCATGGCTGGTGGGCTCCCGGCCATACTCTTGGACCAATTTTCTGGAAGCTTTGGACACCTTGTTGATGGCCTCGATCATGTGCACCGGCACCCGGATGGTTCGGGCCTGGTCGGCGATGGCCCGGGTGATGGCCTGGCGGATCCACCAGGTGGCATAGGTGGAGAACTTGTAGCCCTTGTGATAGTCGAACTTCTCCACCGCCCGCATCAATCCAGAGTTGCCCTCCTGGATGAGGTCCAGAAATTCCAGCCCCCGGTTGACATAGCGCTTGGCGGTGGAGATCACCAACCGGACGTTGGCCTCCACCATCTCCTTCTTGGCCTTGTCCTTCTCCCTGATGGTGTGGCTCACCCGTTCCGCCAGATGGAGAATCTCCTCGGGCGTCATCTTGTGCTCCCGGGCCAGGGCCACCGCCTGTTTTTGGGCGTTCTGGGCCTGTTCCCACAGGGCAAAGGCCTTGTCCTTGGGAACTTTGAGCTTGGCCTTCTGCTCCGGGGAAAGTTTCTTGTTGGACCTGAGGAGCTTGACCAGCTTTTCCAGCTCCTGCCAGCTGAGTTTGGCCGAGTGCAGGGCCCGGTCCCGGTCGTTGATATGCTTGCGCACCCGGTCGGCAATTTCCAGTACGCTGTCGATGTTGGCCTGAAGGATCTCGGTGGATAGCTTTAGCGCCTGAAGATGGTTGATCAGCTTGGCCCGGTGCTGGGCGATCTTGGGGCCGGCCTTGGCCTGGTTTTTGAGGGTGGACAGGTATTCGATCTGTTTCTGCTCCTTTTCGATCCGCTTTAAAATCAGCATGATCTTCTGCCGCTTGCGGTTCTGGGAGTACTGGGGCATCCAGCCGTCGATGTCGGTCTGCACCAGTTCCTCCATGGGCAGCTCGCGGCGCTCGAACTGGCGGGCTAGGTGCATAAAGCGCTTCATGCACTGCGGAGCGGCAAAGCCCAGGCTGAGCATGGCCTTGTGGCACTCCTCGATCTTCTTGGCGATTTCGATCTCCCGCTCCTTGTCCAAAAGCGGCACCCGTCCGATCTCATGCAGATACATCCGCACCGGATCGTCGTAGCGCAGTCCCAGCGGCTCCTCCACCACAACCTCGGCCGCCTCCTTGGCCTTGGCCTTCTCCCTGGCCTCGCGGATCTGGTTGAATTCCTCGGCCGAGTTGACCACCTCCACCCCGGTTTGGGAGAGCATCAGGATGAAGTTCTCCAACTCGTCTGGAGCCAGCATGTCCTCGGGCAGCAGCTCGTTCAGCTGCTGGTAGGTGATATAGCCCCCCTGGGACTTGCCCTGGGTGATGATCTGCTTGATCTTCTTCTTGATGTTCTTGTCCTTCAAACTCTCGACCGAGGTTTCCTGGGGCGGTGCTTTGCTTTTCTTCATAGGCGGTATCTCCGGCAAACAGCCTGGGCGGCTACTTGCCCGTCTCCTTTATCAATTGGTTGAATTGTTCCAGCAATTCCCTCTCCCGGGGCAGGTCTCGGCTCCGTTGGGCTTCTCTGATGGCCGCCTGCAGGGCCTTGAGCCTGGGCTTGACCGTCTGGCGTTCCAGATTGATCAGGTAGTCGGCGAATTTGCGCTCGTCATCCTCGGCCCCTTCCAGCGAGTCCTCGGACACCCGGCCCAGGCCCAAGGCGGCGCTGACCAAAACCTGCTCCTCGGGCGACTCTGCCTGGTGGAACAGCCCGGCCTCGTCCACCTTGCCTGACTCCTGGTGCATGGTCTCTATCCTGGCGGCCACCTTCCTAAAGCCCGGGCTGAGGTAGTCCCAAAGCTGGGGTTTTTCCTCCAACCGTGAGGCCAACTCCGGCCGCCGCAGCAGCAAGCCTAAAATCTCCTGTTCCCAGCGGTCCTGGGGGCTATGGACCTGACCCGGAGGAGTGGTTTCTTCCTTTTCCCTGGGCTTAAGGCCTTGTCTTTTGCGGGCCAGGTCGGCCACCAGGGATTCTTCCAGCCCGGCCATTTCGGCTATTTCCTTATAGTATAGACTGCGGCGTACCGGGTCGGCCACCAGGGCCGCCAGGCCCAACAGCCCGTTGACCAGCTGGCTCTTCTCGGCCGGCAGGGAAAGGTCGCGGGACTTTCTGGCCCGCATCACCCGGAACTCCACAAAGCTGACCGCCTGTTCCACTATCCGGCCGAATGCGGCCGCACCGTCTTGCGAGACCACGGCGTCCGGGTCCCGGCCCTCTGGCAGCAGGGCCACCCGCACGTCCAGCCCGGCCTCCAGCAGGGGCTCGACGGCCCGCTCAGCCGCGGCCAGTCCCGGACCGTCCGGATCGTAGCAGATGACCACGGTTTTGGCATAGCGCGACAGCAGCCTGGCCTGGTCCGGGGTGAGGGCGGTGCCGGCGGTGGCCACTATGTTTTTATAGCCGTCCTGGAAAGGCCGCAGCAGGTCGAAGTTGCCCTCCACCAGCACCGCCAGACCGGCGTCCATGATAAAGGTCTTGGTCTGGGCAAAGCCGAAAAATCCTCGCCCTTTATGGTAGATGGCCGTCTCCGGCGAGTTCAGGTACTTGGCCTGGGGGCTGGCCTCCAGGCTGCGGCCCCCGAAGCCGATCACCCGTCCCCCCAGCGAGAAGAAGGGGAACATGATGCGGTGGCGGAATCGGTCGTAATGGCCGGTGCCCTTTTCCCGGGGCACGATCAGCCCGGCCTCGGCCAGCAGGGCTTGGCTGTGCCCGGCCGCCTGGGCCGCCCTCATGAGCTCGTCCCAGGCATTGGGGGCATAGCCCAAGCGGAACAGTTCGACCGTCTCCTGTTTGATACCCCGCCTGTCCAAGTATTCCCGGGCGGCCGCCCCGGCATCACCGCCCAGAACCGACTGGAAAAAGCGGGCAGCAAACTCGTTGGCTTGGTACAGCAGGTCATGGCCCTCGGGCTTTTCGCCGGGCAACTCCGGGATGCGGATGCCGGCCTTCTTGGCCAAGTCCCGCACCGCTTGGCCGAAGGATACCTTCTCGTACTCGGTTAAAAAGGTAAAGACGTTGCCGCCCTTGCCGCAGCCGAAGCAGTGCCAGATCTGCTTTTGGGGGTTGACATTGAACGAGGGCGTCTTCTCCTGATGGAAGGGGCACAGGGCACGGTAATTCTGCCCCGCCTTGCGCAGCGGCAGGTGCTGACCGATGACGGCCACGATGTCGGTGGCCTGGCGGACCTCGTCTATTATCTCGTCAGGAATGCGGGGCATCTTTAATTTTTAGCCACGATTTTCCACTGATCGAAGGATTGTCGCTATCTTTAATATGGGAGATGGAGAACGTTTCTCGTGGATCTGTGGCCGGGTCATTCCTTTTTCTGTCCCTCCCACTCCAAAAACCTGTCCACGTCCTTCTTGAGCGCCGCCACGAAGAACCCGAAGACCGCGGCGTCGTCCACGAAGCCCAGCACCGGGATGGCGTCGATGATGGCGTCCAGGGGGATTACAAGATATACCGCGAACACGCCCAGCATCACCCCCGAGCGCCAGGGCGCCTTCCTGTACCGGCCGCCGAACAGGGCGCCCATCATGCGGAAGAAACCCCGGACGTGCTTCATGGCGGCCTCCTACTTATCGCGTCTCGTTCATTCCCAACCCGGCCAGAAACTTGTTGACAGCGGAATGGTACTGGTTGATCTTTACCTCCTCGGTCCTCAGAGCCATGGCGGCCAAAGGCTTTTTGCCGCAAAGCTCCGCCATACCGGAGAAGGTCTTAACGTCTCCATTCTTTCCCATGGTGCAAAAGAAGGCCACCTGGCGGAACTTCTCCCGGTTCTGTATGATGTAGGTCCTGATGGCCGGGGTCATATTCCAGGCCCAGACCGGCGTTCCCAGGATCACCAGATCATAGTCGGCCGGATTTTTTTGTATGGGAGCGATCACGGTCTTGCTCTTCTTGCTGGCATCTCGCCCGGCCCCCAGCCAGCCAAAGATCCCCTGCCGGTTCTTGGTATCCACAATCTCCTCGATATCGCCCCCCAGTCTGGAGGCCAGGGCCCGGGCTACGGTGCGGGTGGTGCCGGTACGGGAGTAGTAGGCCACCAGTATCTTAGGCTGTCGGCTGGCCAGGGTATCTCCGGGATTGATCCTGGGCTTGTTCAAAGGCTGGCCCAGCAGCGGGCCGGAAAACAGGCAGACTATTGGCCAAAGGTTAAGATATTTCTTCATCACTACCAGAGTTCCTCCTTATGCTCAGGTTTTTTCAGTCCGGCTTCCAAATACTCTTCTGCATATATGGACAAAAACGCCATGATTTTTGTTTCCCCCTATTTTATTCTCTCCTCAACTTCGGCCACTGCCTGCCTCAGAATTTCGGCCTCAAACGAGAATTTGGCCCCGGCCGCGGCATAAAGTTGGGGCAGGGGCCGGGTGCCGCCTAGGGCCAAAGCCTCCTTGTAACAGGCCAGCGCTCCGGACGGGTCTTTGCGTGAATTGGCCCAGATCTGGACCGCACCCAGCTGGGCCAGCCCGTATTTGATATAGTAGAAGGGATGTATGAAGATGTGCAGCTTGCGCTGCCATCCCGTTCTCCGCACTTCCTCGTACCCGGTAAAATCTACTCCTTTTGTGAATCGGCAGTACAACTCGTCCCAGGCCTGATCGCAGGCGTCCGGGTCCACCGCTTCTTTGGGATGGCCGTAGGCCCAATGCTGAAAAGCGTCTACCACCGCCATGTAGGGCCAGAACAGGACGATACCCTCCAGATGCTCGGCCAGAGCCCGCCCGGCTTCTGCCGGGGAGTAGAACTCCTTTAGATGGGACGAGGCCAAGAGCTCCATGGCCATCGAAGCCACCTCGTTGAACTCCATGGGGGCCTCTGACTGCTGGACATAGGGCAGGCGGGCGGCGGCCAAGGCGTGAAAGGCGTGTCCGCTTTCGTGCAGCAGGGTCTGGACATCGTCGTGGACGCCGACCACGTTGGCGAAGATGAAAGGCCGCTTAGCCGCGGCATAGGTGATGCAGTAGCCTCCCGGCCTTTTGTTCTTGCGGTTCTCCAGGTCGAGCCGGCCTTCGTCTACCATCATTTCGAACTGCTGGCCCAGCTCGGGATCCATTTGTCGGAAAATTTTGGAGACCCCGGAGGTCAGCCGGCCCATGTCCCCAAACGGTTTGAGCGGCGGCCGGCCGGCCGGGTCGACGCTGAGGTCCCATGGCCGGAGCTTCTCTACACCCAGCATTTTTCTGCGCCGCTGGTAAATTCGTTCGGCCGCCGGCACTACCGCTTTTTCGATGGCCTCTCCGAAGGCCAGGCAGTCCTCGGGCCGGTAATCGAAACGGAGCAATTGTTTCCAGCGATAGTCCCGGTAGTCGGAGAAGCCGGCGTTGCCCCCGATCCTCTGCCTCAGCTCGAAGTACTGGCTCCAAAGGTCGTTCAAAGCCTGACGGTCGGCCAGCTGCCTTTGGGCGGTCAGCTCCCAAGCCTGTTGGCGCAGCTCGCGGTCCTGTTCCTGGTAGACCGGCCTTAGCTGGGCCACCGTTCTCTCCTGACCCCGCCACTGCACCGTTTGGGAGCCGGTGATCGAGCTGTATTTGGATCTGAGCTTCTGCTCCTGCGACAAAAGCGGCAGATTCTCCGGCCTGAAGAGCGAGGCTTCCTCCCGCATCTTTTTAAGCTGGAGCTCGAAGCCTTTCGGACAGAGTCCGCTTTTCAGCAGCTTTTCCTTAAGCGACTGCTCGGCCTCCTTGAATTGCGGCTGGATGCCATCCAGATAGGCCTCGAAAAGCCTTTTGGCCTCCTGGTCGGCGGTGTCCACCGTGGTGGCCACGTAGAGCCGGCTGTAAACCTCGTCCACTAACGAGTATATCCGCGACCAGTCGGCCGCCCATTGGCCGACATTGTCCGAAGAAAGCCGCCTTTGCTGCAGCTCCCGATAGAAGGGCTCGATCTCCGTCCATTGCCAAGAGAGAAGGCCGGAAGAATCAGCGGGCAGATTTTGGAACATGTCGGTTCTTTGTGCCTTTATCGGATGATCTTTCCTGGACCACCAGACTTCCCGGCGACAGGCCGTGGTTTGAGAAGAATTTCAACTTGCCCAGCCGCCAGGTGCGACGCCAGAAGACGGCCCCGTCGTGCCAGCGTCCCCGGTCGTCCAGACAGCCGGGCCTGCCGCGGTCCAGCGACTGGAAGAGCTCCAGACTGCGCTCCAACCGGAGGCGGCGCCGGTTGAGTGACAGCTTGGCGCCGAATAGGTGTCCGGCGCGCCGGAACTCGGCGGCCGCCGTTCGGTCCACATGGAGCGAGGCGATGTGGGCCGACTGGCCGTCGAGAGAGCGCAGGGACCCGGATTCGAACCGCAGCCTGACCGTCTGGGAGTTGCTCTGCTGAATGAAATCTATCCGGTCGGGAAGCAGGGAACGCCTTCCGTAGCGCTGTTCCTTGGCCATCTCCGAATACCGGGCCAGGGTGGTGCGGCCGGCCAGCTGGTAGGGGTAGTAGTTCTCCACGTAACGCAGGCGCCAGCGGCCGCTAAGGTGCTGCAGCCCCAGCTCGATGTCGTCCCAGATCTCCTTGCCCACCATGTAGACTCCGAACACCGAGACGATGGCCTCCAACGACAGCAGCTCCACCGGCCGGAATTCCACGAATACCGCCACCAGAGCCAAGGCCAGCAGGGCTCCGAACAGGTACTTCCCCCTCTCCTCGGCCCTGATGTAGACCGAACGCTGCCGGCTGATGATGTCGGACACATACTCTTCGAAGGGCATCAGCCGCAGATGATGGGAGTTCACCCGCCGGCTGTAGGGATAAATCACCAGGTGGCAGTCGAGAGAGTCGTATCCCTCCAGGGTCTCCAGCCGGTCCAGCTCGATATCATAGATGCCCTGTCTCCCCCGGCCGGCATCAAGTCTGACCTCGGGGCATTGAAAGGCCTTCGTCGGAGTATCTCTGTTTTTCACTATTATGGCGCCAAGGCAAGGCTTGAGTTTATTTCAGCTCGGCCACCGTCACCCCGTCCTGACCTTCGTCCCACTGGCCCAAGCGAAATGATTTAATCCTTCCGTCATTGGAGAGAGCCTGCCTGACCGCCTTTCGCAAGGCGCCGGTGCCCTTGCCGTGGACGATGCGCACCCGTTCCACCCCCAGGTAGACCGCCTCATCCAGATAGCGATCCAATCTCTCCATGGCTTCGTCGGCCCGCATCCCCAAGAGGTGGAGCTCGGAAGGAAAATCGGTGACCTGGCCGTATCTGGCCGAGCTTTTAGGCCCCTCGGCCTCGGCCTGTTTGGCAATCGTTTGAACCTGATCGCGGCGTACCGTCATCCACACCGAGCCGGTCTGGACCCTGAGGCGACCCGAGGCGTCGGGTAGCGAGGCCACCGTGGCCCGGCCGTTGGTCATCGGCAGGTAGACCTCCTGGCCAATAACCAGCTCCATCTTCCTGTTGTCGACCGGCACCATTCCGTCGGTCAAGCCCACGCCCAGCGATTCGGCCGACTGGCCGGCTTCGGCCAGCATCTGGCGCGATCTTTTAATGCTCTCCTTTGATCCCTGTTCTTGGCGAACCAGGGCCACCGCCTGCTCGGCAGCACTGCGGGCCTTGGCCAACACCTCCTCGGCCGCCGCTTTCGCCCGTTGGAAAAGCTCTCTCTCCTCCTGCTTCCAGAGTTGGAGCTTTTGCTGATGCAGGGCGGCCAGCTCGGCCGCCTTTTCGGAATCCTCGGCTGCTCGTCTCTTGGCCTCCTCCAGCTCGGCCTTAACCTTTTCGATATGGGCTATCAAATCCTCCAGATGGACCGATCTGGAATCCAGCCGGCTTCGGGCATCGGCCACCAGCTTGGCCGGAAGTCCCAGCCTTTCGGCCATCTCCAGCCCGAAACTGGCTCCGGGCAGTCCGGCCTCCAGCCGATAGGTCGGCGCCAAGCGCTGCCGGTCGAACTGCATGGCCGCATTGGCCATGGCCGGCTGATTTTGGACAAAGGCCTTGAGGGCGGCATAGTGGGTGGTGGTAGGCACCAGGCAGCCGCGGCCGGTCAGCTCCTCCAGCACTGCCATGGCTAAGGCCGCCCCCTCCCCCGGCTCGGTACCCACTCCGATCTCGTCCAACAGCACCAGGGAATGGGCTGTGGCCTGTTCGATTATCTGTGCCATCCGGGTGGCATGCGAGGAAAAGGTGGACAGCGACTGGGCTATGGACTGCTCGTCTCCGATGTCGGCGAAGATCCCGTCGAAAACCGGCAGGGCGGTGCCCTCGCCGGCCGGGAGGAACAGGCCGCTCTGATGCATCAGGGCCAAAAGCCCGGCTGTCTTCAGCACCACTGTCTTGCCCCCGGTGTTGGGCCCGGTGATGACCATGGTGGTCCGGCCGTCTCCCAGCTCCAGATCCAACGGCACCGGGTCCTTGATGGCCGGATGCCTGGCCTTTATCAGATTCAGATAGTTGCCCGGCGAAATCACCGGACGGACGCAGTCCCAGTCTAAGGCCAGCCGGCCGCGGGCGGCCAACAAATCGAGGCGCGCCATGATGGAGATATTGGCGCGAAACGGCTCGAGTGACTCCTGCACCCGCCTAGAAAATGCCCGCAGGATGCGCTCCACCTCGTGTTGTTCATCGATCTCCAGCTGGCGCAGGCGGTTGTTCATCTCTACCGTGGCCAAAGGCTCCATGAAGGCGGTGGCCCCCGAGGCCGAGGTATCGTGGATGATGCCCTTGAACCTGGTCTTAGAGTCGGCCCGCACCGGCAGCACGTAACGCCCCTGACGCATGGTCACCAGCGGCTCCTGCAATGCCTGGCCCGAGGCGGCCATGATCTCCTCCAGCTTGCGGTGCACCCGCTCCCTGGCGATCTCGCGCTCCCGGCGGATGCGCCCCAGGTCGGCGCTGGCCCGGTCCGAGACCGTGCCGTCGGGTTCAAAACTGCGCTCGATATCATCCTCCAGCCGCCGGTCGATCGACAGGCTCTGGGCGATGCCCCACAACAGAGGATAGTCGTCTCTCCTCAACTCCAGCCCGGTGCGCAGCAGTCTGGCCAGCCTTAGATGCTTTCCCAGGTTTTGCAGCTCCAAAGGATCTAAGACGGCTCCTCTTTCCGAAAGTCCGTCTAGGGACGGCCTCAGGTCGGACAGCGCCGAAAATTCGAAGCCCACCCCGGCCTCAAGAAGTTTTCCGGCCTCGGAGGTCAGCGCCTGCTCGCCGGCCACCTCCTCGGAGGAACTCGAGGGAACTATGGCCAGGGCCTCCTCCCGGGCATAGGGCGTCCCGCAGCGCTGAGCCAGGGCCCGGCGCACCAGGTCGAATTCCAATATTTGAAGGCTGTGCTGATTCAACTATCTTGGTATTTTAATCGCAGAGCTCGCAGAGGTATTCTAGAGCAAAATCACTGTGGCGCACTACACTTCCCCTCGCCAGTCTCAAATAAGGCTTATAGGCAGGGAAACTCTGAGCGCTTTGCGACTTAGGCTAAATGACGAATGTTTAGCGGTCTTCAGCAATGAACCGAAAAGTGTTTTTTCGAAACCCCGTGAATTCTGCCAATTTTTCGGTCATTCGAAAGAAAATCCTTTGGCCTTGGCCTGCTCCCGCACTGACTGGATGACGGCGTAGTCTAAGGTCTTGTCGGATGCCTGCCCCCCCAGCTTGGAGGCCACATACTGCTGGCGCTCCAAATAAAGCTTGCGGATCTTCTCACCGGTCTCGGTCCTTTTTTTATACAATTGATCTATGTAATCCCGCTTGGCTTTGGCCGTCTTCTCCCGCAAAACCTTGGGTAGCTGGGAATCGGCAATATTGTCTATGTTGACCTTGCCCGACCGCACCGCGTCCACCAGGTCCCACTCGGCCGTGTACTGGGCCGATGTCTTGGCCATGGTGCGCTCGGTCAACATCTGGCTGCTGTAGGCCGAGGCATTCCGGTCCTGCTCCATTTGACGTTCCTTGCCCTTGCGATCGCTGCCGCCCCAGGCCAAAAAGGTGTTGTTCAGCTCACGGTTGAGCTCGGCGATGGCCTCGTCCTGGGGGGCCTCCACCGCCAACGGCTTTTGCTCCTGGTCGATGTGGCTGTATTTGCCACCGGTCAGCTCGGCCCCGTCTTTCCAGCCGGTGCGGGCGCCCTCCTCCAGGCTGCCGCAGAAGATGGTGTTGACTGCCACCTCCTTGTTCCTGGCCCGGCCGCAGGCCTGCTTATAGTCCACCTGGCCCTGGGTGAACTCCTCGTTCCCGGCGATGAAGATCAGTTTCAGATCGCCGTCGATTTTCGACCAGGACAGCTCGTCGGCCGCCGCCTGGATCACCCAGCCGCAATACTCCAGCCCGCCGTTGGTCTTAAGGCCGAACAGTTGCTCCGAGATCAGGTCCAGATCCCGGGTCAAGGGCGACACCCGCCGGATGTACCCGTGGCTTGATTCCAGGTCGGAGTTGCCGTATTCATAGAGGGCCACCTCCAGACGCGGCGACTGTCCGCCCTTGCGGGCCAGAGACAGCTCGTTGACGATGCGCCACAGCTGCGACTTGGCCTGCTCGATCAATCCGTCCATGCTGTTGCTGGTGTCTAAAAGGATGGCCAGCTGCACCAGCGGACCCTTCTCCTTGACCTGCCCCAGGGCCGGCCCGGCCGCCATCAGCACGGACAATGCTATAGCCACTGCGTTTCTCTTCACCATCTTATCTCCTATTTAAGTGAGAGTTTCTTTCCTGCAAAGTAACTTGAAAGACTCGAAAAGAAAATTCCTGTTTTCCTGGATTCCTTAAGAGAGCGCTTCGGGCCTCAGATCGGCTCCAGCTGCTGCACCTTCTTGGGCTCGGGTTGGTTCTGGAAATCCTGGTAGATCTCCCTGGCTTTGGGCCACAGCCCCTTGGTATGCTGGTAGACCCAGGGCGCCACCTTGCGCATGGAGCGGATGGCCGCCGAGCGGTCCATCCTTTGGGAGACATCCTTCGGCAGGGGCACCATGGCCAATAGCAGCAACAGGACGGAGATGATCAGCGCCCCCTTGAGAAGGCCGACAGCCATACCGCCAAGTTTGTCGGCCAGGTCCAGGGGGGTGGCCTTGATGAGCTTGGACATCAGCCAGCCGACGACGGTGATGGCCAGAAAGACCGCCAGGAACACCACGATGAAGCCGATGGTGGGGGCGGCCTGCTCCGGTATAGCCGGGATCAGCCCCCTTAAAATTTGCGCCGCCGGACGGTTGAAAAAAACCGCAGCCACAAAGGCTGCCGCCAGGGCGCCTATGCCCACGATTTCCTGGACCAGTCCCTTGCGGAATCCCAGAAAAACGGCCAAGGCTAAAAGTGCTATAACCGCCAGATCTATCAAGAACATGGTCATCAGACTCCCCTATCGTCCTATTGAATCATCTATCTGACACACTCCACCCTGATCGTTGCCGTCCGGCCGTTCCATTCCAAGTTCACCAGGTAGACGCCGCTGGCGGCCCTCCTCCCGCCGTCGTCCCTTCCGTCCCAGACAGCCGTCTGCCGCCCTGCTTGCCGCTCCCCTTCGACTAGAACCCGCACCAGCTGGCCCGACAGGTTGTACACCGCCAGACGGGCCCTCCCCGGCGCCGGCAACATGAATTCCAGTGAAACCGGCCCTTGCGACGGATTGGTCCCGGAAAGGTTCAGGCTGATATCAGAAGCCTTCGGTCCCTCGTCCGCCCCGCCGGCCACCCCGGTGGGCACCCCGCCTTTGTAATTGGAAAATTTGGATTCAAAACAAGTATCTTGTCCATAGACGGCCGTCACTTTATAGAAATATGGCGTCCCGGCCACCAGCCCGGTGTCCACATAAACGGTATCCGGGCATATGATCTGATTGATGCGGGCATAGGTGCCGTTATAGGAACCGGCCCGGTAGATGTTGTAGCCGGCCGGAGCCACGGAATCGGACGTAAATCTGGCCCACCTCAAAGTAAGCTGCCTGGGGCCTGCGGTTAAAGAGATTAAATTGGGCGCGATATAATTGGCCTCCTTGAGTATCCAGTTATCCGGATCCAATCTGGCCCAGGATATGGCCGAGGCCTCCTCGAATGAAAACGGTCCGGCCTGGGGGCCGTCCAGCCAAATGACCGTATCCCGTCTCCCGGCCGCGCTGGAGCAGGCCAAAGCCGCCGGCATGGTGTAGACATTGCCGCTGGTTGACGTTTGCTCTATTTTGACTATGACAGCATTGCTGTCCGGTCTGGTGCGCTGATAGACGATCGCATTATAAATGGGATGCCCCGGCCAGAGATAGACCCATTGGTTGAAGAACCAGTTCAAGAATGAACCGTAATGTTGCTCGGCTATCCTCTGAAAATCGGCGGTGATTGCCGATCCGAAGGCAAAGGAATCGCCATAGGCTTGCATCATGGGAAAGAAGGAGGCATCTCCCATCACCCATCTCAGCATGTGCAACACCCAAGCCCCCTTGGCATATTCCATAGAATAGTCGTATATCAGGGACATAGGAGGGTTGTATATGGGATAAACATTGGCGTTTCCCGAAAGGGCCCCTGAAAAGTTGTTGTTCATGTAAACCCCGGGCAGCCGGCCGGTGCGGAATTCGTCATAGACCGCCTCGCAGTAGCTGGCAAAGCCCTCGTTGAGCCAGATGTCGGCCCAGGTGCCACAGGTGACCCGGTCGCCGAACCACATATGCGACAGCTCGTGGGCGATGCCGTATTGATCGTTGCCGGTGATCCAGCTGCGGATGATGGTGGTCATGTCCTGGTTCTCCATGCCGCCGTAGATGAAGGGATAGACCGCGGCCATGGCGTATTTGGCAAAGGGGTAGGCTCCGAAGCGGCTGGTGTAGCATTCCATCATCTGGGGAACATAAGAGAACACATTGCGGGACTGGGCCGAATCCTGTGGCCAGACGAAATACAAAAGGGGCACGGTGTCGCCGCCTGCGGTCCGGGCGGTATCGCTCCAAAAGGCGTACTGGGAGACATGGAAGGCCATCAGATAGGTGGCGATGGATCGGTCCTCCACCCAGCGCCAGGTGAGCCGGCTGCCCTGGCGGATGGTGTCGGCCAAAAACCCATTGGCCGCAGAGATGAAGGTGTCGGGCACGGTTATCTCGAAAACGCAGCCGGAATCGGCCTTGTCCCAAGGCTCGTCATAGCAGGGCATCCATTTGCGGGCGTCCTGGGGCGCGCTGCAGGTGTAGGAAACCGTTTTCGGGGTTTGGCTTGATTTTCCGTAACGGAAATACCCGCGGCCATCGCCATTGTTGGCGAATATCCCGCCACGGTAGAATATATCCAAAACGAAAGGCTGGCCCTGGCCCTGGCCCCCCAAAGACACCAGCAGGCTGTCCGGCGGCCGGCGGAAACCGGCATGAAGACCGCCCAGTTTGACCGAATCCACACCCAGACGGACGCAATGCAGCAAAATGGTATCCAGCCCGGCCGTCCGGGAGACCGCAGCTATGGTCTGCTGTCCATAGAGCGAGTCGTTGTACATGGTTGGCTGCAGTTTCAGATGGTAATGCCGGACATCGTAGCTATGGACCGTGTCGAATCTGGCCCCCGTTGGCTGGAAGGCCGGCGCCGGCCGGATCTCCCTGGGCACTGCCAGGACGGCTCCCGCAGCCAAGCCGACCAACAATGCGGCGAACACTCTACGCTTCATTCCTTCCACTCCCTTTGTTCTCCTCTGCTGCATGTTCACGCCCACCCCTTTGTCCCATTCTTATCCAAGGAGGGAATCGAGAGATAGTTTCTGGTCACCCCAGCTCGCCCAGCTGGGCCAGGACCAAGGCGGCCATAGCCAGCCCGGCCGTTTCGGCTCGCAGCCGCCTAGGCCCCAAGGTTACCGTTTTGACGTGTTTTTCGGCCGCCTTTCGCCGCTCCTCATCGCTAAAGCCCCCCTCCGGCCCCACGATGCACAGCACCTTGCGCACCTCCTTATTGGCCGGGATGGTTTGGAAGGCTTGCGCTATCGACAACCTTTTTTCCGACTCGTCGGCCATCAGCACTAGGTCGTAGGAATCGCACTGCTCCCAGAGCCTGGAGAGCTCGGTCGGCTCGTGGATTTTTGGAAGAACGGAACGCAGCGACTGCTTCATGGCGGCCACCGCCAGCCTCTGCCACCGCGCCTGCCGTCCCTCTACAGCCTCGCCCGCTATGGGAAGGTCGTTCTCCGGCTTGACTACCGAGGTTTCGGATATCAGCGGGATGAAGGCATGGACGCCCAGCTCGGTGCCCTTCTCTATCACCAGGTCCATTCGCGTCCCCTTGGGCACGGCCTGGGCCAGGGTCACCTGGCGGATGGGCTCCCGACCCTTGCGGGAACGGTTGATTATCCTGGCGGTCACCGAGTAGGCCGAGACCGCTTCCAGCGAGCACTCGTACTCGCCACCCTGGCCGTCGACGAAGACCACCCGGTCGCCCCGCTTGTGCCGCAGGACATTGGCGATGTGCCTGGCCTCATCGCCGGAGACAGTCAGCTGGCGTTCGGAGATATCGGATGGCTTGACGTAGAAGTGTTCAGGCATTGATGATAAAGAATTCTCTGGACACATAATGCATAATATACACAAAGCCGCAGTAAAGAAATATTCTTGTGCCTCATGCGCTTTCTGTAGCTTGTGTGATCATTCCCCTTCTTCCGGCTCCCATTTGTAGGCCTTCGGCACCTTCCCCTGCTGCAGGTCTCCCAGTTGTTTTAAGACCTTTTTTTCTTCTGCCGAAAGTTTCGCCGGCACCCAGACCTCGATCTTCACCAATTGATCCCCGCTTCCGGACGAGTCGACATGGGGCAGGCCCTTGCCCCGCAGGCGGAATATCTTGCCCGACTGCGTGCCGGCCGGAATGGTCAGCTCGGCCGTGCCGTTGAGCAGGGGCACCTGCACCTTGCCGCCCATGGCGGCTACCGAAAAATTTATGGGGACGGCCACCAAAAGGTCGTCGCCATGCCGGGAGAACAGCGGATGTTCCTTCTCTTCGATATAAACTATAATGTCCCCGGACGAACCGCCGCGCGGCCCGGCGTTTCCCTGGCCTCTTAGAGGTATATAGTTGCCTTTGGCCGCGCCGGCCGGCACCCGCACCCTGACGGTGGCTTCCTTCTTAACCCGGCCCTGGCCCCCGCAGCCTTTGCAGGGATTGGCGATGATCTTGCCCTCGCCCTGGCACTCCGGACAAACGCCCACATTGATGAACTGGCCGAACATGGAGCGCTGCACCTGACGCACCTCTCCCGAGCCCCGGCAGGTGGGGCAGTCGCGGATGTCGGCCCCTGATTTGGCCCCGGAGCCGTGGCATTCGGGGCAGGCTTCGTGTCTTTTAAGCTGGATGGTTTTCTCCACCCCGGAGGCGATCTCCTCCAGGGTCAGGGGCAGCCTTATCTGCAGGTCGCCGCCGCGGTTGGCCTGGCCGCGCCCCCGGCTTCGCCCCGTGCCTCCGCCGCCGAACAGCATGTCGAATATCGAGCCGCCGCCCCCGCCGCCGAAGAAGGAGCCGAAGATGTCCTGGATGTCCTCGGCGTGGGTGAAGTCGCGGCGGAAGTCGAAGCCGCCGGCCCCGAAGGAGGGATCGACCCCGGCGTGGCCGTACTGGTCGTAGCGGGAGCGCTTCTCCTTGTCCATCAAGACCTCGTAGGCCTCGGAGATCTCCTTGAATTTTTCCTCGGCCGCGGCCGGGTTGTCCCGGTTCATGTCGGGATGGAACTTCTTGGCCAGACTGCGGTAGGCCTGCTTGATCTGGGATTCGTCGGCACTCTTGGGGACGCCCAGGATCTCGTAATAGTCGCGCTTGGTGGAAGACATACTGTTAAAATTAAAAACCCAAAATTATAAATTCCAAGCTATATTTTGATATTTGAATTGTTTTGTAATTTCTGCGAGGCCGTGTAGACAGAGCCCACCCATTCGAAAGCAAGGCGTAGAAGCCCATCTTAAGGAAGGCTACCGGCCAGGTGGCAGGAGACTTACACCGCTTAGGCCATATCGTCCTCGGTGGCACCGGCCGCTTTTGCCTGGTTCGCCAGCGCCCGCATGTCTTTCACCGGGCTGTGGGCGGAGTCATAGGATATGGCCATCAGGAGTTCGATCTTGCGGAGCAGGGCGCCGTCGGTGTAGACCAGTTCATCGGTCCGGGCGATATGCTCGATGAGCATGGGTCCAGCGTCTGCATTGTAGGTGGAGGATTGCCGCTGGAGTCTTTTTACTATAAAAATATAGTTGATAGACAACGCAACAAGGGGAGAAGACGCCAGCTTTTTTTCAAAGCCTCCTCCCCGTCGCCGTGAATATCATGGGCCGCCCTTGATCGGACGACCCATGATTCTTTCAGAATATTATGTCGTGCCTCGGATATGTTTCAATGAAATCCGTGGAGATCCGCGGCAAAAAAAGTTACTTGCCCTCGTCCACCACCTTAAAGTCGGCGTCCTCGGCGCCTTCGGACTTCGGCGTTTGGGAGCCGGACCCGGGCTCCGGTCCGGGCTGGGCCTCTCCTCCTCCGGGCGCGCCCCCGGCCGCCTGCTGCTGGGCCGCCTTGGCGTAGACCGCCTCGCCGATCTTCCGGGCCGCGGCCGCCAGCTCGTCGGTGGCCGCCTTGATGGAGGTCAACGAATCGCCCTTGAGCTCGTTGCGCAGCCGGTTGATGGCCCCTTCGATCTTGCTCCGGTCGCCGGCCTCGATCTGCCCGCCGTACTCCCTCATGGTCTTCTCGGTCTCGTAGATCATGGCGTCGGCCTTGTTGCGGGCCTCGATCAGCTCGCGCTTGGCCCGGTCCTCGTCGGCGTGGGCCTCGGCGTCCTTTTGCATCCGCTCCACCTCTTCCTTGGTCAGGCCCGAGGAGGCCGTGATCTTGATGCTCTGGGCCTTGCCGGTGCCCAGATCCTTGGCCGAGACATGGAGGATGCCGTTGGCGTCGATGTCGAAGGTGACCTCGATCTGGGGGATGCCACGCGGCGCCGGCGGCAGACCCACCAGGTCGAACCGGGCCAGGGTGCGGTTGTCCGAGGCCATCTCCCGCTCGCCCTGGAGCACGTGGATGGAGACGGCCGGCTGGTTGTCGGTGGCGGTGGAGAAGACCTGGCTCTTGCGGGTGGGGATGGTGGTGTTGCGCTCGATGAGACGGGTCATCACCTGGCCCAGGGTCTCGATGCCCAAAGACAGCGGGGTGACGTCCAAGAGCAGCACGTCCTTGACCTCGCCCACCAGCACCCCGGCCTGGATGGCGGCCCCGATGGCCACCACCTCGTCCGGGTTGACGCTGCGGTTGGGCTCCCGGCCGAACAGCTGTTTGACCGTGTCCTGGACCTTGGGCATCCGTGTCATGCCTCCCACCAGCACCACCTCGTCGATGTCCGAGGTCTTCAGGCCGGCGTCATCCAGAGCCCGGCGGCAGGGACCGATGGTCCGGGTCACCAGATCGTCCACCAGCTGCTCCATCTTGGCCCGGGTCAGGGTCAGGTCCAAATGCTTGGCCCCCGAGGCGTCGGCGGTGATGAATGGCAGGTTGATGTTGGTCTGCATGGTGGTGGAGAGCTCGCACTTGGCCTTTTCGGCCGCCTCCTTTAGGCGCTGCATGGCCATCTTGTCGTTCTTGAGGTCGATGCCCTGGGACTTTTTGAACTCGTCCACCATCCAGTCGATGATCTTTTGATCGAAGTCGTCGCCTCCCAGATGGGTGTCTCCGTTGGTGGAGCGAACTTCGAAAACCCCCTCGCCCAGCTCCAGGATGGAGATGTCGAAGGTGCCGCCTCCCAGGTCGTAGACCGCGATCTTGTGGGCCTTGCTCTTGTCCAGGCCGTAAGCCAGGCTGGCCGCGGTCGGCTCGTTGATGATGCGCAGCACTTCCAGCCCGGCGATCTGTCCGGCGTCCTTGGTGGCCTGTCGCTGGGAGTCGTTGAAATAGGCCGGGACGGTGATCACCGCCTGGGTGACCTTTTCTCCCAGATAGGCCTCGGCCGCCTCCTTGAGGTAGCGCAGCACTTTGGCCGAGATCTCGGGCGGGGAGAAGGTCTTGTCGGCCACCTTGACCCGGGCGTCGCCGTGCGGGCCCTCGATCACCTGGTAGGGCACCAGCTTCCGCTCGCCCTCCACCTCGCCGAAGCGGCGGCCCATGAAACGCTTGATGGAGTAGACTGTGTTTTCCGGATTGGTGATGGCCTGGCGTTTGGCCACCTGGCCCACCACCTCCTCGCCGCTTTTTAGAAAGCCCACCACCGAGGGGGTGGTCCTCAGTCCCTCCTGGTTGGGGATGACGGTGGGGTTGCCGCCCTCCATCACCGCCACGCAGGAATTGGTGGTGCCCAGGTCGATTCCGATTACCTTGCCCATGTTATATCGCTTCTCCTTTTCTGTTTCCGTTTTGCATTTTATCTCAATATAACCGGTCGCTACTGATTTTTCAAGTGGCCTGGCCTTCTTTAGAATCGATCCTCTCTGTTTCCCCGTTCTGGTCGATTTCTGGCGGGACTGGTTGTTCCTCCAGCGGCGTTCGGCGCTTGGAGACCGTCACCCGGGCATGGCGCAGCACCTTGCCACGATAGGCAAATCCCTTTTCGATCTCGTCCAGCACCGTGTTCGGCTCGTGGTCGTCGGTCTCGATGACCAGCATGGCTTCGTGCCGGTTGGGATCGAACTCCTCGCCCTTGCTGTTGAACTCCTTTAAGCCCTCCTGCTCCAGCAGGTCGTGGATCTGCTGGTCGATGAGTTTGATGCCCTGGTAGAAGGACTCGAAGGCCTCGTCTTTCTGCCCGTTGTTCTTGGCCGCCTCCAATGCCCGGTCGAAGTTGTCCAGCACCGGCAGCAGCTTGGCCAGCAGGTTGCGGTTGGCCTCGGCCTCCCTCTCCTGATACTCCTTGGCCACCCGCTTGCGGAAGTTGTCCAGCTCGGCCATGGCCCGCAGATACTTGTCGAAGTTCTCGTCGGCCAGCTGCTTCTGGTATTCCGCCCGTCCCAGCAACTCTTTAAGTCGTTGCCTTAATTTTGGATACAATGGGGGCCGCCCTTTGCTTTCTGTCACGTTTTCTCCTAATCGAAAAACGGGCCATTGCGGGCGCCCTGGCCCTCTAAGTCATTATAAATATAACCATTAAAAGGTGATTTGTCAAGGAGAAATATCAATGCGGAAAACAGAAGAAGGCCGGCTGTTCGCCGGCCTTCTTTGCCCGTTTTATTGAGTTTATCTGACCAAGGTCATCTTTTTAGTCCGGTTGAACTCACCCGCTTCCAGCCTGTATAGATAGACGCCATTGGCCGCCTTCTGACCGCTTTTATCTTTACCGTCCCAGATTGCCCGATGATGCCCGGCTTGTTTTTCCCCATCCTCCAAGGTCCTTACCAATTGTCCCAGGGTGTTGTATACCTTCAAGCTCACCTTTCCCGGCTTGGCCAGTTGATAGCTGATGGCAGTAGTCCTGTTGAAAGGATTGGGAACGCTGGGCAGAAGTTCGTAGCGATAGGACAACGTCATCGGCCCCGACTCTGTCTCCTGCATGCCTCCGGCCTTATCGCCCTTGCCGGTGTTGTATTCCACTATCTCCAAGGCGGAACAGACCGCATACTCGCCCTTGATCTTGCTGACGGTTATATCAACCGCCCCATCGTTCAGGCATTGCCGCGGTATCTCGCGCTCCACGACCACCACCGTGGTGTCCGCCAGATGCACCGTACCGAACGAGACCTGATCGCACTTTGGCATCAAAAGCCAGTTATTGGAGGTATTTGTGTTCCCAGAACCGGTCGATCGGTAGAACACCATCTTGGCCTTGTACCGGTTGTCCGGATTCAGGCCCTCGAAGCGGTACTTAAGCTCCTCGGGGTGGTAGTCCACGGTCATGTAGGCACCGGCCCCGTAGCAAAGTCCGCCCGCCCGCTGGGTGCAGTAGGCCGAGGCCTGGTCGGTCCTGGGGTATATTCCGTACAAAGGCACGGGGCTTATTTTTATGTTTACGGATTTGACCAAGGGCGGCAAAATGGCCTTGGCGCTGTCCGGAAACGCCTCGGTCCACAGGATGTAGAGCGAGTGTTCCGGCCATTTATTGGAGAAAGCAACACAAGGATAGCCCGACTGGCCCTCGGAAGCTGTGGATATGTTGCGCACATGCGTCTCCCAGCCGTTCGCGTACTCGCCCAGGTAGTGGATGTCGTAATCGCCATTGTCATGATGCCCGGCGTAGAGGTACTGGCCGGCCGCCGCCGCCACCGGGTACTGGTAATCCCCGGTTTCTGAGGAAGCGATCACCCGTTCCCCGCCCCAGCCATATTCCGTCCTTGCCCGGGTTACGATGTTATGACGGCCTGGTTCCAGACCTTTGGCGTTTTCGTCCTGTTCCTGCCAAACAACCGAAACCCTGTCACCATAGACTTCCACAATGGGATGGATGGCGTTTTGACCCGGCTGGGAGAGCTCGATGATCTCACCCTCCCCTGCCTTCCAGAACCGCACCACTCCGTCCCGGCTCCAGGCCACCGTCAGGTTTCCGGCACGGTCCAATGCCAGCGAAGGCGACTTGAACGCCGTCAGACCTCCCTGGTCTATGGGCGTTGGGGCCAGCTGGCCTCCGCCCGGCGAGCCCTGGGCGATGTTCACCAAGCTTCCCGAGGGCGAGCTGCTGACCCAGCCGGCGTACTGGCTGTTGCTTAACCGGTCTATTTCGAAGGACAGGTAGCTTATCGTCTCGTCCGGCTGGCCCTGGTAGACTGTCTGGGGCTGGCCCCAGGCCCCGGCCTCCTGCTTCTCGGCCATCATCAGGCCGCTGCCCGAAACGTAGCAGATGGAGGGCAGCAGCTCCCCGGACTTGGACTCCGAGGCCCGCAGGCCTATGGCCGGGTTAGCGCCTAAGCCCACTGCCGTCTTTTCCGGCCAGGTCTCGCCCTGGTCGATCGAGGAAGTGTGATAGACGGTGTCTCCTGATGTGTACGTTACATGAAGTGTCCCAGTGTCGTCTATAACAATTTTCTTTCCATTGGAGTAGGCCGTGGCCTCGGAGCTTTGGACAGTGGCCACGATGGGGTCGCCGGAAACCTCAGGCTTTATTATTACTGCATTAGATGTTACTTGGGTTTTCCCATCGTTGGCAATAATGCGGTAGCCCGTGCCGGATGTATGTGGCAGATGCTGATAACGATACGAGGTGGCCGTAGTTGTGAACATGTTTGACCAGGTTCCGGTCGTAGAGTACGGCTCCATAATTTGCAGGGTGTATTTTTCCTGTATCGTGCCCTGGGTGCACCCCCAGGAAAGGTTTACATAGCCTGCGGGCACCTTTGAGCCTGAATACGGCTCATAATAGCCGCTTATTGAGGCGTTGCTGGGGGCGGTGTAGGGTATGAAAGCAGTGTATTGAAACACGGCATTGGCGGAGTTTTCGTACGGGTACCAGCCCACATATTGACCCGCAGTGTTGTATACCTTGTAAATATATGTGCGAAGCTGGCAACCTGTTTTTGATACTGTGCCGGGAACGACTTCGGTAAATGGCAGCGCGTGATTCGAAACATTGGCGTTGTAACCGTTGCTGCCACAGCCCCGACCCCAGACAGTCGGCACGATATTATAGGCTGAGGGGAATGTTATGCTTTTCCTTATATTCATGCCTATATGCCAAATATGCGCCGTCAGTCAAACCGGGCACGCTGTAAAAAGCCATGCTGATAAGGCTTGACGAGCCGACGTTTGACCCGCCGCTGGCCGACCATTGGTTAACGCAGTAGTTGGGGCCAAGCATTTCCAATGCCCTGCGGGCATTGATGCGACCTGTACCGTATTCTTGATCCCAACCAGCAGGTCCTTTGTCATCCGCAGACAACCTGATGATCTGCTCGATATCATCGTTGGAGAGGTTCGGGTTATACCCTTTTAGCAGCGACGCCAGTCCGGTGACATGGGGCGCGGCCATGGATGTGCCTGACATGTAATCATAATAACCGTAATAGTTGGTATATGGCATAGTGCTGATGATAAAACTTCCTGGCGCAACAACATCTATATGGTTGCCATAAGATGAATAGCTAGCTCTATACTCATTAACCCCTTCATCGTCTAGCCGGGTTGCGCCAACAGCAATTATACCCTGACCAAACGCAGCCGGATAATGTGGCACATCATTACCCGTGTTGCCCATAGCAACCACAGCAGCTCTATTCATCTTATAAGCATTTGCCAAAGCCCCACGTACTATGGTTGAATAACGGGGGTTCCCACTACCATCTGTTAAACCCCAGCTATTGTTCAATACATGGGCGCCGGCGTTGACCGCATCCACTATAGCCTGATATGTCCCCGCATCACCAGATACGTTGTCAACCCTTTGCGAGATGATCTGCGCGTTCCAATCAACGCCTGCAACGCCAGTTAAATTATTCGCTTTGGCGGCTGCAATGCCTGCTACATGGAACCCATGACCATCCCACCCCCAGTCTGCGTCGCCGCTTACTTTGCCCGAAAGATCCTCGTGCCAGTTTTCCACGCCGCCGTCTATGATGCCTATTTTTATCGAACTGCTGCCCCTGAAAATATCCCAGGCCTCGGGCGCGTCAATATCGCAATCGTACGCTTGGTTGAGTCCCCACTGCAATGGAAAATGCGGATCGTTGGGCGCGACATAAGGCGTGGCAATGCCGTTGGGTTCGGCGAACACAACCTCGGGCTGCTTCGATAATTCGGAAACAAGCCCGTCCCTCTTTGCCTTATCGGCAAGTTTCAGAGTATAGATGCCGCTGATGTCAAACAATTTTATCCTTGCTCCGTCTTCGGCTGTGTATAATGTGTCGGTCGTCTTGATGCCGGAAAATGTTGTGGATATTGCGCTGACGCCGTTGTTTTGAAGAATCTGCCCGATCTCTGGAGGCGTGAAAACCGCATCTTTCAACGCCGTTATTTCAGCGCCAGTGCCCGTCGTCATTTTAACCGTGCCCGGAACGAACTTGACTATGACTTCGTCCGAGTAGTCGTTGGTTTGCGCAACGGCATTCGCAAATGCCAGCGCTGCGATCACCAGGATGGTGGCGGTCTTCATGAAACTTCTCCTTTTGTTAATATGTTCTTGGATGCCAGTTAAAGGTTAATTGTCTTTTATTTGTGCCGTCGGCGTTCATAATCCAGATAGCACCGTTATAAGACGAATACACCCGCCAATCATATCGGGTATATGCAATCTTGCTGCCGTCCGGCGACCAGCAAGGGGCTTCACCACCCTCGGTGGTAAGTTTTACTTTGTTTGTGCCGTCGTCATTCATTACCCATATTTGTGGCGCTTCCCCTGAAGATTGGGAACTCCATACAATTCTATTGCCATTAGGGGAAACTTTGGGCAAGTAATCCGTCTCAGAATTATTAGTAACCCTTAATGGATTTTGACCGGTAGAATCCATTATAAATATTTCTGACGAAAATACATTGCCGCCCGGATAACGAATGTGAACGATGCGACTATCCGGTGTCCAATCAGGCATACGCCACTCACCTACTTGGTGTTGACTTATGTCTTTTTTGTTTGAACCGTCATCATTCATAATCCAAATTACATTGGCGCCCAATGAGTCATTGTAATTTGTGTCCCAGGCGATTTTTTTACCATCGGGACTGCAGCTTGGAAAACAATTCACTCCGCCCGTTGTAAGCTGCACTATATTCTGCCCGTTGCTGTCGGCCACATATATTTGTTTATTAAGGGTAAAAGCTAATTTACCGCCGGCAGGGCTCCAATCGGGCGCACTGCCGCCCGAAATTAAACGCCTTCTTCCTGTGCCGTCAACGTTTATCAGCCATATGCCCAACGACTCCGGCCAAAAGGTATAACCTCCGGATTCGCTAACATAAGTTGTGCCCAGGGAGAAATAGGCTATTTTACTGCCGTCGGGCGACCAGGCTGGATAATCGTCTATAATCGGGTATACTGGTGTCGGGGGTGCTACGCCGCCGCCATCGGTTGGGTTCTTCGTGCAGCCGGCAAAAGCTGTCAAAACCATTGCTGCAAGAAAAAATGTGTGCTTCATATCTTCCTTCCTTCGGCGTTCGTAATTATACTACCCCCCCCCCTATGTTTGTCAAGGGAAAAATACGGGAGATCAAGAAAAATTATTGTCCAGCAGGCCTTGCTACTATCAGTATATATACAATTTTCGTGCCAAAAAGCATTGCTTTTTCCGGACGGCGTTTAAGCTTAAGATCGCCACAACATTACACCGGCAAAAAGTTTCGTTGTATTGTTTTCACACCCGTCAATCCTCCTTTTTCAGCCCACAAATGTCGCCGACGTGTCGCCGGAAAGTGTGCAACTTGTTGCATGTTATAATATAACAGGATCGGCGACATGTCGCCATCCGGCGACTGGGATGTCGCCGGATGGCCTCGCTTCGCTAACACATTGCGTATACATTTTTACCCGCAAGGCTTTATCTACCGTCCCTTCCTCCCCAGATACACCGCCCAGCCGCTGCTATATTGACTTTTATCGTTTTTTCTCTTACCATTAACTTCGCCGGTTCAACTTTTTGAATCCTTTTTCCCCCCACCGCATCTAAACACATGAAGGAACAAGACCGCCAGGAAGCTCTTTTGATCTCCCGGGCCAGGGGAGGCGACCACCGGGCCTTCGAATCCCTGGTGCGCCTGCACCAGCGGCCTGTGTACAGCCTGGCCTACAGGATGCTGGGGAACCCCGAGGACGCCGAGGACGTGCTTCAGGAAACCTTTGTGGCGCTATACCGCAGCCTTCCCAGGTTCCGCGGAAGCTCCAGCCTCTCCACCTATCTTCACCGGCTGGCGGCCAACTTCAGCCTGATGAAGCTTCGGCGGCGGCGCAGCCGGCATGAGAAGCAGCATCAGGGTCTGGACCAGGAGCTGGAAAGGCCGGATCCCCAGGCCTTCTCGCTGGACAAATACCTGGATTCTGAGGCTAAGGCATTGCTTAAAAGGTTCCTTTGGGAACTGAAGGAAGGCGAACGGGCGGCGGTGGTGCTGGGCGATATCGAGGGGTTCCGGGACCGGGAGGCCTCTAAAATGCTGGGCCTCGGGCTTTCGGCTTACAAGTCCAGACTGCGACGCGGCCGGGAAAATCTCAGAAAAAAGCTTTTACCCTATCTTAAACAAACGGAAATACCATAATGCCCCTCCCTGCAAAAGCCCGCCCCGGCTCGAAAAAAACCGCCAAACCAGGCCATCTAAACGGCAACGGACACTGCCTGCGGATGCTGGGGGTCCTGTCGGATTATCTCGACCGCCGGGAAAAAATCCGCCTCTGCCGCCGGGTGGAGGAGCATCTAAAGGAATGCCCCGAGTGCCGGATGTATGTGGACACCCTGAAAAAAACGGTGGTGCTCTATCGGAGCCTGGGTGACGAGAAGGTGCCGGGGCCTGTCCAAAAAAGGCTTTTCAAGACCATCCGTCTTGCCGAGATAAAGTCGGAAGAAAACGACCTTAACGGGGGCAGATCGCTCCGGAAGAAAAAATGAAACATAAAAATCAGCGAACTAAAAGGAGAATCAAATGTCAGTAATCACGCTGAGCGACGACAACTTCGACCAGGAGGTTTTAAAGTCAGACCTGCCGGTTTTGGTTGACTTCTGGGCGGCCTGGTGCGGCCCCTGCCGCATGGTGGCTCCGATAATTGAGGATCTGGCCGGAGAATACGCCGGCAAGGTAAAATTCGCCAAGCTGGACGTGGACGCCAATCCCCGCATGGCCTCCCAGTTCAATATCCGCAGCATCCCCAACATGATCGTCTTCAAAGGCGGCCGCCCGGTGGATTCCTTGGTCGGCGCTATGCCCAAGGCGGCCATTGCCCAAAGGCTGGACGAAGCCATATCCCGTTAAAATTTCTGAAAGGACAGATCATGAAGCGCAATGAGGGTCCCATCGACAGGTTTATCAGGGCCATTATAGGTTTGGCCTTGATAGCTGTCTCCTTTGCCGCCGCCGGCGCCGTCAAAATCGTCCTGATAGTCATCGGGGCCGTGGCCTTGGTGACCGCAGCCACCGGCTTTTGCCTGCTCTACACCCTGCTTGGCATCGACACCTCAAAAAAGAAGTGAGACTTTTTCAGCATGCCGTTATACGAATACATCTGCCCCTCCTGCGGCCTGAAGTTCGAGGAACTGAAGCGAATGGATGACCGCGGCTCGGCCCGGTGTCCAAAATGCGGCGCCTCCGCCGAAAAAGCTCTTTCATCCTTTGCCGCAGTTGTCGGCACCGGATGTTCTTCAGGAGGCGAATGCGGTTCCGACGCGGGATCATGTTGTTCCGCCGGGGGCAGCTGCGGCTGCCAGGAATAGACGGCAAAGAAGCCGATTTCATAATAACATTCAGAACTAAAGTCTTGCATAATCATTTCCTGTATTCCTGGCTTCCTGATAGAATATGATCTCCATAAACCAAGATCTTTGTCCCAAGAACCACCGCTGCCCCACCATTCGGGTCTGCCCGGCCGGGGCCATCACCCAGCAGCCGGGCCAGGCTCCGGAGGTAAACCAGGCCAAGTGCACCGGCTGCGGCCGGTGTGTCCAAAGCTGCCGCGTTTTCACCTTAGAGCCGACAGCTTCCGTATCCACTAAATGAGCGAAACCGCCTTATACGACCTGGTGATCGCCGGCGGCGGGCCGGCCGGGCTGACCGCCGGGCTCTATGCCGGACGCGGCGGCCTGCGGGCGGCCATAATCGAGAAACTGGCCCCGGGCGGGCTGATGGCAAACACCGAGCATATCGACAACTACCCCGGCTTTCCGGAAGGCATCTCCGGGTTCGACCTGGCCCAAAGGATGCGTGACCAGGCAGCCCGGTTCGGTGCCGAGATCGTTTCCGACGAGGCCATAGCTGTTGTTCCTGAAGCGAAATCGTTAGTCGTCTCCCTGACTTCCGGCAAAAGCCACCGCGCCAAGGCGGTGATCATAGCCACCGGCGCCTTTCCCAAGACCCTGGGAGTGTTGGGCGAACGCGAGCTTTTGGGCAAGGGCGTTTCCTATTGCGCCGTCTGCGACGGAGCCTTTTTCAAGGGCCAGGAGGTGGCGGTCATCGGAGGCGGCGACTCGGCCGTTCAGGAAGCCGTCTACTTGGCCGGGATTTGCTCCAAGGTGACGGTTGTCCACCGGCGCTCCAGTCTGCGGGCGGCCGAATCCCTGCAGAAACTGGCTTTCAGGAACGACAGGATATCGTTCGCCTGGAACAGGACGGTGGCGGCCATCAATGGTCAGGAAGCGGTGACCGGCCTGCGGGTTATGGACAAGGAGAGCGGTTCCTACGAAGAAATTCCGGCCTCGGGCGTCTTCATCTACGTGGGCTACACCCCCAACAGCGCCGTGGTCAGGGATCTAGTGCGGCTGGATGAGAACGGCTATATCCTGACCGACGATAACCTGATGACCTCGGTGCCCGGCATCTTTGCCGCCGGCGACATCCGGCGCAAACTGGTGCGCCAGATATCCTCGGCCGTGGGCGACGGGGCCGCCGCCGCCGTGTCCGCCCAGAAGTATATCGAAAACCTGTAGATTACCCTGTCAACCTGAGTCCGGCACCATGCCTGGCAGTTTGAAGCGCTGCACTGAGAAAAGCCCCTTGTTTTGAAGCCGAAGTGGGTGACGAACAGTTTCTTCATTTCTCAGCTTGCCAAGCATAGCGCCATCTCGGGATGACAATGATCGTAATAACAAGTTATAAGGAGAAGATCATGGCGGAACGCGAACAAGTCTACAAGTGCGAGCTGTGCGGAAACATTGTCGAGGTGCTGCACGGCGGCAAGGGCCAGCTGGTGTGCTGCGGACAGCCCATGAAGCTGGTAGTGGAGAATACGGTGGACGCCGCCAAGGAGAAGCACGTCCCGGTCATCGAGAAGATCGAAGGCGGCTGGCGGGTGACGGTGGGTTCGGTGGCCCACCCCATGGAGGAGAAGCACTACATAGAGTGGATCGCCCTCCACGCCGGCGAGCGGGTGCAACGTGTCTACCTCAGGCCCGGGGACAAGCCCCAGGCCGAGTTCTCGTGCAAAGCCGAGAAGGTGGCCGCCCGGGAGTACTGCAACCTCCACGGCCTGTGGATGGCGCGCAGTTGACCCCCGGATCATCAATAAGGAAGCCATGAACCCAAGAATATTCATGGTTCCCTTGTTTCCTGATAAATCACTTATGGAGAGCTAATAGAATGAAGAGCCTCAAAGGCACCCAGACCGAGAAGAACCTCCTCAAGGCTTTCGCCGGCGAGTCCCAGGCCCGCAACCGCTACACCTACTTTGCCTCGGCCGCCCGCAAGGAGGGCTTCGAGCAGATCGCCAACATTTTTGCCGAGACCGCGGAGAACGAGAAGGAGCACGCCAAGGTCTTCTTCAAGCATCTGGAGGGCGGCGACGTCGAGATCACCGCCTCCTACCCGGCCGGCAAAATCGGCACCACCAGGGAGAACCTGGAGGAGGCGGCCGCCGGCGAAAACATGGAATGGACCACCCTCTACGCCGACTTCGCCAAGACCGCCCAGGACGAGGGCTTCCCCGAAGTGGCCACAAGCTTCGAGCAGATCGCCAAGGTGGAGAAATTCCACGAGAGCCGTTACCGGAAGCTGATCGGAAACGTCGCCAACGGCGAGGTCTTCAAGAAAAAGGCCTCGGTCAAGTGGCACTGCATCAACTGCGGCTACGTCTACGAGGGGGCCGAGGCCCCCAAGCAGTGCCCGGCCTGCAAGCACCCCCAGGCCTTCTACGAGGTTCTGGCGGAAAACTTTTAGACAGATGAAAAATATTGCATAAAAATCATATATTATTGCAAATGCCCTTGACCGGGCGCCCTTTTTAAGCTATTATCTAGACGACAGATGGAAAGGCGATCATGTCTTTGGTTTTAACTTGGGTCAAGGATCTCCAGTTTGTGGCCGCCGACGATGCCGGCCATGGAATCGTCATCGAGTCCCGCAAGGAGGGGGTGCCGGCCGGGTTCACCCCCATGCAGCTGCTGCTGATATCGGCCGCCGGGTGCATGGCCATGGACGTGGTCTCCATCCTGAGGAAGAAGCGGCTGCCCCTGGAACAGTTCAGGGTGGAGATGCAGGGCGACCGAGCGGACTCACATCCCAAACGTTTCACCGAAATGCGTTTCGTCTACACCGCTGTCGGCAAGATCCCCCAGGCCGACCTGGACGAAGCCATCAGGATGTCCGAGGAGAAATACTGTTCGGTCTCGGCCACTCTCAAGAACGCGCCCCGGATGATCATCGAGGGCCGGGTGGCCCAATGATGAGCCCGGTTGCAAAAGTAATTTTGGGCGTGGCGGCCGGAGCAATCGTTGGCTTTCTCTATTACCGGCTGATCGGCTGCCGCAGCGGGGCCTGCCCCATCGCCGGCAACCCCTGGATCTCCACCGGTTGGTGGGCCCTCATCGGCGGCCTGCTGGCCTCTGGCTTAAAATAATAAAACAAAGCACAGGAGAAAAGATGAAAAGGCTGATCCCCCTGGCCCTCATGCTCACCGTTTTGCTTCCGGCCATCTCTTGCGCCGGAAACAAGAAGGCCCCGGTTCCGGCCGGATCGGTAAATTTCGCCCAGTCCGCCTTCAAGGCCTCCTTCGAGCAGGCCCAGCGCGAAGGCAAATTCGTGATGGTGGATTTCTACACCGAGTGGTGCAAATGGTGCAAGGTGCTGGACGAGAAGACCTACCCCGACCCGGCCGTGAAGAAGATAATGGACGAAAGCTTCGTCTTCGAGAAGTACAATCCTGAGGAGGCCCCGTCCTTCACCCATGACGGCAAGAACTACGGCGGGGCCGATGTGGCCAAGGCCTTCAATGTCCGGGGATATCCCACGGTGCTGTTCATGGAGAAGGACGGAACGGTTATCGGCGCTCTGCCCGGTTTCGTTCCTCCCGAGGTCTTCGTCAAAATACTGGGTTTCATCACCAGCAGGGAGTACCAGAAGACCAAGTTCGACGACTTTTTGAATTCGCTTTAGCATGAAGCTAAGGAGCCGCCTAGCCGCCGCCCTGTTGATCCTGGCCTTTGCCGCCATGCTGCGCGGTCTGGTCCGGGGCGAACTGAAGCCTCTTTACATGAACGCCGTGGCTGTCTGCTACTCCTGCATCGGGCTTGAGTGATAATCGAGGTTACACCGTCCGAAAGGATAGTATAATGGCTGCACTAAGGATAGGCTCACGGGCCCCGGATTTCACCCTTAATGACCAGCACAACAGCGGGTTCACGCTCTCCGGCTTCAGGGGCCGCAAGGTCCTCCTCTCCTGGCATCCTCTGGCCTTCACCAAAATCTGCGCCCGGCAGATGCAGGCCCTGGAGAAGAACATGACGCGTCTTGAGAAGCTGAAAATCGTGCCGGTCGGCCTCAGCGTGGACGCCGTGCCCAGCAAGCACGCCTGGGCCAAGGCCATTAGGGTGAAACAGCTCCGGATGCTTTCCGACTTTTGGCCGCACGGCGCCGTCGCCGAAAAATACGGCCTTTTCAGGAAGGAGGGTTTTTCGGAGCGGGCCAATGTGCTGATAGACGAAAATGGCCGAATAGCCTGGATTAAGGTTTATCCCATAAAGGAGCTGCCGGACATCGAGGAAGTGCTCCGGGCCGCCTCCAGCCGCTAAAGTAAAAAGCCCCGATTTCATCGGGGCTTTCGTGCCTTTATACGTTTGCTTATGGCGTCTCTCCGGCCTGACCCTTTGGCCTGATGCCGGCCTCGACCCGAAGTTTTTCGACATTCAGCCTTTGGAACCATCTCGGCAGGTTCTTCCAGATGCGGTGGTAACCAAAACCGCCCTGGGTCATCTCACGCAAGGCTTCCCTCTTGGTCCAGCCCTGAACCGCGGTCCGGTAGACGGCCACCATGGCCCCGGTGCGGTCGGCCCCGTGCTGACAGTGGACCAAAACCGGGGTCAGGGCCGTGTCGGCAACGATCCGAAGAAACCTGATGGCGTCCCGCCGCTCCGGGTACCAGGCCTGCATGGGAATGTGGATATAATTGAGGCCCGAGGCTCCGATCTCTTCCCTGTCCGAATGGAAGGTCCTCAGGTTTACCACGGTGCGCACCCCCAGCTTTTTGAGGTTCTCCATCCCCTGGGCGGTGGGCTGAGCGCTGCGGTATAGCTCCTGGCTCACCTGGTGGAGGTTCGGCACACCTTCGACCTCGATCCTTTGGGCCCAGGCTTTAGGCCGGTCGGCCGGCTGGCCTGAGGCGTACACCGCCAAGGCCAGGGAAGTTAGTATTACGGCGGAGCCGATTTGTTTCATTTCCTCATTTCCTCTTTTACGGACATCATTTTATGCCGGCCTAATCGACTTGTCAACAGAAATCAAGAAGGAACTGAATATGGACGTAAAAACCGCCATCCTGACCCGCCGCGCCTATCGCTCGCTGGCGCCGGCTGAGATTAAAGAGGAACTGGTGCGCGACCTGGCTGAGTGCGCCTCGCTGGCGCCTTCGTGCTTCAATAAGCAGCCATGGCGTTTCGTCTTCGTCTTTGACCCGAAACGGCTGCAAGAGATGCGGGAGTCGATGAGCCCCGGCAACGAATGGACCCACCAGGCCTCCCTGATAGTCGCCGTCTGCACCAAGAAGGAGCTTGACTGCGTGATGAAGGACGGCCGGGAGTACGCCCTGTTCGACACCGGCCTGGCCACGGCTTTCCTGATTCTCCGGGCCACCGAGCTGGGGTTGGTGGCCCATCCCATAGCCGGATACGATCCGGCCAAGGTAAAAGCCCTGTTGTCAATCCCTGAAGACCTGACGGTCATCGCCTTGGTCAATCTGGGGAGAAAGGCCGCGGAGATAAACCCCGGGCTGCCGGACTGGGCGGCGGCCGCGGAAAAGGCGCGGCCGGAGAGGCTGCCGTTGGGAAAATACGCCTTCTTCAATTACTACCAATAGGCCCCGGCCGACATGCGTCAAACAAAATGGAGCCTGCTCGGCAGGGCGGCCTTTGTCCTCTGGTTTTCATCGGTCTTGGGGTGGGAGGCCCGGGCCGTTTTCCGGTTTGTCACCACCAGCGATTCGCATGTCTCGGCTGAGAAGAACCCCAACGACGTCTTCGGCTATGTGGTCAGCCGCATCGACGGCCTAAGCCCCAGGCCGGATTTCTGGATCTTAGGCGGCGACGCCTACGACGACGCTTCGGACTCGGCCGATGCCATGGTTCAGTGGCAGACCTGGAAGTACATCGCCGACCCTTTATCGGACATCCCCGTCTATCCTGCCATCGGCAACCATGACGCCAATATCTACTATCATGATTGGGACGGGATCGGTCCCTTTAGGGCCAGCTGGCCCGACCTGCCACAGAACGGGCCGGCCGGATACAAGGGCACGGTTTATGCTTTAAGGCACCAAAACGCCTTATTCTGCGTGGTCAATACCAACCTCTATTATCCGGCCACCTATTCGGCCAGGTTCAAGGTCGACCAGGCCCAGCGCGACTGGCTGGCCTCAGTCTTGGACACCACCACTGCCCTCCACCGTTTCGTCATCGGCCATGTCGAGGCCTGGCCCCCCAGCAACGGAAGCAGCAATTCCTCGCTGCAATGGAACGTTTTCGACCGCGACGCCTTCTGGCAGGTCATGGCCGACGGCGGCGTCCAAGCCTATATTTGCGGACACATACACCTGTGGAATAAGGATTACTTCGCGGCCTCGGGCTACGGCAATCCTCCGGCCGACACCTCGGTGCGCCAGGTGATATGCGGCGGGGCCGGCGGCGGCCTGGTCTCCGGCTACGGAGGCAATTTCCACCATTTCGTGGTCTGGGATATTGACGGCCCCTCGGTGTCGGCCCGGGTGATCGACTCCTACGGAAACGTCCGCGACAGCCTCAGATACTCGGTCCCCGCCGGCGTCACCCAGCCGCCCGGCCTGCCTTTAACCCGCCCCAGCCCGATAAAAAACATCCGCCTCCAATCCGGAGATCTGCGATGGAATGGTTTTCCTGGAGCATGCCTGGTCGAGGTCTTCGACCTTTCGGGACGGCGGATATGGCAAGGAAAGGGGGAGGGAGGCCGGGCCTTTTGGGGGATGCGCCGTGACGGCGGCGGGGCGGTCTCTTCCGGTATCTACCTGGTGCGTGTGCGTCCTATAGAAAACATGTCGGGCCTTAAGGCCTTCGGTCGGATATGGGTTGTCCGTTAAAAGCGCCGCGTCCCAACCCTAGCCCCCAGGACGATGGTTTTGGATGCCCTTAACCATCCTATTGGTATGTTATCTGGTAGCGACGTTCCTGGAAGTCGACGGTTACTTTGACGTTTTTACCGCCGATCAACTCGGCCACCCTTTCCATCCAGCCGGCGATGGAATGAAAGTGGGCGGCGGTGCTTTCCATTCCTTTGACCACGGCCACGATTCGGCCCCGGGGCTCCTCGGAAACCTCGATGGTGCTGGGCTGGTAATAGGAGGCCCACAGTTCCGGCCCCTTGGCCACCAGCAGGGAGGGTGACTGGAGCTTGAATATCAGCCGGTGAATGAATGTCAGTCCGTAATCGGCCGCCTCCCGCCCCACCTGGCGGCAGTAGTTGACGTCGCCTCCGGCGAAAAGGTCGGCTATGGTTTGATAAAGCTCGGCGATGACGGAGTGGGGATACCAGCTCATCTGGATGATCCGCCCCTCCAAAATCCTCCGGTTTTCCGGGGACAGTTTCTCCAGCAAACGTTCCCAGCCCTGCCCGTCCCACTGGGCTTTGACGTACACCGCCACCGGCAGGATGGCCGTGCCCTTGACCGTTTGCTCCGGCATATTCAAATAATATTTCACTCCACCCTATTTGTCAACTCGCCATCGGTTGACAAACGTCTTTCGATGGGCTATTATTCCAAGGCTTCGGAAAATGCTTAATGCTCCAAATACACCGCAATGATTAGCCGCCTCGCCATCCGCGCCAAGCGCACCTACATTCAGATAGCCGCCGCCATCGTCACCAATTCCTACTTTCTGGCGCCGGTTCTCAAGCATGTTCCCTGCCCCAGCCTCAACTGCTATGCCTGCCCCTTGGCCGTCTTCGCCTGCCCGGTGGGGACACTGCAGCATTTTATAATCATAGGTCTGTTCCCCTTCTTCCTGCTGGGCCTGATTTCGATCGTTGGGCTGGTGCTGGGACGATGGGCCTGCGGATATCTATGCCCCTTTGGGTTGATCCAGGACCTGCTGGCTAAAATCCGCAAGGCCAAAGCCTCCCTCCCTGGATGGCTCTCCTATGGCCGCTATGTTTCCCTTGTAGCGCTGGCTATCGCCCTGCCAGCTTTTCTGGGCGAACCTTGGTTCTGCAAGCTCTGCCCGGCCGGAACTTTGGAGGCCGGCCTGCCAATAGTCGGCCAGGCTTTCATCAAAGCCAAACTGCTGGGTCAGTATTCGCAGTTCTGGGGAATGGTGGGCTGGCTTTTCGCCGTTAAGCTGGCGTTGCTGGCCGGTTTTTTTGCCGCCTCGATATTCTTCAAGCGGCCTTTCTGCCAGACAGCCTGCCCCCTGGGCGCCGTCTTCGGCCTTTTCAATAGAATCTCGCTGCTGCAACTGACCTTCGATAGATCCTGCCGGTCCAAAGCCGACTGCCGAAAGATCTGTCCGGTGGACATCGACATCCGCCAGGACCCCTCGTCGCCGGACTGCATTCGCTGCCTGCAGTGCACTAAGTGCCCCGGAGTCTCGCATTATTTCGCCGCCGGAAAGCATGAACCGCCAAAACAGTGATATCGAGATAATCGCCCGGGCGGTGATCGTCCGAGGGGGAAAAATCCTGCTGGCCCGCAGAAAGGGCGCCGCCAATACCTTCCTCCCCGGCGGCCACGTGGAATGGGGCGAGCCGGCCAGAACGGCGCTGCGTCGCGAACTTTGGGAAGAGCTGGGCGTTAAGCTTGAGATAGGCTTGTTCCTGGGTGCGGTGGAACACGCTTTCGGAAGAGGAAAAGAACGCACCCATGAGGTGAATCTAATCTTCCGGCTCGATGCCCGCAAGCTCGGAGACAAAGTCTCCTCCCGCGAATCCAAGCTGGATTTTTTCTGGCATCGGTTCCGGGACCTGAAAGCGGTCAACCTCCAGCCCCGCCCCTTGCAGAGCCTCCTGCCGGCAATGGTCAAAAACAAACGGCCGGTGTGGGCCAGCTCCATGGAGTAAGGGGCTTCCGCCAGGAAGCCCCTTGCAGCCGTCTGCGGGTCGGGCTACCGCCTTCGGGACTTTTTCTGCCACTCCCTCTCTTTGGCCTTAAATTCCGGATTTTTTGAGATCCGATAGGCCTGCTTCTCGATCTCCACTGCCTTACGATAATTGCCCAGACGGGCGTGGCATTCGGCCCAGGTGTCGAGGATGTTGGCGTCATCCGGCGCCAGGAGAACCGCCCGCTCCGCCATCCTCAGCGCGTCTTCCAGACGGTAATCGTTGACGGCGAACTCCCAGGCTACTGCATTCAAGAGGTTCGGATCGTCCCCGTCTTTCTCGGCGATCTCCATGGCCCGTGCCAGCGCCAGCTCGGCCTTGGCTGGCTTTCCCTCCCTCCGGGCCGACAGTCCGATCCTGACATAGGCCCCTGCACCGAAGGTCTTTTCGTGCAGTGAAAGCAGCCTGTCCAACTCGGAGATGGGGTCGGGATGATCGTCCACCCGCAGGTCGACCATCCGGTCGTTGAACCCCGAGTACCCGCCGCCCCGGCTGACCACCAGCAGCGCGGCCGACTGCATGCCCCGCCTGTCGCCCCCGAATCTCTGTCCGCCAGCCAGGGCCGAAATCAGCCTATGGGCCAGCGGCCCGGTTGCGCTCTCGAAGGCCTGGGCCATGCCGATGACCACGCTGTCCCCGGCCAGGATGTTGCCCTGAACGCAGTAATTGTCTCCGCATTTCCCTCCCGCCCAGGCCTGGCAGAGTTTTCCGGTGAAGCTGGCCGCCCGGCCGAAGCGATCGACCATTCCCACCTGGCGATACTGGATATTGCTGTCGGCCGAAAGTACCAAGCCGAGAACCGAATCCGCCGGTAACCCTTGGGCTAAAAGTTCCAGCGCCTGGGTTCCGAAATTGGGGTTGCCCCAGGCCTGGGAGGCCACCGCCCCCACCCCGGCCCGGGCACAGGGCACCACCGCCCCCACCGCCAAAAATTTCGACTGCACCGCCACCCCCCACTCCTCGGCCGCCGGATCATAGGCGACAATCGAAAAGGTGGCGATGGTTTTTCCCCCTCCCGCGGCCGCTGTTGACATCGCCAGCAGGGCTATGGCCAAAAGGAATGGCTTCATCCGCCTCCCGCTCCGCTCTGTTTCCGTTTTGTAAGCAGGGACCACACCCCCTGTGCTATCAGGATCGCCAATACTATATATATGTACCAAGGCAGGCGGCGCCCCCAGGCCATGATGTAGAGATAGGGAAGAACGGCGGCCGCCAGAAAGACCGTCGACCACAGGCTCATCTGGCCGGAATTTTTAAGGGCGGCAGCCCGGGCCAGCCGATAGATGGAATAGTAAAAAAAGGGGGCGCAGGCCGTCATCAGCCCCAGGAATATCCAGGGATTGACCGAGTGCCGGGCCTGGATCTCGGCCGCCCATCTCTGAAGCCAGGCTGTCAGGCTGGCCGCCATCTGCTCAGAAATTTATCTTGTCTCCGGGTTTTATGCCCCGCCTGGCGAACCAGCCCTGGTTGACCTCCAGGGCATATCGGGCCGGAGACTGGGACCGGTAGCGGGGCCCTTCGTCCAACGGCTTCATGGACTCGATATTGATGATGATGCCGCTGCTGGAGATGAAGGCGATATCCAGAGGCAGATAGGTGTTCTTCATCCAGAAATCCAGCATCTGCGACTCCTCGAAGATGAACAGCATTCCCTCGTCCTCGGGCAGTTTTTTCCGGAACATGAGTCCGATCTGCCTGGTATCCGGCCGGTCGGCCACCTCCACCCACAGGCCGGCGGTGTCCACATTTAACCGGACCTTATTGGGCCTGTTGCAGGAACTTTCATTGCCTCTGGTTCGCTGGCCGGTCTCTTTCGAGTATCGGCAGGAAAGGAAAGTTGCCAGAATCAATCCTGCCAGCAATAACGAGATGAAGCGTCTATTAAAAACGGACGATAAAATCATTTCAATTTTTATCGAAAAGCCTGAGATTTGTGGAGCAAAATGAAGGGAAGCATGGCGAGAATTCTCAGTGCCTACCCACCGCCGTTGCTTCTACTAGCGAACCAGTAATACGCGCGTTGTCCCGAACTGACCAGGGCCCTCTGTTTTGACTATATATACGCCGCTGGGCATCCTTCTCCCTGAATGGTCGATGCCCGTCCATTGCAATTCATGGGCGCCTCGATCCAATCGGCCCAACCTTCTGCGCCAGACAAGCCTGCCCGAGGCCTCGTAGACCGACACCGTGACCGGACCAGAGCTAGAGAGGTTGAAACACAGGGTGGTGACATCCCGGAAGGGATTGGGCCAACAGAGGGGCAATGCTCCCTGGGACGGCTGCCTGACCGGCCAGCCAATCACGCCGAATGGATCATAATGAATGGCCGCCCAGACGTCGATCACTCCCCATCCATAGGAATTGCTGTCCGGATTGGCGGCCCGGCTGGCGGTCATCATCAGGGCCTCCCTCACCTGCATGGGGGTCCAATCGGGATGGGCCTCCAGCACCAGGGCACAGGCCCCGGACACCAGCGGCGTGGCGCAGGAGGTGCCGGTGGCCCAGCCGTAGGAGGTGGTCGACGACCATTGGGCCCACCAGGTTGACGATCCTTGGGCGCAGACCTCCGGCTTTGGCCGTCCGTCGTAGGTCGGCCCGCGGGAGCTGTAGTCGGCGATAAAGCCCAGGGAATCGGTGGCTCCCACCGAGACGATGGAGTCGGCATCGGCCGGGGCGGCCAAGGTGCCGATCTCCGGGCCGTCGTTGGCCATGGCGTTGCACACTAAGATCCCCAGCGATGCGGCATGCCTGGCCGCCAAGGTGCTGATGGCTGTTTGTCCGTTCAGCTGCTGATAGGAATAATTGTACTGAGAGGAATCGAAATACCGGTACCCCAAAGAGCTGGAGACGATGTCGGCCCCGATGGAATCGGCCCGCTGCAGGGCGGCCGCCCAATGGTCCTCCTCGACAGGCATCTCCTGATTGTTGTCCTCGGTGTGGTAGACGGCCCAGCTGGCCCCGTAGGCCGGCCCGACTAGTTGGCCCGGGACAAAGCCTCCGGCCAACGACCAGGTGCCGGTGCCGTGCCCGCTCCATTCCACAGTGTCATGGTTGGCAACAAAGTCCCATTCATCCACCAGCCGCCCTGATGATATGATGGCGTCGAAGGCTTGGTGGTTCTTGCGGAACCCGTTGTCGAACATGGCCACCAGAACACCGGCCCCGGAGTATCCGGAATCGTGGCAGGCCACTGCGTTTATCATCAGATTCTGCCGGTAGGAAGGTCCGTAATTGAGCCGGCTCTTTTCGAGCGGGGGACCAACCGACATGGAGGGTTCGGGCGGCGGCAGGTCGGAGCGGCGACGGCTTCTTAAAAGCTCGATCCGGTCCACAAACCTAAACCCGGCGCAAGCGGCGATCTGATCCTTGGTCATTTCAAAGCTGGCGGCATTGAACCAGTTCAGGGTCTGTCGGTGCCGGGCGCCCAGATTGGATATCTCTTTCAAGTAATCCGAAGATACCGCCAGGTCCTGGTATGACACTTCGGCTTTTCCCATCTTGGCCCTTCTTTTCAGGGCTCGCGGGGTAAGCTGCCGGACCCTCTCCTCGAGCGCTTTATCCAAAGCCTCCTTTTCGTCATGACCCTTGTCAACAAAGTAGACCATTACCGCCATCCTCTCATCCGGGCCGGCCGAGCCGATTCTGGCCGACAGCGGACCTATGACCTTAGTCTGGGCCTGGCCGGCCGAACAGAGGAAGGTTGCCATGGCCCAACATAGGATCGCTATGGTCAATGATAGGCGCATGCTCTGTTTTCCGTCTATCTCTTATAGCCGATCTTTCTTAAAAGCTCTTTCCTCCAGCTGACCCCAGCCTCATCCTCCACCCCTTTTGGGGGAAAGCCGTCAATCACCCCCAAAACGCCCCGTCCCTGTTCGGACTCGGCCACCACCACCTGGCAGGGGTTGGCCGTGGCGCAAAAGATACGGCAGACCTCGGGGCAGGCCTTGATGGCGTTCAGTACGTTGATGGGATAGGCGTTGCCCAGCAGGATGACGAAGGTGTGGCCGGCTCCTATCGTCCGGGCATTGTCGACGGCCATTGTTTTCAAGGCCTCGTCCGTGCCCTCGGCCCTTATCAAACAGTCGCCCGAGGCCTCGCAGAAAGCCAGTCCGAATTTGATGCCCGGCACCGCGGAAACCAAGGCCTCGTAGAGGTCCTCAACCGTTTTGATGAAATGCGTTTGGCCCAGAATGACGTTGGCCTCGGCGGGTTTTTGGATCGAAACCGGTTTTATCTCCATATGACAGCTGTTTTGTAAAACTTTGTTTTCTGGGTATCAGAATTTTATCCCCATCCTCTGCATGACCCTCTCCAGATCGTCCCATGAATAATATTCGATCTCCACCCGGCCCCGGTTTTTCCCCTGGGGCATTATCCTGACCCTGGTTCCCAGCGCCCGCTGCATTTCGGACTGGATGTTGGCCAGATGTTGATCTAGGGCCTTGGGTGTTTTGGCCTGGGAGCGGCCGCGTCCCGAAGCCTGTCCGCCCCGAGCCAGCTCCTCAGCCTGTCGCACCGTCATCCCCTTTTTGATCATCATTCCGGCCAGCCAGACCTGGCGTTTTCGGTCATCGGCCATCAGCACCGCCCGGGCGTGCCCGGCAGAAAGTTTTGCATCCTCCACCATGGCCTGGACCTCGGGAGGCAAGGAAAGGAGCCTGAGGGAATTGGCCACTGTGGATCGATCCTTTCCCACCTTTTGCGCCAACTGTTCCTGTGAGAGCGAAAATTCTTTGGCCAGCCTCTGATAGCCTCTGGCCTCCTCCAGCGGGTTGAGATCCTCCCTTTGGATATTCTCTATCAGGGCGATCTCCAGGGCCTCCTGGTCCGTAGCTTGGCGAACCATGGCCGGTATGGTGGAGAGCCCCAATTTTTGACAGGCCCGAAGCCTTCTTTCCCCGGCTATCAATTCGTAACCACCCTGCTGGCTGCGCCTGACCACCACCGGTTCTATCACTCCTTTTTCCTTGATGGAGTCGCAGAGCTCTTTCAGATTCTCCTCGCGGATGAACCGCCGGGGTTGGAACCGGTTGGGCTTGATCTCGGCAATTTTAAGATATCGCTCCGTGCCCTCGGGCCTGGCCGCAGCGGAAGGCTGCTTGGTCGGAATCAGGGCCGCCAGGCCCTTGCCCAGTCCTCGCTTGCTCTGTGTCATGCCGCGATTGTCACTTCCATGTTAATTTTATCTCCGTATAAGGATCACCCTTGGCCAGTGATTTGGTGACGGCCGAGGCCACCTCCCTCTGCCCATGAGCCTCCAGGGCGCCGGCCGACCAGCCGGCTATCCGGTGGTCCACCATCAGATGCGGTTCCGGAAAATGGGTGATGCATATTTGGGCCCGGTTCTCGCCGATCTCGGGCACCGCCAGGGCGCTGGGCCGGTAGTAGGTGGGCATGACCGCCGTCGACCTCAGCAGGAACATCCTCACCGATGACAGTTTGAGGATGGAGCGCAGGAATCCCCGGAAGGTGTAATGGCCGCTGAAGTGCCCGATCTCCCAGGCGCCCTTGGGCTCGCCGCCGTAGAATTGCTCGCACATCGCCTGGGTGGGAGAGATGAAAGCCTCGCGGATGGGATACCAGGCGTTGGGATCGATCGGCTGGTTGTGGATGGAACGCGATTCCGGCGATAGCGACGCCAGCCAGTCGCTGTAGCCGACCTGTCCGTATTTTTCCGTTATGAACGGATGAAAAATCAGTACCGCTACGCCCTTGACCTCCATGGCCATGCCTTCACTGCTCCCAGGTTATGATGAACTCCGTAAAGGGATCTCCCCGTGAAAGCGCCTTGGTAATCTCCACCCCCACATTGCGGCAGCCGTGTATCTCCATGGCCCGCTGCATCCAGCCGTCGATGCGCTGTTCCGTCAAGGCGGTGACGCCGGGAAGCCCGGTGATCTGGACCACCGCCCGGCCGTCGCCGACCTCCGCCACCCGGCTGGCGCAGGGACGCAGATAGGTGGAGAGCATGTGGGCCGCCCGTTCGATGAAGAACTTGACCGAGGGAAGGCGCAGGAACATGCGGTAGACCCCTCCCAGGGCGTAATCGGCGCTGAAGCGGCCCAGCTCCCTGGCGCCGGCCGTCTGGTCTGAGAAGAACATCCGGCAGGCGGCCTCGGTGGGCGCCAGGTATGCCTCCTCTGCCGGGAACCAGTCCGAAAGACCGATGGTCTTCTGGAAAACATCCCGGCTCGTATCTGGCAGGCTCTCGAGCCATTTTGCCAAGGCCGCCTCGCCGTGCTTCCTCCGGATGTACTCGGGCAGGACGGCGACTCCGGTGCCCTTGACCTCCATCTCCGCCCTCCTATCCTTCGTCCCAGGTTATCAAGAATTCGGAAAGCTCATCGCCAGATGCCAGGGATCTGGCTATCTCCACCCCGACCCGGAGACAGCCCCGGACCTCCATGGCCCGCTGCATCCACCCGGCGATGCGGTTCTCTACAAGAGGGTGGATTTCGGGAAACTCGGTAATGCGGACCACCGCCCGCCCTTTCTCGACCGAGACCGTCCGGCTGCTGCAGGGGCGGTAGTACTCGGTGATCATCACCCCTCCTCGCTCCACGTAAAGCCGGATAGCGTTAAGCTTGACCAACGAACGGTATACTCCGGTCAGAGCGAACTCGGCGCTGTAGCGCCCCAGCTCCCGGGCGCCGGCCTGGTCATTGTCATAGAACATCCGGCACACCAGGGCCGTAGGCGCTACGCAGGCCTGTTGGTAAGGATACCAGGCGTTGATGTCGATCCGGCCTCGAAAGAAACGGACCGAGTCTTCAGGCAGTTCCTCAAGCCATTTCTCCCGGGCCGGTTCTCCAAACCTACTGGCGATGAACTCGGGAAAGACGGCTATGGCCGTGCCCTTGACCTCCACCGTCGTCTCCTTTCTATGCCCAGGACAGCAGGTACTCGGTATGGGCATCCTGGTGGGCCAGTGATCTGGTGATCTCCACCTTGGCGTTTTTGGCCCCGGCGATCTCCAGTGCCCGTTCCATCCAGCCGCCGATCCGGTTCTCGATGTGATGGCTGGAGCCCTCGAAGCGGGTGATGCGCAGCACCGCCCGGTGCTCCTCCAGGGCCATTATCTCGATGGTGGCCGGCTGGAAATAGGTGGGCAGCATCAGTCCGGCATGCCCGATGTTGACCGAGACCACCGGCGACTTGACGAAGGCCTTGTAGACCCCCTTCAGGGCATAGTCGGCGCTGTAGCGCCCCAGCTCCCAGGCGCCCCTGAGCTCTCCGCCGTAAAGCTCGCGGCACAAGGCTTCGGTGGGCAGATGGTAGGCCTCCGGTACCGGATACCATTTGCTGACCAGGATATGGCTGCCGAAGATGTCGCGCGATTCCTGGGGCAGGGCCGCCATCCATTTGGAAAGGCCCTCGGGTCCGAACTTCTCCTTAACGAAGTCGGGCATTATGGCTATGGCTATTCCCTTTACCTTCATGCTCTCCCGTCGGTTTGTGTTGTTGATCTGTTCTCTATTCCCAGGTGCCATAGAACTCGGCGTAGGGGTCGCCTTTGGCCAGCGATTTGGTGACCTCGACCTTGGGGTTTTTACATCCGTGTATCTCGAAGGCCCGCTGGGTCCAGCCGGCGATGCGCATCTCGGCGTAGAGCGAAGGCTTAGGGAACACGTGCATCTGCAGGGCGGCCCGTTTGGGCTCGGAGAGGACCACCTGGGCGGTGCAGGGTTTGTAGTAGGTCTGCAGGATGGAGGCCGTCCGGCTGACGAAAAATTTGACCGAGGTCATCTTGACGAAAGCCTTGTAGACGCCTTTCAGGGCGTAGTCGGCGCTGTAGGCCCCGATCTCCCGGGCCCCGGCCGGATCCCCGCCGTAGAAAAGGTCGCAGAGAACCTTGGTCGGCTCCAGATATGTTTCCTCGATGGGATACCACTCGCTGGGCAGGATCTGTGCGGTGTATACCTTTTTGGCCTGGGGCGATATGGCCCCCAGCCATTCGTCCAGGCCGTTCTTGCCGAACCTTTCCTTGATGAACAGCGGCAGAACCGCTATGGCCGGCCCTTTGACGCTCATCTTCCCTCCTGGTATTGAGATTCGTTCCCTCCCTGATTCTCCTGCCCGAAGATATCATCCCCGGCTTCGTCCGTCAGGCTGGGTAAATCATCCCGGAGCTGGGGAACCGGGGATTGCAGATGGTACATAGGCATCATCGGCATGGTCGGCGATCCTTAAATGGATTACTTGAAATCTAACATTGCTATTGGACCACAATCTTTTTGGGATCGAAATCCGGTTTGGGGAACTTCATCCTCAGTCCCTCCAAAGCCTCGATGATGATCTGGGAGACGGCCAGGTTGCGGAACCATTTCTTGTCGGCCGGTATGATGAACCAGGGCGCCCATTTGGTGCTGCATTCCGACAGGGCCGCCTCGTAGGCCTTCATGTACTCGTCCCAGCGGTCGCGCTCCTTGAGGTCGTCTGGATTCATCTTCCAGTTCTTGGTCGGGTCGTTCAGGCGCTCCTCCAATTGCTTCTTCTGCTCTTCTTTGCTTATGTGAAGAAAGAACTTGAGGATGGTCGTCCCGTTGCGGGCCAGAATGTGTTCGAACTGGTTGATCTGCTTGTACCGCTTGGACCAGACCTCCTTGGGCACCAGGTTCTTCACCCGGACGATGAGAACGTCCTCGTAGTGGGAGCGGTTGAATATGCCGATTTCGCCCTTGGGCGGAACATGCTGATGGATGCGCCACAGGAAGTCGTGGTCCAGCTCCTGCGCCGTCGGCGCCTTGAAGTAGGTAACGCGACAGGCGTTGGGGTTGACCCCGTACATCACGTTACGGGTGGTGCTGTCCTTGCCGCAGGTGTCCATGCCCTGAAGGATGACCAGCAGGGAATGTTTGTTCTCGGCAAAGAGCAGGTTCTGGAGCTTGGGCAGCTTTTCCTGGTTTTTGGTTAAGGCGGCCTCGGCCTCCTCCTTGTCCTTGACGCCCGGGGTCCAGTCCGGGTCCCACTTGGACAGGTCAACCTTCTTGCCGGGCTTGACCCGCAGTTCTTTCGACAGATCCTTAAGATCCATTGTCATCTCCAATAATCGCTATTGAATATCCTTGCTCTTTAACAATTACTGCCGGAACTCTTTGGAGACTATGGTGATCCTCCCCGGATAAACTATCTCCCCCAGCGGGGTGGAGACCCGGGGCTGGGCGTCCAAGGAAATGCGGGAGATGTCGCTTTTTGCCCCGCCCAACGCCAGGGCTAGGTTCAGCAGGTCGTCGTATCCCTTGTCCTTGAAGAACTCCACCAGGTCCAGGCTGATCCTGAGGGGAATGATGGTCGCCTGCCCGGTGCCCGGGATCTCTATCGACTTTTCGATGTTTCCGGAGACGGTGGGCTTGCCGTCTATCAAAAGCCGCCACTCAAAGCTGGTGAGGGTGGAGACGGTCTGGGTGGTGCCGCCAGTGCCGTCGTTGGGGTTGCTGGCCTCGACGTTCAAAATGAAGCTGGCCGGCAGTTTCCGGTCGTTGTAGGCTTTCATCAGCCTGAAGGCGTCGAGGACCGAGAAATCCTCCACCCGCTGCTTGCCGGAAAGGCCAATGCCGGCCAGGGCGAAGGCTTGGACACCGGCCACCCGGAACTTCAGCCGCTGCAGATTGACCATGATGTTACCGATCTCTCCTATAGTGGCGCAGCCGGCCACCGAGATCGCAGCCAGTGCCGCCACCCCCAGCCTTATCTTATTTCCCTTGGTCATATGTTCGACCGATCTGGTATTGAGTATCTTTATATGCCGCAGAGATATGAGGATTTTGAAAACGCAGCCTGGGTCTTGTCTTCCTCGGTGCTATGACATTAAAATCAATGCGTCTCTGCGCGTGAAAAGAAGAAAGGACGCCTATCGCTTGTGCCGCCCCACCACCTCCCGGGCCAGCGACAAGTAAGCCTGGGCCCCGGCTGAGCCGATGTCATAGGTGATCACCGGCTTGCCGTGGGACGGGGCCTCGGCCAGCCTCACGCTGCGGTTGATGATCGTCTTGTAGACTTTGTCCGGAAAGTGTTTTTTGATCTCGTCGGCCACTTGGTGGGCCAGGTTTAGGCGCGAGTCGTACATGGTCAGGAGTATCCCCTCAATCTCCAGGCCCGGGTTCAGGCTTTCCTTCACCATCTCGATGGTCCCCATCAGCTGGCCCAGGCCCTCCAGGGCGTAGTACTCGGCCTGGATGGGCACCAGCACCGTGTCGGCCGCGGCCAAAGCGTTGACGGTCAGAAGGCCCAAAGAGGGCGGGCAGTCGATGAAGATATAATCGTACTGGGTGCGCAGGGCCTCCATTTTTGGCTTGAGCAGAAACTCCCGGCCATCCATGGCGGCCATCTCCACCTCGGCCCCGGCCAGGTCGATCTGGGAGGGCAGCAGGAAGAGCCTGTCAAGCTGGGAGGGAAGTATCAGCTCGGCCGCCCCGACCCCGTCCATCAGCAGGTCGTAGGCTCCCCGCTCCACTGACGACTTGTCCACGCCCAGCCCGCTGGTGGCGTTGGACTGGGGGTCGATGTCGGCCAAAAGCACCTTCTTTTCCAAGGCGGCCAGGGAGGCGGCCAGGTTGATGGCGGTGGTGGTTTTGCCCACCCCGCCCTTCTGGTTGGCGATGGCGATGATCCGGGTCATAATCTCATGAAAGCTGAATGTTTATGATAATACAGCCCGGGAATTTTGTCAAGCGAAACCGGGCGTCGGTAACGGGGTCTGGTCGAAAATAATGTTGCTTTCCACCGGCCGCTGTTATATACTTCTTGTAATGGTTCGTTCACTAAAGCCAACACATTCAAGGAGCTGAAAAATGAAGAAGCTGGCATTCCTGGCAATGACGTTGCTGCTCACCGTCGGCCTGGCCCACGCCCTCCTGCCGTCGTTCGGCATCAAGGGAGGAGTGAACATGGCCAAGTTTACCGGAAGCGACGCCGGAGACAACGATTATAAGATAGGGGCCGTGGGCGGGGCCTTCGCCTGCCTGGATCTAATCGCTTTTAAGGTCCAGCCGGAGATTCTCTACTCCCAGAAGGGCGCCAAGTACACCATATTAGGAGCAACACTTTACGAGAAGCATGATTACGTTGAGATCCCCGTTCTACTCAAGTTCTCCTTCGGCAAACTCATCGTTCCCAGCATTTATGCTGGACCAGCCGCTGGATTGCTTATGAGCGCGAAGCTTACTAATGGCGGTTCCTTGGATATCAAGGATGAGATCAAGGGCACGGACCTTGGGCTCGTGTTCGGCGCAGAAGTGAAAACCCCTGCAAAATTATCGGTGGATGCCCGCTATACCATGGGGATGGGGACGTTCGACAAAGAGGGCGATTACACCGTCAAGAACTCGGCCATCTCGGTGATGCTGGGCTACTACATGTTCTAGCCTGCTTCTGAAATCGAAAAACCCCGCCTTAAGGCGGGGTTTTCTTTTCAATTTATCATTGGAGAATCGCTTTCATCGCCCTTTCCGCATCCGAAAAGTCGGCGAGGGCCGACTCGGCCCCGGCAGCCACCAGTTGCTCCGGCGAGCTCCTACCGGTAGCCACCCCCACCGCCCTGGCCCCCAGGTGCCGGCCGCAGCTCATGTCGTGGGGCGTGTCCCCGATTATCACTATCTCGTTGCCTGAGAACTCACGTCCCGCGAACTCGCCCGCCCGCCTCACCGCCGCCGTGGCGATCTCGCTGCGCAGATGCGAGTCGTCGGCGAAACCCCCGAATGGGAAGTAATCCCAAAGCCCCAGGGATTCGAGCTTGACCCTGGCCCCGTCTTTAACGTTGCCGGTCAGCAAACCCAGCAGGGCGCCCCGCCCCGCCAAAGCGTCCAGCAAATGTCGGACCCCGGGCAGGACCCGCTTGGCCGGCTCATCCGGCAGCTCCCGAGCCAGCCACTCGACATACAGCCCGAGAGCAGATCCTATCAGGCCCTCGTCATAGGCCACCCCGGCGGCATCCATCAGCTCCCGGACAATGAGCGGGTCGGTCTTGCCGTCGAATATCCATTCGTCGATCGGCCCGGCGGTGCCGAAGGTCTGTTCTAGGGCACGTTTGAAAACCCGGCGCGGCGTCGGCCCGCAGTGAACTAGAGTGCCGTCGATGTCGAAGAGGACCAGTGTTCCGCGCTTTTCGTCCAAAGTTCTACTCGATTTTCCTTATAACTATAATCTTTTTACCGTGTTCGGTTTCCGAAGAAAGAAGGACAGGCAAGTTTTCAATCTTTCCATGCATCCTTTTAAGCGTATTTCCAGCGCCGGCAGCCTCCTCCACGGCCCTAGCCCCCTTGTAGGCCACCAGCCTCCCCCCAGGCTTGAGGAAAGGGAATGCCAGCACGATCAGCTCCTTGAGCTCGGCCACCGCCCGGGCCGTCACCAGGTCGTACTTGCTGCGATGCTCCGGGCTTCTCTCCAATTCGCGGGAATGCCTGTCCACGACCGCCACGCCTTCAAGCCCTAAGTCATTGGCCGCGGCCACCAGGAACCTTGCCTTCTTTTTGGTGGACTCCACCAAGGTGAGATCGATTTCCGGCAGGCAAATCTTAAGCGGTATCCCCGGCAGTCCGCCGCCAGAGCCCAGGTCCATGACCCTGGACAAGCGGGGTGGCGTGGCGCCCTGCTGAGCATCCCCTCCTGCCAACAAGGGTGGGTGGGCGGGCGCAGTGTCATCTCGTGCCTTGTCCTGAGCTAAGCCCCGCGCCGAACAGTCGAAGGACAGGCCCTGCGCCATCAAGGGCGGGGGGGTGGGTGCGGTGTCATCCCGAGCCAAGCCCCGCTCCTGCCCTACGAGGGACACCGCCTTGCTCTCTGGCTCCACTCCCAGCAATTTTTTCAACACCGGCACCCCGGCCAGGGAATCAACTATGTGGCCGGGGATTAGGTTCCCAATATCCTTTCTGGAAACCAAGTTGATCTTCTGGTTCCAATGGCGGACCAACTCAGCGTAGCGCAGCAGGAGATTGAGCTCCCGCTGCCCCAGCTCCACGCCGACCGAGCGCGCTCCGCTAAGTAGCGCTTTTTTTTCTTCCCTTGGCACTTTTTCCACTTTTAACCGTCTTTTTATTCTGGACAGGAATGGCCTTCTGCACCGAATCGCGCAGGCTCTTGGCCCGCTCCAGCAGGGCCAGCATGCCGTCCTCCTCCTCCTCGGTGAAGCTATCGGCCCCCGCGCAGTAGGCCTGTCCCAGGGACTCCATCATCCGGTCGGTGTGCCGCTTTAAGATGGCGGCGATGTCGGCCGGCGACGGCATCCGGTCCTTGAGCCTGACCCTGGGACCGGTGTAGTAGCCCAAAGCCTCCATCTCCTTTTCATCCCAATCCTCATCCTCGGACTTATCCTCCAGATCCATCACCACCAGGTCAGGCTGGGATTTGAGCAAGGCCAAGAATTCCTGATACTCCGGAAGTTCCTCGTCCTTGAGGAAGTGTCTCATGAGTTTCTTGACCGGAACCAGGAAATCAGGGTCTTCCCTGAGGACATCCCTGATCTTTTCGGATATTTTTGGAGGCAGCTCCTGGTTGCTTCTGGCTCTTTTATCAGTCACCGGAAACCCTCCCGTTTTGACATTCATGGAATTATTATTATCCCGCAAAGCATGCTAAAATGCAAGCCATCATTGCCGGTGTCTAGCCATAATGAGATCGAACCGTCTGAAACCGTGGTTTAATTAACCCTCCAGCTACGGTTTTTTCGACAGCGCCCCGCAGGTTGAGGATTATGTCAACAAGGTCGGCCTAGCCGGGGGCCTGGCCCCGGCCGCCGCCGCGCACCTCACCGCCTCGATCTTCATCAACAACCGAGAGGCGGTCCGGCACCAGAACTACAAGCGCTGGCTTGAATAGCTGGCTTCGCAGGCTCAGATGTCCGGATACCGGCACAACAGGGCAGGAAAGGCTTGAGTCGAGCCTGTCAAAGAAATAAAAGGCACGCCCACCTCAAGAGACGGAGCATGCAAAGGAAGGCGTTGACGGCCGTCTCCGGAGGCAGGCTTGATTTCAGGGCGCGGTAGATCTTCTATGAGGAGTTCGACGGAAGGGAAAAAAGAGGGTGTTGGTCAAGATCACAGGCGAGTGAGCGCCTGTCGTCCGGCATCAGATGGCCTCCTTTATCTTGTCCAAAAGTTCGTTAAGGCGAAACGGCTTAGTTATGTATTCATCGGCCCCGGCCTCCAGTCCCGCCTCTCTGTCACGTCCCTGGGCCTTGGCCGTAACCATGATCACTTTGATTGATGAGGTTGCCGGATCCCCCTTCAACGTTCGGCAGACCTCCAAGCCGTCCTTGCCCGGCATCATTATATCCAAAATAACCAGGTCCGGCAGAAGCTCCCGGGCCATTTTCAGAGCCTGATCGCCGTTGATGGCCTGGCTCACCTCGTAATCGCTGCGGGCCAAAAGCTCGGAGATGAGAAAGAGGACGTTTCGGTCGTCATCGGCCACCAATATCCGTTTCATCTAACCGCCCCCCCTCACTTTTCCTTAAGGGCTTCCCCCACCTTCTTTTTCAGCTCCTCCAGATTCACCGGCTTGGTGAGATACTCGAAAACCCCGGCGGAGGACACGGTGTAATCCTCCTGAAGGTGCTTGAAAGAGGTGCAGATGATCACCGGCAGGCCCTGGCCCAGCTCCCGGATGCGCTCCAAAAGCTCAAGGCCGTTCACGTCCGGCATCTTGATGTCAGTTATCAGCAGGTCATACCTCTCCTTGAGCAGCTTTCGCAGAGCCTCCCGGCCCGAGCCTACCGTCGTCACCTGATAACCCTCGCCGCTCAGAAGTTCGTCAAATAACAGCCGAATGTTGGCTTCATCGTCGGCTACTAAAATACTCTTCATTTTTACCTCGTAGATTGACGTTTAACGCTTATCGGCAGGATCAGGCCGCAGCCGCCGGCAGGAAAATGCTGAACTCTGTCCCCTCTCCCGGGCGGCTTTCAACCGTCAGTCTTCCCCGGTGCTCCTCAACTATCCTTTGGATGATGGCCAACCCCAGTCCGGTGCCTTTGCTCTTGGTGGTGAAGAACGGCTGGAAAATCTTGTCCATCATCTCCGGCGGGATACCCTGGCCGTTGTCGGCCACAGTGATTCTGACGCCGGCCGTCTCCTCTTGTTGTTCGGCCTCCGCCCTAATTACCACCCGGCCTTTTCCCTTTATGGATTCCCGGGCGTTGTTTATCAGATTGATCAGAACCCTCTCCAGCCTGACGGCGTCTCCTTTGACGGTCGGCAGGCCGTCGGACAACCTTACCGACAATTCCACCTCTTTCTCGTCTTTGGCCAGATGCCCGTTGCCGGTTATCTTCCCGATGACGTCGCCGATGTTCACCTCCCCCAATGATAATTTCTTTCGGTGGGCAAAGTCAAGTATATCCGAGATGATGGCATCTATGCGGAAGGCCTCCTGGACTATTATCTCCACAAATCGGGCGATCCTGGAATCGGTGTCCTTCTTGGCCTGCAAAAGTTGGGCGAATCCGGCGATGGCGTTTAGGGGGTTGCGGATCTCGTGGGCCATGACCGCCGCCATCTCGCCCAGCACCGCCAGTTTCTCGGTCTGCTTGACCTTCTCCTCAAGCATTTTGGTGGCGGTGATGTCCTGAAAGATGGCGATGGCCCCGTTGCTGCGGGGCGTTTGCTCCTTGAGGATGGAAACGGAAACCGCCAGCACCACCTCCCGATCGTTCTCCAAATTCAATCTCATTTCCTGAAGCTGGAACTGCCGGCCGGTGTCCAAGGCCTGCCTCAGATACCTGGCCAGGGGGAAAAGCTGCGGCAGCTCATCTATGTTTTTTCCGACGATGGCGGTCTGGGGGATCTTCAGTATCCTGGAGGCTTCGCGGTTGAAGGTGGTCGCCACCCCGTCCATGTCCACCACCAAAACACCGCTGGCGATGCTGGCCAGGATGTTCTCGTTGTACTCCTTGAGTATCTTGTAATTCTCGGATGTCTTCCTTATCTCTTGGGTGGCTGTCTCTATCTCTTCCTCCAGCCTTCTTTTAAAATGCTCGGCCTCCTCCTTTTTCTTCTTTTCGCACTCCACCTGGCTGGCCCACAGGCTTGAGAACAGGGCCACCAGCATAAAGAACGGCACCCGCAGCCAGAACGACGGCTGGGCCATCATCTCCAGACCCCCCTGGCGGTAGACCAGCCAGCCGTAGATGGCCGAGGTGATAACCGCCACCGGGATGGCCCCGCTCACCGAACGGCCGATGCTGGACATGAAGATGGACAGGAAGTAAACCAGATAGAAATCGGTGTTTATCCCCTCGGAGAAGTAGATCATGGCCGAGACGAAGCCGATATCTATTATGAACAGCAAATAGGTGAACCAGGTTCTTTCGAAAAACCCGGCGGGCGTCAGCGAGATCAAGGCATTGGCCGCCACGATGACCATGGCCAAAAGATAGTTGGGGCTGAAGAAATCAAAGCCTTTGGTGCTGTGGACGGCCATGAAGATGACCAACAGGACCACCAGCCAGCGCATGATAAGAATAGTGGCCTTGTAATCCAAATCGAATTTTTTCCCGGTTATAATGATACGCATGATTACTCTCCCTCACAAATATTAAATAGCAAATGTCATGCCATGCCGAGATAGATATAACCGCTTGTATAGCAATAATATATAAATGAAGTTGGTTAAAGGTATATCCAGGTTTGTCATAAATTCATGTCGAAAGCAACGATATTGTGTCGTGATTGCAATGCCGATATTTCGGTTTTTCGATATTAATTATCGTAAGTCATTGACCTGCTTATTAATACAAAAACAGCTGCGGCGTGGCATATAATATGCTTTATCTTATTGTGAACAGAAAAACCTTCAATAAGGAGAAAGCCATGAAACGGATCGCCTTTGGAATGCTCAGCATCGCCGTCTGCCTGCTGCTGGCGGCGCCCTCTCGGGCAGATCGCAACTGCCTGGACTTCGACGGATCGAATGATTATGTCCGTGTTACCAGAAACGAAAAACTCTATCTCTCCGACTCAGCAACATTCGAAGGATGGTTCTACACGAAATCCTACTGCACATACTCAACACCCCTGATCCACTACAAAAAATCATACGGAAACCCTGACGGCTACTATATCAACTTTTATGCAAGTAAATTCAGACTCCTGTGGGGAAATGCAGGTACCTACAACGTAAATTATTTTGATGTAAGCAGCAAATCCTCTTTTCCTTTAAATACTTGGAAGCACGCCGCCGTCACCTACCGGGATACTACGGTCAGATTCTATGTTGACGGGAACCTGGACACAACGGTTTATCTGCCTAGACATATCTCGATCATCTGGCGGTACACCGACGCCGAAACATTGGCCCTGGGCAAGTTGATCTCAGGCTCATCATATTATAATGGACGTATGGATCGGGTTCGCATCTGGAATTACCCCCGCACTCAACAGCAGATACAGGAAAACATGAACTACACAGTTGCTCCGGGAACGCCGGGACTTGTTGCCCAATGGACCTTAAACCAAGGAGTGGCCGGAGGCGACAACAGCGGAGTGACCACCGTGTACGACTCCTCAGGCGCCTATGCGGGAAAGTCGTCGCCCATTGACGGACAGCTGTACAACTTCGCCCTTTCCGGCTCCTCCAGCAACTGGCTGGTGTCCAACGCTCCCTCGGCCGTGGAGCTGGTCGCTTTTAATGCCTTCTCCGAGCCCGGAGCCGTCAGACTGCGCTGGTCCACCGCTTCGGAGCAGGGCAGCGCCTATTGGCTGGTGGAGCGCAGCCTGGACGCAGAAGCCGGTTTTTCGGAAATCGGCCGTTTGCCTGCCGCCGGCAGCAGCGGTATCGGTTCCAATTACAGTTTTACCGACGACCGCGCCCAGCCGGGCCAAACGTATTATTACCGCATCGGCGAGATGGAGCAGGGGGGCGCTCTCACCTATTACGGGCCGGTAAGCGCCTCGGCCGGACTTTCCGCCTCAAGGGAGGGAAGGAGCTTCTCCGTCTGGCCGAACCCGTTCGGGGGAACCTTGAGATTGAGCGCCGACCCCGCATCCCGGGTCCGGATCTATGACCTTACCGGAAGGATGGTTCGCGACCTGGGAGGCGGGTCGGAATGTCTGGCGTGGGATGGAAAGGATCACACAGGCGCCGCCATGGGCCAGGGCATTTACTTTGTGAGGGCCGAAAGGAAAGAGGGAACGTCTACCTGCAGGGTCACCAAGCTGCGCTGATTATGGAAAGAAAATATGGCCAAGCGCCCGGCCGAAAGGCCGGGCGCTTGCTTTGATCCCGCCGGCCATCGAGTGTTCGCCCCGGCGAACGTATCGAGATGGCCGGCCTATCGGCG
>CAZPNX010000010.1:0-1847 GCA_964588285.1 uncultured bacterium
AAGCCGTGTTTGAAGGGTAAGGTAACATCTTTCTCTGCGTCTCTCATGCCCATTATTTTTTCAAAGAACTGTTTTTCAATCGGCTGGGCGAGAATCTCATCCAATTGTTTTTCGATGTCGCGCAGTTTGCTACGCGCTTCTGCCAGATGGGTATTGGCATCTTCTTTTTCGATGCGCCGCTGGAAGTCATTGAAGCCGTCGGGTTTCAGGCAGTCTATCAACCCCGAATGATGCGAAGCGATTGCCAGCGCCAAAAACTGCGCCAGAATATTGCCTTCCTGTCCTCTGCTGGCAAGTTTCTCGTACACCAGTTGCGCCCCGGCGGTGGAGTGGTCAACCTCGCCGCGCTGCGCGTCTATATAACCGTCTTCATCTGGACTTGTCAAGCCTTGTTCGGAACGCAAATATCCTTGAAATATTGCACTAGCTTTTCCAAAATCGTGCAGCAAGCCCATCACCTCACCGATTTCCTTCATGCCTATTTTATCAGCAAATTTACCGGCAAGAGATGATGTCTCATTCAAGTGTTTACTTAAACACTGTTTAAGTCCATCACTTGTACGTATATGGGCAATTAAACATTCTTCCACTGGTTGGCCTTCTATTGAATGCGCGTAATAATTTTTCATCGTTCTCCTCATATTACCCAGGGATAACAAAAAAACCGCAGCCATACCAACAGCCCAACTGGCAAATTCCCTTATTCCCTGCCCTTGCCCTGCCCGTTTATCCCCAGCTGCCTGGCCAGCCTCTTGCGGATGGTCTCCACCCGTTCCACCTGGCTCTTGGCGGCAAAGCGCTCATAAAAATCCTCGCGTCTGAAGTCGCGCACCAGCTCCGAAAGCGGCGCCAGCTTCTCCCTGAAGAAAGCCTCCGTCTCCTTTCTGTCCTCGGGCAGTTCTTTGCCCCAGGCCGCGGCCGCATCCCCGGCTAGGCGGATCAGTCCCTTGAGGGTGACGTCCCGGGTGGCCATGTAGCGTTTGTTGTCGCCCCAGGCCTCGCCGAAGGCCGACTTGGCCCCCTTGAGAAAATCGCGCAGGAAGCCGTAGCCGGCATCACGGCTGCGCCCCCGGCCGTCCTCCATCAGGGGCTGGACCTCCTTCCGGACGATCAAACGGTGGACCTCGCCGAACAGCTGGGCCTGGTTGATCCACATTTCCTGTCCCGAGCGCCCGCCCAGCATATTGACGTGGTAGCGCAGGGGCGAGTCGCCCTCGGAATAGAGCATCCTGACTAAGGCCGCGGCGTATTTCTTGTCCGGGTCGGTGCCCCAGGAGATCTTTTCGTAGAGGTCCACCAAGTGCGACTTGTTGATCTTGGTATGGGTGGAGTTGATGATGACGAACATCTCGGTGGCGAACTCGGCCGCCTTGCCGTCGAAGATGACGCAGGGCACCTCGATCTTGCGGTCGGCGTCCTTTTCCGACAGGTAAAAGTTCAGCCCGGCCAGCCGGTGCTGGCCGTCTATCACCAGGAAATTTTCCCCGGGCTCCTCCAGCTCACCGGTGCGCTCGTAGCCCTTGAAGGGCGTGAAGGACAGCTCCTCCGGGGTGTAGAGCAGCACCGCCCCCGGAATAATGGGCTGCTCGGTCTCCATGCGGTAGAACTCCCGGATCTGCCGTACCTTCTTGCGGTTGAGGTCGCGCTGGAAGGCGCCCGATGAGCGCTCGATCTGGGCAAAAAACTCCTCGGTCTCGTCCTCCGACTCCATTTTTTCTCCGCCGACCGCCTCTCCCCGTTCGCCGTAGAATCGGGACATGAAGCGGATCTTCTCCATCAAATCTTCGGCCGGGTAGCTGACGAAATAGAACTCGGCCTGCTTCTGGCGCATCCTGAGTGCCAACATG